>DASPMC010000001.1:0-62438 GCA_035627275.1 Noviherbaspirillum sp.
ATCGCTGCTGCCCGGCTTCGTGCTGGGCCAGGGGACGCAGGCCGCGTATGACGAAGTGCGCCGCCAGATCCCGGCCTGCCTGGAAGGCGATCGCTGGTTCCACAACGATATCGCGGTCGCGCATTCGTTCGTCACCAGCGGATCGGTGCGGGCGGTAGTGGAGAAGAAAATCGGCGAATTTGTCTAAAAAGATCTAGCCGTGCCCTTTGGCGGGCTTGGCCCGCCTTTTTTATCTCGGCTCTATCATTTTTCCATGGCCTCCAATGCCCCGGTCTACTGGGGCGGCGAATAACACCGTGCGCATCATGGGCAAGCATGAAGTTTTCTTCTGGACCGCCGTCTGGCTAGCGCTTGGCGCGATCGGAGCAACATGGTTATCACGGGCCGAACTGAATGCTTTGCAGCAAAAGTTCGAAGCAGACAGCCGCATTGTGCATCGCCTGCTGACCCAACGCACGGTACAACATGACACCATTCTCGCCACCCTGGCGGCGAGCGCGACTGGCGGCGATGCCCGATGCGCGGAGAACGCCCGGCAGCAGATCATGCGGACCTTCCCGCATATCATTGCCGTCCTCTGCGATGGAATGAAACAGGCGTGGCCCCCGATATCCCGGTCCGCGGTCGCCCTTGATCAGGGACGGTACTGGCTGGCGTTGGATGGAGGCGAGAACCGTTGGGCACTCCAGGTGGATATCCTGAAAATGATTCCGCATAGCGAATGGCCGTCTGCGCCGATCCATGTCGAACTGCGTAACGGACACGGCCATGTCGTACTCCAGAAAGGCATGACATCCGCTGACGGCTGGGAGTTCCAGTTCTCGAAGAAGCTGTCGTCGGACAGCCAGCCGTTCACATTGACGACCCGGCAGCATGCAGGCTGGAGCGACCTGCCATGGGCATCGATCGCTGCATGGCTCCTCGCGGTCGCAGCCGCCCTTGGCGCCGTGGCGGCGTGGCGCCTGCAATCGATTGGCCGGCGGCGCGCGGAACATTTGCTGCGCCTGCGCAAGGTGGAGCGCCTGAACACCCTCGGCGAACTGGCTGCCGGTATGGCCCACGAATTGAACCAGCCGCTGACCGCGATTCTTGCGAACTCCCAGGCTGCGAATCGCTTGCTCAAGGTCGAGCCGCCGGATCTCGACAAAACACGAGACGCGATCGCACAAACGGTGGTGCAGGCCAAGCGAGCCGCACAGGTCATCACCCGGTTGCGCGATGCAATCGGCCAGCCGGGCACAGCGGGACGGACCCGCGACGTGTCGCTCAACGAGGCGGTCAACAACGCGCTGCACTTGCTTGCACCGGAAATCAGGTCACGCCAAGTCGCATTGACATTGGAGGGATGTTCGCCGGCGGCCATGGTCAATGCAGATCCGGTGGAACTCGACCAGATTTTGCACAATCTGCTGTGGAACGCATTGCAAGCCCTGGAGCAGGTCGGCAGCTGCGAACGCCGGCTGCAAATCCGGATCGAATCCCAAGCACAGCATGCCTGTGTCCGCATCGCGGACAGTGGACCCGGCATTCCGCCGGCCGCGCTGTCGCACCTGTTCGAACCCTTCTTCACTACCCGCAAGAACGGGCTCGGTCTGGGCCTGAGCCTCTGTGAAACGCTCGCCGGAGGTATGGGCGGCACCATCAGTGCAGCCAACCGTGCGCCGCGCGGCGCGGAGTTTCTATTGTCTTTGCCTCAACCTGGATAAGCAATGAACGGACACCCAATCCTGCCCGTGATCTATCTGCTCGACGACGACGCTGCAGTCAGGCAAAGCCTCGCCCTGCTGTTATCCACCGTAGGAATGTCGGTCAAGGCGTACGCCGAGCCGGACGTCTTCCTGCGCGAATTCGAACCGGGATTGCCGGGCGCCATCCTGCTCGACGTGCGCATGCCCGGCATTGGCGGCATGACAGTACTCGACCGCCTGGCCGCGATGCGCGTTACGCAGCCAATCATTGTCCTCACCGGCCACGGCACGATCGACCTGTGCCGCCGTGCATTCAAGGCAGGTGCTGCGGAATTCCTCGAAAAACCGGTCGATGACGAACTGCTGATCGACACGCTGCAGGAGTGCCTGAAGACATATCTGCTCCAAAGCAGCCGCATGGTCGCCGAGCGGCAGGCACGCGAGCGCTTTGAGCGGCTGTCGGCACGCGAACGTGAAGTCCTGGACATGATCATCGCCGGCCTGACAAATCGCGAGATTGCGCGCGCTCTTGATCTTTCTCCGCGCACCGTGGAGTTTCATCGCGCGCGCGTCGCGGAAAAGCTGGAAACGGGGACGCTGGCCGAGTTGATTCGTCACTATGCGCCTTTGGTCGAGAGCGCACATATATAACGGCGAGCGCTAGTAGTTCGACATGCTTGAATTTCGACTTGGAAATGCAGGCGGGCGACTGCGGTGGATCTTTCGTCAACGTACCCCCGTCATTCCCGCGCAGGCGGGAATCCATAAGCCGGGAGATACAGCTGACTTCCTATGGATTCCCGCCTTCGCGGGAATGACGGGGAAAATCATGTAAAACACAATGAGAGGGCATCCCGCCTGCAAACGTCACTTCAAAATCGAGGTGTGTTGGACTACTAAAGCGGATTGCGAGTCAATTCAGGCGACATGTTTCACGTACCGCATCTCCAACCGAAACAGATCGGCGACCACGTAGAAATACGAGGCGCACTGCGTAACATTCCGATTCGAAAATCCGAGCAAAGTCTCTATGCTGCATTCACGGCTCGCATGAGCCGCGTCTACAAGGAGAATGTCATGAACGCATTCAGCAAGAGCATGGCGGTTGCCGCCCTATCCGTCCTGGCGTCCCACGCATCCGCCCAGGTCCGCACCGAGCGAAACATCAGCCTCGACCTCGCCAACCAGATCGCCACCGCCGCAGTGGCCGCATGTGCCGAGAAGGGTTATGCCGTGGCTGCCACCGTCGTGGATCGCAGCGGCGTCGTCAAAGCCGTTCAACGCGCCGACAATGCCGGCCCGCACACGCTCGCCTCGAGCCAGCAGAAGGCCTTCACGTCTGCATCGGCAAAAGGATCGACGCTGGCGATGATGGAAATGGCGCAAAAGAACCCGGGCGCGGCCAATCTGGTTTATCTGCCGGGATTCCTGCTGCTCGGCGGCGGCCTGCCGATCAAGGCGGGGAATGACGTAATCGGCGGCGTCGGCATCGGCGGCGCACCGGGGGGACACCTGGACGACCAATGCGCCCAGGCGGCGCTGGAAAAGGTCAAGGAACAGTTGAAGTGATCGCGGGCTGCTGCAAGCGGGCATATGTGCACCGGCCCGCGGCAGCAGCGCGCACGGACGGCGGGAACGCATTACTGCGCCCCGTCCGCCCGCCCTACTTTCTTACTGCGTTGCCTGGCACTTCTGCCACGCCTCATACAGATCTTCGCCGTCAGCCCGTACCGGCACGCCGGACAGTTTCATCTCGCGATGCTCGACCGGCTTGGCGATCTCGATGTATCCCCGTTCCGCCGACAAGTCGTATGGCGCACCGTCCTCGTTGGAATAGGCGTAATACACCTCTTTCACGCCGGACAGGTACATCGCGGTCAGACACATCGGGCAAGGATAGCCGCTGGCGTACACTGTGGCCCCGCTCAGGTCGGTGTGGCCCTGCGCCTTGGCCGCCGCCCGCACCGCCTGCATTTCGGCATGCGCGCTCGGGTCGCAGGTCGCCTCGACCTGGTTAACCGCCCTGGCAAGGACCTTGCCGTCCTTGACCAGCACGGCGCCGAAGGGCCAGGTTTTCCGTTCGCGGACGTTTTCCATCGCGAGCTGGATCGCCTCGACTAGATATTTTTCTGTATGTGACATTGCAATTCCTGTTGAAGTTACGCTCAGCTGCCGCGGTAGGTAGAAAAACACCACGGGGAACAGAGCAAGGGGACGTGGTAGTGCTGCTTCGCGTCGATAATGGTGAAACGGACCGGGATCTCCTCGGAGAACGCGTTCTCGTTCTTGAAATGGGCGCCGACATGGAAGCGCAGCTCGAAATCGCCCACGCGCGTTTGCTCGGGCGTCAGCATCGGTGCGTCGGTGCGGCCGTCCGGATTGCTTCGGGTGCTCCTGAGCAAGGTCGGCGGTGAAGTTTTCAAGTCGTAGAGATCGATCTGCATGCCGGCGATCGGCCGTCCGGTGGATATGTTCAATACGTGTGTCGTAATGCCTGCCATGTCAATTCTCCTGAACCTTTGGAATATGCTGTTTTACTTGTTAACAACGTCTCAGCTGCCGCGGTAATAGGTGTAGTTCCACGGGCTGAACTGGATAGGCAGGTGAATTCGCTCACCGGTATTGCGGACCTGGAAGCGGATCGGGATCTTGGACAGGAAGCCGGGCCGCGGCAGCTTCGCCTGTTTCATCGCAAAGTAGTCGTCGACATGCAGCAGCACCTCGTAGTTGCCTTCGCGGTAGGTATCGCCAATCAGCAGCGGCTCGTCGGAACGGCCGTTGGGATTGATCGTGACACTGCGGATCGGCACATGGCGCCCCCCTTCGATCGATGAAAAGTCCACGCGCAGCCCGACAGCCGCCTGGCCGTGATA
Organism: Noviherbaspirillum sp.; assembly: GCA_035627275.1. Lineage (GTDB taxonomy): Bacteria > Pseudomonadota > Gammaproteobacteria > Burkholderiales > Burkholderiaceae_D > Noviherbaspirillum. Next base: position 4,562 of record DASPMC010000001.1, read on the forward strand.
GGTATCGAGAATATGGATCGTCAGGCGCGGACTCACACCGTGCAGCACGATCGGCCCGGACGATTGCGCGGCAGCCGGTGCCGTGGCAGGGGTCGTCGCAAGGGCGCTGTGTGAAACCAGTGCGGCGCCGCCCAGTGCCAGGCCGGTGACGGCGAAGCGCCGGCGGTCAGGATTCTTGATGCTGTTGTCGTTCATTTCACTCCTCCATTTTTGATGTACGGGCAATACAGCGCAGTACGAGTATTGCCGCGATCGCTTCTACTACGGCTACTACATAAAGTCCTGGTGAAATCTGTCCGGTCGCGTTCTTGATCACGCCCATCAGGTAGGGCGCGCCAAAGCCGGCGAGATTGGATACGGAATTGATCAGCGCGACGCCGATTGCGGCGGCGCCGCCGGCAAGGTATCGGTTAGGTAATTGCCAGAACACCGGGATCGCACTCATCGTTCCCACCAGGGCTACGCCCATTGCCAGCAATGGCACGATCGGCGTGCTGCCCGGTGACGCGAGCAGGATGGCAAGCACGCCCATCGCCAGCGCGCCGCACAGCGCGGCACCGCTGAAATGCCATCGGACTTCACGGTGCTTGTCCGAATGCGCGCCGTTCAGGATCATGCCGGCGGCGCCGCAGAGATACACGGCTGCGGCAATCCAGCCCACCGCCATGGGGCTGGCAAAGCCCGTTTCCTTGATGATTGTCGGAATCCAGAATGTCAGCGTCGAATTTGCGCAGAGCAGGCAAAAGAAAATGGCGATCAGCAGCCACACCTTGGAATTCCAGAACAGGCTGCGCCAGTCGCTGCCGCGCTCGCCCATCTCCTGGTTGTCCCGATCGAGCGCGTCCTGGATCACGCGCCTTTCATGCTGGTCGAGCCAGCGGGCATGCTCCGGCTTGTCGGTCATGTAGAAGTACGCGGCGACGCCTGCGAGGACGGATGGCATCCCTTCCAGGATGAACAGCCATTGCCAGCCATGCAGCCCATCGACGCCGGCCATGGAAGTCATGATCCATCCGGCGATCGGACCGCCCAGTACACCGGCCAGCGCGGACGCCGACATGAACGTGCCAAAGGCTTTCGCGCGGCGTTTGCTCGGATACCAGTAGGTCAGGTACAGGATCATGCCCGGGTAGAAGCCCGCTTCGAATGCGCCGAGCAGGAAGCGAAGGATGTAGAACTGGGTGGGGGTGCTCACGAATGCCTGCAGCATGCAGATCACGCCCCAGCCGATGGTGATCCGCATCACCGTCTTGCGGGCGCCTATTTTCTGCAGCAATGCATTGGACGGCACCTCGAACAGGAAATACCCAAGGAAGAAAATGCCCGCGCCCAGCCCATAGACCGCTTCACTGAACTTCAGGTCGTCGAGCATCTGCAGCTTGGCAAAGCCGATGTTGACCCGGTCTATCCACGCCAGGATCCACAAGGCGCCGAGGAATGGCAGCAAGCGCCAGGAAACCTTGCGATAGACGGCGTCTTCCTCCGTCTGCTGCAGGTCGGCGTAAAGGGGGATTTCCTGCTCTCGTGTCGGCATGTTGTCTCCTTCTTGGGGCTGCTTTGTGGCCGGCAGCCTGGTTCGAAGACAAGTATAGAAAGCGGCCTACAGGAAGGAAACGCGCGAGCTGTTATAGACCGGATAGCAAAACTGATATTGGAAACCAAATTGCCAAACGTGAAAATCAGCCCGACTACGCGCGGCTTCTGGAATCCGGTTGCTTCGACATTCTTTCCTTGAGGTGCATTGCAATGATCCGGTCCGACGACCCGTTTGATACCTATCTGTTGCGCGTGCTATGCACCGTGATCGCCGAGCAAAGCGTGTCCCGTGCCGCCATCCGGCTGAACCAGTCGCAACCCGCGGTCAGCGCCGCGCTCAAGCGCCTGCGGGCCATCTTCAACGATCCGCTGCTGACACGCGACAAGAACTTGATGGTGCCCACAGAACGGGCAATGCAGATCGCTGCCCAGGCGCGCACCGCCCTTAACCTGCTGGACGGCCTGCTGGTATCGGACAGCAGCTTCGATCCGGCATCCACGGAGCAGACCTTTACGATTGCGATGCCGGACTATCTGGCGCCGACCTTCTTTGCCAGCGTCGTCCGGGCATTCCGCAGCAGTGCGCCGGGCGCCCGGCTGATTGCGCAGCCGCTCGTGCCGCAGTACGACTACGAACAGGCGCTCGCGGATGGCACGGTCGATATCGTCATCGGCAATTGGCCCAATCCACCGGAGCACCTGCACCTGTCGATCCTGCTCGAAGACGAGGTGGTCTGCCTGCTGGCGCATGACAATCCATTGAGCCAGCCCGGCAAGCTGACCACCGAAAGCTATCTGCGCGCCTCCCACATTGTCCCCATGCCCTATTCAAGGGGACAGCGCGGCGTGGTCGAGAGCGGACTGGGCACCTTGCGTGTCAGCCGCGACCGCAGGATTCACTGCCCCTACCTGAGCCTGGCGCCGAACCTGCTTCCAGGTACCGACCTTATCCTCACGACGGCGCGGCATTTTGCGCAGTACCACGCGCAGCGGATTCCACTTGCCATCGTCGCGTCGCCGATTTCCTTCTCGTTCATGCGCTTCTACCAGCTGTGGCATCCGTCACGACACCGGTCTCCGGCGCATGCCTGGGTAAGAGGCGTCCTCACTGCGGCGTCACGGGAGCTGAAGGCGCTGCAAGAGCAGTGAGGCTATTCGAATTTGCTATTCGCACTATAGGAAGTTGCGTCTCGTCTCGAGTTGGTTCTATTCCTATACTCGCTCGACACTTTTATCCATCAACGGAACTTCAGGACAGCCATGCCAACCACTTCTTCTTACGACCTGGCAACCATCAACGCCATGGACAGGACAACCTTTACCGATGCATTCGGTGACGTCTTCGAACATTCGGCCTATGTCGCTTCCGCCGCATGGGACAACCGCCCGTTCGCGTCCGCGTCTGCGCTGCACGCGTCGATGATGAATGTGATCCGTGGCCTTTCAATCGAAGAGCAGAAGGCTTTCCTCCGGGGCCATCCAGAGCTTTCCCCGACTGCAATCCGCTCAGGCGTTCTCACGGAAAGTTCGTCAGCGGAGCAAAGCAGTGCCGGGCTCGATGCCCTCACCCATGACGAAAGCGCACGCCTGCGCGAAATGAACCGCGCCTATCAAGAACGGCATGATTTCCCCTTCATTATTTGCGTGCGCCACTACACCAGGAAAGGAGTCTTCGCGGAGCTTGAACGCCGCCTTGGACGCAATACCGAACAGGAATTCGACGAAGCGATGCAGCAGATCGCCTTCATTACGCGCGGGCGCCTCGAACTGCGCCTGCGCGCCGAGCACGGAGAGTGCGTCGCCTGAGCTGTCTGAACGCTTCGGGGCGCTGTCAGGCGCCCCTGCGGCAGGAGTTGCTGTCCCGACTTTCCTTTCATTACTTAATCAACTCCACGCATGGCGCCTCGTCGATCTGACCGGTGCCCTACCCCTGACAAGACATTGAAACGTGAACTATGCTTCGATTAAGGTACTAACCTGATCCGAAGCTATTGCAGCCGCATTGAGAGGAAGCATTCTTCTCAAGAAATCTTACGCTTGCAGATCTTTTTCCAGGCGTCATTAACGACGACATCGATATCGTCGCGGAGATTGCAGCCGACAAGGGTTTCGGGAAATTGACGAACTTCATTCAAGATGATCGTTATGCTCCATCAGTCACACGGATCCGGCCGAGCAATTAACTTGCCGCCGCAGACACTTCTGCTCAATGCGCTTGAATCGGCAGCCAATGCAATCTTCATTACGGACAACGCCGGGCATATTGTATGGATGAACCAGGCATTGACCAGACTATGTGGCTATTCGCCCGAAGAGCTGTTCGGCAATACACCTGCAATGTTGAGTTCAGGAATGCAAAGCAAATCGTTCTATGCCGATTTGTGGCACACCATCCTTTCAGGTAATGCGTGGCGGGGAATATTGATCGATCGAAGGAAGGACGGCTCTCTATACTCGGTTGACGAAACGATTACACCTTTGCTGGATGAGCAAGGTTTGATTACACACTTCATTGCTCTCCAGCAGGATATTACGCTTCGCAGCCGGGAGCAGGAGCAGGATCATTACCTTGCCTATCACGACCTCCTTACCGGATTGCCAAACCGTGCGCAGTTTCAAGAACTGCTGAAGCAAGCAATGCTTCATGCAACGCATGCGGACGAGATGCTCGCGGTGATGTTTCTGGATTTGGACAAGTTCAAGCCGGTGAACGACACGTTCGGACACGACATTGGCGACCGGCTGCTTCAAGCTGTTGCCGAACGATTGCAAGCCGCCTTGCGGCGATCTGATACCGTGGCCAGAATCGGCGGTGACGAGTTCGCCGTACTTTCGCAGGGACTGCCTGGCATGGAGGTTCCAATAACACTGGCGTCCAAACTGGTGAGCGTCATCCGGCAGCCATTCATCATCGATGATCACAAACTATCCATCGGCGTAAGCGTTGGCATCGCAATCTATCCCGTCGATGGCAGCACGCTGGAGGATTTGATGAAAAGAGCCGATCAAGCCATGTACGCGGCTAAACAAGCGGGTGGCAGCACCTATCGGTTTTATGGGAATGTTCTGTCATAACGTAGTAGGAACGATCGACATTTGAATGCGACGGGGCTGCCAACCCACTGTGCATGAAATGTTCAGTCGGCCAGCCGGAATGTGCCGACCACCTGCGCGAGCTGCCTCGCCTGCTCGTCCAACACATCCGCTGCAGCAGTCGCCTGCTCGACCAGCGCAGCGTTCTGCTGCGTAGCGTCATCCATCTGCGACACCGCCACATTGATTTGTCCGATGCCGGTACTCTGCTCGCGCATCGTACGGCTGATGTCGGCGATCAGGTCGCTCACGCGCCGGATACTGACGACGACGTCATCCATCGTGGCACCGGCCTCCTGCACACGCTTCGTGCCGGACTGTACGCTTGATTGGGATGCTTCGATCAGCCCCTTGATTTCGCTGGCGGCTACCGTGCTGTGCTGTGCGAGATTGCGCACTTCCCCGGCAACCACCGCGAAGCCGCGCCCGTTCTCTCCCGCACGGGCGGCCTCGACGGCGGCATTCAACGCAAGCAGGTTGGTCTGGAATGCGATGCCGTCGATCACGCTGATGATGTCGGCGATCTTGCCGGATGCATGGGTAATGTCATTCATCGTCGCCACCACGTCTGCCACTGCAGCCCCGCCGCGTGAGGCAATCTTGCTGGCGGATGCGGCCAGCTCGGTTGCCTGTGTCGTGGCATCGGCCGACTGGCGGACGGCGCCGGTGAGCTGCGCCAGGGCCGAGGCGGTTTGCTGCAGTTCGCTCGCGGCCATTTCGGTGCGGCACGACAGATCGCGGTTACCGGACACAATCTCCTGGGTCGCATTCTTCACCGATTCGCTACCGCTTCGGATCTGCTGAAGCACGCCGTTCATCTTGTGCACGAAAAGATTGAAGGACGCGGCGATCTGGGCAACTTCATCCCGTCCTGCAACGGGCAGGCGCTGCGAGAGGTCACCACTGCCGGAACTGATCTCATCCATGGCGTCGCGCACCTGCGACAGGCGCCGGAAGGCGGTCGTGGTCAGCATCCCTATCAGCAATGTGGCGACCACGCCTGCGAGCGCGATCGCTCCCGCGGTGGCCTTGAGTACATCGCGCATGCCCGCACTCGCTTCCTCCTTGTCGAGGGCAACCACCAGGGTCCAACCTGTACCGCGAATCGATTTGGCGCGCAGGAGTTTTTCAGCGCCGGCAAGCTCGATGTCCAGTGGATCATGCGCCTGCACCAGTTGGGTGATCAGTTCAGGCGTCAGCGCCGGCGATAGCGTGCTTGACGGCTTGCGCAGAAATTCGGCGTCGGGGTGCGCGACGATCGTGCCGTCGCTGTCCACCACGAAGCCGAAACTGGCCGGCGTGGGATGCACGGCAGCCACCACGTCGCGCACGCCGTCCAGCGGGACAGCCGCCGAGATCACACTGGTAGCGCCGTCCCGCGTCGATGGCGCGGCGAATGACACCATGGGTTTTCCGGTGGCCGCATCGCCGTATGTGCGTGTCACGATCAGCCGGCCGGCCTTGACAGCTTCGTTGTACCAGGGCCGGCTGGTGGGGTCGAAGTTCGGTGGTACGCCGTCCAGATTGGAGGTGTAGGCCGATTTGTCCGGCAGGCCGATGGTAGCTACCTGAAATCCCCCCGAGTGATGCAATTGCTGGACGATCACCTGAGGATCACCGTGCGGAAGCGCCTTGATGGCGGCCGCTACTGACGTGGTGCGCGCGGCCACCCATTCATCCACCGCGAGCGCGTGGCCCGCCGCAATGGAGTCGAGGTTTGACTGGATGGCGTCGATGCTGCTCGAGCGCACGATGAAATAGTTGCTGCCCCCGGTCAGCGCCAGCGCAACCATCAATATGGCGGTGGAACAGATCAGGATGCGGGTGCGGATCGAGGAGAGCATGGGTGACTTTGCTGAATCAAGGGAGGCCGGCGCCGCGATCTGCGCACGGGGGCACGGGGCGGCATGGCGCCGCCCGCTCAGCCCTGGCCGGGTCAGAAGGTATGGCGTACACCGACGTTGAACGACCGATTGCCGCTGCCGGCGTCGGTTGCATTGCCTGCCGTATAGAAGCCAGGCGCGGTGTTGGCAACCGTGTTGTCGATATGCGCAACCGAGGTATACAGGTTGGTGCGCTTCGACAAGGGATAGGTATAGCCAAGCGCGACCTGGCTGGCATCGTTGCCGGCCGCGGTCTGGTCGGACTTGCGGATGTACGAGGCGAGGAAGGTACCCGCGCCGACCGGGGCGCTCACGCCGATCATCGCATCGCGCGTGTCAGCCTGTGCCACATTGGTATTGCCCGCAACGGCATTCTTGTTGAGTGCATAGGCGAAGTGCACGGCAGCGATGCCGAAGTCATACTTCGCGCCGAATGTCGTTACTTTCGATGTCGAAGTCGCACCGGTGTTATTGACATTGTTGTGTGCAAGACGGACGACCAGCGGGCCGGCGCTATAGCCGACCTGGCCTGCGAGCGTGCGCAGTGACGAGTTGTCGCCGGCGGTTTCGCCCATGCCATAGGTCACTTCGGCCATCATCCCGGAGGTCAACGGGGCCGCGTACTTGATCGCATTGTTGGTGCGCAGACCGCCGCCGGTGGCTGCCGTTCCCCCTTGTGACATGAGGTTTGCCGCGTTGCCGGCAAGGCCGCAGGCAAACGGGTCGATCACGCCACACAAGGAAGTAAAGATCGGGGTGTATTGACGCCCGAGCGTGACCGTGCCGAAACCGCCCTTGAGGCCGACGAATGCCTGGCGTCCGAACAGTGCGCCGCCCTGCAGTGCCGCGCCGGTATCGAGCGCAAAACCGTTCTCCAGCGTAAAGAGGGCGGACATGCCGCCACCCAGGTCTTCGGTGCCGCGGAAACCGATGCGCGAGGCGTTCTGCATGCCGCTCGTGACCTTGGTGACGGAACCGGCAGCGCCTCCGCCCTGATACTCGACACCGCCGTCGATGAGGCCGTACACCGTGACGCTGGATTGCGCCATCGCCGTGGCCGGTACCAGGCCGAGCGCGATCACGCCGATAGTCAGTTTTTTCATTGGAACTCTCCCTTCTGTTTGTGCTTATTGATGCAATGTCTTCGCTGCTCCATGCATTGAAGATCTCCTCCATGCCGGGGCAGGCATGTTCGTTTCCGTTTCCAATGGCCGAACGCAGGGCTGCCTTCCTTTTTCAAGGCGCACAGGTAGTCAACCAGGAAACAGGGGCACGGGTGGAGCAGAACCAAGGTCCACCCGGTGTGCGGCCTACCAGGCCGCGATGGAATGCCGCATTACTGCGCGGCCTTGAGCTGGGTACCGAGCGGTTTTTGCGGACGGATCAGGAGCAGGACCAGCAGGGCGCCGACCGCCTCGATCATTGCCACGGCGAGCAAGCCGGAGGACAGGCCGCCACCGGAATCCTTGAGCACGCCCATCGCGTAGGGCGCACCGAAACCGGCCAGATTGGCAAATGAGTTGATCATGGCGACACCGGCCGCTGCCGCCGCGCCGGACACATACATGTTGGGCAGTTGCCAGAACACCGGGATCGCGCTCATGGTCCCCACGACGGCCAGCGTCAGCGCAATAAATGCAAGCACGGGCTGGTGGGCCAGCATGGCAGTCGCGGCCATTGCGCTCGCGCCGAGCAGTGCCGCGCCGGCTACATGTAGCGTGTTCTTGCCGGTCTTGTCGGCGAGGTAGCCGTTACCGACCATGCCGCAGGCGCCGAAGATGTATGCCACACCGATGAGCAAGCCGACATGCAGCGAATCGGACACGCCCATGTCCCGGACGATACTCGGTGCCCAGAACGTCAGCGTCGAGTTGGCGGCGATGATGCAGAAGAAGACGGCGACCAGGGCCCACAGCTTCGGCTTGCGCAGGCTGGCGAGGAAGCTGTGTTCGCGCGGACCTGCGGCTGCCGCGTCCCGCTGGAGTTCGCGCTGCACGAAGGCGCGCTCATCCGCTGTCAGCCATTTCGCCTGCGACGGCTTGTCAGTCAGGTAGGCCAGTGTCACGAAACCGGCGATCACGGACGGGATGCCTTCAAGCAGGAAAAGCCATTGCCAACCGCGCATGCCCTGGAAGTCGTTCAGCGACGTCATGATGACGCCGGCGAGCGGACCGCCGATGATGCCGGCAATTGCCGACGCCGACATGAACAGGCCGAACGCGCGCGAACGGCGCTCGCTCGGATACCAGTAGGTCAGGTAAAGGATGATGCCGGGATAGAAGCCGGCTTCGAACACGCCGAGCAGGAAGCGCAGCACATAGAACTGCGTCGGCGTCGTGGTAAACAGCATGAGGATGCTGACAATGCCCCAGCCGATGGTGATGCGGGCGATCGTCTTGCGCGCGCCGATCCGCTCCAGCAGCATGTTGCTGGGCACTTCGAACAGGAAATAGCCGAGGAAGAAAATTCCTGCGCCGAGGCCGTACACCGCCTCGGAAAATTGCAGGTCGTTCAGCATCTGCAGCTTTGCAAAGCCGATATTGACGCGGTCCAGCCAGGCCAGGATCCAGAGTGCGCACAGGAAGGGAATCAGCCGCCAGGTAATCTTGGCATAGATCCGGTCGGCTTCGGTTTTTGATGGAATGGGCCGCGCACCCTGCGCGTCGAAGGTGGTCATGAATAGTCTCCTATGTGTGCAGTTCGCCTGCACTGTCTTCCTTGAATTGGTTACGCCGGCCGGCGTCAGCTGCCTCGATACGTCGTGCAACTCCACGGCGTCGCGAGCATGGGTACGTGGTAATGCTGCTTGGTGTCGAACACCGCAAACCGTACCGGCACCGTGTCGATGAACGCCAGTTCCGGCATCGGGGTCCCGATCTTCGAAAAGTATTCCCGTACATGGAACACCAGTTCGTACTTGCCGACCTTGGTTTCTTCCGGCTTCAGGATCATCTGGTCCGTGCGGCCGTCCTTGTTTGTATATACCGTCTTGACCAGTCGGTAGCGGTTGTCTTCCCAGATCGAAAAGTCAATGCGCATGCCAGCGCCCGGCAACCCGGTCGCCGTGTTCAGTACATGAGTCGTTATGCCTGCCATAGCTGTCTCCGTAATCGTTGGATAATCGTGCGTTCAGCTACCGCGGTAGTACGAATAGCTCCAGGGTGTGAGCAGAATCGCAATGTGATAGCGCTGACGCGGGTCGTCGATCGAGAAGCGAATCGGCACCTCGGTCAGGAATGCCGGGCGCGGCATCTGCGCGCCGAGCCTTGCGTAATGTTGCTCGACATGCAAGTTCAACTCGTAGCTGCCGCGTTTGAAGGTTTCCCCCTCGAACAACGGCTGGTCGGTGCGGCCGCCCTTGTTGGTGTCGAATGTACGCAGGAGCCGGTACGACTGCCCTTCCAGCATCGACAGGTCAACGCGCATTCCGGCCCCCGGCAACCCGGTCCAGATATCGATCGCATGTATGGTGAGGCGGCCCGGGCCCGGGCTATTAACCACCGGCGGCGTGGCCGGCGCCTGCACTGTGTTAAGCCCGCTGCAGCCAGCAAGTGCGGACAATCCGGCAGCCAGGCCGGCTGCAAGGAATCGTCTGCGTGGAAGGTCGTTATCGCTCATTCTGCGTCTCCTTATGCCAGCGTTGCCTGTGTTTCTTCCGCGAAGATCCGGTCCAGCCGCATCCGCACGATGTCGAAGATCTGCGCAACATTGTTGTCGAATTCCGTCGCGGTGTCGTTCTGCAGGCGCCGCTCAAACTCGCTGAAAATTTCTGCCTTGGAATAATTGCGCACTGCAATAATGAAGGGAAACTGATGTTTGGCCCTGTAATCGGCATTCAGTTGCCGCATCTTCTGCAACTCGGCGGCGGACAGCGCGTTGAGCCCCGCGCTTGACTGTTCGCTGACCGAGCTGACCGTCATGCTGCCGGCCTGGGCCTCCTTCCCGGCCAGATCCGGGTGTACGGAGAGAAGGGCCTCGATCTGCATGCGCGGCGCCCGGCGTACGACATTGAACATTGCCTGGTACAACTCCTCGATCGTTGCAAACGGCCGGTCCTGCCATGCCTGTTCTGCCACCCAGGGCGAATATTCGAACACCCCGCCAAACGCGTTGGTGAAAGAAGCGCGGCTCATTTGATTTACTGCTGTCAGGTCCATCTGCCATTCCTTTTTTTCATCGGTATCGACGCACCCTTTTTATCGAGAAGACGGCCACGTCGTGGAAAAGAAATATAGAGGACAGGGCAAACCGTGCACAATCGGCAATCTGCTATATTCCAAATAACAAAACCTCACGTTCCGCATATCGCCTTCGATCCCGACGGGCGCCACACCGATGTCACGAGCCACCGACCCGCTAGATACCTTCCTGTTACGCGTCCTGGAAACCCTGATCGCCGAGCGCAGCGTTTCCAAGGCCGCCGCCCGGCTCAACCAGTCGCAGCCCGCAATCAGCGCCGTCCTCAAGCGCTTGCGCGAGACGTTCAACGATCCCCTGCTTGTGCGTGAAAAAGGACAGATGATTCCGACCGCGCGTGCGCTGGAGCTGGTGGTATCGGCACGCGTGATACTCGAAGAAGCGGCGCGCATGATGGCTGAACCGACGACCTATGTCGCAGCGACGTCGCAACGTGAATTCCGCGTCGGCGCGGCCGACTTTCTCACGGCGACCTTCCTCGGCGAAGTGGTCGAACTGATGCGGGAAGAAGCCCCGCTGACGCGACTGGCGGTCATTCCGCTCCGGGGCGACCTTGACTATGAAACCGCGCTGGCCAACGGCGAACTCGACCTGGTGATCGGGAACTGGCCCAACCCGCCGCCGCAGCTGCATTTGTCGATTCTGCTGGAAGACGACATTGTCTGTTTGATGGGCAAACACAATCCGCTCTCGGAGAACATGACGCAGGCGAACTACCTCGCCGCCGCGCATATTGTGCCGCTGCAGTATTCGAATATGCATCGCGGCGTGGTCGAGACGCAATTGTCGAGCATGCGGCTGGCACGCAATGCAGTCATCACTTTGCCGTTCTTCAGCATCGCGCCTTACCTGCTGGTGCGCTCCGACCTGGTGTTTACAACCAGCCGCCATTTCGCGAATTACTATGCGGACTTTCTGCCGCTGAAGATCGTGACGCCCCCGATCGCGTTTCCGGTGATGCGCTTCTATCAGCTATGGCATGAGCGTACGCATCGCTCGAGCGCCCACGAATGGCTGCGCAGCGTATTTACGAAAGCGAGCAGGCGGACGCGTGAGGCGAATCGAAAAGGCGCGCAAAAGGCGAAGGCGTAAGCGTGCACGCAGTGCACGGCGTGCGCTGCGTGTCCGACGCGGCTGCGGTACATCGCCCGCTGCCGTACTTCGCACCCTTACCTGTGTCGCCAGATAGACGGGTCCGCTAACAGCTGAGAAGCCACGGAGTCATCGCCCGGCAGCTGCAGGACTTTCAGGCACGGGGTCCATCACCGCGCCCGGCGGCATGGCGGGTTCGGGCGGTATCATCGCGTCGACGGCCTGCTCCGTGATGCGTTCCATCTCATCCTCGCGCATGTCCGGAACAGGTTCGGGTGCCGGCGCACGCGGCGGTGCGGCAGGACGGCGGGGCGCGGGCGGCTCATCCTTTTTCCAGCTGAAGAAACCAGTCACCTTTTCCACGAGCGAAGCAAAGAAGGACTCGGGCGGCTTCGGGAAGCGGGCATTGGCGTCGATGAGCCTCGCCTGCAGCGTCCGCCGCGTGAAGTCTCCCACCATCGGCAGCGCGGTATGCGCGCCCTGCCCCCAGCGGTTGCTGCGCATCGTGACGCGCGCGTCGTTGAAACCAACCCATGCGCCGGCCACCAGGCGCGGGTGCATGAGGATGAACCAGCCGTCGGTGTTGTTCTGCGTGGTGCCGGTCTTGCCGGCGACATCGACACGGCTGCCAACCTGCCACTTGATGGCGCGCCCTGTCCCCTGGTCGATCACGGCACGCAGCATGCCGGTGAGGTCGTATGCGGTGTCTTCGTCGAGCACGCGCCTGCCGTCGCTGGTAAAGGTGTCCAGCACCTTGCCATCCTTGTCGAGGATGCGGCTGACCATGATGGGCTTGCGCGCTTCGCCGCCGGTGGCAATCGTGCCGTAGGCGGAGACCATTTCCAGCAGCGTGACCGGACTGGTGCCGAGCGCAAGCGCGGGGACTTGTTCAAGCGGACTCTGGTTCACGCCGAGGCGGCGCGCGAAATCGGCGACGCGCCGCGGACCGACTTCCTGCATCACTTGCGCGGTGATGGTGTTCTTGGACAGTGCCAGGCCTTCTCGCAGCGTCATGTCGCGGCCGCTGGGACCGGACATGTCGGTGGGCTTCCACACCGTACCGTCGGCCATCTTGATCTCGACCTCGGTGTCGGCAAAGCGCTTGTCCGGCGACATGCCTTTTTCCAGCGCTGCCCCGTAGACGAAAGGTTTGAAGGTCGAGCCCGGTTGGCGGCGTGCCGTTGCCACATGGTCGAACTGATCAATGGTGAAATCGCGGCTGCCGACCCATGCCTTGACATGGCCGGTAACGGGATCAATGGCCAGGAACCCGGTTTCCAGCCGCGTCTTGTCGGCGAGCAGCGGGACCATGAAGGCGGCGTTTTCCTTGAGCTGCTTCAGCGCCAGTTCGGGCGCCGTACCACCCTCGATCGCCTTGCGATACGGAGCGGACTCGCGAATGAAGGCATCGACCAGGTCGCCGCGCGTTTTCCAGAGATAGCCGAACGGACGCATGGCAGGATTAATGGCTGCACTGCCGGATGACCGGCGCATCGCGCCCGTCCCCCATTCGCTGTTGGCGATGCCCTGCAATACCCGCATCTGGCGCGCCACCGCCTGTTCCGCATGGGACTGCATGCGCGAATCGATGGTCGATTCCACGACCAGGCCGTCGGAATACAGGTTGTAGTCGTTGCGGTCGGCCCAGTCGATCAGCCATTTGCGGACTTGCACCGCCAGATGGGGTGCGACGCCGACCGGCTCCGGCTGGCGCTCGAAGTCGAGGCGCAGCGGGCGCGTCTTCAATCGCTCCAGGTCGCCCTTGCCCAGCACGCCGCGCTTGGCCATCAGCGACAGCACGACATTGCGGCGCTCGAGCGCGCGCTCGGGACGCAGGACCGGGTTGTAGTAGCTGGTGCCCTTGAGCATGCCGACCAGGGTCGCGCTTTCGAGCACGTTCAGGTCGGCGGCGGATTTGTCGAAGTAGGTGCGCGCGCCCATCTCGATGCCGAACGCGTTGTACAGGAAGGGCATCGTGTTGAGGTAGGTAAGAAGGATTTCCTTCTTCGAGTAGGCATACTCGATCTTGAGCGCGGTGATGAGCTCCTTGATCTTGCGGGTGATGGTGCGCTGGCGGCCGATCTCCTCCGGGTAGAGATTGCGCGCGAGCTGCTGCGTCAGCGTGGAACCGCCTTCCGGGTCGCCCTGCAATGTCCGCAAGATGCCGGCCGCGGTGCGCTTGAGGTCGACGCCGAAGTGCTGGTAGAAGCGATGGTCCTCGGTCGCGATCAGCGCGTTGATCACATGCGGCGAGATGCGATCCAGCTCGACCCACTCGCGATTCATGCGCTTGAACACGGCCAGTTCCTTGCCGTCCGCGGACACCAGGACGCTCGGGGTTTCGGCCTTGGCCTTGCGGATGTCGGCGATGCCGGGCGTGAAAGGAATCAGGACGATTGCATAGACTACAAGCAGCACGACGCCGATGACGCCGGACGCGGCTGCGGCCTTGAGCAGGGCAATGAACCTCGCGCGCCGGCCCAGTGCGGGATTGATGACGGGTTTGAAATATCCGGCCATGCGGTTGGCAAGCTGCGTGGCGGCACGTGAGATGTTTTGTACGATGTCCTGTGCGGCGGCCCGTGCCACGGGTTCGCGCGGCTTGATGTCTTCTTCCAACATGGATTCCTGCGTGACGGCCGTCCCTGTGCAGGAAAGCCCTTGCTGATGGGCCGATATTTTACCGCTTGGAAATGCCAAGAGCGCCGCAATTGCTGCTGACCCAAGGAACGAAGCTGGAAACACAATGCCAAAGATGCATGTCCGGCACTTGGCCGGAAGCATGTCCCGAGGCTATCAATGTCTGGAATTTTTCCGAAAGCGCCGGCGATCACGTCAGTGGAATCAGATGCTACGCCGGTCCGCGAGTGGGTGATGCCGGTGCCGAAGCGGAATTACGCGCGGGTTTGCATCGCGCTGCCGCCCGGCATGCCGGACTGCCTCGAGGTGAGCATCGTGCGTTCAGGCGAGGGCGTGGAGAGAACGACAGCGGTCATCTATGGCACGCGTGCCTACCTCATCCACTACGAGTTCAAGCCAAACTGAGCAAGCCGAACAGAGAGATTTCCGGCCGATGAGACCGGGTTGCCTGCTGCGCGGACAAGCCGGTGAGGCGCAGACACCCGGGATTGAACGCCTCACCGGCGCAAGCCTTGGCGGCGATGAGGCGCAATGTCCGCGGCAATTTTCGAGCAGACTACAGTCCGCTTTAGCGAGATCGATTCCGGCAGCTAGAGCGGTTTGATGGTCAGTGTACGGGAGCCAAGGTTGGGCCGAGGAGCGCACGCGTATGTGAGATACGCCGAGCACCGCAGGCTCGAGATTGGCCCCGTACGCTGATCAGCAAACCGCTCTATCGTGCATAGAACGGCGGGGTGCCGTAAGTATTGAGCGGTACAGCCTGGCCAACGGGCGTGACCCACAGGTTCGGATACGACTTCGGCGCGCAGCTGCCGTCATACTGGCGCTCCGACTGGATGGCGACCTGGGAGTAAGTCGGATTCTGCGCGCTGACATTCGCCGTCCATGCATCGCCTTGCTTTGTCGGCGCGACAACGTACTGCGATCCATATGCGGGCGGCGAGTAGTCCGGTCCCGTGGTGGGTGCGGGAGTGCCTTGCGCGGTCGGCGCTCTCGGCGCGCTTCCCACATACGCTGCGCCGGTGCAATCGGCCGTTGCGTAGTAGACAGGCACATACTTCCATGTCAGTCCACTGGAAACGGGCCTGCCCTGGGAGTAATCCCAATGCCCTTCCGTATAAATTCTTACCGGTGTGTTGTTGTACGAAATGACTACCGAATCGCCCTTGTACTGGCCGACAGCCTTGCCTGTCGAGTCGAAAAGGTCGGGTGTGGCCTGCCCCCATGCGAGGGAAGCAGTGGCCGCAATAGCGGTGAATGCCGTCGCTTGAATCAACTTACCCATCTTCAATCTCCACTTCATGAAACAAAAAAGAGCGCATAAACAGCGTGCGCGAGGTTCAGCCTAGTAGTTATCGTTCGAGATAGAAGATCAGGCGCATAAGTCGGCTTGAGCCAGCTCAAGCCGGAGAAAACAGAAATGCGGCAAGCGGCTTCGTTGTCCATATGCGCATGGCGCTCGCGAATGACCGCGCGTATTGATTGTGCGGATCATGCCGTCATAGAAGACATCAATCATGCCCGGGTCCGCACCATTGTCCGGCTGCCGTGGCCCTTTTCATCCGGGCTTCGTTATACACTTCATCATTTCGACGCGGAGGACAGGCATCGAAGCTGCTTCCGCTCCCCTCTCTCACCGACAAGACCATGAAGAAGACGAAACAAACCGGCGCGCCCACCGAGGACAGGGATGAAGTGCTGGCCGACCGCATGGTGGAACTCGCGCTCGATTTGCGCGAGTCCGGTATCTATGCCGTGCTGCCGGATGCGCTGCAGAAAGCGCAGGCCGAGCTGCGCAAGACGATACGCAAGTGCCTGCAGCAACATCGCGAGCAGGCGCTCGATGAAGCGCTGGAGCGCAGTTTCGACGAAGATGCGCAGGCCTGGAACGTGCTGCGCGAACACGCGGAGGAAATGTCGGGCACCGTCCTGCTCCACCGCGACGGCACGGAGCTGGAGATCAATGCTTTCGTGGTGCCGTTCTTCGTGCATACGACGGGCGGCCTGCGCAGCGAGCAATGTTTCCAGGACGAGCAGGCCTTCGAGCAACTGCGTGCCAGCTTCCAGGAAGATGGCCTCGAAAGCCGCAAGTCAAACGTCGTCCTGGTCAGCTACGCTTACCATCTCGATGAAATCGAGCGCATCGGCTACTGCCAGCTGAATGCCATGGTGCACGAAGCCCATGAAGCGATGACGCGCAAGAAGACTACCTCGGCAGACGCCCTCGCCCGCAGCATGCACGGCTGGCCGCCGTCGAGCTTCGCGCCCGAGGACAGTGCGATGGAACTGCGCTTCCTGCTCGGCTTTGCACTCAAGACGATGGACGATCCCTTCTACCATGTGCCGCAAAAGGAAGCCGCCGCCGACCGCTACTTCGAGGCGCGTGCCGAGCGCTTCCGCAATTGGTCGCAGAAGATCGTGCCCGTGCTGAAGCGCTGCCTGGTGACCGACGGACGCGATGTGCAGATCGATTTCCTGTACCAGGACCTGTTCCACGGCGGGAAGGAAGCGGCGGTGCGGGAACTGGATATGCTCAGCCTGTTGTCCGACGTGCGGCAGTCGATGGAGGAGAATGGCATTGCGCCAGACGCCGTCCGCGCCATTGTCGGACCGACCGAGGCGGACGACGGCGCGGTAGTGCGCGTTGGCCTGTATGCCGGCTCGAACGAGGTGGGGTCGGTCGATAAGGTCCTTCACCGGGCCGAGACCGTGGAAGCTGCGATGGCGGATATTTCGGATGCGCTCGTGGGCGTTGGGGTGGGCGAGGTACAGCTTGCGAAAAAATTCGATACCGACGGCGCGCCTATTGGAACCCGCCCGTATTCACGGCGGTAGCAGCGCGCTCAGCTAAGAGCAAGTCCCCGCGCGTGGCGCTGCAAGCCTTCCGCCAGCGCATCGAAAGTCACCCGGCAGCGCGGGCTGTGCCGCAAATCTTCATGCATGGTGATCCAGGTTTCCAGATGAAGCTGGAACTGCTTCGACAGCAGGCGCACCAGTCCGCTGCGTTTGGCCAGCGCCACCTGGCAAATGCCGATGCCCGTACCGGCGCGGATCAGCGCGAGTTGCGCAAGGTCGTTGTCCGCGCGCACGGAAAACATCTCCCTGTCCAACCCTTGCAGCGATTTGGCGGCACTGCGGACGAAGGCGTTGGGCCGGTCGAAGCCGATCAAGGAATGCGCCTGCAGTGCGTCGAGGCTGTCGGGTTTGCCGTAGCGCTTCACATACTCCGTGCTCGCGAACATGCCGACCTCGATCTTGCCCACATGCCGCGCAATAAGTTGCTTCTGCGTCGGCTTGGTCATCCGCACCGCGATGTCCGCCTCGCGATGCAGGAGGTCCTGCACGCGGTTCGTGAGGACCAGCTCCACCTTGAGGTCCGGATACTGGCGGCGCAGCGCGGCAACCACAGGCGGCAGCACCTCGACGCCGACCACATCGCTCGCGGTTACCCGCACCACGCCATGCACGCCCTCCCCCTGGCTGGCAGCCGCCCGCTCCAGCGCCGCGGCCGTGCTTTCCATCGCTTCGGCATGCGGCTTCAACGCGAGTGCCGCTTCGGTCGGCATCAATCCTGCCTGCGAGCGCGTGAACAACACCAGGCCGAGCGATTTCTCGAGTGTTTCGATGTGCCGGCCGACCGTAGGCTGGGCGACGCCGAGTGTGCGGGCGGCGCCCGACAGCGAGCCTTCGGTCAGTACGGAGAGGAAGGAGCGGTACAGCTCCCATGCGATGTTCGATGCCATGCAAAAATGTATAGCCGATACACATTGTTAGTCAATTTATTTTCATCCGCTCCTCGCCTATGCTTTGGTCCATGGTCAATCATCGGAGGAAGCAATGGAAGAACGACGGACAGCACTGGTACTGGGCGCCACCGGCGGCATCGGCGGCGAAGTCGTGCGACAACTGGGCCAGGCTGGTTGGACAGTCAAGGCAATGGCGCGCAGTATCCCGGCGCCAGACGAGCAAACTGAGGGGACAACATGGCTGCGCGGCGATGCATTAATCGCCGGCGACGTTGCCTCTGCCGCGCGCGGCTGTTCCGCGATCGTCCATGCGGTGAACCCGCCCGGTTACAAGCGATGGCAGGATCTTGTCCTGCCGATGCTGCGCAACACGATCGCCGCAGCGGAACATGAAGGCGCAACCATCGTCCTGCCGGGCACGGTGTACAACTACGGCCGCGACGCATTTCCTGTCATTACGGAGGACTCGCCCCAGCATCCCTTCACCCGCAAGGGTGCGATCCGGGTCGAGATGGAACATGCACTGCAGGCATTTTCGCGGCGCGGCGGACGGACATTGATCGTTCGAGCCGGCGATTTTTTCGGCCCGCGCGCAGGAAACAACTGGTTCTCGCAAGGACTGGTAAAACCGGCGCGCCGAATCACGCGCATTCACAATCCCGGCATCGGTATCGGCCATCAGTGGGCCTACCTGCCCGATGTCGCGCGCACCATGGTCGCATTGCTCGAACGCCGCCACCATCTGGAGGCGTACGCGAACTTCCATATGGCCGGCCATTGGGATCCTGACGGCTCGCAGATGGCATGCGCCATCCAACGCGCGGCCGCACGACATGGCGGCGCGACACCCGCTATCGCAACGTTCCCCTGGTGGCTGGTGCGCCTCGCATCTCCGTTCGTCGAAACCTTTCGCGAAATGCTGGAGATGCGTTACCTGTGGCAGCAACCGGTACGCATGGGCAATGCGAAGCTGAAGGCTGTGCTGGGCGAAGAGCCGCACACGCCGCTGGATCTGGCGGTCGAAAGCACGCTCGCAGGACTGGGCTGCATTCCGCCGCTGGAATCGGCAAGTGGAGATCTGGCCTCGTCCGCACGTTCGTGACCCTTGCCCGGCTATACTTTGATGCATGCCGCGAATCGTCGCGGGCAAGCAATCCTTCATAGTGCCGGCATGAACAAGAAATACCTACTCCTTGGCGCTGCGGTAGCCGTGTCCGGCGCCGCTGCACTCTTGCATTTCAGCGGCGACAATCAGGCGCGCGCCTTCATCGATCCTGCCGACCAGGCGTTAGTAACGCGGGGAAAGACCATCTACGCGAACCAATGCGCGGTCTGCCATGGCGCGAAGCTGGAAGGACAACCGGAGTGGCGAACGCGCCGCCCGGACGGCCGCCTGCCCGCTCCACCGCATGACGAAACCGGGCACACCTGGCATCACCCGGACGCGGTGCTGGTCGATATCGTAAAGAATGGTCTGGTGCCAGGCAGGACGGCACCCGATGGCTACCAAAGCGACATGCCCGCCTATGCGCAAGTGCTGTCCGACGAAGATATCGCCGCGGTGCTGGCCTATATCAAGAGCACATGGCCTGCGGAGATTCTCGAGATGCAGAAAGACGTGAGTTTGCAACGCGACCGGAAGTAAGACAGCATCGCGTCCAACAGCCCACAACAAGCGCCTGAAAACCCATGCAATCAAAAACCCAATACTACGGTGCGTCCAGCCTCGACGGCTTCATCGCCACGCGCGACCATTCCCTTGAATGGTTGCTGCAGTTCGGCAGCACCGACAACACGAGCTATCCGGCCTTCATCCAGGATGTAGGCGCCCTCGCCATGGGGTCCTCAACCTATGAATGGCTTTTGCGCCACCTCGGCGAGACAGAACCATGGTCGTACACCCAGCCCGCTTGGGTCTTCACCTCCCGTCAGCTTCCGGTCATGGCAGGAGCCGATGTGCGCTTCGTCAGTGGCGACGTCCGTCCCGTTCACGCCGCCATGGCTGCCGCAGCAGGCGGGAAGAACATCTGGATCGTCGGCGGCGGCGAGCTTGCCGGGAAGTTTCATGACGCCGGACTGCTCGACGAACTGATCATCCAGGTCACGCCGGTCACGCTGGGCGACGGCTTGCCCCTGTTGCCGCGACGAATTGCCCACCCGCCGCTGCGCCTGCTGTCGGCGACCACCTTTGGCGAGACGTTTGCGGAACTGCGCTACGCGGTGCCGAAGAAGTCCTGACGCCAGGTTCAGCGCACCTTCAACCGCCCCACCACGACCAGCCGCTCCCCCGGCGTTTCTGCCCGCTTGGCAACAAAGATCTCCCCCGACGCCACGGATTCTCCCGTCAGGGCGGTGATGTTGACCTGGTGTGTAACCAGCATCAGGTTCTGCGGCGGGCGGACACTGCGCGCGAGCGCCAGTACCTCCGCGGTCTGGGCGTCCTTTCTTTCCGGTGCATCGAAGAAGGAATTGAGCGGCGGCCACACGGTCGAATTACCGAAAGCCAGGCGGGCGGTATCGACGCAGCGGCACCATGCGCTGCTGCGCACTTCGGTGAGCACAATTCTGCGCACGCGGAACGCCGCGCCCGTGCGCCTTGCCTGCGCCCTTCCCTCCTCGGACAGGTTGCGCTGGGTCTTGCAATCCTCGAGCGTATATCCCGGAGGGTCGCCGATGCCCGCGACGGTCTGCGCATGCCGCATCAGCAGCACATAGCCGCCTGCGCGGAGCTGGTCCCAGACTGCATCCTCGGCATACACAGCCAGGCTCAGCAGGAAAAGGAGAAAACCGAATCCGATATGTCGCATAACCTCTCCTTCCGGAAACCCGGGCCTGGCGTGCTTTATGCCTCAGTTGTACACGCATGAAGCTATAATCGGGCCAACTCTATCCCCACAAGGTAACTCCCTTCCATGCGCTTTTCCGTACTGCATCAATATCTGCTGCCGAAACAGGCCCTGACCGCGCTGGCCGGCCGCTTCGCTTCCTCGGGCAGCCCGCTCACTCCCCATGTGATCCGCTGGTTCGCAAAGAAGTACGGCGTGAACATGGAAGAAGCGCTGAACCCGGACCTGGCGAGCTATCCGAGCTTCAACGAATTCTTCACGCGCGCGTTGCGCGAGGGCGCGCGCCCGATCGCCGATGCCGATTTCATCTGCCCGGTGGACGGCGCGATCAGCCAGTTCGGCTCCATCGAGCACGACCAGATCTTCCAGGCCAAGGGCCACCGTTATACGACGACGGCGCTGGTCGGCGGCGACGGCAAGCTGGCGGAGCAGTTCGACCACGGCAGCTTCGCGACGCTCTACCTGAGCCCGCGTGATTACCACCGCATCCACATGCCCTGCGACGGCAAGCTCAAACGCATGATCTATGTGCCGGGATCGCTGTTTTCGGTCAACCCGACGACAGCGCGCGGCGTGCCGGGCTTGTTCGCGCGCAACGAGCGTGTGGTGTGCGTGTTTGACGGTCCGTACGGACCGTTCGTTCTGGTGCTGGTCGGCGCGACCATCGTCGGCAGCATGGCGACGGTGTGGCACGGTGTCGTTAATCCGCCGCGCGGCGGGCTGGTGCGCGAATGGGAATACCTTGACAAGGACATCGTGCTGAAGAAAGGTGAGGAGATGGGCCGCTTCCTGCTCGGCTCCACGGTGGTGATGCTCTTCCCGCGCGGCGAGATCGAATTCAACCCGGAATGGCTGGCCGAGCGTTCGATCCGCATGGGCGAGGCGATGGGGCACAGGCCCGCCGCCTGATCCGGATTTCCTGCCGCAATACGGAGGCCAGATGACGCGTCAATCGATCCTCGAGTTTTCCACCACCGGCCGCGGCACGCGCAACATCACGGAATCGGTTGCGCGCGTGGTTGCCGATTCCGGTGTACGGACCGGCATCGCGCATGTGTTCGTGCAGCACACCAGTTGCTCGTTGACGATCACCGAAAATGCCGATCCCGATGTGCGGCGCGACCTCGATACCATCCTCGGCCGGCTCGCACCGGACGGCGACCCGGCCTACCGGCATGACCTGGAAGGGCCGGATGACATGGCAGCGCATGCACGCACGGTGCTGACGGATTCCGCGCTGACCATTCCTGTAGGCGGCGGCCGCCTGCTGCTCGGCACTTGGCAAGGGATCTTCCTGTGGGAGCACCGGACGTCGCCGCAAAAGCGCCACGTGGTAGTGACGCTGCTTGGAGATTGAACGGGCTAGACGGATACCGTTTCCCGACTTCCCCGGATCAAATGCAACGGCGCTGACGCATTCGCCTGGCCGCCTGCATCCACTCCCTCGAACAGGAATTGGGCCGCCATTCGGATGATTTCCGGCGATCCGGTCATCTTGTAGTGCCCTATTCCATCCACCGCCTCGAACCGGGCGTCACCAATCAACTGTGCATAACGTTGTCCATGCGAAAACGGCACGACATCATCCGCGGGGTTATGGATCAACAGCACTGGTGCCTTGATCCTCGGCGCGACCGCCTCGACATCGACATCGGCGAAGGTCACTCCATGCGTTTCCTCGATCCGGCGCTGAATCCCGTCGACTACCTTTCGCGACATGCCGAGCATGGCTCCGAACTGCTCGAGGAACACACGCGGATGCTTGGGCGGTGCGAGCAATACCGTGCGCAGGTCGCTTCGGCCCGATTCTGCCAGCACGAACGCCGTCGCCGCGGCGCCCAGCGAGTGCGCAACGATGCCTTTAGTCGCCGGAAATGCCGCCAGCAGTTCGCGCGTCGTGCGAATAAACACCGGCAAGGCGGAGAACCTGCCATCGCTTCGGCCATGTCCGACATGGTCGACCGCCACAACCGCCATGCCCTGATCCAGCAGCGCCGGTACGAATCCAGCGAGCTGCAGCCCCCATCCATTCCATCCATGCAAGAGGAGCACGACCGGCTGCGATGCCGGATCGCCCCACACGTAGGCGGACACTTCTGCGCCGGTCAACGGCAACTTGCGGATTTGCGGCGGCGGCAGGGCCGACTCCGGCGCGAGGCGGGATTTGCCTGGACGCATGGGCGTGCCGAACAGCCGAAAACCCTTCTCCGTTGCAATCCGCGGCGCGACAACAGAGCCAATTGCAAATGCAGTGCGGTAGGAAATGAACAAAAGAGACCGAACGGTCTTTTTTAGGTCAAACTTGGATGACGAGGTTTTCATCGGGGACTCCGTCAGGGTTGGGGTTGAGTCAATTGATCGAACGCCTGCATCGCGCGGGCATTCACCTGCTTGCGCCCGAGCAGGCGCCGTTCCATTTGTGCCGCGCTCACCAGGCCCTGCATCACCATCACGACGGCCTCGGGCGCCAGTCCTGCAGGCAGCTGCCCGGCGTCGGCCGCCTTGCGCGCCTGGTGCACAAGGTAGTTGTTCCACTCCGCCGTCGCCTGGCGCAGGTGCTCACGGACCTGGTTCTGCTCATCGTCGAATTCCTGCTGCGCACAGAGCAGCGGGCAACCGCCTTGCAAGCCCGCCCTATCGATCCACGTCAGCCAAAGCTCGAGCGTCGCACGCAGGCGCGGCAAGCCGGCCGGCGCGGCCTGTGCCGGGACCAGGATGAGTTCGCGGAAGCGCCTGAACGCATGGTCGAGCACCGCGATCCGCAGGCTTTCCTTGCTAGGGAAATAGCGCAGCAAACCACCCTTCGACCGGCCGGCCGCAGCCGCCAACGGTGCCAGCGTCAGGCGAGCAATGCCGGTCATGCTGGCTTCCTGCAGCGCGGTGTCGAGGAAAGCCTCACGCGTCAGTTCACTTTTGGAAAGGGTTCTCTCGTTCATGGTAATTTGCGACCGATCGGTCTTTTTTCAAGAATAGCACGAAAATGGAAAAGCGTGGTTCTCGATAATGGTCGCCGGCAGAAAGCTGGCGCAAACCGGACGTTATTGTGTTGGACGACGACTCAAATGAGGTGTTTTCCTCTCTTGTCGATTAATGGCCTGACAGCCCAGTCAGGTGCCGGTCGAGGGTTCGGTTTATCGTCATTAAAGTCTGCCAGCACACTGACAGATTGATCATTTCGCTGCCAATGGAGGCGGCCATTCGCTGAAAAAACAAGCCTGCCGCGCTGATCCCTTCCCGACCACGCAGCGCCGGCCACTTCATTACTCGATGCGTGGCCCTTGTTGCTCTCCCAATCCACCTCCAATCCAATTGGCGGATGATCAGGATTGCGTGCTATGCATGAGCGAATAGCTCCTCGAATTCTTCGCGCTTTTCGACGTCACTGATATGGATTAGCAAGGTATCGTTCAAATCAAGCGCGGGATGCTTTGCTCGGTTTTTTGCAAACCAGAACACTTCTTCCAGGTCATCATCCTCATGCCAGGTGGTCATGACGCTCTCTTCGTCCGGAATATCGCCATAGTCAAACCTTTCAAGGTTCGCCTCATCGACCGAGTCGTCCCATGAGCCGCAGTCTGTTCCCCACGCAAGCATGTACCTGCAACCGGATGACACAAGCCACCGGCTCACGTCCCACTGCCACATTTGAGACACTTCGGACTCAATGATCAATACGGCCTTGAAACGATGCAGGCCGCCGAGCTCTGGCAGATCGGCGTCAGGTGGCAAGTGCAAATACTTCACTGATTTATTCTGCATGACGTCAAAGGTGAAGAGCGGCGAAAGGCGAAGTCCGTAGCGGACTCAAAAAGCGCAGCTTTTTGAGCGTCCTCTCGACTGATGGGCTATACATTCCGCCGTTGTTCAAGGGCGAGACGAACCGCTAATGCGGCCAGCACGAAGCCCATGAAATAGCGTTGAACTGCGAGCCATGTTGGGTTTCGAGAAAACCAAGAGGCAATGCCAGCAGCTGAGAGCGCAATGAGCAGATTGACCGAAAAGCTGACAGAAATTTGTGTCAGGCCAAGCACGACACTCTGAAGAAAGACGGAGCCATGCTGCGGCGAAATGAATTGTGGGAGGATAGCCAGATAGAACACCGCGATCTTCGGGTTAAGCACGTTCGTAAGAAAGCCCATCAAGAAGAGCTTTGATGGTGAATCAGATGGCAGGTTTTTGGCTTCGAACGGCGACCGGGCACCAGGCCGAATAGCTTGCCATGCCAACCATAGCAGGTACAGCGCGCCGGCCCATTTAAGGACTTCGTAGGCAAGAGGTATCGCAAGAAACAGCGTGGTCAAACCAACAGCAGCCGCAAACATATGCACGAGGAAGCCAGCAATTACGCCGAATAAGGAGATGACGCCAGCTTTGCGCCCCTGACTGATGGAGCGCGAAATCAAGTAAATCATATTCGGACCGGGCGTCAGCACCATCAGCAGGGCGGCGCCAGCGAACAAAAACAGTTCATT
The DNA here is from genome assembly GCA_035627275.1 of Noviherbaspirillum sp. Taxonomy (GTDB): domain Bacteria; phylum Pseudomonadota; class Gammaproteobacteria; order Burkholderiales; family Burkholderiaceae_D; genus Noviherbaspirillum. Next base: position 30,067 of record DASPMC010000001.1, read on the forward strand.
AAGCGGAATCATTTGTTCTCCTTGAATGCATAACGACTAAGCTGACAAGCGCGGAGCGCCGTTGTCGAGCGACCTGTTAAACATTTTCGCCCGCTCGAACATTCCTTGGTCCCGAGTCACCAAGAACATATTGGGTGTACCCGCCCCCAACACGTGCATTGGCTTTGTCATCTCGATTTGATACCAAAATTCTTTCATTTTTTCGCTACTCGAATCCAGAGGAGAAAAGCCATAGTAATTCACGAAAGAACAATCAGGGCACTTCGCCGGTTCGTCTTCATACACGTACCACTCGTCGAAACCAGGAGTCGGCAATACTCCAATTCCCTCAATTCTCGGGCTAAGGGCAGTGTCGTTAATCATGCTCCACCCACTTATCATCTCGTCCGCATTAGGCTTGTATGGGCCACTATCGCAAGACGTAATTGCTACCCGGCGGCCAAGCACCAGCTCAGGCATTTCGACCAGGAGGTCTAGCAAAGACGGGTCCCAGTCTTCTGACCACTGAACCACCAAATAGCCAAAACGTTCTTCGGTACGCATATGTTTAACTGTAGTAATTAGACGGACAACGGCTGTCTGATTAACTCAGAACCGTGTCCGTCTAACACGGCTTGCACAAACGCCAAGCCATTGACAATAAAGACAATTTTTCACGACTTGATTGGTTAATCATACCCAACCAACCGGGAAATGCGACCAGCCAACCCCTGACGAGCCGCCCCCATCAGAGACATCAAGCGGGCTCGTCAGCTTGAGCCCTATCTTTCTCATCGCTCCATAATTTGCAGAGTTGCAATGGAACCGGAGCGCAGTATCAGGCCCGTCCGGACGACTTTATAAACAAGCATTCAATCCGTCCGCGTCTCTCCCTTGACCTTGATCCCATCCTGCTCAAAGGATTGCGCCAGCGCCGCACGCGCGGCTTTTGCGATGGAGATGGTTTTCATATCGTCACGGAAGTGCGGGAACATCGCGTCCAGCGTCTCGAAGTTGTGTTCGCGGAACTTGACCCGCGCGAGTTCTGCGGTCTGCGGGTCAATCTCCATCTGCTCCAGCGCACGGCGCGCGATGAGCAAGGCTGACTCGAACGTCTCCCGCTCGAGCATCTCGACACCGCGGCTCCGCAGCTCGAAGACATGGGGCACGTCGCGTGCCCTGCTGATGAGCTTGAGGTGCGGGAAATGGGAGCGCACCAGGTCGGCCAGCCTGAGATTGCTTTCGACGTCGTCGATGGCATTGATCAGCAGGACGGCCTTGTCCGCCTCCGCGGCGCGCAGCAGGTCCAGGCGCGTCGCGTCGCCGTAGTACACCTTGAAGCCGAAGCGGCTGACCGTGTCGATCATGTCCGGGTCGTTGTCTAGGACGGTGGCCTTGATGCCGGAGGCGTACAGCATGCGGCCGACGATCTGGCCGACGCGGCCGAATCCGGCAATGATGACGCGCGCACCTTCCGGTTCGATGACATCCGTCTCGCGCTGCGGGGCTTCATGGAACTTCCTGCCCAACCAGTTGCCGGCGATGACTGCCAGCGGCGTCAGTGCCATCGATACGGCCACCACCAGCGGCAGTATGTCGTTCCACGGCGCCGGGATGACTTTTGCATCCTGCGCAACGGCGAACAGCACGAAGGCGAATTCGCTGCCCTGCGCCAGCAAGCCGGCAAAGCTCAAACGCTGGATGGGAGCAATCGGCAGAACGCGTGCGAGCAGGCCGAGCAGCGCCATCTTCATCACCATGTAGACCACGGTGAGGCCAAGGATGGTCAGCGGCGCCGATGCCAGCAGCTCGAGGTTCATCGACATGCCGACCGAGGTGAAGAACAGGCCGAGCAGCAGTCCTTTGAATGGTTCAAGGTCGGTCTCCAGCGCCTTGCGGTACTCCGACCGGGCAAGCAGGACGCCGGCGAGGAAGGCCCCCAGGCCCATCGACAGGTTGGCCAGCGTCATCAGATGGGCGGTGCCCAGCACCAGCAGCAGCGAGAATGCAGTGAAGATTTCGCGCAGGCGGGTTTGCGCAACCAGGCGCAGCATGGGACGCATTCCATAGCGGCCCATCAGGTAGACAGCCGCCAGCACGGCGGCCGCAAGCATCCAGTTGAAGCCCTCCCCTCCGTCCGCGGCGCGCACGCCGAGCAGCGGCACGATGACCAGCAGCGGGATTGCCGCCATGTCCTGGAACAGGAGGATCGCGAAGGCATTCTTGCCGGCCGGCGTATTCTGCAGGTGTTTTTCCTGCATGCTCTGCATCGCAATTGCGGTCGATGACAGCGACAGCGCCAGCCCGGTGACGAGCGCTGGCACCCAAGGCAGCCCCGCGAGCCAAGCCGCGCCGGCGAGCGGAATGCCGCATGCCAGCATCTGCAGGGTACCGCCGCCGAACACGATGGTGCGCATCTCCAGCAACTTCTTCGGCTGCAGTTCCAGTCCGATGAGGAAGAGCATCAACACCACGCCGATCTCGGCAACATGGCTGATCACTTCGACGTTCTTGACCAGCGCCAGACCCCAGGGGCCGATGAGGCAGCCACCGAGGAGGTAGCCGAGGACGGAACCGAGGCCGAGCCGCTGTGCGAGCGGCACGAGCAGGACGGCGGTCAGAAGGAAAACGAGGGGAGTGGGCAGCAAGTCGTGCATGGTCGGTCTTGTATTCTTCGGGAGAGGCGTATTGCGTTCTTATCCGCCTACTGTAGCAGCAAGCGGGAAACCGGGTTGCAATCATGTCCACATCAACTGCCATGTTGGCGCACGTGCAAAAGCGGTTATGCGGTGATTTCCGGGATATCATGCCAGCAAAGCAACGTTACCGGACAAGCATCCCGCATGACAACTCGCAGCGCTCCGCAGAAAATCGCCAACGACACGCCGGCCTTCCTCGCCACCATGCATCCCGACCGGTCACAGCGCCGGGTTGCCCTCGCCGTATTGGGAATATCTCTCCTGTTCTTCCTCGCGGTCGCGCCTTTCGCGAAAGTCCAGCTGTTGCCTGTCCCCGCGTTCATCCCGGTCTACCAGTCCACGCTGGTGGTCAGCGACCTGATCACGGCAATCCTCCTGTTCGGCCAGTTCCGCATCCTGCGCTCGCGCGCGCTGGCGATCCTGGCGGCGGGCTACCTGTTCAGCGCTTTCATCGCCATTGCGCACGCACTGACCTTCCCCGGCCTGTTTGCGCCGACCGGGCTGCTGGGCGCGGGCCCGCAAAGCACGGCCTGGCTGTACATGTTCTGGCACGCGGGCTTTCCGCTGTTCGTGGTCGCCTATGCGTTAGCGAAGGACAAGGCACCTGCCGCCGATGGCCGCACCGGCGCCACCATCGCTGCTGCAGCGACCGGGGCTTTCTTGCTGGTCGCCGCCGCTGCCTCGCTTGCCACCGCCGGACACCCGCTCCTCCCCCCTATCATGGCGGGGAACCGCTACACACCCTTGATGATCGGGGTCGTCTCCAGCACCTGGGCCTTCAGCCTGCTGGCGCTGTTCATCCTGTGGCGCAGCAAGACGCGCTCCGTCATCGACCTCTGGCTGATGGTGGTGATGTGCGCCTGGCTATTCGATGTCGCGCTGTCGGCAATGCTGAACCAGGGGCGCTTCGATGTCGGGTTCTATTCCGGCCGCGTCTACGGATTGCTAGCAGCCAGCTTCGTGCTCATGATGCTGTTGCTCGAGAACAGCCTGCTTTACACACGGCTGGTGGAATCCCATGCGCGTGAGCGCGAGCGCTCGGCCGAGCTGGAACGTCTCGGCAGCGAGCTGGAAGCCGCCAACGACCTGCTGGAGGAAAGGAATTTCCAGTTGCGGGAAGCGGACCGTTTGAAGTCCGATTTCCTCGCCAACATGTCGCATGAGCTGCGCACGCCGCTCAATGCCATCATCGGCTTTTCCGAGGTGATGAAGGATGGACTGGCGGGTGAATTGCCGGCGCAACAGAAGGAATACATCACCGATATTCACACCAGCGGCAAGCATTTGCTTTCGCTGATCAATGACATCCTCGACCTGTCCAAGGTCGAGTCCGGCAAGATGACGCTGGAACTGGAACGCTACCAGGTTCCATCGCTGGTGCGCGACGGGTTGCAGGTCGTGCGCGAGAAAGCGCTGGTCGGACGCATCCAGCTGTCGTCCGACGTGGAGGAAGGCCTGGGCGACATTTGGGTCGACGGACGCAAGACCAAGCAGATTCTCTACAACCTGCTGTCCAACGCGGTGAAGTTCACGCCGGAAGGCGGCCAGGTGCACCTGACGGCGCGCAAGGTCGGGAAGGACCGCTTCCCGCAAGACAGCCATGCGCATTACCTGGAAGTGACGGTGAGCGACACCGGCATCGGCATTTCCGCGCAAGACCAGGCCCGCCTGTTCCAGCCCTTCACCCAGATCGACAGCACCCTGTCGCGTCGCCATGACGGGACGGGTCTCGGCCTCGTGCTGCTGAAACGGCTGGCAGAATTGCACGGCGGCGGCGTAATGCTGCAAAGCGAGCCGGGGAAAGGCTCGACCTTCACCGTCTGGCTGCCCTGGCGAGTGGATGACAGTGCCAGTGCCCCGGCGGACCTGCCGGACGCGCCCGCCGTGAAGGTACCGCCCATTGCCCCGCTGGCACTGGTGATCGAAGACGACGATCCGGCCGCCAACCTGTTGCGCGTACAACTGGAAGATGGCGGGTTCCGCGTGGTGCGTGCCGCAACAGCCGAACGCGGGCTGGCGCTCGCCGCAAGCGAGCGGCCCGATGTGATCATCCTGGACATTCTGCTGCCGGGCGGCGCCGATGGCTGGCATGTGCTGGAGCAGATCAAGCATGACCCGCAGCTATCCAAGGTGCCGGTCGTCATCGTCTCTATCCTCGCCGACTGCAACCACGGCTTATCGCTCGGTGCGGCGCAGGTGCTACAGAAGCCGGTCAGCCGCGCCGACCTGCTACAGGCACTGGAAGACATCGGGTTCCCTGCCGGCGTCGACCTCGCGCAACGGACGGTGCTGGTGGTGGACGATGACCGCCGCGCCGTGGAACTGCTCCGTACGCATCTGGCGGCCGCGCACTATGACGTGCTGCCGGCATTCGGCGGGCGCGAGGGCATCGAGCTCGCGCGCAGCGGGCGCCCCGACCTGATCGTCCTCGACCTGATGATGCCGGAGGTAAACGGCTTCGGCGTCGTGGAAGCGCTGAAGGATGATCCAGCTACACGCACCATTCCGATCATCGTGGTGACCGCCAAGCCGATCAACGACGACGACCGCCAGCGCCTCAACGGCCATGTCCGCAACATCATGCGGAAGGCGGAGTTTAACCACGGCCGCTTCATCGGTGAAGTACGGCGGGCATTGCCGGGGAAAGCGGCATAGGCCGGACCAACGCGAAACACGCACGGGGTCGATGCCCCGTGCCACCGATCCCTCCGCCTACACGCCCGACGCTGTCCGCTCGCTCCCCATTACCGTATTCAGCAGCAAGGCCAGGTTGCGCGCAGCCGCGGTCAGCTGTGCAGTCACGATCGGCTTGCAGCGTCGGTCGTACGCTGCCTTTCCTTCCCACGACACCTTGAACTTGCCACCGTCGAGCTTGTCGGTGATGCGCAGGGTTTCATATGCCGCGCGCGCATGCAGGAGCGCGGTGTTGGCCCACTGCTCGCCCCATTGGTCCGGGGGCAGGGTTTCCGCGAGCCCGACAGCGTCGTCGCTTGCGGTCGCCCTCTCCTCTTCGATCATGTTCAGCAGCTTGGTGATGAAGCGTTTCTTCAATTCGGGGCCGGCCTGTGCGCCGCTTTCGCCCGTCGCCGTAACCGCCTCGATACTGCCTGGGATGCGGCTGTCCCAGTAGGAATGCAGGCTGACGTTGCCGCCGACAGGCAGGATGAGGCTGTTGCCGCCCTTGTCGTGAGGGAGCCGCTTGCTCAGGATGGCCTGCGGGTCGGACACCAGTTGCGGTGCGGGGCCGGAGGTGTCGATGAAGCCGCAGCCGATGTGCACTGGCTGGTGCACGTCGCCGATCAGGTGCACCAGCCAGCGCAGCGCATTCAGCCTGCTCATCACCTTCGAATCGCCCTGCAGCACGCGCACGGTCACGCGGACCATCTCCACCACGTCGTCGTTGCGGGTGAATTCCAGGCGCTTCGCTTCGGCATAGCTGGTCACGCCGAGCGGCAGGTTGACGTAGTGCCAGTCCCTGCTTTCGCCGTTCGGGAAATCGCGCAGGAATTCGGCCGTGTCCGGATCGGCGCTGGTGCCGGGCCCGCCACCCTTGATGCGGTCGGCCCAGCCGGCGATCTCTCGCAGGCTGGCTTCGCTGCCGAGCGGTGCCAGCAGCCGCTCGACCTCTTCGCGGGCACGCTGGTTCAGCAGGCGGTCCGCCGCGCCGGCGATCAGCTCGTGGCGGGAAATGCCCCAGAACTCGGAGGCGTACAGGGTGGCGTCCTCCCTTGTCAGGTCATCGCGCGGCGCGGCCTGGCCATAAGTTGGCTTGGCCGGGATGGCGCCGGGCCGCACGGATGGATCGTGCAGCGGCTGCAGGCTTGCAAATGCAGCCTGCACGGCGGCATCCGCATCCACGCAGCCATGGCCGTAGAAGATGGAATGGCCGCTGTCGTCATAGGTCTCGAGGTCGCCGACCTTGCGCGCCGTATCCTGCAGGATCTGCTTCACCTGCCGCGCGGTCAATGCAGGATTGACCGACAGCACCAACGCACAAATGCCGGCCACAAGCGGTGTGGCGCTCGAGGTGCCGCCAAAGGTGCGGGTGTAGTCGCCCGCCTCGTAACCGGACTCGTATGTCACGCCCTGGAACTGGAAGGTGCCGCGCACATCGGTGGTAAGAATGCCCCGGCCGCCCGCGCCGCTTGAAGGTGCGCAGATCGCGATCTCCTTGCCGAAGTTGGAGTAGTTGGATTTCTCGTCGCGGCTGTTGCACGCGGCGACGGCGATCACGTTGGGATGCGTGGCGAATCCGTCGACGGTGCCGCCCTGCGGGTCGTTGATGTCGTGATTCAGATTGCCCGCCGCGAAGACGACCACGCAGCCCAGTCCGTTGCGGCCTTCCGTCGCGCATTCGGCAATGGCTTCGTCCATCACGGTCGACAGATAGAACTCTTCCGCGGCGACACCCCAGCTGCAACTCACCACCCACGCGCCTTGCGTCGCGACGTAGCCGAACTGCCGGCGGATGGTATCGTCGGAGATCGAGCTGTTCCATCGCACAGGCATGAAGCGGCAACCCGGTGCAGCGCCGATGATGCCGCCGCCGCTGGCATTGCCGATCGCCACACCCGCACAGGCGGTGCCGTGATAGTCGCCGCGCCGCACATCCGGATGGAATCTCCTGGGGGCAGGATTGTCGGTATTGGTCGTGAAATCCCAAGGCGCGACGATCTTGCTGTTTCCCGACAGGTCAGGATGGGAAAGATCGAAGCCGTCGTCAATCACCGCGACGATGCATGCCGGCGAACCGAGCGATTGCGCACGTTCCCACGCGGCGGTGACGCGTGCATCCGCACCGGGTTTCAGGCCGAGCGACGTACCGAATTGAATGCCGTCATTCTTCAGGTGCCACTGGTCTCTGAGGAAAGTGTCGGCTGGCATCTGGAAGGCGAGCAATTGACCCGGCGTAGCCAAGTCGGGTTCGGCGAGCGCAACCACTGCAGTATCCTGCTGCAGCTTCTCCGCCACCTTCAGCGGGTTGGGCGCGTCGGGCGTGGTTCGCACAGTGAACGTCTCGACCTTGGAGCCGTCGGGTTTCTGCTTGACAGCCGACTCGACGATTTCGAGATGGTTGTCGTCGAGCACCTTCTGCCGCTGGCCGACGGAGGATCCGGGCGTGAAGCGCAGTGTGATCTTGCCGGTCGGGACAATGGGCGCGGTATTGCTCTTCGTATGGTAGACATGCGTGCCGGCATCGACCAGGTAATGACTGCGCAGCTTGTCGAGGGTTTCCTCCATCTTGTCTTTCGCCGCGCGCACCTTCACGATCTCGAAGCCACCGAGGGTGGCCCCGACATCCGTCGTCACGACCGAATCGGGCACCGCGGCCAGCACTTCCGCGACTTCCGCCTGCGAGGTCGGCCGGATCGCGATCAGGTCGTCGCTCTTGACGAGGTTGACCGTGCCGCGGCCGCGCTTGAGGGTTACCGTGTCCATTGTTATTCCTTTCCGGAGCAAGAGAAGGCGCCTTGTCGTCTTCCTATGCCCGTCCGTGGCGGCAGGAGGTCCCTTGGGAAGGATCAAAAGGCGCACATGGACAGATTAGCCGCGCGCATTCGGCTGCCGCTGATCTTTGCCAAAGCTTCGGATGGCAAGCGTGGATTTCGATTAATATTGCCCGACAATCAAGATCAAAATCACAGGAGACATCATTGGGCGCACATACAGCCTGTCTGTTCTGCAAAATCGTCGGCAAGACGGAACCCGCGGTGCATGTTTATGAAGACGCCACCTGCATTGCCTTCATGGATATCCATCCGCTCGGCAAGGGACATGTTCTGGTGATCCCGCGCCAGCACGCGCAAAAGCTCGACGAGCTCGACGTCGCCACCCGCATGCACCTGTTCGCGGTATGTGACCGTATCGTCGGAGCACAGCGCCGCGCGGGCCTCGGCGTCAACGGGACACACCTGTTGCTGAACGACGGCAAGGCGACGAACCAGCATGTGCCGCATGTGCATTTCCACCTGATCCCGCGCACCGGCACCGACAGCCTCGGATTCTTTTTCCGGATGCTCCTTCACTTCACAGGCTTGTTCGGGCTGCGTACGTCCGCCGCTACGCTGCAGCAGCAGGCGGACATGATCCGCGAGCAATTGCAGCAAGCTGGCCCACACGCATTTGCCGAAAAGGTCCATTGACCGGAAGGCCGGGTGCGATGCCGCCCGGCTTCTGGTACGGTCATCCACTGCGGGTTGATGCCCGACAAAATCCCGGGACGCGCCCGCCGATAAGCTTGAGATGCAGACAATAGAAACTGCCGCGTAGTGGCGGAACTCGACGGCCAACCGTCGAAGCCCCTCACTGCTACTCACAGACAGACTGGTCCACATGCCGAAAACCAGCCGCTTCCTCTCGATCGAATCCTTTCATGAAGCCAAACGCCTTGACGCCAGTGGATGCAACGATCGGCCTTGCTGTCGTGGCGTTTACCGCATTGCTGGCAGCCTTGCCACTGGTGCTGGAAAGGCCCCAGTTCAAATGGGCGCTCTCAGAACAAGGGCCGTTCGAACAACTTTCGATTGTCGGCTGGCTGTTTGCTGCAGCCGTCGTCATGATCGGGGCACGACCGCCCGGCAGGACCGGCTCGGCCTTCGCGCTGCTTTTTGTCGTGTTTGCTGCGCGCGAGGCCGACTGGCACAAGGCGTTCACCGCCGACAGCATCCTCAAGACCAATTACTACAGGCATGCGCTCGCTCCAATGCACGAAAAAATAGCGGCCGGCGTGGTCGCAATGGCTGTGATCGCGCTGATCGTGTACGTCGGATTCCTGATCTTCCGCTTCCTGTTCCTTCGGGGTGGATTGCGCACCCGTGCGGGTTTCTGGCTGCTGCTCACCTCGATCCTGATGGTCCTTGGCAAGATACTGGACCGCACGCAGGCAACGCTTGCGGAGAGCTTCGGCGTACTTTTGCCGCCTCTAGCGCAGCTCTATGTTCAGGCCTTCGATGACGGATTCGAAATGGCCGATCCCCTGCTCATGGCCTGGGCAATGTGGCTGGGCAAGGCGGACGGTTTGTTCGATCGATAGCGGGACAATCAACGCAACCGAGGGATCGTGCGCTTGTTACTGAACTGCCGGAAAATTGAGCGATAAGGACTGCGTTCGGAAAAATGCTTGAACCACAAAGTGCACGAAGCACACGAAGGAGGCGTCGTTCTTCGTGCCCTTCGTGTGCTTCGTGGTGAAACTTCTTTCCGGCTTTCGCCGGAATGACTTCGCTATCTTGATGCGCCGCGTCCGATCACTTGTAGATGCCGACCGCGAAGTAGACGTCGTCCACGCGCTCGACATAGGTGCTCTTCGGCTCGATTGCCTTGGTCACCGGATTCGGCCACTTGTAGTCGACCCAGCCCTTGCCTTCCTTGGACAGCGCGATTTCGATGATCTTCTTGGCGAACGGGAAGCCGTCGGCATCCTTGAGCTCGCCCATGTCCTTGCCGATCATGCGCGAGTTGGCGCCATGCGCCGCGAGCGGCTGGCCTTCCTTGGCGACGCTGCCGAAGACGTACAGGTCTTTGTACTTGAAGTCCGGATTCTGTTCGTTGATGGCAGCCCAGGTCTTGTCCTTGCCATTGGCCTTGTAATAGGTGATCACCTTCTTGACCAGCGCGGTGGCATCGGATGCCGTGCCGCGGTCCTGGGCAATGGACGGCGCCGCCGCAACGAAAGCAATGGAAGCGAAGAGTAAGCGATTGAGCAGGTGTTTCATGATTGATGTCTCCGAGGATGAGTAGAAAAAACTTGTTCTTATTAAGTTGATTCTACAGTCTCGGCGCATCTTTTTTGTTGCCACTCAGCAACAGAAAAACACTTGACGACAGAGGACACTGTGCGCATGTTCGTCAACGCGTGCGGTTTGTAGGACGCATTCCGTCATGCCGGCTGCACGCTCATCCCATTCAGCCGATCACCGCGCGATTTTGACGCTGCTCGAGCTTCGTGCGAAGCCGCCTCAATCCGATTGCCGCCCGTTTCTTCATGATCTTCCGCGCGACCGGCAGCATCGTAAAGCGAAATGCCAGCCCGCGATTGCGGCTGAGCATGCGCCAGGTGAGATCGCAACTGCCGCCCTCGCCCGGCGCGAACTCGACTTCCATGCGCGGCAGCAGCGGCGTGAATTTTCCTTCCGTCGCAAAGAACTGGCCTGGCTGCGATTCCCTCACGACGATACTGATCTGCCGCCTGCCGCGCAACGGGACGGCGACAGTTTCCAGATATTCCTTGCCGATCTGGCCGTGCTCGAGCCAGTTGGCCGGTTCGATCGCGAGCACGCCCGGAAACCAGTCGCCGAAGCGCTCCATGTCCGTGACGTAGGCAAACACGTCCGGCACGGGGCGTTTGATATTGATGCTTTCTTCAGCGAGCAGGTGCACGTTTTCTCTCCATGACGACGGGCAGGTACAACATACCGACCGCCAGAGCGGTGGTGAGGATGTCGGCTGCCGTGTGGTAGCGCTGCACCAGCATCAGCACCGCATATGCCAGCAGCGATATCCAGCACCACCAGCGTGCCTTCGGCGCGTTCACGGCGATGAACATCGCCAGCATCAGGGCAACCGCCGTATGCGTGCTGTAGTCCATGCCGAACGCAGGCCAAACCTGCAGCCAATTGTCCAGAAACATTAACCCGTATGCGATGAGCGCACCAGCGGCCAGTCTTGCCATCCGGGCGCCAAGCACTTGCCATTGCAGCTTGCCGGGCGTGCGCAGCAGGACGGCGAGAGCGGCGAGCGCCAGCAGAGGCGTATAGATGTCGGCGATGGCATCGAGAGTTTCGTAGCTGGGCATGCAGGTCCTGGGTTTTCTTGGCAACTGATCAATGAAAGCTTTATATCGTGCTGGCGCGGTGCGTTCAACAATCGATGCGGCAGCCGGCCAGCCCGACCCGCTCATTGTCGGCCCGGCGCGAGGCTATTTCGAGCACGATGACAAGAAGCAAGGAATATCTTGCCGGATTGCACATTGTGCAATAAGCTCAAGACAGGGTGTGACCAAGGACTGCCGTCATGACGACTCCGCTATCCGGTATCAAAGCCTGGACCGACTTCCTCGGCGACAAGGACGCCCCGGTCCTGCGGCACACAACCATCGCCATCGCCGAAGCGCGCGAGCGCGTTGACCGCATCAACGTGCACGAAATCGCCGACATTGTCCTGCACGACCCGATGATGACGGCACGCGTGTTGCGTTTTTCCGCACGCAACCGCGGGCGGCGCCAGCTGCAGGACCTGTCCACGGTCGAGCATGCGGTGATGATGCTTGGCGTCGAACCCTTCTTCCACCACTTCTCGCAGTTCGAGATCATCGAAAACCACCTCAAGCCGCATCCGCAGGCACTGCTCGGCCTGTTGCATGTGATCCGCCGTGCGCAGCGCGCCGCGCGCTTTGCGCTGGATTGGGCGACATGGCGCTGTGACCTGAACTGCGAGGAAGTGGCGATTGCCGCGCTGCTGCACGACCTGGCCGAAATGCTGGTGTGGTGCCATGCACCAGAGCAGGCATTGCAGATCCAGGCGCTGCGGAAGGTCCAGCCGGCCATGCGCAGCGCAGACGCGCAGGCCCGGGTGCTGGGCTTCCATATGAATGATCTGCAGGCGCACGTGTGCAGGAAATGGGAGCTGCCGGAACTGCTGCTGACCCTAATGGACGACGCATCCTGCGAGAAGCCGCGGGTGAAGAACGTGAAGCTCGCCGTCGACCTCGCCCGCCATTCCGCGCACGGCTGGAACGATCCGGCCTTGCCCGACGACTTCCGCGCGATCGCGACGCTGATGAATATCGATGAGGATACCCTGCGCGCGCGGCTCGGGTTGAGTACACCCGGCGAACAGGAAGCATCGACGGACAGTGAAGCGGCAGGTTAGAGGGTGTTATGAATCGACATGGATCAAACAGGTTACGCAATGTAACACCTGCGTCACTATTTCCGTGTAATATCCGGCCTCATGCAGCCCTCGGAGTGAGACCCAGGTTTTCAGAAGAACAGGCTGCATCCACCGGAGCTGGCGGGCGGGAAGTAGTACCAGCACCATATTCGAAGCCCTCCGCAATGCGGAGGGCTTTTCATTTCTGCATGACGGCAGCGCACGGGTTCAATCGGATTTCGGCTTTCCCCCATCTGCAGCCAGTGCCGGATAGGCAACGCTGTGTACCCCACGGTTGTCGCGATCGAAGCTCGCCAGATACACCGCATCCCTGCCAGGATTGATCTTGGAGACATGCCTGACATGCCGTCCATCGTGCACGGCCATGTACAAGGGCTGCTTGCCGCTTGCATCGAACACCATGTAGCCGGTGTCGTGCTTCACGGGGAACATGCGCGGCGACAGGCGTAGCAGCAGGTGTTTGATCCAGGGGTGTGCATGGATCCAGGTCATGACCGGGGTGCGCATTGTGTACATCGCGACATACAGCCTGCCGTCCTTGTCCCGATTGATCCCGTCCGGCATGCCGGGCAGGAATTCCTGCAGCACCTCGTCCTGTCCCGCCTTCGGACCGGCAATGTAATAGCGCAGCATGCGGAACTTCGGCGTCTCCGATACGACCACCGATTGCTCTACACCATCCGTCCCCTCCGACCCGTAGTCGATCAGCACGCCGTCAACAAAATGGTAGTCCTGCGCCACCAGCCGCGCCGACTGCTTTTCCAGGTCGAACATCCACAACCGGCCATTGTTTGCCAGCGAGATGGCCTCTTCATAGGCCGCTTCGCCCATCGCCGCACCTGGGAAGGGATAGGGCTCGGACATGTACACGCGCCTGCCGTCACGGCTCACGTCGAGGTCGTTGCAGAAGCGGACCGGGCGGCTGTTCCCATCCGTCATGCTGCGGAATGCAAGCGAACCTCCGTAAGTGAAGGGGATCACAGTGCCCTGGTTCCCTGCACGCGGCGCCTCGACAGGCGGCGGCAGCGGCACACGCACGCCGAGCGGCCGGATTTCTCGTGTCGACAGGCGCAGTTCATAGACACCGACGGGCGCATCCTTCGATGGCTTGAAGCCGTGCAGGTTGGATGCGCAGAACAGCATGCGGTCCGGATCGTTAGGCACGATGCGCGCACCGGACGGTACCAGCGGCGTCTGCACGAAGCGCTCCGCCCTGCCCGAGGCGAGATCCAGTTTCCATATCCACCCGTCGCGTGCGGTGATAAAGGCGCGGCCCTGATCTTCCTGAAGGACGATATCGTCGTGTCCGGGTACGTCGATTCCCAGAACCTTGCCTGCACCGAGGTCGTCGTTGCGAGCAGCGACCGCCAGCAGCCTGGAATCCGGGGCACCCATTTCGTAAGCAGGTGCAATCCTGATGTAGTCCGGCGGCGCGCTGGCGATCCATGCTACGGCAATGACAGCCAGCGCTGCAGCGGTAATGGTGCGTTTAGTCGCCATGTTGCCGCCCTCCCTTCGCTTCGAGCACATGCGGGACCTGGTCATCGAGCCAGTAGGCGTTGCCCGGCTCGACGACGAGAATCTCCTCGAACTTCGCGCCTCCGCCTTTCCAGCCGATATGCGGTTCGATTGCCCATAATCCGAGCTTCTTTCCGACATGTTCCGGCGTGAGCGCCGCCGACAGGCCAAGTTTGAGAAACACCATGTTGGTCTCCAGCGAGAACCAACCGAAGGAGCGCGTGCCGATACGGATTGGCTTGCCGGTTTTCGGTTTCACCTTGAAGACCCGGTGGCCCAGCACGCAGTGCGGATACCTGGCATGGATGTTGTCGTAGCCGGCTGCAGCGATGATGCGATCGATCTCCACCCAGATCTCCGCAGGCGTCATCGGACTTGCGAACATGCGGGGAATCGCATCGCGCAGTTCAAGCAGAAACGTCTTGGCGCGCACGAGCTCCGGATTGCTGCCAAGCGACGTGACATATCCGACGTCGCCGATGTAGCCGTCGACGATAGGCGACACATCGAGAATTGCGGTTTCGCCTTCACGCAGCGTACGTTCACCCGGATGGTAATCGGCATAGTCCTTGTAACCGTCGAAGCGCGCATGTTCGCCGAACCAGGCAAAGGGACGGTGCAGGAAGCGCTCCGTGCCGCGCGACTTCAGGTAATCGGCGAGCAGGCCGGACGCCTCGATCTCCGTCATGCCCGGTTTGAGCAGCGTGCCGACATGCACGACGCAGTCGTACGCGAGCCGCTGCGCATGCAGGAATCCGTGCAGTGTCTGTGCGGACGGAAGACGGTCGGCACCGCCTGAAAAGCGCGATGTGACCCGCGATAGCCAGCGATAGGCGCGATCCATCGGACCGGATGGTTCGTAGGAATAACCGATAGGCATGCTTGTCTCCTTCATGTTTTTTTGTACTTACATGGTATGGAGGCGCACATGGCCGCAGTATTGTTGTGCGGCCAAATCGATGGTTAAATTCAGCCAAAAATGGGAGACGGCCGTGAGCAAGCGCCTGGCGGGTATGAATTTCGTGTCGATCGTCGAACCGGTTGTGCCGATACACCTGCCGGCACTGCTGCTGGACGTGGTGCTGGAATACGGTGTGGATGCCGGTGAACTCCTGGCAGGCACCGACTTGCGGCGTGAACATTTTTCTCACCCCGATACCTTGCTCAGCTACGGGCAACTGGCAGTGATCATCTCGCGCGCATTGCAACTCACCGGCAATCCCCGCCTGGGACTGCACTTCGGATCGCGTATCCGTCTGTCCCACCAGGCCGAGCTGGGCATGGCCTACGCCAGTGCACCGACCTTGCGCGCGGCGCACCAGGTGACGATGCGCTACCAGAAACTGCTCGGATCCGCCTTCGACCTGCGCATCGTTGCAAAGCCGGATCACGTCGCCATCGTCGCTTCGAAACTGGTTCCGCTGGCTGAGCGTTACTGCTTCAACCAGGAATCATGGCTGTCGGCGATTGCGCGCCTGACAGCAATGGTGATGGAAAAGCGCATCGAGGAGATGGAACTGGAGATCGAGTTCGACTATCCGGCGCCGAAGGACGTGCAACCATTCCACGCCGTGTTCGGCGACAGGGTGCGCTTCGGCAGGAGCACCTGCCAGGTTCTGATCCCGCGCAGGCTGCTCGACGAGCCCCTGCCCGGCTCTGCACCGGCCCAATTCCGGCTTGCACTCGATCAATGCGAAAAGGCACTCGGCCGCAACCGCATTCCACAATCCCTGCCGGCCAGGATACGGCAGCTTCTGCAGGAGAACCTGGCGGAACCATTGAGCGCGCAGTCGGTGGCACAACGACTCAACCTGTCGGTGCGTACCATGCACAGGCGGCTGGACGAACTGGGCAGCAGCTACCGCGATCTGCTGCGGGATACCCGCTTCGAGACGGCTGCCGGTTTGCTGAGCGAATCGAACCTGCCCGTTACGGTCATTGCCCACCGCGCAGGATTCTCTGACCTGTCCAATTTCACCAAGGCTTTTCGCGAATGGGCAGGAGTCACGCCGGGAAGGTATCGACAGCTGGTTGATTGAACGTTAACGGCTCAACTCCCGCAGCTTGCCTTTCACCTCCGCCCACAGATGCGCATCCTCCGGCGCTTCCTTCCTTTCAATGATCGGGCTCCATGCCTCGGCCAGTTCGCGGTTGAGTGCGATGAATTCTTGCTGGTCGGCGGGCACCTCGGCATCCGCATAGATCGCATTGACCGGACACGCTGGCACGCACAGCGCGCAATCAATGCAGTCCTCCGGCGAGATCACGAGAAAATTCGGCCCCTCGCGAAAGGCGTCCGCGGGACAGGGTTCGACGCAATCGGTGTGCTTGCATCGGATACAGCTCTCCGTAACGACATAGGTCATGACCATCCTCCATGTGCAATAGACGTGTGGAGATAGTGTCAGGAGAAACGGCGGTGGTCACAAGCGATATAAATTCGTGACGTCATGCATGGCGGGAATGATCTTCCACTGCTCATCCTTCCAGCGCCGTCAACCTGCGCAGCAATGCCTTGCCCTCTTCCCACGCACCGAGTCCGCTGCGTGCATTGATGTGACCGGCCGCTCCCACGCTGACAAATTCGCTGTCCCACGCTTCGGCGCATTGCCGCCTGTATTCGTGCGAGCCGTAGGGATCATTCACGCTGGAAACGACCATGCTCCTGAACGGCAGGCGCCGCAGAGTGACCGGTTCGAATCCGCTCGCCTGCATCGGAAAGTTCGGACCGCGAACGTCCGGCACCGAGACCAGCATCGCGGCCCGCACGCCAGCCGCGCCAGTGCGCAGCGCCCATTCGACGACGGGCAGGCAGCCGAGGCTGTGCGCAACGATAGCGACCGGCGCCGTTGCGGCCTTAACCGCACGATCGACCGATGCAATCCAGTCTGCACATTGCGGATGGTCCCAGTCCCCCACCTCGATGCGCCTGAAGGAGGGATTCTCCATCTCCCACAAGGTCTGCCAGTGTTCCGGTCCCGAGTTGTTAATGCCCGGCATGATCAATACGGTTTCGCCCATCATGCGTCTCCCTTCTTCCTGTTCAAAGACTTTCAGTTTAGGGTTTGAGGCACCGGACGGATATCGGAAAACATTTGTTTTCATCGTATGATCCCTTCAATCTATTGTTTCTTCATGGATCTGGATTATGAAAACAAGGTTCGACGCGGACCGGATCGACTGGAAGATCATCGAACTGCTTCAGCGCGATGCGCGGATGACGAATACCGAAATCGGCAAAACGGTCGGCTTGTCGCAGCCGGCCGTGACCGCGCGCATTCGTGCACTGGAAGACGCAGGCGTGATCGAGGGCTATACGGCCCGGATCAATCCGCGCGCGTTGGGACAAGAGATCACAGCGATCATCCGGCTGAAAACCACCCACGAGAAGATCAATGCCTGCCTGAAGGCCTTCGAGCGGATTCCGGAAATCCTTGAGGCGCATCGGATCACCGGCGAAGACTGTTTTGTTGTGAAGGCGTCGTTTGCGGAAATGCCGCGACTGGAGGCGGTGATCGATACCCTGGCGAAGTTCGGGTCGGTCACAACATCGCTTGTGCTGGCGGCATACAAGCCGAAGCCATTGATGGCACCTGCGGCGTAATCAGGCGGCAGGCCTGCCCTTGGCGAAAGGCGCTGCATGCCGCAGGTCCTGCACGAAGCGCGCGTACGACGCCTCGCGCACCTCATCCGGCACGCGCAGCAAATAGGACGGATGCACGGTAATCAGAAGCTGCATACCGGCATGGAAAGGCATCACCCTGCCCCGGTTCGCCTCGATGGGCGTTGCGCGGCCGAGCAGAGCGCGTGCAGCCGTCGCGCCCATCGCCACCACCAGCTGCGGCGCCACCAGCTCAAGCTCGCGTTCCAGCCACTGGTGACAAGCCCCGATCTCGGCCTCGCCCGGCTTCTTGTGCAGGCGGCGCTTGCCGCGCGGTTCCCACTTGAAATGCTTGACCGCGTTCGTGACGTAGACCTTGTCGCGGTCGACGCCCGCGTCCTCCAGTGCGCGATCCAGCAATTGACCGGCAGGACCGACAAAAGGATGTCCCTGCCGGTCTTCCTGGTCGCCGGGCTGCTCGCCTACCAGCATGATGCGCGCATGCTCCGGGCCTTCGCCGAAGACGGTCTGGGTGGCATTCGCCCATAGCGGACAAGCCCTGCAGTCGTGCGCAGCGAGGCGCACATCCTCGAGGTCGCCGGTGTCGGGCGCCACACGGGGCGGCACCTGCTTCGGCACGCGGGGGGCACGTTTACGTTCTGCGGGGTGGTGTGTAGTGGGCATGGGCGCCGCGAGAAAAACGATCCGTCATCAATGTGATTCCGGCAACCGGATTTCGTTCGCGACGTATCCTGCCCAGCGGCACTTCAGAAGTACTTCTTGACCACTTCGCCGAACGCTTCCTCGGCGGACTTGCCCTGCTTCATCAGTTGGGTGATTTCTTCCGTGTGCTGGGAAATGGCCGCAGGCAGGGCATGCCGGTTGTTGCGGTAGTACTCGTAACGCTGCGCGGCGAACTGTTCTTCCAGTTTGGCGGCGCTGGTGCGCGTACCGGTGCCGCTGCCGGCGCGAACGACGCGCGGCGCGCGCGATGCCGACGTACGGGAACCGAGGCCAAAGCCGGTAATGGCAGCCTTGACCTGTTCGATCGTGAATGCATTCGTGGCGTTCGCGCCGACGAATTCATGCCCTTCCGGACGCATCAGGTGGTGATTCCTGTCGAACGCCATGGTCTTGCCAAGTGTATTCGTCACCTGGTAGCTCGGCTCCGGGCCGCCTGTGACCAATGAAAATTGGACGTGCTCGCCGTAATCGGCCATCTTTTCCATCACGCCCTTGAGGAATTCTGCCGAAAGGGAATCGACGTTCCCGTTCCAGCGTTTGCTTCTGGTTGCCAAGGTGAATTGCCTTCTAAAAAGTTGCAGAGGTACTGATGTCCCGTCGCGCCGGCACTGCGACAGCACGAGACAGGGGCGAAATTATCGCTCATCCGCGCGCTTGATGGTTTGATCAATCAGGAATGGGATCGCCTTTGGGCGTGCCTGGATTCAATACTCACTTACGTCCGACGAGATAGCGCACCCCGTCCGGTCCGTAACTTCGGTGTGCGGCTCGCCCGCCTTCAGGCGGAAGATATCGCCCGCGATCCCTCCCGATCAACCTTCGGCCAGGACCTGGCGCATGGCCTGTTCGAATACCTCGACCGGCTGGCCGCCGGAAATCAGGTAACGGTCGTTGAGGATCACGGCGGGGACGGAATGGATGCCCTGTTCGAGGAAGAAATTTTCCTGCTCGCGCGTCTCGGCCGCGTACGCGTCCGAGGAAAGGATCTCGCGTGCACGCGCCGTATCGAGGCCGACTTCGCCCGCGAGCCGCAGCAGCACGTCGTGCGCGCCAGGATTCTCGCCATCGGTGAAATACGCCTTGAACAGCGCGTGCTTGAGTTCCTTCTGCTTGCCCTCTTCCGCCGCCCAGTGCAGCAGGCGATGGGCATCGAAGGTGTTGTAGATGCGCCCGCGCTTGTCCATGTTGAATGCGAATCCGACTTCCTCGCCCCGGGCGCGGATCATGTCGCG
The DNA here is from genome assembly GCA_035627275.1 of Noviherbaspirillum sp. GTDB lineage: Bacteria > Pseudomonadota > Gammaproteobacteria > Burkholderiales > Burkholderiaceae_D > Noviherbaspirillum. Next base: position 49,731 of record DASPMC010000001.1, read on the forward strand.
CGTCTGCTGCGACTGTTCCGGAGTCGCGCCGTACTTCTCGGCGAGGTGTTCGTTGATGTCCTGGCCCTCAGGCCCCATGTGTGGATTGAGCTCGAACGGCTGGAAGGTGAGGTCGGCATGCACTTCATCGCCGACGCGCTCCAGCGCCTTTTCCAGGGAGTGCAGCCCGATCGCACACCACGGACAGGAGACATCGGATACGAAATCGATCTTCATTAGTTGCGCCATGGAATTTCTCCCCGAATGCCTGTCAATTTACGCAGTGTACTCTTTTGGGCAGCGGTCTGCGCTAACCAACCATGGGATAGGACAAGGCATGCGCCAGCATGTGCGCGACGATGGCCGACTCCAGCCCGCGGCGCCAGTAGAGCACGCCCGCAACGAGGCCAAAGACGGCATTGCCGGCAACGATATACAGGGTCGGCGCCAAGCCAAGCGGCCCGGCAATCGACGTAGCGGCCGGCAGGTGCATCACGCCGAAAGCCAGCGCGCTGGCGGCAATGGCAAGCCAAAGTTGTACCGGAGACGGCCTGTCGCTCCGTCCTGGCGTCAGGCGCCAGAACAACCACACGAGGAAGCTCATCAATCCCCAGCGCATCAGGATTTCCTCGGTGATGCCGCCATACAGTACGCGCGCCGCGAGCGGCAGCTCAGCCTGGCCCTGCAATTGCGCGAGCGGTTCCGGCGCAAAGCGGCTGAAGATCCACAGAAAGGCGGCACCGAACAGCCCGCCAAGGATGCCGGGCACCAGCTGCGGCCGCAATGTATCAACGCCACGCAGGGAACCGGCAAGCGGCATTAGGAACGGTGCCTGGAGGCCAGCCTTCGGCGCGAAGCGGATGCCTCCGTACACGGCGAGCGCCAGCAGCAACATGCTTTGCACGGCGCTTGCAGTACTGACCACCCACATCGGTACAGGAAGCGGCCGTCCTGCCATCAACGCCGGCAAGGCGAACCAGGATATTGCAATGATGCCGGGCAGGCCGGCAGTCCAGAGAGTAAGAAAGCGTTTCATGGTAGGGGAATGGTAGTTCGGTTTGTCGGATCTTGTCTTGGTCCGGTCGCGACCGGGGCCTGTTACTGCGCTTTGATGGTGCGGTTACGACGGTTTACAGTCATTGTCCGGTAGCCGGGATCGGCAGCGATCTCGGCCTCGCTGAACGGCAACGCAATCCACTGCTTGCGCGAGAACCGTTCCGTCTGGTCGGCATGATGCGCGGAGCCCGGGTTGGCGGACTGCGAATACGCCAGCAGCGCATTGGCCCTCGGCCCGGCATCGTCGAAGGCGACCGATTGCACGTAGCTGGTTCCGGAGACCGCCTCCAGCGTGCCATCCTGCATGGGATGGCCGATGACGACGTTGTAGATACCAAGCCCGTCGATGCCACCGTGGACCGGAATAGTCTTGCCGCCACGATGCGACACCTGGATATCCCCGAGCCGCGCGTCGAGCGACCATCCCAGCCGGTTGGCGTCCTGCACCGCTGCCACCAGCGCATTCCGCAGGATGGCGGCCACAGCCGGTTCGTCGTGCTTCAGTCCGCGCGGCGTATGGCGCGGATCTTTCGGGTCAAAGGGCACCGCCCATACTGCGGGATTGTCCATGGCCCGCATCATCATCCCCATGAAGTAGAGATAACCAATGTTGGTGTCGAGGTCGGCGGTACGGTCCCAGTTCGCCAGCCGGTTGCATCCGGCTGCGAATTCGGGCGGCCCATCCTCGCCGCCCCTCCTGCACAGCGCCAGTACATCATCCATGACCAGCTGCGCCAGGTAGATGCGATTGCCGAGCGCCATGTCCTGCAAGGCCTGCTGGGTCATGCGACGGCCCTGCTGGCCAGTGCCAAGCCGGGACTGCAGTTCGGCCAATCCGAAGCGGGTGCGCATACTCTGCGGAGTGTTTTCCCTGCTGACGACAGGAGAAAATCCGGTCAGCGGCGCCGCCGGATTGGCCAGCCATGCGCTGTCATTGCTGTTATGCACATAGTCGTTGCGGGCAAGAGTGGGCAGTCTGCTGCCGGCAATGATGCCCTGCTGCGGCGCTTGTGCATCGCTGTCCCAATCGCACCGGCTGGTATCGCCGGCAAGGACGAACATCCCGTTATCGGCATGCGCCCTGTACGGCTCGGGCATGCAGGACGCAAGTTTGGTTTCGTCCAGGTTCGGTATCGGCGAAACATTCATGTACAGGGTATTGCCGTCCTTGTCCGCGGCAATGGTGTTGTTCCACGGGTTGCCGACGACACGCGCATTAACTGACTGGAGTTCCGCCAGCGAGGTGGCACGGTTCATCGCGTACCACTGCTCGATCGCACGGTGGTTGTCTGCGTTCGCATCGCGGATCGCGTAGGCGGCCGTGCCGCTCCATTCCAGCCCTGCCTCCGGGAACACGACGACCGGACCGAAACGTGTGCCATAGAACTCGCGCGACTGCCGGACCACTTTTCCATCCGCTCCCTTGACGTCGATGCTGACAGTCTTGCGCGTCATGTCGATAGCCTGCCCGTCGACCATGTACCGGGTCGGGTTCTTGTCATCCAGGCGCAGCGCATAGAGCGTGTAATGCGCCGACGTATCGGTGGTATGGCTCCATGCAAAGTTGCGGGTGAAGCCGATGCCGACAATCGGCAGGCCCGGCAACGTGGCTCCCATGACGTCGAGCTTGCCGGGAATGGTCAGGTGCAACTGGTAGAAACGGAAGGTATCGGCCCACGGAAGGTGGGGCTGCCCGAGCAGCATTCCCTTGCCGTTGTCGGTTGCGTCCCGGCCAAGCGCGAGCGCGTTGCTGGCGGTGACGCGCCTGGGCAGTGCCTTTGGCGCAACCGGATTCGCAGACGAGACAGCAAGCTTGCCGGGCGCGGGAGGACGCGCTGTCACGAATCCATCCATGAACGCTGCCGAACTGTTTGCGAGCGCCGCGCGCCGCATCAGTTTCATCACGTCGCGCTCGCCGATCGCGCGCACCCATGCACCATTCCTGCAGGCGTCGGGCAGGTTGGCAGCGCCGGTCTTCTCCAGGTAGTCGTTGACCCCGGCGGTGTATCCCTTGACCAGCGCCTGCACTTCGGCCGGTTGCTTCTGCCATGCGGCTGCAATGGTCTCGTCATCATTGACCAGGCGGAAGAAATAGTCGGAGGTGAGATTGTCCTTCTGCAGGATGGGCGAGTCGGAACTCGATCCTTCCGCGCCGAAGTGTTTCGAGCGCTCGCCGTTCACAGTCAGTATCTCGTTGGCCAGCAGGCAGAAGTTGTCCTCTGCGTAGGCATACCCGATGCCATAGCCCAGGCTGGCCTCATCGTCGGCTTTGATGTGCGGGATGCCAAACGACGTACGGCGTATCTCGGCAGCATATGTGGCGTTTGCGTTCGCGCTCGCATTGGTGCTCGCAGTGCCGGAAGATCCTCCGCCACAGGCGGATACCAGGGCGGCCGCGACGGCGAAGCCTGCGCATTGCAAAGTGCGAATCGTGATGGATGTCGTCATCTGCGCCTCCGTTAGAAGTGGTATTTGAGGTTGACGCTCAGCATTGCCGCATCGCTCTTCTTCGATATCGCGCCGATGTTGTCGAACTCGATGGCCGCCGTCGTTTGAGGCGTGAACGCATACTCGGCCCCAACGCTGCCGAACGTAAGGCTGCGGCTGCTGCGATGTAGGTCGGCGAATTCGGGTATGGCACGGCTGGGGGATGTGGGATGGGTGCGGCCGTAGCTCAGCATGAGCTTCGCGGTCAGCGCAAACTGATCGGTGACGGGCAGCCGCCCGGTGCCGGCCAGGTAAAACGCTTCCGCCCGTCCCTTGAAGGTGCCCGCCGCATAGGTATTCCTGACGTGCCCGAGATTGGCGTAACCCGCTTCAACGCCCCAGTGCTCCGTGAACCGGTAGCCGGCATACAGTTTTTGCGCCGCGTCGGAACGGTCGCTCGCGCTGCGCGGGGACGGGATCGCGTCGAAGTCGAAGCGGCTTGCGCCGACACCGACACCGACATACGGTCCGATCGCAACGTCGGCATGGGCGGCTGCGGTCAGTGCCAAGGTCGCCAGCATCGCCGGCATGTGTTTGTGCATATCGATCTCCAAAGAATGATGGTCGGAAGGCGATTGTGCAAAGCCAGGCTTAAGGAATGCCAAAGGCCGCCTTAAAGTTTTCTTAAACATTCGCTGGTAAAGTGGCGGCATGAAAATCTGCCAAATCGAAGACGACCTCGAACTCGGCCGGGCCCTGCAGGCAGCTCTCCAGGACGCCGGGCACGATGTGGTGTGGGTTCGGCGCGGGATCGACGCGCGCGACTGGGTCGGCCGCGAGGATTTCGACGCCATCCTGCTCGACCTTGGCCTGCCCGACTGCAACGGCCTGGACTTGCTGCGTCATTTCCGCGGGACGGCCGAACCGCTTCCCATCCTGGTGATCACTGCGCGCGACAGTCTCGACGACCGTTTGCGCGGGCTGGACCTCGGCGCCGACGACTATCTCGTCAAACCCTTCGCCGTCAGCGAACTGCTGGCGCGCCTGCGGGCCGTCGCGCGTCGCGTGTCGGGCTGGAATGAGGCGCTGGAGCCCGTGTGGAAGGTGAAAGATCTTGTGCTCGATGAAAAGCGGATGACCGTCACGCGCGGCGGCAAACCGGTGACGCTGTCGAAGACCGAGTTCGCATTGCTCCACCTGCTGATGCGGCGTGCCGACCGCGTCCTGACCCGGCGCGAACTGGAGGAATGGGCGCTACCCAACAGCGAGAGCCAGGCGCTCGACGTCCACATGTCCAACCTGCGCAAAAAGATCGACGAAGGCTACATCCGCACCGTGCGCGGCGTCGGCTACGTGCTCGAAAAATGAGAACCCGGCATCGTTCCCTTTTCCTGCGGCTGGTCGCCGGCTTCATGCTTGTCATGTTCGGCGTGTGGACCTGCCTTGTCGGCGCGGTCATCTACGAAGCGCTGAACCAGAGCACGCGGATAGAAGAAGTCGCGCTCGACGCCAGCGCGCAGCAAGCGATGCTTCTGATGCAGGCACTGTCGGACCGACCGGACGCCATGGCTGCCGCGGTGGCGCAGTTCGAGCAGGCGGAGAACCGGCGGCGGGTGTCCAATGACGGCGAGTTCGCCCGTCCGCTGCATGTGCAGGCATGGAAGGACGGCGTGCTCGTCCACGGTGCGCCGCAACTGCCCTCTTCCGTTCCGGCGAATCGCGGCCACAGCACATTCATGGTGGACGGACGCGGGCGTTTCGCCTCCACCCGGCTTGACGCGGACCGCGGCCTTGCGATTCGCGCCGTGGTCGACGACCCGGAGTCGGTGGTGTTGCAGCCGTCCAGCGTCGGCTATTACGTGTTGCCGTTGCTGATCAGCTTTCCTTTCCTGATGCTGCCGGTATGGTTCACCGTGCGCGCCGGCTTGCGCCCGGTGAAGAACATGATCGATGAAATCGAACGGCGTGAAGCGTCGGACCTGACGCCGCTGGGCCAGTCGCCGTACAAGGAGCTGTCGCCGCTGGTCATCGCCATCAACCGCCTGATGGAGCGGCTGAAGGAACGTCTTGAGCGCGAGCAGGAGTTTCTTGCCGATGCGGCACACGAACTGAAGACGCCGCTCGCGGTAATCCAGGTCAATGCCGAAGCGCTCGGCAGCGCACCCAGCAAGGAACGTGCGGGCGAAGCGCAAGCCGGCCTGCAGTCGGGCGTCGCCCGCGCGGCGCACGCGGTGCACCAATTGCTCGCCTATGCGCGTTCCAAATCCGACCGGGAAAAAGCGGATCTCAGCAACATCGACCTCGTCGAACTCGTGCGTGGGCGCATGGCCTTGCTTGCCCCGCTTGCACTGCAGCGGAATGTCGAACTGGAACTTCGCAGCCCGGAACAATGCATGCTGCAGATGCACCGGGAGAGCATGATGCTGCTGGTCGACAACCTCATCGACAACGCGGTCAAGTACTCACCGCAGGATGGGCAGGTCGCCGTCTGCATCGAGACCGCGGCGGGCCGTGTCCGGCTCGCGATCGTCGACCAGGGGCCCGGCATCGCGCCGGCACTACGCGGCAAGGTATTCGAACGTTTCTACCGGGTGCCGGGACAGGACCAGCCCGGAAGCGGACTGGGGCTGGCGATCGCGGAAAGGGCTGCACAGCGCAATAATGCAAGCGTCACGCTCGACGCGGGTCCTGGCGGAAGGGGGTTGGCGGCTACGGTCGAGTTCCGCAGCGGCGCGGCATCCACCTGAATGATGCACATCGGTTCATCGAGTGCGGGCCTTCCGTGGTGTTATGCTTTACCCCGCGCAATTTCCCGGCGCACCATCCAGATTCACAAAACCCGATTCACAAAAATGAAGCTCGACGATTTCCTGAAAAAACTGAACGACGCGCCCGCCTCCGTCACTTTCGACGACACCATGGCGGCAGTGGCCGATACCTATGACTTCACCCCGGCCGCCTTCACCAATGGCGACACGCGCAACGAAGCCGGCCAGAACTCCGGCTCCTGCAAGCTGTTCGCATTCGCGATACTCAACAAGCTGAGCAAGGAGCAGACGCTCGCCTGCTTCGGCGCTTACTACCGCGAGGACGTGCTGAAGAATCCCGATGGCACAGACCACCAGAACATCCGCAACTTCATGAAGTACGGCTGGGACGGCGTGAAGTTCGACAGCATACCGCTGACGCCGAAAGCCGCCGCCTGATCATGCAGCGGGCGGCAATGCCGCCCGCTGCGTGTCGTACGCTACGCGCGCATCTCCGACGTCGTCGGGTCGATGACCCGATGAACCGTCGCGACACTGTTGATCGGGAATCCACCCCGCTTCGCATGCTCGCGTACAAGATCCTCGGACTCGGCGATATAGACGCAATAGATCTTGTCGTCGGTCACATAACTCTCCTGCCACTGGATCGACGTCCCCATGTTGTGAAGAACGTCGCGTGACTTGGCGGAGATGTCGCACAATTCATCGTCGGACAGTTTTCCGGCATTGGGAAGTTCGCGTTCAATGACGTACTTAGGCATGGTGGTCTCCTGGGCTCGTTGATCTCGGTGAAGCACAGGACAGCGGCGCTGCCCTGTCAGGAACCACCTTAGGCCCGACCGTGCCGGAGCGATTGAGCTAACGCAAACAGAGCGGCCCTGCCGTGCCCCGCGTCAAGACCGCAAGTGCGTGCAGGAAAGAGGCGAATCCGTGGAATTGCCCCTCGCGCACTTCACGGGCGCGGGCCCGCATCCGGTCCTGATGAACCCGCAGTCCCCGCCGTGCCACCCGACGCTCCGGAAGCGCCGGCTGCGTCGATGCCTTCGGGGCCCGCTGTTCCGCCGGTATTGCCCGCAGCCCCTTCGGTCCGCCGCGCAGGGCCGGGAGTCCGCTGGGCATTCTCTCCCAATGCCTCCACCGCAGCCGTGCCGGCAAAACCGGTTGCCGTTCCAGTATCGGATCCGGTCGCATCGCTCACCCCTGTGGTTGCCGTGCGTGCAGCTGCTCCCGCTTGCACCTGGGAACGGTCCGGCTCGGCGGGCGTCGAGACTTTTTCGACCAGTTGCGCAACGTCCCGCTGTTTGGTGTATTCGTCGGTCTTCGCGGCGAGATCGCCGAGCGACACGATGCCGACCAGGCGGTGCGCGTCGTCATGCGATACCACCGGCACGCGGCGTATCTGCGTGTCGGCCATCTGCCGCATCACGTCGTCCAGCGGCTGGTCCTCGAAACACCAGCGGACATCGGTGCTCATCACCTCTTCGACCTGCGCTTCGCCAGGCAGCCGCCCTGCGGCGACACCGCGCACCGTGATGTCGCGGTCGGTGACCATGCCGACCAGGCGCTCGCCGTCGCACACCGGCAATGCGCCTACATTGAGTTCGTCCATCATTTGTGCCGCGCGCTGCAGGTTCTCGTGGGGCGAGATGAATTGCACATTGCGCGTCATTACTTCCGAAACCATCTGCATCACACTCTCCTGTTCTTCGTTCGCATCATGCACCGCGGCCTTTGCCCGGATCGCGCGCACCCGATGTGCCACCGCCTGTCAGCGAGGCCCCAGATCCGGACGAGGTGCCGGTTCCCGTACGCGTGTCGCTTGCGCTTGCCGTTTCGCCGAGGCCGGTTCCGCCCGCGGCAGCTGCGCCGGCTGCGGGACTGGCGGCATTCCCGCCGATCGCTCCACCCGGTGTGCCCGGCGCACCGGTGGCGTCGGTGCCGCTACGCTGGCCGGTGGAGCTTTCGGCTCCCTTGCTGCCGGAGAGACGGGCACCGGCAGAGGCATCAGTGCCGCCGGCGGCGCCGACCACCGCTGACGTGCCGCCGCCCTGCCGGGAAGTCGCGTTGGTGCCCTGACCTGTTGCGTTTCGGCCGGCTGAGGTTACCGGCGATGTAGGATTTTCGTCGCCCGACCACCCTTCCGATCCGGCGGCGTAGCTCGACGTCGGTGCCGAGGAATTGCGCGGGCTGCCGCGCTCACCCTGCGCGGATGCGATGCCTTCCTGCTGGCGGACGTTTTCGCCTGCCTGGACCGGTGTATTGCCGGCTTGTCCGCCCGTCACCTGTCCGCCTTGCACTTCCCCGCGCCATACTCCGGTTTCCGATCCGCGCCGCTCGATGAAATCCTTGAATCGCGCAAGGTCGCTCTTCAATCGTTGCGAGATCTCCTGCTCGCTGCTGCCCGCAGAGGAACCCGGCACCTGCTGGGGTTCCGATTCAAGGGTGAAAGTGATGCGTGAAGCATCCTGGCCGAGCGGCTGGACTTCGACGCGTGCCGAACTGGTCGGGCCGCTCGTGTTGTGCCAGGCGATGCAGCGGTCGGGTTCCTGCTCGGTGATTTCCGCATCCCATTCGACCGCACGGTTGGACATCATGGTGCGCCAGTGCAGGTGCGTGTCATCGAGCTGCTGCACCGCTTCGACTTCTTCCATGAACTGCGGATAGTCTTCGAACTGCGTCAGCTGGTTATAGGCCGTGTGCACCGGGATCCGGATGTCGATGGATTGCTGTACGGTTGCCATGTTGCATCTCCTTGTCTCTCGCCGTCCGGTTCGCATGCCGGAACCGGCACGTGGTGAACCATGAGAGCGCAAGCCGCGCGACAAGTTGCGGCGAAGATGACGTCAGCGTCCGTGGTAGTACGCTTCCTGGATCATCCACAAGGTGGTGCGTATGGCGTTGAGGTCTTGCATGCCGGCCGGGGCGCCGGCCTTCTGTTGCGGCACCAGCGGTAGAGGCACCATGAGACGGATGTAGTGCGCATCCAGGCCGGGATCAGCATCGAGCAGGCGCAGCGCCTCTTCCTCGATGTCGAACATCAGCTGCCAGCTCAGGGCATTGCCTTTGGCGACGTGGCGCTGCACGATGCTCCGGATCACTTCGCGCAAACGCGATTGGACCGCGTCGAGTTTGGCGATTTCAGATTCCATGGCGACCTCGATATAATACTGTGTTTTTATACAGTATAATCGGTGTCATGGGAATTCAAGGAAAACCGGCGTTACCCCGCAGGAAGGAGGTCAGGAGATGAGAACGCACAGCGCTTTATCCTTGCTGAAGGACGGGGAGCTTTGCATCGTGACAACCAAGTATGGCGAACGGGAAATGCGCTGGAACGTGGCGAGCTGGTGTTTCTACTACACCAGCGCCGGCACGCCCATCGTATGCCCTTTCGATGAGATCGAAGAGTGGCGTCCCGCGGTCGTGAAGAAAGTGTAGGCGCGACGCCCGCAGAGCGGCGGACATCGCGCCTGGTCGTTGTACGCGTAACGGTTTACGCCGTCATCACCACGGCCTGTCTCCCGTAGACGACAACTTGGCCGCCGTTTTCGGCTTGCCATTGCTGCGCTTCTTTCTCGTTCGAAAACCAGACCTGGTTGTAATCGCCGAAGGCGCCGAGGTCGAGCCGGAAGCGGTCCAGCGTGCTTGCCGGCTTGCGGTCGATCTCATGCTTGCAGGCCTCCCAACCCGGATAGCCGAGTTCGGCGGCGATCATGCGCAACATGTGCTTCAACTGCACGGACTCGCGCGCATGGTAGAGGTCGGTCAGGCGCGCCGCCGGTACGACGCCGGACTGAAGCAGACGGCGTAGAACGGGCAGTGAGCTGCTCGGTTTTTCCGAATGCGCTTCGCGCAGCAAACGGCGCGCGACACGGCGCAGGAACTCCGCATTGGATGCGGCCGGATTGTTTCGGGGGGAATGGGTATGCATACCTGGCTCCTTTTCATTCCTTTTCACGCCGTTCCCGCTGCGGCCACTGTGAATGGAAAGGCATATGCATCGTAATGATGTCGTCGGCAGGTGCGCTGGCTTTTGCGGGAGCGGGTTCCCTGCTGAACCCGCGCGTATGGTAGCACATGCACCGCATGGCACGTGTGCATCATGCAGCCGCGTCCATCCTTCACGGCAACACTTGCCCTTGAGATCCGTCAACAAGCGCAATAATCCTGCCGGGCGTTATTAAAGACACATTTCAACCGCGCGAAAGCCTGCTATGAGTGAAATGTGCGGATCGCGCCGCCACGGCCGGGAACCTGGCCGGCGGTATGACCCTGGAGGATGCGATGAGCCTCACTCTCACCTCGCCGGCGTTCACTGCAGGCGGCAACATTCCCCACCACCACACTTGCGACGGAGACGACGCATCGCCGCCGTTGGCCTGGACCGGTCTGCCGGCCGGGACGAGAAGCCTTGCGCTCATTGTCGACGATCCCGACGCCCCCGACCCGGCCAAACCCGAGCGCGTCTGGGTGCACTGGGTGCTCTACAACATCCCGCCGGAGGCGACCGCCCTGCCACCGGCAGTCGCAAAGAAAGACCTGCCGGCCGGCACGCACGAGGGCATGAACGACTGGAAGCGCACCGGCTATGGCGGCCCCTGTCCACCGATTGGCCGGCACCGTTACTTTTTCAAGCTCTACGCGCTGGACACGATCCTCCCTGATCTCGGCCCCGCGAACAAGGCGGCACTGGAAAAGGCGATGCAAGCGCATATCGTCGAGCAGGCCGAGCTGATCGGCACGTATCAGAAGAAATAAGCGAGTGAAGGAGATTCGCATGACAACTTCAATCCACAACGAACTCGTCAGGATCACTTGCGGCAAGGCGCAAGTGGAAGGCATGCTCGAACTGCCGATGGATCCGGTCGGCGTCGTCCTGTTCGCCCACGGCAGCGGCAGCAGCCGTTTCAGCCCGCGCAACAACTACGTCGCCGCGGCATTGCGCCAGTCACATATTGGCACGCTGCTGATGGACCTGCTCACACAGCAGGAAGACGAGGACTACAAGACGCGCTTCGATATTTCCCTGCTCGTGCATCGGCTGGAGGCGGCGGTCCGCTGGCTGCGCCACCACGGCCTGACCGCCACGCTGCCCATCGGACTGTTCGGCGCAAGCACGGGAGCAGCAGCAGCGCTGCAGCTGGTGGCAAGGCACCCGGATGACATCGCCGCCGTCGTGTCCCGGGGCGGCAGGCCTGACCTGGCGGGCGAAACGGCATTGAAGAAGGTCATCACGCCTACGCTGCTGATCGTCGGCGGCCTGGATGTTGCGGTGATCGACCTCAACCAGACGGCGTTCGCGGCGCTCAACTGCGAAAAGCAGATGGACATCGTGCCCGATGCCGGCCACCTGTTCGAAGAGCCGGGCAAGCTGGCGCGCGTCGCCGCGTTGGCTTCCGGCTGGTTCCTGAGGCACATGAACCTGCCGGATGAAGAGATCGCCAACCAGATCAGGAAATCCGCGCACAAACCAGCGGAAAAACGGGCGACGTAAGAAGAAGTATCCGGCATCAATGAAAAAACCCGCGCACACACGGTGTACGCGGGTTTGGACAAGACGCCCTGGTCTTGCTTCTCAGTTCTTGGCGATCGGAGTTTCCGCCGGTGCAGCGAACGCAGTAGACGCGGGCGCCGACTGGGTGATCGCCTCTTCCATGATGACGGTAATCAGGGTCGGATAGTCGTAGGCCGCGCCCGATCCCGCATCGATCGCCGCGCCAATGACACCGCCGAAGAGTACGTTGCCGAAGGCCATCGGCTTGGTGCTCGACTTGACCGCGGCGATACCCGGCTGCAAGCCGTCCTTCTCGCATTTCACGTTCATGTCGTCGTAAGCGCGATGGACGGTGACAGTGCCCGGGGTCGTGACATAGAACGTGCCCTTGCCGTTGTCGAGGCGGCAGCTCGCGCCGGATACCTGCTGTCCCTTGTAACGGGTTTCGACGGAAACCACCTGGTTATGGCCGTTCACGATCGATGCGCAGCCGGTAAGCGTGCTTACTCCCGCCAGCGCGCCGATGACCGCCAACATCCTGATCGAATTTGATTGAATCATTTTTCCTCCCCGAGTCCGGCATCGTGGCGTGCCGGTTCGCCTTGACATTTTTTTAATAAGACGGGATTAGAGCGCAAAAGCCGGCGTGGGGCATCCCACGTTCATGGGAGAACCGCTCTGGCAGGCTGTTGAAAAACGTAGCGAGCGGGTCGAGATTGGTGTCGAGAAGCGCAAGCGTACGAGTAGTACGCTGAGCATCGCAGGCATCAAGACCGGCTCGCACAGTCGTTTTTCAACAGCCTGTTAGTACTACTGCGTCATAAAACGAAATTCCTTTGTTGGCAGCACGGACACCGTTGCAGACGTCTGATCAGGCCGATGACCAGCGCCAGGCGCAATGACCGGATCGAATCAGGCACGTGTCGCTGCGCCCGTGCCGGTTCCGCGCGGGCGGTAACCTTCGGGTAAGACAGGTAACGCGCA
>DASPMC010000002.1:0-111080 GCA_035627275.1 Noviherbaspirillum sp.
TGCGCGTTACCTGTCTTACCCGAAGGTTACCGCCCGCGCGGAACCGGCACGGGCGCAGCGACACGTGCCTGATTCGATCCGGTCATTGCGCCTGGCGCTGGTCATCGGCCTGATCAGACGTCTGCAACGGTGTCCGTGCTGACAACAAAGGAATTTCGTTTTATGACGCAGTAGCACTAGACCATCGGCAGCAAACCGGAGCGGGCTTAACGGGACTGCAGTGCGGTCAGCACCTGGCCTTTCAGTGTCTTGATGAGTGCGGTTTCGTCGTGCGGAACGCCTTCCGGCGCGGCTGTCGAACGGTCTGCATAAAAGAGGCCGATCTGTTTTTTCTGCACGACCAGCGGCAACACGATGAAGCTGCGCGCATCGGGCAGCAGCGTGCGATGCCAGGCAGGCAGCAGGTCGCGGATCTTGGGCACGGTGGCATCGGAAATCATGAGATCCGCTTCGTTATCCATCGACAGGTGGAACAGGTCGCGCGCGCTGGCGACCGGAAACGCGAAACCTGCCTGCCGTTCCGAATTCTTTTCTCCCATCGCGATGCGTGCCCGGAACTGGTGTGTATTCACATCCTTCAGGCACACGGTCGCAAAGCGGAAACCCATGCTGCTATACAGCGTTTCGAGCACCAGCAGCATCAAGTCGTTGACCTTGCAACGTCCCGAGGCCAGCATCTGCGTGACGTCCTGCACGCCGGCCAGCAGCAGGTCGCGCGCGTTGACCGGCTTGCCGCTTGCGTGGCGTTCGGTGATCTGTAGCGCATGCGTCTCTTCGATGACATCCAGCAGCAGCTCGGCCGGGAGCGCCAGGTCGTTGCCCGCGACAGCGCCTCCAGCAAGTGCAGGAGAAGCGGCAGATGCCGAGGCAGAAGCCTGCCGCACTTCCGGTGCGGCCTCATCTTCCTGCGTGTGCGCGTGTTCATCGGTGTGCAAGGCCAGTTCAGTCGAGCTGGCGATGGCGCGGGTTTCCTGCGCGACGCCTGCAAACAACTGGTTCAGCTTCGCGTGGTCCAGTCCCAGCGCGCCGCCGAAACGGGTGAGCACGGCCTTGCTGGCCGCTTCCTGTCCAGGCGTGCCCAGCGAGGGAATCAGCCTCGCAGCGGCGGAGCTGAAGGCTGCGACCTGCTGCAGCCATTCCTGCCGCGCTTTCGCCGGTTTCAGCACGCCCGGCGGCGGTGGGGTCAGGGCCTGCACGATACTTTCCGGGATGTTCCACTCGCGCAGCACCGCTTCGGCAAGGAGTTCGAAACTGCAGCCGAGCACAGCCTGCGAGGCCTGCGAAGGATTATGGGTACCGGATTCGACCAGCCTGGTGATCTTGTCGTACTGGTCGTGGTCATGCGCGGCCACCAGCAAACGCCCGATGTTCTTGAACAGCGCGGCCACGGCTGCCTCTTCTGCGTCCTTGAAATGGCTGCGCCGCGCGATCTCGCGGCCGACGATGCTCGAGCACAGCGCATGGCTGAGTTCGTTGCGCACGCTCTTGGCGTTCTTGCCCTTCATGCCGTCGACCAGCAGCATGGCCAGCGCGGCCGTCTTCACGGTATCGAAGCCGAGCAGGAAGATGGCCTTGGAGATGGTGGTCACCGGCGTACCGGACGCGGTGCGGTAGCAGACGGTATTGGAGATGCGCAGGATCTTCTGCGTGAGCGCGACGTCGGACAGGATGAAGTGTGCGAGATTCTTCACCGCTTCGTCGTCGGACGATGTCATCTGCACAACGCGCGACACCGAACTGCCGAGCGCGGGCAGGTCGGTTGCCGCAGTAATCTTCCGCAACAGGCTTTCCAGCGCGTTCGTGGTCTTATTTTCCTCGCCGACGTCAAAATCCACCGAGGGTTTTGCCGGCGCTGTATGGTTGGGGACCACGTCTGAAAACTCCTGAATGTACGCACGCTGCTCGGGTTCCAATAATGACGCATTCACCCAGGGTTGTCGATGCGGCGAGACCTTGTTGATGCGTATCTGTCTCTATATCGGCAGCCTCGCAGGGATATTGAGCGCCTATCGAAGCCCTTGTTCAACCGCATCGAGAAACAGGCGCACCTTGGATGCCAGGTACCGGTTCGGCAGGTAGATCCCGTAGAGCCATTTCTGCGGCTGGGCCTCATATCGAGGCAGCAGGCGGACCAGCCGCTTTTCAGTCAGGTCCGCGGTGATCATGAAGTCGGGCAGGATCGCCACTCCCATGCCGCGCAACGCACACTGGCGCAGCCATTCGCTGTTCCCGCAGCGCACGCGAGGCTCGACCCGGACTTCCTTCGAACGCCCGTTCAGTACGAAGGTCCACATATCCCGCGGTGTGATCTTGGTATCGGAAAGACAATCCAGTTGGGCCAGTTCGGCAATGTCCGAGGGCATGCGACGCTTCGAGAAATAGCGCGGGCTGGCGACTAGGCTCCAGCCGATGCGGCACAGCCGGCGCGCATACACGTTCATCGGCGCCTCGTCGACGACCCGCAGGGCGACATCGATGGATTCCTCCGCCAGGTCGAAGAAGCGGTCCGACAGGGTCAGGTCCAGCTGGATGCCGGGATAGCTGGCCATGAAGGACTGCACGATGTCGGCCAGCCGCGCGTTGGCGAGGTTGGCGGGTGCGGTGACGCGCAGGGCGCCCTGCGGGACATCCTGCCTGCGCAAGACCTCCTGTTCGGCCGCCGACACATCCGACAGGATCGCCTTGCAGCGCCGGTAAAAGATCTCCCCTGCTTCGGTCAGACTGATGCTGCGGGTCGTGCGATGCAAAAGTCGCGCATGAAGCTCCTTCTCGAGCGCACTGACCTGTTTGCTGACGTGTGACGTGGAGACGCCGAGCCGGGCAGCCGCAAGGGAAAAACTCAAGGTGTCCGCGACAGCCGCAAAAATCCCGAGGCGCTGAAGGTCGATCATTTTATTTATATGGAAATAATCATTTTCCAAAATCTACTTTAATCATCACCTGGAAACAATAGAATTCTCGCATTCCCGTTCGATCCGTAGAGACCGTCATGAAGCCCTCCGACATCTTGCTTGCCCTCCTCGTCGTCGTTATCTGGGGATTCAACTTCGTGGTCATCAAGCTCGGCCTGCAGGGATTGCCGCCAATCCTTTTCACCGCCCTCCGTTTCGCTTGCGCCGCCCTGCCCATGGTCTTCTTCATCCGCCGGCCGGCCGTGCCGCTGCGACTGCTGGCCGGTTACGCGGCATTCCAGTTCGCGCTGCAATTCACCCTGCTGTTCTCAGGCATGCAGTTCGGTTTTCCGCCGGGTCTGGCGTCGCTGGTGATCCAGCTGCAGGCGTTCTTCACGATCGGCCTCGCGGTGCTCGTGCTCGGCGAGCGCCCGCTCGTAACCCAGATCATGGGCGCGCTGATCGCTTTTGCCGGGATGACGGTCGTCGCCATGCACCTCGAGGCACAGGCGACGCTGGTCGGCTTCCTGATGGTGATTGCCGCCGGCTTTTCCTGGGGAGTGGGTAACATCTTCACCAAGCGCATCGGCAAGGTGGACGCGCTGGCACTGGTCATCTGGGGATCGCTGCTGGCCGCGCCGCCGCTTCTGCTGGCGTCCTTCGTGCTGGAGGGGCCGACGGCAATTGGCGCGGCGCTCGGACAAATGAACTGGCTGTCTGCGGGTGCGGTGCTATTCCAGGCCTATCCCACCACCATCCTCGGTTTCGGCATCTGGTCGATGCTGATGCGCAAATACCCGGCCGCCACCGTCGCACCGTTCACGCTGCTGGTCCCGGTAGCCGGCATGTTGAGCGCAACCTGGGTGTTGGGCGAACCGCTGCAATGGTGGAAGCTTGCGGCAGGCTTGCTGGTGCTGACCGGGTTGGCACTGAACCAGTTCGGGACACGGATGATGACTGCCCTCTCGCCTTCGAAATAAAAAAGCGCACCGGTTGGTGCGCTTTTTTACGATTCTCCAGGCAGCTTACTTGCTGTGTTCCCGGTTGTAGGCAGCAACGCCATTCAGGATTTCCTGCTTGGCTTCCTCCGGACCGAACCAGCCTTCGACCTTGACCCACTTGCCCGGTTCGAGGTCCTTGTAGTGCTCGAAGAAGTGCTGGATCTGCTTCAGGCGCAGTTCGTTCATGTCTTCCGGTTTCTGCCAGTGCTTGTAGATCGGCAGCACCTTGTCGACCGGAACCGCGAGCAGCTTGGCATCGCCGCCGGCTTCGTCCTTCATGCGCAGCACGCCGATCGGGCGGCAGCGGACAACGACGCCGGGGATCAGCGGAAACGGGGTCACGACGAGCACATCGACCGGGTCGCCATCGTCAGAGATGGTTTGCGGGATGTAGCCGTAGTTGCACGGGTAATGCATCGCCGTGCCCATGAAACGGTCAACGAAAATCGCACCGGTTTCCTTGTCGACCTCGTACTTGATCGGGTCGGCATTCATTGGAATTTCGATAATGACGTTGAAGTCATCCGGAACGTTGCGGCCGGCGGGAACATTACTCAAACTCATGATGCTCTCTCAGTGGAAATGAAAATGCGGAAATGCCGAGATTATAACGGCATTCAGAGCGAGCTTGTGCGACGCAGCACG
The DNA here is from genome assembly GCA_035627275.1 of Noviherbaspirillum sp. Lineage (GTDB taxonomy): Bacteria > Pseudomonadota > Gammaproteobacteria > Burkholderiales > Burkholderiaceae_D > Noviherbaspirillum. The sequence goes on from DASPMC010000002.1 coordinate 4,538, forward strand.
ACTTTGGAGAATCGTGGCTGCGTGTTTGACACAAGTCAGTGGAGCGTCAGGAAGCTATGTTAGCGCCCAGCAATTACAGCATCGTCGCAAGCGCGCATTGACGGTAGTGCATGGCCGCTTCGTCGGGCTGGTTCAAGGCTTCGTGCAGCTGAGCGAGCTTCAGGTGCGCTTCGCGGACGGTTTCCGCTTCGGCCGCATCCGACAAGGCCTGCTCCAGGTGACGTTGTGCCTTGCCCCACAGCTTCTGGCGCAGGCAAAGCGCACCCAGCGTGAGCTCGAGTTCCGCATCGCCCGGATGCGATTTCGCCCACTCCTCGCAACGCTCGATCTGCGCCAGCAATTCGGCAGATCCTTCTGAACCGGCGGAATTGCCGTAGGCACGCACGAGGCGTTCATCCCATTCCACTGCCAGCGCCTTTTCCACCACGCTGCGCGCCTCGGCATGCAAGCCCTTTGCATTGAGCGCCCGCGCCGCGCGGATCGCCACGAAGGGGCGGATCCTGTCTTCCTGGGGAATCGAAGCGAGTACGCGCTTGAGCGATTCGGCGTCGTGCGCCTGGCTGGACAGCAAGTCCTCGTAGGCCATTTCCCGCAGGCGGCGCGACAGTGCCGGGTGCAGTGCACTACGCTTGTCCAGCATGCGTACCAGGCGCAACACTTCCGGCCAATTCTTGGAGCGCTGGTTGGCCTTGAGGGCCAGGCGCAGCGCATGGATGTGGCGCGTCCCGCTGGAGTTCAATTCATTGACCGATTCCAGCGCCGCATCCGGCTCATGCCCGTCGATGGAAAGCTCGATCGCTGTCATCAGTCGCGCCGTCTTGAGCGCCGGGTCTTCCGAGGCTTTCGTCAGCCACACGTCCCTGCGCTCTGGGCGGCCGATGCGGTGTGCGGCACGCGCGGCGATCAGCGCCGACAGGCCCGCGTTATCCGGGGACTCCGCGGCGCGCGTGGCAGCCTTTTCCGCATGGCCGAAGCGTCCTTCGAACAGCGCCTTGAGCGCATCGCGCATCGCACGGTTGCCTTCACGGTCGCGCTTTTCGCGGCGATAGGCAGCCACGCGTTGCGGCATCTGCTGCGTGCTGCGGATTGCGTTGAGAATTGCGAACAGCACGAAAAACAGCAGCGCTGTCAGCACGATAAACAGGTTGAGCGACATGTCCACCCGGTACGGCGGGTAGAAGAAAACGACGTTGCCAGGATTGAAGCGTGCGCCGACGGCGAGTCCGATCGCTGCCGCAAACAGGATGACGAGCGAGAGGAAGATACGCATCGTTATGGCTTCGCCTTGTAGTTGCGTACCGCGTTCAGGCTTTCCGCCAGGGTCGGCATTTCGATGGACAGGTTGCTGGCCTGAACCTGGCGCAGCAGTGCCTGCGTCGTCTGGGTCTGTTTGGCGCGCGTATCGAAGTACTTGGCGATCGAATCCTGGGCCGCGATCAGGTCGCTGCGGAATGCGGACTCGTTGCGCGTCAGCAGCGCGAGACGTGCATTGAGGAGGCGCAGCTTGAGGTTCTCGCGTGCGTAATAGGTTTGGGTCGGAGAAAGCAGCAAGGCATCGGAGACTTCGACGTTGCGCACGCGGATCAACTGCTTGATCTCGCCCCACATCTCAGCGGTCCAGCTATGCCACGTTTCTTCGATATCCACGAGCCAGTCGGAACCGGCACTGTCCTTGCCCCCGGCCGCCTTGGCCGGCATGTTCGCGGAAGCGCTTGCAGGAGCACGACGAGACGCGCGCGGCTGCGTTGCCGCCACCGCCGGCTTTTCATCCGCCAGAAGCGGCATGCTGTCGATCTGGCCGATGATGCTGTCCAGGCGCAGCGCAATGCCGGTCAGGTCGACCGTGGGGAGCGCCTTGAGGCGCTCCAGGTCCTTGGCGATGGCGCGGCGGATGATGATGAACTGCGGCTTGTCCGACCGGGAAAGCCGGTTGTCCGCATTCTGCAGCGCAATCACTGCGCCCTGCACGTTACCGGCTAGCTGCAATTGTTGGCTTGCGGTCGAGAGGACTTGTTCAATCTCGGCAAGCGCCCAGTCGTCGCGGTTGCGGGAGAGTTCCTGGTAAAGGTGCTCAAGCGCGAGCTGCTGGCTTTGCGCTTCAACCTGCTTGCCCTCCAGGACGTTCACCTTGGCCTGCAGTTCCTTCACGCCTTCCTGCACGGACCGGACGATGACATTGGTTTCGGTGTTGACCGTTTCGCCGGACTTCAAGCGCCGCGCCATTTCCTCGCGCAACCCGGAGAGCTCGCGCTCGGACGACCACCACTGCGCGGCCAGCAAAAGTGCCAGGGCGCCGAGCGAAGCGTAGACGATCCTGTTCGATTTCTGCTGGCGCGCTGCGTTGTCGTTCTGAAAAGCAGGCTCCGCTTTCTGCGGAGCGGAACTCGCTTGTGCAGGTTGGCTGACGTCGGAAGAAGGCAATTCGTTCATGCTTGAAATTGTAACGCGGCTAACAAGGGTTCGTCCCCTGATCCGGTCTGGATGAGATCATTGAAACCTAGCGATCGCGCCGTTTCCGCGATGCGCACGTGGGGGATTATGAGACGCTGGCGTTGCATTTTAGCAACGGCGCCATCGCCGCCCGTCTCGCAAACCATGTTGATCAGGATGCGCAAGGCTTCCGAACTGGTGATGACCCAATCCGCCTCGACATCGAGCAACTGCTGCAATTGCCCGCGTTTCGCATCGTCGAGGACAGGCGCAACGCGCCGATAGGCGGCAACCTGTTCGACCTCAACGCCGCTGTCACGCAGCGCATCGGCCAGGAGTTCGCGCCCCGATTCGCCCCGGACGATCAGTACGCGCTTTCCGCGCAGGGCATCGAGGTCAAGCGCTTCGACCAAGGTCTGCGAGTCGGTACGATGCGGATCGACGGGACTGTAGATGGTTGCATTGGCAGTTGTCAGGCCATGCTGCGCCAACGCCGCCTTGCTGCCCTCGCCCACCACGGCAAGCGCCACCTGCGCGGGCCATTGCCTGACATGCGCCAACGCCGCCTCGATGGCATTGGGACTGACGAAGGCAACCATCGCGTAGCTGCCGACATTGTCCATGAACGACTGCAAATGCGACTGGTCGGGCAAAGGAAGAATGTTCAGCAGGGGAAAGACGACGGCGTCGCGGCCGATAGCGGCCAGCTTCTCCGCAAGCGGCCTTGCCTGTGCAAGCGGACGGGTGATGACTACGGGGCGTGAGCGTTTGTCTGTCATCGTGCAATGCCGGGCCTATGGATATGGATGCAAAGGCTTGCGCGGTTCGCGTCCTCTCCTCGGCCCGGATTAGTGAAATGGTTGTGGCGGCTGCCAGCCTCCGCACATGGAAAAGGCGTCAACCCGCTTCCATTGCCTTGCATACCGCAAGGATGTCGTCAGCACCTTGTCCTTGCAGGATCTGGGCGATCTGCTCGCCGAGCGCCTCGGGCGCATCGGCGGGACCGGTCGCGTCGCCGGTCGCGATGCGTTTCCCGTCCGGGGTCGCCACCATCGCGCGCAGGTGCATGGAACCGGCATCCACCGTTGCAAATGCGGCCAGCGGAATCTGGCAGCTGCCGCCGAAGACGCGCGAGACGGTGCGCTCCGCGTTCACTGCCTGGGCCGTGTCTTCATGGTTGAGCGGCGCCAGCAACTGCATCAGGTCGTCGCGGCCGTCGAGGATCTCGATCGCCATTGCGCCTTGGCCCGGCGCCGGCAGGCTTTGCTCCGGCTCGATCAAGGAACGGATTCGCTGGGGCATACCGAGACGCTTCAGCCCGGCGGCAGCGAGGATAATTGCAGCGTATTCGCCGCGATCGAGCTTGCCCAGGCGCGTATCGAGGTTGCCACGTAGCGGACGAATCACGAGATTCGGATAGCGTGCGGCGATCAGTGCCTGGCGACGCAGGCTGCTGGTGCCGACCACGGCGCCGTCGGGCAGGTCGTCGAGCGACGCGTAATCATTCGACACGAATGCATCGCGCGGATCCTCGCGCTCGAGTACCGCGGCGAGCGCGAACCCCTGCGGCAATTCCATCGGCACATCCTTGAGCGAATGCACGGCGAGATCGGCGCGTCGCTCTTCCATCGCAACTTCCAGCTCCTTGACGAACAAACCTTTGCCGCCGACTTTCGACAGCGCGCGGTCGAGGATCTGATCGCCCTTCGTAGTCATGCCAAGAATCTCGATACTGCACTGCGGATATAATGCGGACAGCCTTGCGCGGACATGCTCGGCCTGCCACATCGCAAGGCGGCTTTCACGTGACGCGATCACGAGTTTTGCTGGTGGGGATACTTTCACGGCGGGCACTTTCGAGGGTTGTTGATGCGGATCGAATCCGATCTGAGAGCGCCGATTTTATCATGCGGCCGTCTCCCAACCATGCCCGCAAGCCACATTCCTCAGACTGATTGCAGACATTCAACATGGCAAATCAAGCAAGCTCCTCCGCGTCCAAAGCGTCGAACAAGGCATTGATCGACAAGGACGCCCCTCTCAAGGAAGATATCCGCCTGCTCGGGCGCCTGCTCGGCAACGTGCTGCGCGAGCAGGAGGGCGAAGCGGTGTTCCATGTGGTCGAGACCATCCGCCAGACTGCGGTGCGCTTCCGTCGCGAATCCGACGCGAGTTCAGGCGCCGAACTGAACAAATTGCTCAGGAAATTGACACGCGACCAGACCATTTCCGTGGTGCGCGCGTTTTCATATTTCTCGCACCTGGCCAACATCGCGGAAGACCAGCACCACAACAGGCGCCGCCGTGCACACCTGCTCGCAGGATCGGCCCCGCAGCAAGGCAGCATTGCCTACGCCCTTTCCAGGCTCGACGATGCCGGCGTTCCGGGTTCCACGGTGCGCAGCTTCTTCAAGGATGCCCTGATTTCACCCGTGCTGACCGCGCACCCGACCGAGGTCCAGCGCAAAAGCATTCTCGATGCCGAACGCGAGATCGCCCGCCTGCTGGCCGAGCGCGACCATCCGCTCACGCCCAAGGAACTGGCCCGCAACACACAGCTGCTGCATGCTTGTGTCGCGACGATGTGGCAGACACGCATGCTGCGCTACACGAAGCTGACTGTCGAGGACGAGATCGAGAACGCCCTGTCCTACTACCGAATCACCTTTCTGAGCGAACTCCCGGGGCTCTATGAAGACATCGAGACGGAGATTGCCGCCCAGTTCCCGCAGCGTCATGCCGCATCGGACAATGAAATGCCACCCTTCGTGCAGATGGGCAGCTGGATCGGCGGCGACCGTGACGGCAATCCGAATGTGAATGCCGGGACGATGAAGCATGCGCTGGTGCGACAATCGACCGCCATCTTCGACTTCTATCTCGACGAGGTGCATGCGCTCGGCGCGGAACTTTCGATATCGACCCTGCTGGTCGGCGTCAGCCCGGAACTGCAGGCACTGGCCGAGGCATCGCCCGACCAGTCCGCGCACCGTTCGGACGAACCCTACCGCCGCGCATTGATCGGTCTGTATGCGCGATTGGCCGCCACCGCGCGGACATTGGGCGCAGCCCATGTGCTGCGGCAGGAAGTCGGCGCCGCAGCCCCCTATGGCACAGCGGAGGAATTCACACGCGACCTGCAGGTACTGGTCGATTCGCTGGAGTCTCACCACGGCGGTGCGCTGGTAAGACCGCGCCTTGCCGTGCTCAAGCGCGCATCCGAAATCTTCGGATTTCATCTTGCGACACTCGACATGCGCCAAAGCTCAGATATCCACGAGCGCGTACTGGCGGAACTGTTCTCCAGTGCAGGGGTAGAAAAGAATTACAGCGCACTTGCCGAAGAAGACAAGATCGCGCTCCTGCTGGATGAACTGGGCAAGCCGCGCCTGCTGCATTCCCCGTACCTCGCCTACAGTGCCGAGACCGACTCTGAACTCGCCATCCTGCGCACCGCCCGCGAGATACGCAACCGCTATGGCGAACGTGCGATCCGCAACTACATCATTTCTCACACGGAATCCGTCTCCGACCTGCTCGAGGTACTGCTCCTGCAGAAGGAAACGGGGCTGCTGCACCTGCAATGGGACAAGGATTCCGGCGAGGTCTCGGATGCGCATATCGAGCTGATGGTCATCCCGCTGTTCGAAACCATCCCCGACCTGCGCTGTGCAGCGGACATCATGGAACGCTTCATGTCCCTGCCCCAGGTACGTCGCCTCATTGCCAACCAAGGCGATCTGCAGGAAGTCATGCTGGGCTATTCCGATTCCAACAAGGATGGCGGCTTCCTGACTTCCAACTGGGAACTGTACAAGGCAGAAATCCGCCTGGTCGGGCTGTTCGACCGCATCGGCGTCAAGCTGCGCCTGTTTCACGGCCGTGGCGGCACGGTGGGGCGCGGCGGCGGCCCGAGCTACGACGCCATCCTGGCGCAACCGGCCGGGACGGTGAACGGACAGATCCGCCTGACCGAACAGGGCGAGATCATCGCGTCCAAATTCTCCAACCCGGAGATCGGCCGCCGCAACCTGGAACTGCTCGTCGCCGCAACATTGGAAGCGAGCCTGATGCCGCATGCGGCAGAAGGAAAGCGCGCGAAGCGGCTTTCCGGATTCGAGGGCGTGATGGGGGAATTGTCGGAGCGTGCCTATCGCGCCTATCGCCATCTCGTCTACGAGACGCCCGGCTTCACCGACTACTTTTTCTCCGCGACGCCCATTGCGGAAATCGCGGAACTCAATATCGGTTCACGGCCCGCCTCGCGCAAGTCGACGCGCCGTATTGAAGACTTGCGCGCAATCCCATGGGGATTCTCCTGGGGCCAATGCCGACTGCTGTTGCCAGGCTGGTACGGATTCGGCAGCGCGGTGACGTCCTGGTTGCATGAGATCGACGACGCGAAGGAATACAAGAAGCGCGTTGCGACCCTGCGCGACATGTTCAAGGAATGGCCGTTCTTCGCCACCCTGCTATCGAACATGGATATGGTGCTGGCCAAGACCGATCTTGCCGTAGCGTCGCGCTACGCGGAACTGGTGGGCGACAGGAAGCTGCGCAACACGATCTTCAAGCGGATCCTCGAGGAACATGAGCGCACCATCGCCTGCCTGGCCATTATCACCGGCGCGAAGGAACGCCTCGCCGCCAACCCGTTGCTGGCGCGTTCGATCAAGAACCGCTTCGCCTATCTCGATCCCCTGAACCACCTGCAGGTAGAGCTCATCAAGCGCCACCGCGCGGCAACGGCGGAGGGACGCACCCTCGACGAACGGGTGCGGCGCGGCATCCACCTGTCGATCAACGGCATTGCCGCAGGGCTGCGCAACACCGGTTGAGGCGACGATTATTTGACGAGCGCCTTCACCGCCGGCCACTGCCGGCGCGAAATCGGCAGGCGCTCGTCCAGGTCACGCAATATGACCTGCCACGATTCCTGTGCGCGTTCACCTTCCCCCTCGCCATCGACGGCAAGCGTTCCCCGCTCGACGCCGACGATGGCATCGCGCGCGACCAGCGCCTTGCGGTGCACGCGCACGAAGACATCACCAAGCTCCTCCTCGATGGATGTCAGCGATTCTTCAATCAAGTATTCCTGCGAACGGGTACGGAGCGTGACATATTTCAGCTCCGCCTTGAGGTAGATGACATCGCGAACCGGCACGAGCAGCACCCGACCGCGTTCCTGGACCGAAAAATTCTGCCGCCCTCCCTGCATGGATTTCGCTGCGTCCGCAATCGATGCCGCCTGCGTAGCGCGCATCGCTGCTGCGCGGCGAATCGCTTCGGCCAGGCGGGATGCACGCACCGGCTTCAACAAGTAATCCAGCGCATGCACTTCGAATGCCTTGAGCGCAAATTCGTCGTATGCCGTCACAAAAATGATGGCCGGAGGCGCCGGATTCTTCATGAAATGCGAAGCCAGCTCGATGCCTGTCATGCCGGGCATCTGTACATCCAGCAGCACGATGTCCGGGACGACGCCGGCTACGCCTTCAAGCGCACGTTGCGCACTATCCGCCTCCCCCGCCAATTCATGCGGACACTCCGCGGCAATGTCGGACAGCAGCGTCTTCATCCGCGACCTTGCCGGCGCTTCGTCGTCGACGATATAGAGTCGCGGGATCATGCGGGTCCTTTCACATAGGGGAAACGCAGCCGGACTTCGAACCGGCCACTCCCGGCCGATGTGACCAGCTGCGCCTCGACGTCATACAACAGCGCAAGACGCTCGCGGATATTGTCGAGTGCCATGCGATTGCCCGAAACAGCCGCCGATACCCCATGAAACGGATTGACGACCAGGACCTCGATCTTGTCCAACGTGCGGCCGACACTGACCTGTACCTGTACCGGCTGCACCGCCGGCTCAACGCCGTAACGCACCGCGTTTTCCAGCAAGGGTTGCAGCAGCAGCACCGGCACCTGCGCCTTGCGCAATACGTCCTCATCGACACCGTCCATGTCCCACTGCACCTGCAGGCGCTCGCCCAGCCGGATCTTTTCGATGGACAGGTACTGGCGGCTCAAGCGGATTTCGTTGTCCAACGTCGTCATGCTGCGGGGATCGCTCATCAGGACGCGGATCAGGTCGGCCAGGTCTTCGAGCGTGTTTTCAGCCTGCCGCGGTTCGGTGCGGATGAGCGAAAGCGCCGCATTCAGGCTGTTGAAAAGGAAATGCGGCCGGATGCGCGCCTGCAGGGCCTGAAGACGCGCTTCGACCAGAGCCGGGGAAAACGCGCGAGTGCGCAATTCGAAGTAATGCTGGAATATCACACCGAACAGGCCACCGAGCAGCATGCCCTCCTCGGCGCTCATGCTGCCGAAGCTGTCCCCAAGACTGCTGCTCAATGTGAACATATGGACAACGGTCCCTGTTACGGCGGCGGGCAGGATGGCGCTTGCCGCCCTCTGCGCCCACGGCGCCAGCTGTACCGCCGGGGAACGGCGCAGGATCTGGCGCAACCCGCACATCAGGAATAGCGACCACAGGCAGGCCAGCTCGATCACCATCGACGACTCGACGAATTCGACGGCGCCGCGGCCCCAATCGCGGGCCTGGACGAGCATGCCAATGAACACGGCGGCGTTCACGCCGATCAGGGTGCGGAACACGACGCCGATGTTACAGCAGTCCGGAATGAGGATTTCAGGGGGCCTGCCAGCTTGATCTGGAGCGGCGGATAGCGGCATGGGGGTTATAATCACGTATTCACCGGGATTCAATTATGACAGCACAACTTTCCAAAAAAAGCGAGGCCTGGTCGGCCCGTTTTTCCGAACCGGTCTCTGACCTGGTCAAACGTTACACCGCGTCCGTCTTCTTCGACAAGCGCATGGCCGACGCCGATATCCAGGGTTCGCTCGCGCATGCCGAGATGCTGGCCCACCAGGGCATCATCAGCGCCCAGGACTACGCCGACATCCAGCGCGGCATGGCGCAGATCCAGTCCGAGATCGCATCGGGCAAGTTCGAATGGCTGCTCGACCTCGAGGACGTGCACCTCAATATCGAGAAACGCCTGACCGAACTCGTCGGCGATGCAGGCAAGCGTCTGCATACAGGCCGCTCCCGCAACGACCAGGTGGCGACTGACATCCGTCTTTACATGCGCTCGTCGATCGACAACATCACCGCCTTGCTGCGCGACCTGCGCCTGGCGCTGGTCGACCTCGCAGAAAAGCACGCCGACACCATCCTGCCCGGCTTCACCCATATGCAGGTAGCGCAGCCGATCACTTTCGGCCACCATATGCTGGCCTATGTCGAAATGTTCGGCCGCGATGCAGAACGCATGGCCGATTGCCGCAAGCGCGTCAACCGCCTGCCGCTGGGTGCCGCCGCGCTAGCCGGAACGACCTTCCCGATCGACCGCACGCGCGTGGCGAAGACGCTCGGCTTCGAAGACGTATGCCACAACTCGCTAGATGCCGTTTCCGACCGCGACTTCGCGATCGAATTCTGCGCCGCCGCCGCACTCGTGATGACACATATTTCCCGCATGTCGGAAGAGCTCGTGATCTGGATGAGTCCGCGTGTCGGCTTCATCGACATCGCCGACCGCTTCTGCACCGGCTCGTCGATCATGCCGCAAAAGAAGAACCCGGACGTGCCTGAACTGGCGCGCGGCAAAACTGGCCGCGTCAACGGCCACTTGATCGCCCTGCTCACCCTGATGAAAGGCCAGCCGCTGGCCTACAACAAGGACAACCAGGAAGACAAGGAGCCGCTGTTCGATACGGTGGACACAGTTACTGACACGTTGCGCATTTTCGCCGACATGGCGCGCGGCATCACCGTGAAGCCGGAGGCAATGCGGGCAGCGGCGCTGCAAGGCTATGCGACCGCGACCGACCTTGCCGATTACCTCGTCAAGAAGGGCCTGCCCTTCCGCGACGCGCATGAAGCGGTGGCGCATGCGGTACGCGCCTGCGAGCAGCGCGGCTGCGACCTCACCGATCTGACGCTCGACGAGATGCGCGCGTTCTCGCCGCTGATCGAGTCGGATGTATTCAAGGTCCTCACGCTTGAAGGTTCGGTCGCTGCCCGCAACCATATCGGCGGCACCGCACCCGACCAGGTGCGCGCAGCTATCGCGCGCGTGCGCGCCCAACTCGCTTAATTCAGATCTTCTGTCCGATGCTGCCGGCATATCCGCCGGCAGCTCTCTACTTCCTCCATCTTCCCTCTGCAAGTTTTATCGAAAACGCGTATGCTGTCGTCGCGATGACAATTCGCGCCGTACATACCGGTCTCGCCACGCCGTCATCACGCCATCCCCACATTCGCACGCGCGAATGACATCCTTCCGCCCCGTTGTTGCGCCCCCACATTTGCGTAGTTTTGCGTAAGGACTTCCACGTAAAAATACGCTTGAAAGATGAAAAAAACGGGGGCTTTTGCGTCGCAGCATGAAAAGAATATCGACGCTCCGCTTCTGTTGTTCGCTTGCCCATTGAAATGACATATACTGCGGCGAACCTTGAACAGGCACCTTCAGGTATACCGACTGCATCTAGAGAACTACGCGGTCCGGCACAGATAAATTTTTATTAATGGAGACGCAATCATGTCTTTTTTACTCTCGTTATCGAGACTCATTGACACGATCAATGAAAAGATAGGGAATGGCATCAGCTGGGCCCTCTTCATCTCGGTACTGATCTGCACCGGCAACGCGCTGGTCCGCTATATCTTCCACACCAGCTCGAATGCCTGGCTCGAGATCCAGTGGTACCTGTTCTCCGCGATCTTCCTCCTCGCAACCTCCTATACCCTGCGCCGCAACGAACACGTGCGTATCGACGTGATCGCAGGCCGCTTCTCCAAGCGCACGCAAGTCTGGATCGATGTTTTCGGCTTCCTCCTTTTCCTCCTGCCGATGACGCTGCTGGTGCTCTACTATGCAGTGCCGTACGCATGGGAGTCCATCCATAATCAGGAAGTCTCCAGCAATGCCGGCGGCCTCATCGTCTGGCCAGCGAAAATCCTGATCCCGTTCGGCTTCCTGCAGCTCACGCTGCAAGGCATCTCCGAGTTGATCAAGCGTATCGGCTTCCTGCAAGGCAAAGTGGATGCAAGCGAATTCGAAAAGCATGCCGCGACACCGGAAGAAGAAATCGAGGCGATCAAAGCCGCGAACAACCTCAACTGATCGTCTGGAGACTGAGTAATGGAGCAATTCCTGATTGCGAACATGGCGCCGATCATGTTCGGCGCCCTCGTGGTATTCCTGCTATCGGGCTTCCCGGTGGCATTCGCCCTGGCCGCCAACGGCCTGTTCTTCGGCCTGCTGGGCATTGAACTCGGGTTGCTGAAACCTGAACTGCTGCAAGCCTTGCCGAACCGCATCTTCGGCATCATGGCCAACGACACACTGCTGGCCATTCCATTCTTCACCTTCATGGGTCTGATCCTCGAGCGCTCGGGGATGGCGGAAGACCTGCTCGATACGATCGGCCAGTTGTTCGGCCCGGTTCGCGGCGGTGTTGCCTACGCCGTGATCTTCGTCGGCGCGCTGCTGGCAGCGACAACCGGCGTGGTTGCGGCATCGGTGATTTCGATGGGCCTGATCTCGCTGCCCGTGATGCTGCGTTACGGCTATGACAAGCGTATCGCATCCGGTGTAATTGCCGCATCCGGTACGCTGGCGCAGATCATCCCGCCCTCGCTGGTGCTTATCGTGATGGCCGACCAGTTGGGCCGCTCCGTCGGCGACATGTACAAGGCTGCTTTCGTTCCGGGTCTGCTGCTGACCGCCATGTATGCGGGTTACGTGCTGGCCATGTCGATCTTCAAGCCGCACTCGGTGCCGGCCCTGCCCCCGGAAGCACGCAATCTGCGTGAACCGAACGGCAAGAGCGGCGTCGTTTCCCTGCTCGCCCTGATCGGTCTGGCAGTTGCGGCCTCGTATGCATTTGCCGCCTACTACAGCTCCACCCATCCGAAGGCTGCCAGCGACGAAGTCGGCATCTATTCGGCAGCAGTCGGCATCATTGGCGCGTTCGTACTGGCCGTGATCAACCGCCAGCTCAAGCTGGGCATGCTGTCGCGCATGGCCGAAAAGGTGGTGTTCGTGCTGATCCCGCCGCTCGCGCTGATCTTCCTGGTTCTCGGTACGATCTTCGTCGGTATTGCAACCCCGACCGAAGGCGGCGGCATGGGTGCGTTCGGCGCCCTGGTCCTCGCCATGATGAACCGCCGCCTGTCCTGGTCGCTGATGAAGCAGGCCATGGATTCGACCACCCGCCTGTCGTGCTTCGTGGTGTTCATCCTGATCGGCTCCAGCGTGTTCGGCCTGACCTTCCGCGCCGTCAACGGCGATCTGTGGGTGGAACACCTGCTGACCTCGCTGCCGGGCGGCACGATGGGCTTCCTGATCGTCGTGAACATCCTGTTCTTTGGCCTGGCGTTCTTCCTGGACTTCTTTGAGCTGGCATTCATCCTGGTGCCGCTGGTCGGTCCGGTCGCCGAAAAGCTCGGCATCGACCTGATCTGGTTCGGCGTACTGCTGGGCGTGAACATGCAGACCTCGTTCATGCACCCGCCGTTCGGTTTCGCGCTGTTCTACCTGCGCTCAGTGGCGCCAAAGGAGGTGACAACCTCGGACATTTACTGGGGCGCGGTGCCATTCGTGCTGATTCAGGTAATCATGGTCAGCCTGATCATCGCGTTCCCGAACATTGTGTCCATCGCCGAGAAAACCGATATGAAGGAGCAAATCGAGCTGAAGATCGACATCCCTGCCCCGGATCAGGGCGGTGATGCACCTCAGCTGAACTTCTCGACCGAAGGCGACAACAAGGATAGCGGTGCTCCGCAGCTGAACTTCTCCACCGATACGGAAGAGAAGAAGTAATCATCCGCAGTCGCAATAACATCAAACCCCGCATGGTTCGCCCAGCGGGGTTTTTTGTTGCCCGGTGCGGCAACTGCCCCTTCCCTCAGCTCGCAATTCGACAGGCAACAAAAAACCCGCAGGGCTTGCGCGCTGCGGGTTGAATGCGTTCGAAGGGATTAACGACGCGTGATCATGTAGTTCTGGAGCGGTGCCTCAGCCACGGATGCCCACTGGTTCTGGTCCTGGCGGAAACGCTTCCACGGCTCGTAGATCTTCTTGAACTTCGCATTCTTGGAAGCTTCCTCATCCATCACTTCGGTCGCCGCCTTGTAGCAGGCGTCCATGATCTCTTTCGAGAAGCTGTGCAGCTTCACGCCATTCTTGAGCAGGCGGGCCAGCGCACCCGGGTTCTTCGCGTCGTACTCGGCCTGCATGACAATATGCGCTTCGGCTGAAGCGGCCTCGACAGCGGCCTGGTAATCCTTCGGCAGCTTCTCCCACTCCTTGATGCCCATGTAGAAGGACAGCTGCGGACCAGCCTCCCACCAGCCCGGTGCATAGTAGTGCGGAGCAACCTTGAAGAAGCCGAGCTTCTCGTCATCGTACGGACCGACCCATTCCGCGGCGTCGATCGTGCCCTTCTCCAGCGCCGGATAGATGTCGCCACCGGCGATCTGTTGCGGCACCAGACCCAGGCGCTGCATCACACGGCCGGCGAAACCGCCGATACGCATCTTCAGGCCGTTGAGGTCCTGTACGGTCTTCACTTCCTTGCGGAACCAGCCGCCCATCTGGCAGCCGGTATTACCGCCGAGGAAGTTGACGATGCCATAGTCCTTGAAGAAGTCACGCATCAGTGCCATGCCGCCGCCCTGGTTGATCCAGGCGGTCTGCTGGCGCGAGTTCAGACCGAACGGTACCGCGCAGTCGAAGGCGAAGGTCGGATCCTTGCCGAAGTAGTAGTAAGACGCGGTGTGCCCCATTTCGACGGTACCCGCCTGGACTGCATCCATCACCTGCAGGGCCGGAACGATTTCGCCGCCGGCGAACACACGCACATTGAACTTGCCGTTGGTGATTTGCGACAAGCGCTGAGAGAACGTTTCTGCAGCGCCAAAAATTGTGTCGAGCGATTTCGGGAAGCTGGAAGCAAGACGCCAGTTGAGTGTTGGCTGGGACTGGGCTAGGGCCGGTGCTGCGATTGCGCCGGCAGCGGCGCCAACAGATGCCTTTTTAATAAAGGAACGACGTTCCATTTTGTCTCCTTGGGGTTGCGCATCAAAGTCCGGTTTGTGGCCGAACTATCCGTTTTCCATACGTTTGTGTATGTCGCGAGGATTGTAGATAGGCAATTTCACCTATGCAATACATACCAATCGTGCGACGCAGCAAATATGCACGTAATACCACGTAGTTGCAACTGTTTACTTTCGGAGCGCAAACCAGCGGAATTACGTAGATGAAATCATCCTGCTTGTCGATGTGAAGCATACGGCGTGGAATTTGTCCGCACTGTCAGCGCGATGACAATCGGCAAACGACATGCGGAACGTGGAGAAAGACCGACGAACATCGTTCGGCAGAATGCGGCAGAAACAGCCCGCCGGAAACACAAAAAAGAAAACCCGCATCGCGGGGCGATGCGGGTTGCCAGTTCTTGCCGAGGAAGGATCAGCGGCGGGTGATCATGAAGTTCTGCATGGTTGCTTCGGCCACGGAGAACCACTGGTTCTGGTCCTGGCGGAAACGCTTCCAGTGCTCGTAGATCTTCTTGAACTTGGGATTCTTGGACGCTTCTTCCTCGTTTACCTCGTTCGCCGCCTTGTAGCAGGCTTCCATGATCTCTTTCGAGAAGTGGTGCAGCTTCACACCGTTGCGCAGCAGGCGTGCCAGCGCCACCGGATTCTTCGCGTCGTACTCTGCCTGCATCGTGACGTGCGCTTCGTAGGAAGCCGCTTCGATCGCGTACTGGTATTCCTTAGGCAGCTTTTCCCATTCCTTGATACCGACATAGAACGAGAACTGTGTGCTCGGCTCCCACCAGCCCGGCGCATAGTAGTGCGGCGCGACCTTGTATAGGCCTAGCTTTTCATCGTCGTACGGGCCGATCCATTCCGCGGCGTCAATCGTGCCTTTTTCCAGCGACGGATAGATGTCGCCGGCGGCAATCTGCTGCGGCACCAGGCCGAGGCGCTGCATCACGCGGCCACCGTAGCCGCCGATACGCATCTTCAGGCCCTGCAGGTCAGCCACGCTCTTGATCTCCTTGCGGAACCAGCCACCCATCTGCGAACCGCTGTTACCGCCCTGGAAGTTGACGATGCCGTAGTCCTTGAAGAATTCGCGCATCAGCGCCATGCCGCCGCCCTGGTCGAACCAGGCAGTCTGCTGGCGGGAGTTGAGGCCGAACGGTACCGCACAATCGAATGCGAATGCCGGATCCTTGCCGAAGTAGTAGTAGGAAGCGGTGTGCCCCATCTCGATCGTGCCGTTCTGCACCGCATCCATGACCTGGAGCGCCGGAACAATCTCGCCGCCGGCGAACAGGCGAATGTTGAACTTGCCGCCCGTCAGCTGCGCCACGCGCTTGCAGAATGTCTCGGATGCGCCGAACACGGTATCGAGCGTCTTGGGGAAGCTCGATGCCATGCGCCAGTTCAGGGTGGGCAAGGACTGCGCCAACGCAGGTGCGGCCATTGCGCCGGCGGTTGCGCCTACTGCTGCTTTCTTCAGGAAGGAACGACGTTCCATGTTGTCTCCTCGGATTAAACTTCAAATACGATACGAATCGGTACGCGGCACATATAGCACTGCCATATGTCGCGATCGATTGTAGGTTCTGCGTAAAATTGCGTAGGTGAAAAAATTTGATCCGTTCACCCATTGCACAGAGTGTGCAGCGAGGCGTAGCTCACCTTCAGTTCGAAGGGAGCCGGGGGACAATCACGGGAAATGGGTTGCTGAAAATATTTCAAGCACGGCACCCGGATGCGACCGGGCGCCGATTGAACCGGGCAAGAAATTAATCCGGGTCAAGAACCAGCCGCCTTGCGCGGCCGATCTGCCCCCGAAAAGTCTTACTTCCGGCCGGACATGAAGTTCTGCATCGGTGCCTCAGCCACCGAGAACCACTGGTTCTGGTCGCGCTGGAAACGCCGGTAGTGGTCGTAGATCTTCTTGAACTTGGTGTTCTTGGAGGCTTCCTCGTCCATCGTCGAAACGGCCGCCTTGTAACAGGCTTCCATGATTTCCTTGGAGAAGAAGCGCAGCTTGGCACCGTTCTTGATCAAGCGGGCAAGAGCCGCCGGATTTTTGGCATCGTATTCGGCCTGCATGGTCACGTGTGCTTCGAAGGAAGCCGCCTCGATGGCGTACTGATAGTCCTTCGGCAGCTTTTCCCACTCTTTCATGCCGACATAGAAGGAAAGCTGTGCGCCCGATTCCCACCAGCCCGGCGCGTAATAGTACGGCGCCACCTTGTAGAAGCCGAGCTTCTCGTCGTCGTAGGGCGTGGTCCATTCGACCGCATCGAGCGCACCCTTTTCCAGCGCCGGATAGATGTCAGCGCCGGCGAGCTGCTGGGGCACCAGTCCGAGCGGCTGCATCACCTTGCCGGCGAAGGCACTGATGCGCATCTTCAGGCCCTTGATATCGTTGAGGGTCTTGATCTCCTTGCGGAACCAGCCGCCCATCTGCGCGCCCGTATTACCGCCGAGGAAATTG
This sequence comes from Noviherbaspirillum sp., assembly GCA_035627275.1. Lineage (GTDB taxonomy): Bacteria > Pseudomonadota > Gammaproteobacteria > Burkholderiales > Burkholderiaceae_D > Noviherbaspirillum. The sequence goes on from DASPMC010000002.1 coordinate 21,532, forward strand.
ATGATGCCGTAGTCCTTGTAGAACTCACGCAGCAGGTCGCGTCCGCCACCTTGGTCGAACCACGCGGTCTGCTGGCGCGAGTTCATGCCGAACGGCACCGCGCAATCGAAAGCGAAGGTCGGGTCCTTGCCGAAATAATAGTAGGGTGCCGTGTGCCCCATTTCCACGGTCCCGTTCTGGACTGCATCCACCACCTGCAGCGGCGGCACGATCTCGCCGCCGGCGAAGACGCGGATATTCAGCTTGCCGTTGGTGAGCTGCGCGACGCGCTTGGTGAACACCTCTGCTGTACCGAACAGGGTATCCAGGGATTTCGGGAAGCTGGATGCAAGGCGCCAGTTGAAAGTCGGCTGTGCTTGGGCAAGCGCCGGAGCGGCAACTGCACCGACGGACGCACCAACAGCCGCTTTTTTTAGAAAGGAACGACGTTCCATGTGGTCTCCTCTAGGGGTGGAAAATATCGCGTGTCGTCGCCGCCTCTTGAGCAACATCCGCACGCGAATGTTGAATTGCTTAAAAATTAGTCATCACTTTTCACGGTCGGTTCATCGTCAACCGTATCAAGGAAGAGAAACAGCAAAAAAGCAAAACCCGCAGCGCTCGCGCGCCGCGGGTACGGGTCTTCAGAAATGCATGAACCGTTGCAATTACTTGCGCGTCACCATGTAGTTCTGCAGCGGAAGCTCCGCAACCGATGCCCACTGGTTCTGGTCCTGGCGGAAGCGCTTCCACGGTTCGTAGATCTTCTTGAACTTGGCGTTCTTCGAAGCTTCTTCTTCCATCACCTCGTTGGCAGCCTTCGAGCATGCATCCATGATTTCCTTCGAGAACTGGCGCAGCTTGACGCCATTCTTCAGCAGGCGAGCGAGCGAGGTCGGATTCTTCGCATCGTACTCAGCCTGCATGACGACATGCGCTTCATAGGATGCCGCTTCGACCGCAGCCTGATATTCCTTGGGCAGCTTCTCCCACTCCTTGATGCCGATGTAGAACGACACCTGCAGGCCCGCCTCCCACCAGCCAGGCGTGTAGTAGTACGGGGCGACCTTGAAAAAGCCGAGCTTCTCATCGTCGTAAGGGCCGATCCACTCGGCCGCATCGATGGTGCCCTTCTCCAGCGCCGGATAGATATCGCCACCGGCGATCTGCTGCGGTACCAGGCCCAGGCGTTGCATCACGCGGCCGGCGAAACCGCCGATGCGCATCTTCAGGCCGTTGAGTTCCTGCACGGTCTTCACTTCCTTGCGGAACCAGCCGCCCATCTGCGCGCCGGTGTTGCCGCCCATGAAGTTGATGATGCCGTAGTCGCGATAGAACTCACGCGTCAGGTCGCGGCCGCCGCCCTGGTCCCACCATGCGGTCTGCTGACGCGAGTTCAGGCCGAACGGAACGACGCCGTCGAATGCAAAGGTCGGGTCCTTGCCGAAGTAGTAGTAAGAGGCGGTGTGGCCCATCTCAACCGTACCTGCCTGTACAGCGTCCATCACCTGCAGAGCCGGAACGATCTCACCGCCGGCAAACACGCGGATGTTGAACTTGCCACCCGTCAGTGCCGCCACGCGCTTGGAAAAAGTCTCTGCTGCGCCGTAGATCGTGTCGAGCGATTTCGGGAAGCTCGATGCCAGACGCCAGTTGATGGTCGGCAGCGACTGCGCAATAGCCGGTGCGGCAACCGCGCCGACAGCGGCGCCGGCAGCCGCTTTCTTCATGAATGAACGACGTTCCATTCTGTCTCCTAGTGGATTGAACGCAAAATTTCTTCGTTGTGCGCCTTATAACCAAGCGCACGGCCGGCCAAAGGGCATCAGCGATTCTAGGAGCGGGAATGTGCGGATATCAACACGAATTGTGCGCTCTCGTGGTAGTGCGTAGGTAGTGCCACGTAGATGATTTCAACCACATGCGCAAAGGTTCCGCCGACGCAGCATGTAATGCACGCTTTGTCGGCAGCGTCGGTAGACTTGCGCGCGATTGCCGTATGTGATGAACGCGCCCGAATAAATAAACGTGTTTGCCGAATTAATCAACTTCCCAGATCAACAAGAAGTAAATTTCCCTGCTCCCACTTTGTGTGGATGTCCACAATTGTCGCTGGTATGGTGCGCCCCGAGAATGCGAGCACTTCGCGCAACTGCGTGCCCGGCAATCGTCCGCCATGCATGTCCATTGCCGTGCCCTTATGCGATCGCGCTTTCGTCGAAGCCGATACACGCGCGAGCAGCTCAACCCTTTTGGAGAAGCAACACATGGGAAAGAAACCCTTCTATAAATCGCTGTACGTGCAAGTGGTGACAGCAATCGTCATCGGCGTACTGCTCGGACATTTCTATCCGTCGTTTGGCGCGGAAATGAAGCCGCTCGGCGACGCCTTCATCAAACTCATCAAGATGATCATCGCTCCGATCATCTTCTGCACCGTGGTCGTCGGTATCGCGGGCATGGAAGACATGAAGCAGGTCGGCAAGACCGGCGGTCTCGCACTGCTCTACTTTGAAGTCGTCAGCACCATCGCGCTAGTGGTTGGCCTCGTGATCGTCAACATCGTGCAGCCGGGTTCCGGCATGCATGTCGATCCGGCCTCGCTCGACACCAAGAGCATCGCGGCATACACTGCGCCGGGCAAGATGCAGACAACCACCGAGTTCCTGATGAATGTCATCCCGACTAGCGTCGTCGATGCGTTCGCCAAGGGCGACATCCTGCAGGTACTGCTGTTCTCCGTCATGTTCGGCTTCGCGCTGCACAAGTTCGGCGGCCGCGGCACGCTGGTGTTCGACTTCATCGAAAAGACCTCGCATGTGCTGTTCTCCATCGTCGGCATCATCATGAAGGTGGCACCGATCGGCGCGTTCGGCGCGATGGCCTTCACTATCGGCAAGTACGGCGTCGGCACCCTGCTCTCCCTCGGCAAGCTGATGGGCACCTTCTACCTGACCTGCCTGGTGTTCATCTTCGCAGTGCTGGGCCTGATCTCCCTGATCCACGGTTTCTCGGTCTGGAAGTTCATCAAGTACATCAAGGAAGAGCTCCTCATCGTGCTCGGCACCTCCTCGTCCGAGTCTGTGCTGCCGCGCATGATGGCCAAGCTGGAAAACCTCGGCGTGAAGAAGTCGGTCGTCGGCCTGGTGATCCCGACCGGTTACTCGTTCAACCTGGACGGCACCTCGATCTACCTGACCATGGCAGCCGTGTTCATCGCGCAGGCCACCGACACCCCGATGACGCTGACCCAGCAGCTCACACTGCTCGCCGTGCTCCTGCTCACCTCCAAGGGTGCAGCCGGAATCACTGGCAGCGGCTTCATCGTGCTCGCTGCCACACTGTCGGCTGTCGGCGGCATCCCAGTTGCCGGCCTGGCGCTGATCCTCGGCATCGACCGTTTCATGTCGGAAGCCCGCGCCCTGACTAATCTGATCGGCAATGGCGTCGCGACCGTGGTGGTCGGCAAGTGGACCGGCGACCTTGATGTCGAGAGGATGCACCAGCATCTGAACAACGAGACCGTCGAAGAAGCGGAAGCGCCGGAAGAAGTGCTGGACCAGACCGAGTCGCATATGCCGGTCTCGAGCAAGGCAGCATAAGCATTCCAAGCCTCTCCCCCTCCCCTCAAAAAACAGCCCTCCGTGGGCTGTTTTTTATGCCCGCAAGAAATCGATTCGGGCGACCTGCAAAACGATCGGACTTTTTGAATCCGGTGTCGCGCCTCCTGCGTATAGAGCCAGGCAGTCCCGGATTCTTTTCCATTCAACTTGCAGGAGACCGTCATGTTTACACGCGTGAACAAGGGCATGCTGGGCGTCGGCCTGGCAGCAACCACACTCATGGGCCTGACCGCCCTTCCAGCATTGGCATCCAGCCATCGCGAGGCCCCTTTCATTACCCGCCAACCCAAAGTCGATGCAACCGACTTCTACATGTTCCGCAGTTATGAGGCGGACCGGAGCGGCTACACGACCGTCATCGCCAACTACATCCCGCTACAGGATGCCTATGGGGGACCGAACTATTTCTCGATGGATCCGGATGCCTTGTACGAGATCCATATCGACAACAACGGCGATGCCAAGGAAGACCTGACGTTCCAGTTCCGCTTCAATAACGAGAACAAGGACACGAAGCTCAATGTCGGTGGCAAGCAGGTATCGATTCCCCTCATCATCAATGGGGCTTCCGACATCAATGCACCCAATTCGAACGGCCTGAACCAGCGGGAGACCTATACCGTGACCATGGTCCGCGGCGATCGCGTAGCCGGTGAGCGGCACGCCGTCGCCAACGCCTCGGGTGGCGGAACAAGCTTCGACAAGCCGGTCGACAATATCGGCAACAAATCGATTTCCGACTACGCGTCATACGCGGCGAAGCATCTCTACCACATCAACATCCCCGGCTGCGGCGCGCCCGGCAGGATGTTTGTCGGCCAGCGCAAGGACTCATTCGTGGTCAATCTTGGCGAGACCTTTGACCTCATCAACTACAAGGCGCCGGCGACCGCCTTCGATCCCAACGCGGAACGCTCGGCCACCGACTCCCTCGCCGACAAGAACGTGACGTCGCTCGCCCTTGAAATCCCGACGTCGTGTCTCACGAACGGCTCCGAACCCGTCATCGGCGGCTGGACCACCGCCAGCCTGCGCCAAGGGCGTTTACTCAATCCAACGCCGGCATCGAGCAGTACTTCCAAGGAAGGCGGTGCATGGACGCAGGTCTCGCGGCTCGGCATGCCGCTGGTGAATGAACTGGTGATCGGCCTGAAGGACAAGGACCAGTTCAACAGCAGCAAACCGGGTGGCGATACGCAGTTCATCGACTACGTGACCAACCCGACCTTGCCTGCCCTGGTGGAGACACTATTCTCCAGCGCCGGCGTAAAGGCGCCGACCAATTTCCCGCGTAACGACCTGGTCACGGCCTTCCTCACCGGGGTTCAGGGATTGAACAAGCCGGCCAATGGAACGCCGTCGGAAATGCTTCGACTGAATACGTCGATCGCTCCCGCCGGCGCGCAGCACCGCCTCGGCGTGCTCGGCGGCGACAACGCAGGTTTTCCGAACGGACGCCGTCCCGGCGACGACGTAGTCGACATCGAGTTGCGGGTCGCGATGGGCAAGCTGTGCAGGCTCAATATTGGCTGCGCCCCCACCGACGCGCCTTCCGGGGATATCGAGTTCACTGACGGCGCCTTTGTCGACAGCAGCTTCTTCGATATGAGCTTCCCCTATCTGAAGACACCGCTGCCCGGTTCGCTCAAGCATTGATGCATCGGCATCCCTCAACAGTACAAGGAGCGCATCATGAAGAAGCTTTCCCTACTCATCGCGATCACCTTCTTGCTTGCCGCATGCGGCAGCGGTGACGGCAATCCGGAAACCACCATGAGTTCTGGCATGCAGCAGAGCGGCGGCACGCCACAGGTCGACAGCTTTACCAGCAACGTTGCTGCGATCGTCAGTGCATCTTCCGACTCTGCTGAACCGGTGCCGGTCGACACGTCCCCGGCAAGCAGTCTGAAACGTACGGAGTCGTCTCCGGTCAACTGAACCATGGGAATGAGGATCCGCTCCGACTGCGGTCCCGCGCGCGAAGATGCTGGAAGCCATGCCGGCCTGGCGATGTATTCCTGAGATATTCGAGCAGCTCTGCAAATGAAAAACGGGCCGGGAGTGCATCGCCTCCCGGCCCGTTCGCTTTTCAGTCCCGACTTAACTGCCTGCGACCGTCATACTCTCGATCAGGATCGAACCGGTCTCCTTGGTGCCGCGAATCAGCGTATCCGCACCGATCGCGACGATCTGCTGGAACATATCCTTCATGTTGCCGGCAATCGTGATCTCCTCCACCGGATACTGGATCACGCCCTTCTCCACCCAGTAGCCCGATGCACCGCGCGAATAGTCGCCGGTGACGTAGTTCACGCCCTGTCCCATCAGCTCGGTGACCAGCAAGCCGGTATCGAGCTTCTTCAGCATCGCCTTGAAGTTGTCGTCCTGCTGCGTGAGCGAAGATACCAGCGACAGGTTGTGCGACCCGCCTGCATTGCCGGAGGTCTTCATGCCCAGCTTGCGTGCGGAGTACGTAGACAGGAAGTAGCCCTGCACTACGCCATCTCTCACCACATCGCGCCGGGCGGTTTTCACGCCCTCTTCATCGAAGGGCGCGGAACCAACGGCGCCGATGACGTGCGGGTCTTCCACGATCTGGATATGGGGCGCAAACACCTGCTTGCCGAGCGAGTCGAGCAGGAAGGTGGACTTGCGGTACAGCGCTCCGCCGGACACCGCCTGCACGAAGGCCCCCAGCAGGCCTGCCGCGAGCGGCGCCTCGAACAGTACGGGGCACTTGCGGGTATCGAGCTTGCGCGCGTTGAGGCGGGCCAGCGCGCGTTCGGCAGCGTAACGGCCAATATCTTCCGGACGCGCAAGCTTCTTCGGGTCGCGCGTCGATGAATACCAGTCGTCACGCTGCATGTTCGAGCCCTTGCCGGCGATCGGGGCGACCGAGACAGTGTGGCGTGAATATGGATAGCCGCCCATGAAGCCACGGCTGTTGGCCGACACGAAATGGGATTGCTGCGCGTAGACGCTCGCGCCTTCGCTGTTGGTCACGCGCTTGTCGATCGCGAATGCGGCGGCTTCGCAGCGTGTCGCGATGTCGACTGCCTCTTCCGTGGAAATCAGCCACGGATAGCAGAGTTCCAGGTCGCGCGGCGACATTTCCAGCGTATCCGCATCCGGTAAGCCGGCGCAATCATCCTCGGCCGTGAAGCGCGCGATGTTATACGCCGCTTCGACCGTGTCCTGCAGCGATTTCTTCGAAAAATCCGAGGTGCTGGCATTGCCGCGCCGGATATGGCGTTCCTCGCCAAGGTACACCGTCACGCCGATGCCCTTGTCCTTGTTCTGCTCGATGGTCTCGATCTTGCCCTTGCGCACCGTTACCGCCAGACCACTGCCTTCGCTGATCTCCACGGAAGCGTCCGATGCCCCCTTTTCCCGGGCGAAACGCATTACATCCTGCGCGATCTCTTTCAGCTGGTCCTGGCTATGGGTAAATACGGGGTTGCTCATGAGCTTGTTTTTTTGGAAGTGGCTAAAAGGGTTATCATAGCAGTCGTTTACAGAATGGCTTTGATTCATCATGGTTAATCCCAACCGCGGCAGCGGCGGCGTCGGCTTCCGCTCCGACGAATTCGAACAAAAGTACGACCGCCCCTCCAAATCCCAGCTCAAGCGCGAAATGACCGCCTTGCAGGAACTGGGTGAAGAACTGGTTTCGCAGCCCAAGGACCGCGTGATGCGCGTGCCGATGCCGGAGGACGTGCGCGAAGTAATCCTCGAGTGCCAGAAGATCAAGGACCATGAAGGCCGCCGGCGCCAGATGCAGTTTGTCGGCAAGAAGATGCGCACGCTGGAGGAAGAGGAAGTCGCCGCCATCCAGAGAGTGATCGACAGCTGGAAAGGTGCCTCCAAGGCCGAAACCGCCGCCATGCACGCGCTGGAACGACGCCGTGAGAAGCTGCTGGCCGACGACAAGGCGCTGACCGACCTGAAGGCGGAATTCCCCGAAGCCGACGTGCAGCAACTGCGCACCCTGATCCGCAATGCACGCAAGGAGCAGGCAGAGAGCAAGCCGCCCAAAGCCTATCGCGAGATCTTCCAGATCCTCAAGCAATTGCAGCGGTCCCAAGTCTCGGCGCCCGCTGATGAACAGAATGACAACACCGAAGAAGAGTAATCCCGACGAGCTGCTGATCGGCCTGGTGTCGATTTCCGACCGCGCTTCCAGCGGCGTGTATGAAGACCAGGGCATCCCCGCCCTGCGCGACTGGTTCACGTCCGCGCTGGCCAGCCCATGGAAGATGGAAACCCGCCTAATCCCGGACGAGCGCCCGCAGATCGAGAAGGCACTGATCGAACTGGTGGACGAGGTCGGCTGCGACCTCGTGCTCACCACCGGCGGCACCGGCCCGGCGCGGCGCGATGTGACTCCCGAAGCGACGCTGGCCGTAGGCACCAAGGAAATGCCCGGCTTCGGCGAGCAAATGCGCCAGATCAGCCTGAAATTCGTGCCGACGGCCATCCTCTCGCGCCAGGTCGCCGTCATCCGCGAAACCGCCGACCACGCCGCCCTCGTCATGAACCTGCCGGGCCAGCCGAAATCCATCAAGGAAACGCTGGAAGGCCTGAAGGATGCCGACGGCAAGCAGCTCGTGCCCGGTATCTTTGCCGCGGTCCCCTACTGTATCGACCTGATTGGCGGCCCGTACATCGAAACCAACGAAGCGGTGTGCAAGGCATTCCGCCCGAAGTCGGCCATCCGGCAGAAATGACATGAGCGCTCCGAGCCTGGAATCCATCGAGATCGAAACCGGCCTGAACCCGACGGTGGCAGTCATCTGGTTGCATGGCCTCGGCGCGGACGGCAGCGATTTCGTGCCCATTGTGCGCGAACTCGACCTGGCGGGCTGCCCGGCGATCCGTTTCGTGTTTCCGCATGCGCCGACAATGCCGGTGACGGTCAATTACGGCTATGTGATGCGTGCCTGGTATGACATCCTTGGCACCGACCTGACCTACCGTGAAGACGAGACCGGCCTTCGCAAGTCGCAGGTGCTGGTCGAAGAATTGATCGCCCGGGAAAAAGCACGTGGCATTCCCGCAAGCAGGATCATCCTTGCGGGCTTCTCCCAAGGCTGTGCAATGACGCTGCAAACCGGCCTGCGTCATCCGGAAAAACTGGCCGGCCTGCTTGGCCTGTCAGGCTATCTACCCATCCACACGACAGTGAGCGCGGAGCGCCACGACGCCAACCACGACACGCCGATCTTCCTCGCCCATGGACGAAGCGATCCTATCGTCCCGATCGAACGAGCGGAGCAGTCACGCGACTTCCTGCGGGCGCTCAGCTACGAGGTGGAATGGCGCGAGTATCCGATGCCGCATTCGGTATGCGAAGACGAGATCGCTGACATCGGCGCGTGGCTGAAGCGCGTGCTGACTTAGAGCGGTTTGAATGTCAGTGCAAGGGAGGTCAGGTCGTGCCGAGAAGCGCAACCGTACGCGATGTACGGTGAGCATCGCAGGCACGAGATGGCCCCCTTTCGCTGACAGGCAATCCGCTCTAAACGCTTGACGACTGTTTCCCGAACTGCTTCCGATACTCCGACGGCGAAGTATTGAACGCCACGCGGAAATGCTGGCGCAAGGAAAGTGCCGAACCGAAACCGGCTTCCTGTGCGATAACCTCGATGGCCTGATCGGTCGTTTCCAGCATGCGCTGTGCGAGCGCAAGACGCTGGTTCAACAACCATTGAACAACCGTAGTCCCGGTCGTTTGCCGGAAATGCCGCGTGAAACTGCGCCGGCTCATCGCGGCGCGCTGCGCCAGCGTATCGATGTCATGCGGCTGATCAAGATGGCGTGAGACCCACTCCAACACCTTCGACAGGCGATCGTCGCTCTGCGACACCGGCAGCGGCTGCTCGATGAATTGCGCCTGGCCTCCCTGCCGATGCGGTGCAATCACAAGGCGGCGCGCAACACGATTGGCGGCCTCGGCACCACACAGGCGGCGCAGCAGATGCAGGCAGCAGTCGAGCCCGGCGGCGACGCCGGCCGACGTCAGCACATCCCCTTCATCGACATACAGCACATCGCGGTCTACGCGCACCGCCGGGTAGCGCTCGGCAAGCGTGCGCGCGAGATACCAGTGCGTGGTCGCCGTCTTGCCATCCAGCAGGCCGGCTTCCGCAAGCACAAAGGCGCCAAGGCACAAGCCGACGATGCGCGCACCGCGATAGCGGGCTCGCCGCAACGCGTTGAGCAAGGCGGGCGGCGCCGGCCGGCAATCGTCGTGCCATGAGGGCACGATCACGATGTCGGCCCGCTGTAGCGCCGCCAGGTTGTGAGGCGTGGAAATACCGAAACCCGCGGACGTGTGCAACTGGCCCTTCTCCGCCGCACATACCATGACCCGAAACGCCGGGATGCCAAGATCGGTTCGATTTTCTCCGAATACGAGGCAAGGCACCGACAAATGGAACGGGCCGATGCCGTCAAAGGCGACGACAGCAATCGTCAGACCGTTCGGGTCAGAGGAGGCGGAAGCGAGGGGCGGTTTAATCATGGCCCGATTATATCGGATGATGGCCTTCAGGCCACTTTTTGCCAATCTTGCAAAGACCGAGAATGCTGTTCATCGGGCAATCGACGCCCTTCAACACGAAAGGAGAATCCCATGAGTACCACACCCCGCCGCGCATTGATCGTCATCGACGTACAAAATGAATATGTGACCGGTAACCTGCCGATTGAATACCCCCCTGTCCAAACCTCGCTCGCCAACATCGGCCATGCGATGGATGCAGCGCGGGCGGCGGGCGTACCGGTCATCGTCGTGCAGCACGACGCGCCCGCATCATCGCCGCTGTTTGCAAAAGGTTCGGATGGATGGAAACTGCACCCGGTCGTGACCGGCCGTGCGCACGATCACCACATCAACAAGACCATGGCCAGCGCCTTCACCGGTACCGATCTCGCACAATGGCTGAGCGACCGCAAGATCGACACCTTGTCCGTCATCGGTTACATGACGCATAACTGTGACGCGTCGACAATCCTGCATGCCGCTCATTCGGGCCTGAAGGTGGAATTCCTGACCGATGCAACCGGCTCACTGCCCTATGAGAACGCAGCCGGCAAAGCCAGCGCCGAGGAAATCCATCGCGCGTTCAGCGTCGTGTTTCATTCGAACTTTGCGGCCGCGACGACGACTGACGATTGGATCGCCGCCGTGCAGGCAGGCCAGGCGATCCAGTGCGACAACGTTTTCGCGTCGAATCAGCGGGCACGGGCATCGGCCACGCGTGCACGCGCTGCCTGATCAAGGTTGGATGGAGAATCGTCCGGCACGGACCGGCGCCGGACGCATGAGGGAGGATTACTTGAACACCACGGTCTTGTGACCGTTCAGCAGGATGCGGTGCTCGACAAACCACTTCACCGCACGCGCCAGCACCACGCACTCCACATCGCGGCCGATGGCCGTCAGCGTGTCCGGCTCCATCGAATGATCAACGCGCTCGACGTCCTGCTCGATGATCGGGCCTTCGTCCAGGTCGCTGGTAACGAAATGCGCGGTCGCGCCGATCAGCTTCACGCCGCGGTCATGCGCCTGATAGTAAGGCTTGGCCCCCTTGAAGCTGGGCAGGAAGGAATGGTGGATGTTGATCGCCTTACCCTTCAATGCATTGCACATCTCGGGCGACAGGATCTGCATGTAGCGCGCCAGCACGACCAGGTCGATGTCGTTGTTCCTGACGATCTCCAGCACGCGCTCTTCCTGCGCACGCTTCGCTTCGGGCGAAGCGCCGTTCGCCAGCGGCAGGTGATGGAACGGAATGTTGTAGCTGGCGGAGAGCTGGTAGAAATCGGTGTGGTTGGACACGATGGCCGGAATCTCCACCGGCAGCAGCCCGCTCTTGTAGCGGAACAGCAGATCGTTCAGGCAGTGGCCGATCTTCGACACCATGAGCATCACACGCGGCTTCTTGTGGGCGTCATGGAGCTGGGCGTCCATTTGCAGCTCTTTCGCCACGATCTCGAAGTTCGCCCGCAGCTGGGTATCGCTGATCGTCCGATCCTCCGCAGCGAAATGCACCCGCATGAAGAACAGCTGCGACTGTGCATCGCCGAACTGTGCCGAGTCGATGATGTTGCAGCCATGCTCGGCCAGGAAGCCGGACACGCGATGGACGATGCCGCGGTGGTCCGGGCAAGACAGGGTAAGGATGTATTCCGGGTGCGTCGTGGTCATGATTGCAATGCGACTGGCGAAAACCCCTATTGTCGCATGGTACGGATAGACAAACAAAAGCCCGGATACGCTAGTGCGATATCCGGGCGATCCAGGACGCCGGGAAGCGCCCCCTTCAATTGCCGCCTCTGGCCAGTAGCGGCGATTGCAAGTGCAGCTATAGCTTTGCCGACGCGGTTACTCCAAGCGAAGGCAAGTCACACACTTGTTCTTGCTATTTGATGCAGAGTGCCGCAGCGTCTTAGCCGACCTTGGCGACGGACAGACCCTTGTTGGCGGCAGCAGCGGTGCCGACCTGAATGTCGCCGGACAGCTGACCGCCCTCTTCGATTACGACCTTGCCGTAGCGGACCTTGCCGGAGACCTTGCCGGTCGAGTAGATGACCAGCTTCTGGCGCACCGTCAGTTCGCCGTCGAATTCGCCGTGGATTTCAGCGATGTCGATCTCGGCGGAGCCCTTGAACGCGCCGCGCTCGGCGATCTGGATCACGCGGGAATCGATGGTGGCTTCAACACGGCCTTCGACAACCAGCGTGTCGCAGTCGGTGATTTCAACGCCCTTGAGCTTGATATTCGGGCCGACGATCAGCTTGCTGCCGCCTTCGTTGGTGCTGGCAGCGGTGTCGGCACCCATGGAAATCGGCTTGGAGATACCCGAGGTACCGGTCGGAACGATGCCGCTGGCGGTGCTGAGGGGCGAATTTGGCGTGTTGGTATCGCGCTTGCCAAAGAGCGTTTCGGAACGAAGCATGTTATCTCCAAAAAAAATTTGTGCGTTGGTTAAAAACGGTTTGCGATGTCATGGAAACGCGTTCAGCATTCCCATCGCGTCGTAAACGTGGCAACACTTAACTTGCGTTTGCGCTGCAGGAATCAGAGCCAAAAACTCCAGCCTCCCCACCTCTTAAGCCACAGCAATGTTGCGGCTCCTCACTTGGTCAGCATGATGGTTGGAAAGTTCCGATGAATTCCGGAATGTTTGAATCTGTTACACTTTTGCAAAAAAGCACGACCGTTCAATTTGATGTATGATCGATTTCACCTAACCAATCCCAAAAGGAGACAAGATGACCACGACCACTTTGAGCAACCAGCAGATCCGTCTGGGAGCGCGCCCTGTCGGCATGCCCAAGCGCAGCGACTGGAAATTCACGACCGAACCGGTCCGCGACATTGCCGACGGCGAGATCGTCGTCAAGACGCTCTATCTCTCGCTCGACCCTGCCATGCGCGGCTGGATGAACGAGGGCAAGTCCTATATCCGCCCCGTCGCCATTGACGAAGTGATGCGCGCCGGCGGCATTGGCAAGGTGGTCGCTTCGAAGTCGCCGAAATTCGCGGTCGGCGACTATGTCTCCGGTGGCATCGGCGTCCAGCAATACTGGGTCGGTCCGGCGGATGACAAGACCGCCGCCTTCTACAAGGTCGATCCGAAAGCCGCTCCGCTGCCAAAGTACCTGAATGCGCTCGGCATGCCCGGCATGACCGCCTACTTCGGCCTGCTCGAAGTTGGCCAACCGAAGGCCGGCGAAACCGTGGTCGTTTCCGGCGCCGCCGGGGCGGTCGGCCAGACCGTCGGTCAGGTTGCCAAGCACAAGGGTTGCCGCGTGGTGGGCATCGCCGGCGGCAAGGACAAGTGCGATTTCGCCGTGAATGAGCTCGGCTTCGACGCCTGCATCGACTACAAGAACGAGTCGGTGCGCGAAGGCCTGAAGAAGCATTGCCCGCAAGGCGTCGATGTCTATTTCGACAATGTCGGCGGCGACATCCTGGACGACGTCCTCACCCGCATCAACTTGAAGGCGCGCATTATCATCTGCGGCGCGATCTCCCAGTACAACAACACCACGCCGGTGAAAGGCCCGGCCAACTACCTGGCGCTGCTGGTCAAGCGCGCAACGATGAAGGGCATCATGGTGTCCGACTACTACCCGCGCGCCGGCGAAGCGATCCGCGACATGGCCGGCTGGCTGATGGCAGGCAAGCTCAAGACGCGCGAGGATGTGGTCGACGGGCTGCATACTTTCCCGGAAACCTTCCAGAAACTGTTCTCCGGAGAGAACAACGGCAAGCTGGTATTGAAGGTCGCCGACGCCTGATCTCTCTGAGGAACGTTGCCCCCGCAATGCCGTTCAGTTGCTGCTGAACGGCATTGTTGTTTGCTGCCAATGTGCGAGCATCCAACGGCGATCCGAACGCTTGGCTGTTTACCTTAAGAAGGAACACAGCCGCTCGAACATGTGCGAACTTTCAGCAATACGCCAAAGCCGGAAATGGCATACCGTATGTGGAAGTGCCGCGTCGCGGTATGGCCGCTGGGATTATGGACGCAACGGAGTTTTTGAAGGAGCTTTCCTTTTCCGCTGCCGGCACGGTGTTGTGGGTCACAACCATACCAAGAGGAGATCGCGATGAACAGTTCGGTGCAAAGGACAGGGTTGATTGCAGGTTGCGTGATGGTGCTGGCTGGATGTGCAGGCATGGGGACATCGCAGCCCGGCCCCACCAACATGACATTCTTTGTGACCAGCATCGGCCCTGGCAAGGGCGGAGACCTGGGCGGCCTCGAAGGGGCGGACAAGCATTGCCAGTCGCTCGCGGCGGCGGCCGGCGCAGACAACCGAACCTGGCGCGCCTACCTGAGCACCCAAGGGTCCGCGATGGCCGATCCGAAGTTCGTCAATGCGCGCGACCGTATCGGCACCGGTCCGTGGCAGAACGCCAAGGGCGTCGTGATCGCCAGGAGCGTCGATGAGCTGCACTCCCCCGCCAACAACGTGACGAAAGAGACGGCATTGGACGAGAGGGGACGTCCCGTGAACGGCCGCACCGAGAAACCCAACAAGCATGACATCCTGACCGGTTCGCGGCCCGACGGCACAGCTTTCCCGGGGGCGCCGTTTTCCGATATGACCTGCGGCAACTGGACCAAGAGCGGGACGGATGGCTCGGCGATGACGGGGCATCACGACCGCGCAGGTCCCGTCGACGCTTCCTGGGCCAAGTCCTGGAATTCAGCGCATCCGACGCGTGGGTGCAACCCGGAGGGGATACAGAGCACGGGGGGAGATGGATTGCTTTACTGCTTCGCGGTGAAATGACCGCTTCGCTTTCGGCGTGTGGTCTTGCGCTTGCATGGCCTCATGCCGTGGCCGCCACTTGGAAACGACGCGCCCCAGGCGCGACATCCGCAGCAGCGGCTCCGCAGGTCCCCGCACTGCCGAACGCAATGCCTCCGGCTCTCGAATCTCACTCAAAGGACACACGAGCAAACCAAGGCGTCCAGTCTGCGGATCGCCGGAACCCTTAGCTTGCCCGCGCTGCCAGCCAATTCTCGAATTCGTGCGAAGGAAGCGGACGGCTATAGTAGAAACCTTGGGCCAAGTCGCACTGCTGTGCACGTAAAAAGTCGAGCTGACTCTGATGCTCTACACCTTCGGCCACCACGGTGAGATGCAAGGCACGTCCGATATTGATCACAGCCGAGGCCAGTTCGCGGTCGCTCTTGTTGTCGTCCAGGTGACGCACGAAGCTTTGGTCCAGCTTCAATTCCTGAACCGGGAAGCGCTTCAGATAGCTCAGACTGGAATAACCGGTTCCGAAATCGTCGACAGCGAGTTTGATCCCCACTGCACTCAATGCGGATAATGCGGCAGTCGATCTCTCGTTGTCGTCGATCATGCTGCTCTCCGTAATTTCGAGAATGAGCGATGACGGCGGCAGCGCGTAGCGGCGCAGGATATCGGCGATCAGAGCCGGCAAGTCCTTGCGGCCCAACTGCTTGGGCGAGACATTCACTTGCATCGAAGGAATCTGCAGGCCGCCGTTGCGCCACTCGGCCAGCCGGCGGCAGGCTTCCTCCAGCACCCAGAGGCCAAGTTCATTGATCAGGCCCGATTCTTCCGCAATGGGAATAAAACGTGCCGGCGACACCGTTCCCATGTGCGGGTCATGCCAGCGCACCAGCGCCTCGACGCCGGCAACGGCCTCATCGTTCAGCGAGAGCTTGGGCTGGTAATACACGCTCAGGCGGCGCTCCTCCAGCGCGTGCCGCAATGCACGCTCCAGCGCCACCGCCTCCTGGATCGAAGCGTTCAGCTCGCGACTGAAAAAGCGATAGGTATTGCGTCCGCCCGCCTTTGCCTGGTACATCGCCATATCGGCATAACGCAACAGGACATCGTAGTTCTGCGCGTCGCCGGGGTACAGACTGATGCCGACGCAAGCCGTCCCATCCAGCCGGTGCCCGTCCACGGTCACCGGCGTGGCGGCGATTTCCAGCAGCCTTTGCGCCAGGGTGGCTGCCTGATGACCGTCGCAATGCGGCAGCAGGAGTACGAACTCATCACCGCCGACGCGGCTGACGGTATCGCCATGCCGTACCGCATGGCTGAACTGTTCCGCGATTGCCTTCAGAAACTTGTCGCCGACCTCGTGCCCGAGTGTATCGTTGATGGTTTTGAAGCGATCCAGGTCGACGAACAGTACGGCAAGTGGACTGCTGTCATGGACGGCATTGGCCAACGCGATTTCGGCACGGTCTGCCAGCAACTTTCGATTGGGCAGCTTGGTCAGCGGATCGTAGAACGCCAGATTGTGCAGCCGTTCGTCTGCGTGGCTGCGTTCGACCGCAATCGCCGTCAGATGGGTGCAGACCTCCACCAGCTGCCGATGAAACTCGGAGGGCACGCGCCGCTCATGGTAGTAGACGGCAAACGTCCCGAGAGCAGTGCCGTCACGTGCGATGATCGGACTGGACCAGGAAGCTGCCAGGCCCATCGGCAACACCAGGTCACGGTAGTTTTCCCACAGCGGATCATGCGCAATATCACTGACCTGAACCGGCTGATTGTAGTAAACCGCCGTTCCGCACGATCCTTCCACCGGTCCGATCTGCGCCCCTTCGAGCGCCTCTGCATAAGCTTTGGGGAGACTGGGTGCGGCAACGACATGCGCTCGATCCTGCTCGTCCACCAGCATGACGGAGCAGTGCAGTTCCGGTGCCATTGCTTCCACATCGTTGCACAGTTGTGTCAGCAGTTTCTCGAGTGACTCCCCGCGGGCAACAGCTTCCAGGAGATTATGTTGCAGGCGAAACAGATCTTCCGTCCGTGCACGGGTTGCAATCCCATGCAAGAACACGGCAAACGATGTGAACCCTTGCATTTTCAGATGCCGCACATGGGCTTCGGCCGCCGCACTGCCATGGTCGGTCATGCGAATTGTTACGCGCAGTTGCTTGGCTTTTTCCGGTGCGATGCATGCGGCCAGTTCTTGCCATGCACTCGGATTCCATTCCGCAATGTAGTCCCACACTGGTTTCCCGGTCATCGCATCGACGTCGGCGCCGGTCAGACATCCTGCCGCCTCGTTGGCATGCGTGATGATGCCGTTTGAGTCGAGCCAAAAAATGCCGAGCGCATACTGCTCCGCTGTCAGATGAAATGCTTCTTGCATCTTGTCGGCCATTATGCAGATAACGGGAAGTACCTCGTCACGTCTGCCTTGATAATTTACCGTGCATCCGAACGATATACAGAAAATGCCATTCGGTTTGACTACAGGCACACCAGTAAATTCTGACGGACGTCAATAAGAAACGCCTCCACCATGACGCCAGACAGTACTCCAGGCTGCGCGCATTCGCAATCAGAATTCATGCGAACAATCATCTGTGGTGCAAATGGTCTTTTCCATGGAAAAAGAATGCTATTCAATATCAACAAAGCGCCCGAAACCGGGTCATGTAGAATTGCCTGTTTTCAAGCAGTCGCCACCTGCGATTGCGCAGGCAACGGACACGCGACATGGGCACCGGCGAGCACTCCAGGCAGAACAACTTCGACTTCCTGCGCATCCTTGCGGCATTCCTTGTCCTGGTCAGCCATCAGTTCGCGTTGAACGGCCTCCCCGAGCCGTCGATCTTCCGGATGAGCCTCGGCACCTTCGCCGTCCTGATCTTCTTCTCGGTCAGCGGTTTCCTGGTGTCGCAGAGCTGGCGCCTGGACCCGAACGGCTTGCGCTTCCTCGCCAAGCGCTTCCTGCGCATCTGGCCCGGGCTTGCGGTCGTCACCCTGGTCGCGGCGTTCATCCTTGGCCCCCTTGTATCCACGCTCGACGCGCAAGCCTACTTTTCCCACCCCGACCTGCGCGACTTCCTGCGCAACCTGAAGGTCACCACCGTGCGCTACGTGCTTCCGGGTGTCTTTGAAGAGAACATCCACCCGCGCGCCGTCAACGGCTCGCTGTGGACCATTCCGCTCGAAGTGCGCTGCTACTTCGTCCTGCTGGTGCTCGGCTGCGCCGGACTGATGACGAAGCGGTGGGCGGTCGTGCTTGCCACTGCGGCATCTGCCGTCTATTTCTTCGGCTTCGCGTTCGATCCCAAGAACTACCAGTTCCACTTCGCGCTATATTTCTTCGCGGGCGTGTGCCTCGACCTGTACCGTCGCGCCTGGGAAGGCGGGCCGCATTACCTGCTCGCCGCCTCCGGCGCGGCATCGCTTGCCTTGCATCTCGCAGGTGCCGACCATGCCTCATTGCTCTTCCTGATTCCGGCATGCGTCGTCTTCATCGGGACGCGTTCCACGCCTGTTGTCCGCCGCTTCGGCAGGTACGGGGACATTTCGTACGGGATCTATATCTATGCCTTCCCGGTGCAGCAGACGGTGCTGTGCGTGGGCGGGAAGGACCTGCCGTTTGTCGCCGGGCTCGCGATTGCTTCGGCCGTGACGGTCGCGTGTGCATTCCTGTCCTGGCATCTCGTCGAACATCCTGCACTGCGTCTCAAGTCGCGCCTGCCGGTGCGGTTGGGTTTCGGGCAGTTGTTGGGGCGTTCGGCCGGAAGGTAAGCATAAGGAGACACACCATCGAACAGCCGATCACAGGCTTTCACAAGGATGATGAAGACCATTGGGTCGCTGAATTGGTCTGCGGGCATTTTCAGCATGTTCGCCATGATCCTCCATGGTTTTCGAGGCCCTGGGTGACAACGGAAGAAGGCAGGGCGTCCATGCTGGGTTATCGCTTGAACTGCAAGAAGTGCGACGCCGGGGCGCCTCCGGATCAGCTGCAACCTTCGTAGGTAGCGGCCAGCAGGGGCGGATCGCCAAGCCGCAAGTGGCGGGAATGGCAATTCCCGCGCGTTTGAGTTCCCCCTTCACCGCGATATAATCGCCGATCGCCGGTTTTACCGAACGACAAATCGGGCCGCCGAAAGTGGCGTGAAGTACCGGTCTTCCTGCTTATTTCGATTGTGATTGCACCTGCCTATGACGCGAGTGTTGCCGCGTACGAGCTTCCACAGCTCAAAACTCATTCGTTGTCTCGCTGACCTGGGTATCGTCGATACGGCCGACCCCGGGAATGCGTTTGCGGAACAGCTCGGCCAGTGGGTGCACTTTGCCGACGCGATCGCCCTGTCTTCCGTGCACGGCGAAGGCATTGCAAGCGCGCGGAAACAACAGCCGGAAGCGCGGGCCACCTCGCAGGCAGCCATCAGCGCCGAGTTCGACCGCATCCAGGATCTCCTGGTGTATTCGATCACCATGAGTTGCTCGACCAAGCCGGGCAAGACGCACATCAAGCTGCCCTTGCCGATACTCGAGCTGCCGCTGGACCTCAAGACGGCTTACCCGCCGTATCACCGGTTTTACGACGCGCACCAGCGCGACATGGAATTGAGCATCCAGCCCCTGCGGGTCAATGTCCGGGCAGCTGTTGCAAAGGCGTCACCACGGCTCAGAAAACTTGCCGATCTGGACGCGGCGCTTGAGAAAATACTACGCGAACGCGAGAACAAGTTGCTCGCGAAGGTGCCGCAGCTTCTCAGGAAGCGCTTTGATCAATTGTTCAAAGAACATCAGAAAAGGCTCGCCGACACGCAACAGGCGGACAACCCCGTCGGCTGGACGCAAGCGGGAGGCTGGCTGGCACGCTTTTACGGCGACATGCAAATGCTGCTGCTGGCTGAACTGGAACTCCGCCTGCAACCGGCGATGGGGCTCATTGAAGCATTCAAACAAGATACGCAATGAATAAACATATATTTACAGCCGCCTTCCTCCTGGGCGCACTTGGGATCGTCTGGGCAGGCGTCGGAATGATCGATTCCAGCTTCCTGGCACTGGCGGTGACGGCGATCATCGGCGCCGCGTACGCATACGGCGCGCTCGAACTGCACCGCTTTCGCCAGGCGACGTCTACACTGTCCTTCGCGCTGGCGACGATCCCCGGCGACCTGACCGAGCTCGACGGCTGGCTGTCGCGCGTGCATCCTTCGCTGCAGAATCCCGTGCGCCTGCGCGTCGAGGGCGAACGCGTCGGCTTGCCCGGCCCCGCCCTGACGCCGTACCTGGTCGGACTGCTGGTGATGCTGGGGATGCTCGGCACCTTCCTGGGCATGGTCGTCACGCTCAAGGGCGCCGTCTTTGCGCTTGAAAACACGACCGATCTCCAGGCGATGCGCTCGGCGCTGTCGGTGCCGGTCATGGGTCTGGGCCTGGCGTTCGGCACCTCGGTGGCAGGGGTTGCCGCGTCGGCGATGCTGGGCTTGATGTCGGCACTCAGCCGGCGCGAAAGAATGCAGGCGGCGCAACTGCTGGATACCAAAATTGCCACGGTACTGCGCCGCTTTTCACTCGCGCATCAGCGTCAGGAAACCTTCAAGGCGCTGCAGCTGCAATCCCAGGCATTGCCTCAGGTAGCCGATCAATTGCAGGCGGTGATGACGCAGATGGAGAACATGAGCCAGCAGTTGAACCAGCGCCTGCTCAGCAACCAGGAAGACTTCCACAGCAATGTCAAAGGTGTCTATACCGAACTGGCGCGCGCGGTCGATCACTCCCTGCGCGAGAACTTGAGCAAGAGCGCGCATGCCGCCGGCGAAAGCATCAAGCCCGTGGTCGAGGCGGCGATGAGCGGCATCGCGCAAGAGGCGAAGCAGATGCATGCGCGCATGGCCGACACCGTGCAGGCGCAACTCGACGGTGTTTCCGCACGCTTCTACGAAACCACCATTGCCGTTGCCGACGCATGGAATGCGGCGCTGAAGAGCCACGAACAGGCAAGCGCCGGCATGGTCGCGGATGTGGGTCGCTCGCTCAATGCATTCAACGAGACGTTCGAACAATGTGCCGGCGCCCTCGTATCCAGAGTCGGCGAAGCATATGCCGGTCTGCAGACCGACCAGGCTGAGCGCGACACACAACGTCAGCAGGCGTGGACGCAGTCGCTGGAAGCCATGGCGGCAACACTCAGCCGCGAGCTGCGGGAAACCGGCGCGCAAACGCTGGCCCAGCAACAGCAGGTCTGCGACACCCTGGCCCGAACCGCGCAAGACATCACCGAACATGCGCAAACCAGCACCCGCGATGCACTCACCGAGACCACGCACCTGATCGCTTCCGCCGAAGAATTGATGCGCTCCCGCATCGCCGCCGAAGCGCAGTGGATCGAACAGCACCGCGAACGCATGGACCAGCTGGCCGGCCTGCTGCGTACCGAGCTGGGCGCCCTGAGGGACGAAGAAGCCGCGCGCAGCAACGCAGCGATCGAACGCGTAGGCCAATTGCTGCAAGAAACCGGTGCGCAAACGCTGTCGCAGCAGCAGCAGATCTGCGATACCCTGACCCGGACTGCGCAAGGCATCGCCGAACAAACCCAGGCCAGCGCCCGTGATACGCTCGCCGAGACCACGCGCCTGGTCGCTTCCGCCGAAGAGTTGATGCGCTCCCGCATCACCGCCGAAGGACAGTGGATCGAACAGCATCGCGAACGCATGGACCAGCTGGCCGGCCTGTTGCGTTCCGAGCTGGGCGCACTCAAGGATGAAGAAGCGGCGCGCAGCAATGCCGCTGTCGAGCGCTTGGGAGAATTGCAATCCGCGGTGGCAAGTCATCTGACGACGCTGGGCACCGCGCTGGAGCAACCGATCACGCGACTTATCGAGACGGCGTCGGAAGCACCGCGCGCCGCGGCGGAAGTGATCGGTCAATTGCGCCAGGAAATCTCCAACAGCGTTGCGCGCGACAACACGCTGCTCGAGGAACGCAGCCGCATCATGGAGACGCTCAATTCCCTGCTGCAAGCGATCAACCACGCGTCGCAGGAACAGCGCACGGTGATCGATTCCTTGGTGACATCCTCTGCAACCGCGCTCAACGCAACCGCGAGCGCGTTCTCCGACAATGTCGCCGCCGAAGCTGCCAAGCTGACCGACATCGCCGCGCAGGTCACGAGCAGCGCGGTCGATGTATCGAGCCTCTCCGAGGCCTTCGGATTTGCCGTGCAGGCATTCCATGAAGCCAATGAAAAGCTGATCGAAAACCTGCAGCGCATCGAAGGCGCGATGGACAAGTCGATGTCGCGCAGCGACGAACAGCTCGCCTATTACGTGGCCCAGGCGCGCGAGATCATCGACCTCTCGATGTCGTCGCAAAAGGACATCGTCGAAGAGCTGCGCCGCCTGCCGGCTGCTCAAACCAGTCTTGCTGAAGAGGTCAGGTAATGGATGACATCGACGCGAGTGCCGAACACGCCGCGCCGGTCTGGCCGGTTTTCGGCGACTTGATGTCCAGCCTGCTGGGCGCATTCGTGCTGCTCCTGGTGGCCGTGGTTGCCGTCCAGATGGAATTGACATCCACTCTGCAGGACGAAGTGAAGAAGCGCCAGCTCGAAGAGCAGCGTCGAATGGCCCTGGAAAAAGCGCTGGCGATTCCGCTTGCGTCGGGCCGCATCACCTTGAACAACGGACGCATCGGCATCAGCGGTCAAGTCCTGTTCGCGCTCAACTCCGACCAGTTGCAGCCGGAAGGCCGGCAATTGCTGAACAGCCTGGTTCCCCCGCTGCGGGCGTATCTGGGTGCGCGCAACGAGATGCTCATGGTGAGCGGGTTTACCGACGACAGGCCGATTCGCGGCGGTCCCTTCACGGACAACTGGGAATTGTCGGCCCAGCGCGCATTGACCGTGACCCGCACCTTGATCGAGGAAGGGATGCCGTCTTCCATGGTCTTTGCGGCAGCCTTCGGTTCCGAGCAGCCGGTCAAGCCCAACACCGATGAGACCGCACGCGCGCAAAACCGCCGGGTGGAAATGGCGCCCGTGCCGAAAACCGCCAAGAATCCCGCGTGATGAACGAGCCGGAACACTTGGACGTCGCGGAGGCGCCGCAGGAGGCATCCACCGATCTCAACGCGCTGATCGCCTCCCTGCAAGCGACAGGCGCGAACCGGTTTGACCCGGTGCGCTGGCGCTATATCGAAGTGCTGGCCGATCGCGCGGCGGCACATCAGGGGAGCGCCAGGCGCATGCTCGATGCCAGGCTGGCGCAAGCGCTGGCGGCGTTCAAGGGGCGCTTCGATCTCGCGCAAGGCGAAGCCGAGGAAATCGTCGCCCGAAGCGTCGAGCAATATCCGCAAGCAGCCAACGACCTGCAGCGGCTTTTTGCCGAAGGCGATTTCAAGGGACTGCAACGATCCATCGCCATGCTGCGCGCCGGGGAACAAAGCGCATCCCTGAGCGCGCTGGTGCGCCAGCTGGAGCAACACTCCGCGGAACCTTCCAACGCGCGCATGAATGGCAATGCCAGTCCGCGTGCCGAGCTGAAGACCATACGCAACGCCAGGAATACCTGGGCAAGACTGAGCGTCGACAAGCAGGTGGCACAGGCGCTCGGGCAAGCGCCGAAGAATGCCGGTCCGATCAATTCCCACATGCTGGTGCTGCGCTCGCTGGCATTGATGCGAGATATCTCGCCCGACTATCTCAGCCGGTTCATGTCTTACGCAGATACCTTGCTCTGCCTCGATCAAGGCGAGAAAGAGAAAGAAAAGCCGGCGAGCCCGAAAAAACAGCCGGCGCGTGCAGCAAAAAAGTAGAGCGGAATCGGCGGAGTGATGATGTCAGACAGCGATCAGCCCGATACCCCGTCTTTTCCGGACAAGAATCCGCTCACCGAGATCTATCGCGACCAGTGGCTGCTGGTCGTCCACAAGCCGGCCGGGCTGCTGGTCCATCGCAGCCCCATCGACCCGCATGAAACCGAGTTCGCGCTGCAATATGCACGGGCGATGAATGGCGGCGGCCATGTTTACCCTTTGCACAGGCTGGATCGTCCCACCTCGGGCTTGCTGGTATTTGCCCGCGACCCGCACACCGCGCGTGTCCTGGGCAAGTCGATGATGGCTGGCGAGGTAAGCAAAACCTATCTGGCGATGGTCCGGGGGTGGACACCGGAACAGGGCTTCATCGATCATCCGCTGCAGGACGAGCCGGAGGACAAGCGGCGCAAGGACGAGCCGCAAGCGGTGCGGGAAGCCCGCACCCGCTACCGCCGCCTGGCGACCACGGAAATTCCGGTGGCAATCGAAAGCTACCCGACCAGTCGCTACAGCCTGGTCGCGCTGTATCCCGAGACGGGGCGCAAGCACCAGTTGCGGCGGCACATGAAGCACATCAGCCACCCGATCATCGGCGATGCCAACCACGGCCGCGGACGCCACAACCGCTATTTCGCGGAACGCTTCGGGCAAGGGCGCTTGATGCTGGCCGCTATCGGCATGACTTTCCGGCATCCGGTCACCGGTGCACAACTGCAATTGAACGCGGAGCCGGAAGCGAGTTTTCTGCAAGTGCTGTCCATCTTCGGCGATGACTTGCCGTTGGCAGCATTTGCTTCTTCGACTTAACGTTCGATCAGAAAAACTTCCAATTCCGCGTCGCACTCTGCTTCTTCGCAGGCGAGTGCCTCAACCTGCATCACCGAGCCCGAGAAGGGCAGCCGCTTTACCCACTTGGTGGCGCCGACCCAATCCAGAGGATGGGTTCATTCAGGATTTCGTTTGCGCTTTTATCCGCGTATAGACATGTTCTGCAAGCGCAATATCCTCGAGGCCGACGCCGATGGCCTTGTAGAGAATCACGTCACGGTCATCGCGCTGCACCGCTACGGAACCTGCAGCCACATCGGCAAGCTCGAGAACATCGTCCCAGTTGAAGCAGCTTTCGTCACACAAGAGCAGGTCGCCGGCCTCCTTCCGTGCCTGCTGTTTCCATTCCACGACAATATGGGCCGCCCGGCGAACAAGCCGGTCATCGATTTCACGGCAATCCGCCTTGCTCGCACCGATGGCAGCAACGAAAGCGCCCTGCTTCACGTCGTTGCCGTTAAAGAGCGGCGTCGCAGACCGCGTGGCCGTCACAAGGATGTCCGATCGAGCCGCGACTTCCGCGGCTGTCGCGACGCTGCACCTGATGCCGAACTCTTCGGCCGTGCGCGCGGCAAATTCCTGCGGACGATCTATCCCGGCAACCAGGACCTCGGTGAACTCGCGTATCAACAGCATTGCGGCGACATGGGCTTTTGCCTGCACCCCGGTCCCGATGATTCCCAGCGTCCTTGCATTCTTGCGGGACAGGATATCGGCTGCGACGGCTGACGCCGCAGCCGTTCGGAATTCGGTCATCGCGTCCCCTTCCAGCGCTGCAAGCAGGGAACCGTCCACCGTGGAAAACAGGAGGATTGCAAACGTAAACTTGCCGTTGATCGTCGTGTAGACCTTTGCACCCGCGGCGCTCAACCCGGGAAGGATCGCGCCCATCATGCTGAGTTTGGTATTGCCGCAGTCGATTCTCACCCGCTCCTGCATCTGTCCTGATTCGCCATACTGGCGGAAGGCTCGCCGCATGACGTCGATCGCCTCGCGCGTGCCGAGTAATTCGGATACCTGCGCATTCGTAATGAGTTGCATGATGTTTTTGCTGTATTGGTCAGTGTTGATAAAGAAAAGCGGTGGTGTCGATCGGGCCCTGTTCGCCGTTCATCTGTCGGGCGATCAACTCGCCGCTTCCGCACGCGAGCGTCCACCCGAGCGCTCCATGCCCGACATTCGTCCACAAGTTCGACAACGGCGTCGCGCCGATGATGGGCAGACCGGTCGGCGTTGCGGGCCGAAGCCCCGCCCAAGGCGCGATGTCATCGTCGGAATCGGCCCTGGCGTGAAACAGGGACGCGGCTTCTTGCGCAAGCTGGCGGCACCGCTCGCGGTCGACGGTCAGGTCATTGCCCACCAGCTCGGCGCGTCCTGCGACCCTGAGCCGGTTTCCGACGCGTGCATATACGACTTTGCGGGCCAGGTCGGTAATACTCACCGAGGGAAGGTCAGCCGGGTTCACCGCCGCTTCAAGGGTGACGCTGTACCCCTTCAGCGGATAGACGGGAAGGCGCAGACCGAGCGACTTTCCGAGCGAGGCAGCGCCCACACCATTGGCGAGCACATAGGCGTCTGCTTCTATCGCACCCTGTGGCGTATGCAGTCCGTTGATGCGATTGCCACCTATCCACGCACCGGTGACCGGTGTGGCCAGTCGTATTTGTGCTCCGTACCGCGTCTTCAGGACGCCGGCCAGTTCGTGGCAGAACTTCGCGCAGTCGCCGACCTGTTCCGATGCGGTATACACACCGCCGGCCCATCTCTTGCCCGGCCGGGCGAGCGTCGGCTCGATGTCGATGCAGCGGTCGATCGGCAGAACCTCCTGCTCGCAGCCGAGCGAGGCCTGCAGCGCGACTTGCCTCTTCGCCTTTTCCATGTCTTTTTTTTCCGACAGCATCACCAGCTTTCCGGCAGTCCGGTGGCTGAAGTCGAGTCGAAGCGCACCCTGCAACTCCTCGAGGCAGGATTTGCTGAAGAAGGCGAGTTTGAGCAATTCCTTCGTGGTGTTCTCCGCGGCGCGCGCATTGCAGGCACGAAGAAAGCGCGCGATCCAGATCCACTGCTGCCAATCCAGCGTCGGTCGCCAGGTCAGGGGGGAATCCGGGCAAAGGAGGTACCCGGGAAGGGCCTTCCATACGGAAGCATCGGCAAGCGGAGCAACGTAGGAGTAGCTTAGTTGGGCGCCGTTTGCATAACTGGTTCCCCGGCCGACTTCGTTTCCTTCATCCACAACCGTCACCTCAAAACCCCGTCGTGCGAGTGCGTACGCCGTGGCCATGCCGATCACCCCCGCGCCGATCACGCAAACGGTCATGATTGCCTCCCTGATAGTCCGCCGCAAATACCAAAGACATGGCTCATGATTCAAGCGCCACTTCTTCCGCTCGGATGCGGTTCCTGGTCTGACGGAAGCAGGCCGTGCCGCCGGTCCTGGATACGCTAACCCTGTCGAGCTGGAACCGCCGGAGAAGATGCCGGATGCTTTGCTGAAGTTCCATGAATGCCTGGGCCACCAGCAGCTCCGTTTCGGGCGCGAGGCAAACCGTTTTCCCGGCGCGCGTCGGCGTGACCGGATCGCCTTGCGTCGATAGCGAAGACCACACGTCTTCCAGCGTGACCGCGCCTTGATCCTTGGCAAGGGTCCAGCATTCGTAATCGCATGCGGGGCTCAGGAGGCCGGACTCAAGGAGCAGCCGGCATGTCACCCTCGCTTCGCCCGGTTCCATATCCAGGTCGCGCACGATTCCTTCCAGGCTCACCGGTCGTGGCGCAGCGGCGACAAACTTTTCGAGGACGGCTGCCACCTTGCAGAACTGCTCGACGGTGGATCGTTCCATGATGCTCACGGTGGACAAATACATGATGACTCCGTTCAGCCAGGTCTTTTAGGATGACGACCTGTTACCTTGCTTCTGGCCGGTACCGCCCCTGCGTTTGGATGCAACGCGTACCAGTTCGGCAAACAGATTCCGCCCTCCTTCGTTCAACAGGTACTCGGGATGCCACTGGACGCCGATGCAAAATTCCCGCTCCGGAACCTCGATCGATTCGACAACGCCATCATCGGAAACGGCGGCGATCCGAAGACGCGAATTACCGCCGGCGACCGCCTGGTGGTGCAGGCTGTTGACACGCAGGGAATCGGTTCCCATCAGGCGATGCAGCTGCGTGCCGGGAAGGATCCTGATGGCGTGCGCCGCAATGTTGCATGGCTCGGACTGTTTGTGTTCTATCGCTGTGTCCACGTCGGACGGAATGTGCTGGTGCAGTTTCGCCCCCATTTCGATGGCAATCAGCTGCATCCCGCCGCAAATGCCCAGGATCGGGATGTCGCGGGCGAATGCGCCGCGCAGCAGGGCTTGTTCGAACTGCGTACGGTCGGGCTTCATGACAATCTTGTCCGGGTATTTCGCTTGCATGCCATATTCCTCTGGCGCGACGTCGAACGTTCCGCCGGTGATCAACAGGCCGTCCAGCAGCGCAAGATGTTCGTCGGCCGATGCGGCGTCGTACGGCAGGACGACGGGAACACCTCCTGAAGCGGCCACCGCGGCACAGTAATTCCGCCGCACGCAGTAGTGCGATTCGATGTTGTCCTGCGCGTTATCGCGGTCTGAAGTTATTCCGATAATCGGTTTCATCATGTGGGTGTTGTCGTTGCGTTTTCCGGTGTGGGCATTTTTTCCAGATTCGTCCCGACTCACAAACGATGATTTCTATTCGGAGCAATTAGTCTTGCTAATGGCAGAATCCGGGCGCGATAATGAAGACCGGATTAATTCACGGGACGCCTGCCATGGCTCGCACACAGCTGCTTACCCCACTTGTCATGCATGCCATCAAGTATTTCGACGCGGCTGCCCGGCACCTCAACTTTACGAAGGCAGCCGAAGAGCTTCACGTTACCCAGGGAGCGGTCAGCCAGCAGATCAGGGGCCTGGAAGAGCAGGTTGGCGTTCCCCTGTTCAAGCGCCTGCCTCGCGGGCTGCTCCTGACGCGTGAAGGGGAACGCCTGCACAAGGCGGTGCATCGGGCGCTTCGTGAGCTGGAGGCGGAACTGCAGGCCATCCAGCCGGAGGCTGCGACGAAGAGCATCTTTGTCCGTTCGTCGCCGTCGTTTTCGATGATGTGGCTGATGCCTCGGCTGAACAGCTTCAGCCGGCTGTATCCCGATATCGAGATCCGGCTGCGCGGCGAACTCTTCGGCATCTCCTCGGCGCGCATGAACATGGAGTCGATTGATGCTCTGATCCTCTACGGACAGGAAACAGAACGACCGAATGGCGATGTCTTTCCTCTCATGTCCGAGTATGTGCTGCCCGTGGCAACGAAGGAATATCTGGAAAGGCATACGCCGGCTGTCGATGCGTCCTGCTTTTCCAGCCATACCTTATTGCATGACGATGCGCCCTGGGAAGGCGCATCGTCCTTCGCGGAATGGAAGGAGTGGGTAAGGAAGGCCACGCTCTCGAACGACGACACGGTGGAAAAGTTCGGCGAACACGGACACCAGTACAACCTCTCCCAGCTCGCCGTCAATGCCGCGCTTTTGGGCCAAGGGATAGCCATTGCGCGCGCCTCGCTCATCATGGAAGAACTCAAAAGCGGCCAGCTTGTGCCTGCCGTTCCCATTTCCGTAAAATCCAGTGCCAGCTATTGTTTTGTGATGAACCCGAGCAAGCGCTCCAGCAGATCCACCAAGGTGTTCATGGACTGGATCAGCGCCGAGTGCAGCGCATTCGCGGAGGAACGCGACCGGCTTTTGTCTGCCATGTCCACACTTGTGTAACAGCGTCGGGAAGCCGGTCGGCGAAGGTCCTCGCAGTCGCCGCATGAACAGCCTTTCCGGCCATTTCCTTGCAATGCTTCGTTGTTCCCCTGAGCCGGCGTCTCCCGGCTTCAACACGATGTACCTAACAGGACTTCCGTTCCTGTTTCCTGATATCTCCAGAACTAGCTGATTCTGCCTCTGCATAGCGTGCCATTAGCATTGCTAATGACTGCCGATAGAAATCATTGCTTGTTCCTGTCCGCACGCAATACAAAAATACATCACGCCTCAACGCCGGAAACTCTTGCAATGAAGTGAAAGCGGCACCTTGCTCCACCGCCGCAAATGCACGCAGACCAGGGCATGACGAACGGTTGACACAGGGGTGAAACCTTAGCCCTCTGCGCCTGCAGATGGAATTCCTATACCAGACAAGATGGAGATACTCATGACTTCCAAGCTCAAACTCATGCCAGCTGCGGCTCTTATTGCCACTGCCTGGACGGCTCCCGTACACGTACAGGCTCAGGAACTCATCGTGAAGATCGGACACGTTGCGCCGTTGTCAGGGCAGTCAGCCCACATGGGCAAGGACACCGAAGATGGCGCAAGGATGGCGATCGAGGAGTTGAATGCCAAGGGCGTCACGATCG
Source organism: Noviherbaspirillum sp. (assembly GCA_035627275.1). Taxonomy (GTDB): domain Bacteria; phylum Pseudomonadota; class Gammaproteobacteria; order Burkholderiales; family Burkholderiaceae_D; genus Noviherbaspirillum. Next base: position 51,483 of record DASPMC010000002.1, read on the forward strand.
GCGGCAAAAAGGCCACGTTCGAGCTGCTCGGCGAAGACGATGGCGGCGATCCGAAACAAGCCACATCCGCCGCCCAGAAGCTGGTCGACGCCAAGGTTAACGGCGTCATCGGTCACATGAACTCCGGGACAACGATTCCCGCGTCGAAGATTTATCACACCGCCGGCATTCCGCAGATTTCCCCATCCGCAACCAATCCGAAATACACGCAGCAGGGATTCAATACCGCATTCCGCGTTGTGGCAAACGACGGCCAGCTGGGCGGCACGCTGGGCCGCTATGCCGTGCAGATCGGACAGGCAAAGAATATCGCGGTCATCGACGACCGGACGGCATATGGCCAGGGCGTCGCAGACGAGTTCGTGAAAGGTGCAACCGCGAAATCCCGCAATGTGAACGTCGTCACCCGTCAGTACACGAGTGACAAGGCGACCGACTTCAGTGCCATTCTCACCTCCGTCAAGGCAAAGAACCCCGACGTCATCTTTTTCGGGGGCATGGATGCTGTCGGCGGCCCGATGCTGCGGCAGATGAAGCAACTGGGCATCGACGCCAGGTTCATGGGCGGTGACGGCATCTGCTCGACCGAGCTTGCACGTCTCGCGGGAGATGCCATCGGCGAAGGCAAGGTCGTGTGTGCCGAAGCGGGCGGCGTCGAGGAAGGCAAGAAGGCGGAACTGGATCGCTTCAAGACCAGGTTTGCCAAGCGGTTCGGCCATGAGGTGGTCCTGAATGCTCCCTATGCTTACGATGCAGTGATGACCATGATTGCCGCGATGCAGAAGGCAGGCTCGTCGGAGCCGGCAAAGTATCTTCCCGAGCTGGCAAAGGTCAATTACAAGGGCGTGACCGGCACCATCGCGTTCGACAAGAACGGCGATATTGTTGACGGCACCCTGACTCTGTATACCTACAAGGGCGGCAAGCGGGAAGTTATTGCAGTCACGAAGTAGCAGGTCGTCCGGGAAGCCGGTGGACGTTGCGACGTCCTGCCGGCTTCCCCAGTTGCAGGGGCGTCGCATGCAACGAACAGGAGTAGGGAATGGGAATGGGAGTTCGATTTCGACTCAGCGCGGCCGCAGGAATCACATTGCTGCTGTCTATAGGCGCTGTCGGCCGCCACGCCACGGCAGGTGAATCGCTCGAACGGATTACGCGCACCGGCAGGATCGTCCTCGGCGCCAGGGACGGGTCCCTCCCGTTTTCCTACGTTGCGGGACATGGAAAGCCGGTCGGCTACACCATGGATATCTGCACGAAACTGGTCGAGGCGATCAGGAAGCATGTAAACCGTCCCGAACTGCAGGTCACGTATCTGCAGGTGACGCCATCCACTCGTTTCACTTCAATCGTTGAGGGAAAATCCGACCTGGACTGCGGCCCCAATACCAATACCTTCGAACGGCGGCAGCGGGTTGCCTTTACCATCCCGAATTTCATCGCCACGTCCAGGATGCTGGTCCATGCAAATGCCGGCATACGCAACTGGTCCGACCTGCGCGGAAAGCTTGTCGTCACGACGGCAGGGACAACCAATGCCAGGTCGATCATGGAGCGAAACAGTACGCGTGCGCTCAAGATCAGGTTGACGGAAGCCAGCGACGATCACCAATCCTTCAGGCAGGTCGAAGAGCGGAAAGCAGATGCTTTCGCCATGGATGACGTCCTTCTGTTCGCGCTGAGGGCAGCTTCAGGACGACCGGAGACTTATGCGATCGTGGGGGATCCGTTGACGGTAGAGCCCTACGCAATCATGTTTTCAAAGCAGGATGCCGAACTGAAGAAGGTGGTCGACGGGGAAATGGCGCGCATCATCCTCTCCGGCGAAATCAACACCTTGTATGCGAAATGGTTCAACTCCCCGATTCCTCCCGACGGAATCAACCTGAACATGCCCATAGGGTCGCTGCTGCGTTCCTCATTCCAGTTCCCCTCGGACAAGGTAGGCGACGATTGGTAACGCCCCGTCACCTTTCAAATCCACGCTATAAACCGCATAAACATCACCTGCTGCATCGCGGCACAAGATCTACAAACTGCGCGTCATCCGCAACAACCGCTCCGCACACGTCCGCACTGCCACACGCAAAACCTCAGGCTCTCGAATCTCGAACTCAAAGGACACCCGGGCAAGCTGGCGCGCAAACCAGTTGATGCCGTCAGTGCGCGCCTGCAGCAGCACCCCTTCCTCATGCGGCATGAACACGCCAATGCTGCGGCCGAGTTCTTCCATCGCAGTCTTCAGGTCCGTGCGTAACATCACTTCCACCGCAGTCGTGCGCGGCAGTGTGGCGATACTCTGCGCAAGATAGCCTGCCGTGTCGAAACCGGCAGGACGCTCGAAACCTGTCGCGGTCTCCTGCACCTCCTGGACCCGGTCGAGCCGGAAGGAGCGCAAGCCCTTGCGCAGGTGGCACATGCCGCTGACATACCAGCGGCCCGAGCGGAACACGAGGCCGTAGGGATCGAAGTCGCGCGTGCTGACTTCGCCGCTGTCGGTGCGATAGGTGAAGCGCACGCTCCGCTGCGCCTGCGCAGCGGAGGCCATGGCCATCAATGATTCCGGGTCGGCCGGCGCATTGGCGGATGACATGTCCAGCGTCGCCGTTTCGCTCAAGGCCCGCACACGGCTCTTCAGCGCCATGGGCATCACGCGCTCCAGCTTGGCCTGGGCACTGGCGACGGCCGGCAAGGCTTCCTCCAACCCCAGTCCGCGCACCGCGAGCAGGCCGAGCGCCACCGCCGCGGCCTCTTCATTGGTGAACATCATCGGCGGCAGCTTGAATCCCGCCACCAGCATGTAGCCGCCGTAACGGCCGCGCTCCGCCATGAGCGGAATGCCGAGCTCTTCCAGCGCTGCAATGTAGCGGCGCAGCGTGCGGCCGTCGATTTCAAGACGCTGCGCCAGTTCGGCGCCGCTCATGCGTCCATGGGTCTGGAGCAATTCCAGCACAGCAAGCATGCGGGTGGCAGGTTTCGACATCGTGATGAATATGCGTTTAATCAGGACAATTATGTCCTAATTTGCTTTTATCCTGCATCGCATGCCGTTTCATCCGAAGCGGTATCCATGACATGAACACGAAAGGATTCAACGATGGAACCAGTATTGTTTTACGGCGTCCCGCAGGGCTGCTCCTTCGGCAGCATCGTCGCGCTTGAGTGGCTGAACCTGCCTTACCGCCTGTGCCGCATCGAGATGCTCGAGCATCCGTGGCCGGCGCTGTATGCGCGCGTCAATCCCTTGAACCTGACGCCGGCCTACCTGACGGCCGACGGCAGGGCGCTGCGCGAGAGCACCGCCATCCTGCTGCACCTGGCGTCGCAAGGCGACATGAAGCTCGGCTACGCGCAAGGCACGCCGGAATACGACCGGCTGAACCAGACGCTGCTCTACCTCAACACCGATTTCTTCGCGGCCTTTGGGCATCTCTGGATTGCGTATGAAATGAAGTCGGATCCGGAGAAGAAGGAAGTGCTCAGGGAACTGGGTCGTCAGCGGGTCGCGGCGGCGTGCGCGCATCTCGATGGGCTGCTGGCGGATCGGGAATGGATCGACGGCGGCAGCAAGCGCACGGTGGCGGATGCGTACTTCGTCGGACTGGCGCGCTGGGCGGAATATCACCGCGTGCTGGATGTGGAGAAATATCCGCATTTCCACCGGCATTTGCAGAAGCTGCGGGATGATCCCGCGGTGGCGTTTGCCGATGCGATCGAGAAGAAAAAAGAGGGTGTCAGCCGTGGGAAATTCCTCGGGCATGTGACGCTGGAGGAGTTGGAGGCCGTGTTGCCGGGTTGATCGACACAGTCGGCAAGGCCCGGAAGGGCCGGGCGGATTCCATGCGCCCGGCCTTCGGCGCCCATTGTCGAATCTGATTTCACAACATCAATGACGGCCTCTGCTCCCTTTTTTCAATGGCAGGGGATGGCCGCTGCCAAGCGCTTCAAGTAAAAAGTCAACGAACGTGCGTACACGTAGTGCGACATGCCTTCCATGTGGATAAAGCAATGAAAACGGACGAGAACGTCCGGCGAACGGCTGCAGGACTTCGACCAATGTCCCGCGCCGCAAATCGTCCTCCACAATAAAGCGGTAAGTCTGGAACAGACCGGCACCGCTGCGTGCCAATGTGACGCCGCCCAGCAGATCCTCTGCGCAGCGGTAGCCGCCATTCGTCGTCACCTCTACGTCTTTGCCATTTTTCCTGAACAGCCAGGGAATCTCCCGGCCGTTACTCGGCAGCAGAAACTGTATGCAGGTGTGGTCGCGCAATGCGTCGAGTGACTGCGGGATGCCTGCCCGCTTCAGGTAGGCAGGGGCGGCCACTACGACCAGCGCCGCATCCTCCAGCTTGCGGGCGATCATGCTTGAGTCGGACGGCGTACGGGCGCGTATCGCAAGGTCGTAGCCTTCTTCGGTAAAGTCGATGTTCCTGTTACTCAGATGGACCTCTATTTGCACCTCGGGATAGCGCGTGCGGAATTCCGGCAACAGGGGCAATACCCGATAGTGCCCGTACGGCGTGGGCATGCTGATGCGCAGCACACCCGCAGGCACGCTCTGTTGACCGGTCACCGCGCGCTCGGCATCAGCCAATTGATTCAGTGCTTGCCGGCACTCCTGGAAGTAAGCGAGACCGGGCTCCGTCAGCTTGATGCTCCTGGTCGTCCGCACAAACAGCCGAACCCCCAACCTCGCTTCCAGCCGCAGAACCGAACGGCTTACCGCTGCCGGGGTGATGCCTGCGGCAGTCGCTGCAGCAGTGAAGCTCCCCAGCTCCGCAGCTGAACAAAAAAGCTCGATGCTGCCAAGCAAAACATCGTCGAATTGTCGCGCCATAAATTCATTACATAATGTATCAATAAATGTGCATGGTAAGCCATTTATTGACCTTCAGCGCACCAATAGACTGTCCCTCGCATCTGGAGAATTCGGCAACTTCTTGCTCCTTGTTCTCCTGTGCACGGAAACCATTCTTACCAAAACCATCAGAAGGGACATTCGCTATGAATCGCGACAACAGAACCGGCGACAACAGAACCGTGATCGTCACCGGCGCATCCAGCGGTATCGGGCTCGCTCTGGCCGAGGCTTATCTCCAGCGCGGCTTCAATGTCGTCGGCAACGCACGCACCCAGGAGCGGCTGGCGCACGCAGCCGACAAGCTTGGCAACCCCGAGAATTTCCTCCTGGTCGAAGGCGATATTGCTGAAAAGGCGACCGCGAAGAAAATGTTCGAACGCGCCGTCGCGGCATTCGGCAAAGTCGATATCCTGGTCAACAACGCCGGCGTCTTCAACGCCAAGCCGTTTATCGAATACACGGATGCAGAGCTCGACAGCCTGGTCAACACCAACCTGAAAGGTTTCTTCCACGCGAGCCAGCAGGCGGCCACCCACATGGCGCAGCACAAGCAAGGCCATATCGTCAGCATCACCGCGAGTATCGCGTTGCAGCCCAACGCAAGCGTACCCGCCGCGCTTCCCATTCTGATCAAGGGCGGCATCAACCATGCGACCAGGGCACTCGCGCTGGAACTCGCGCCCCACAACATCAAGGTGACCGCCGTCGCGCCCGGCATCATCGACACGCCGCTATACACCAGCGATATGCACGGCTTCCTGAACACCATGCAACCGGCGGGGCGGATCGGCACAACCAAGGAGGTGGTCGACGCGGTGCTCTATCTCACCGATGCGGAATTCACCACCGGCATCGTGCTTCCGGTTGACGGCGGCATGAGCTCCGGGAAGTGGTAAGCGGCCCACTCATACACTCATTCATTCGGGAACAGGACAATGAACATTCACCAGGAAATCCACGATGTGCTCAATCGCTATTTCGACGCCATCTACAGGGGCGATGTCCCGCGGTTGAAAACCACGTTTCATCCTCAAGCCATCTTGTTCGGCGAGATCGACGGCCAGCCTTACCTGAAACCGCTCGCCGAGTACCTGAACGCAGTCGAGAACCGCAAATCCCCGCAAGAAGCGGGCGAGCCCTTTCAAATGAAAACCCTGGCGGTCGAGGTGCTGGACAACAACAGCATCGCCTACGCCAAAACCCATTGCCAGATGCTTGGTTTTAACTACTTCGACTATCTGGCGCTGATTCGCCAGGAGGGTCAATGGCTGATCGTGAACAAGCTGTTTACCCACCTCCCGCCTCTGACACCTGAAAACTGATACGGAAAACGATAAGGAACCATTGCCATGCCATACGTGAATATTCAGATCACCCGCGAAGGCGCCACGCCCGAGCAGAAGGCCGAACTCATCAAGGGCGCAACCGAACTGCTGGTGCGCGTACTGAACAAAAATCCGGCAACGACTTTCGTCATCATCGATGAAGTCGATACCGACAACTGGGGTATCGCGGGACAAACTGTAACCGTGCGCCGATGGCACGAACAATTCGCTTCAGCTGCGCCTGCGGCGATTTCGGCATGAACACGCTTATCCCAGCACCGATTCTCCCTTATAGAAAATTCCAGCAACCATGAATGCATCATTTCTCACAGCACCATTTTCAAGGCCGCTGCACGTGCGACTGCCACGGCTCGTCAATACGCTGATGACAGCTGCAGCCGTTTTTCTCGCAGCCGGTTTCGGCATCGAAGCGTCAGCACATGATCCTTGCCCGGTTCCTGGATGCGCCGGCGCTCCTTACACCGAGATGCCGGAAATTGCACCGATCGGCGCACGGATCGGCAAGTACATGGATATCCCTGAGTCTGCCAAAGGCCCCGCCATCGACCCTGCCAAGGGCTACCGCATCCAGGCACTTGGCAAGGGTCTCTACATGGTGACGGAGAACGTTTATCAGGCAATGTTCATGGTCTATGAAAGCGGCGTGGTCATGGTGGACGTGCCGCCTCCGCTTGCCGCTTTCATCCCGAAGGCGATCGCCGAAGTGACGGACAAACCGATTACCCACGTGATCTACAGTCATGCGCATATCGATCATATCGGCGGCACCAGGGGTCTCGGCGGGCGTCCGCTGATCATCGCGCACGAAGAAACCAAAAAGCTGCTGGAACGCGCGAACGACCCTAACCGCCCCGTGCCGGCCATTACCTTCACTGACCGCTATACGCTCAAGGTAGGCAGCCAGACCCTGGAGCTGTCCTATCATGGCAACGGTCACCAGCCCGGCAACATCTTCATCTATGCGCCGGCGCAAAAGACGCTGATGGTGGTCGATGTCATTTTCCCCGGCTGGATGATGTGGCGCCGTCTCGCGATCGCACAAGACATCCCGGGCTACTTTGCACAGGTAGAAAAGATCAAATCCTTCGACTTCGACACCCTGGTGTCAGGGCATGTAACGCGTACCGGCACCAAGGCCGACGTTGAGCTGCAAAGCTCGTTCATCAACGACCTCAAGGCAGCCGCCGCGCAGGCATTGAGCACGACCAGGCCGGGCGAAGGGGTTGACGCCCGCGACAAGGGCAATCCGTGGGCGTACTACGATAACTACATTGATCGGGTGGTTATCCAATGCGTGAATACGCTTGCGCCAAAGTGGGCCAACAAGTTGGCGGGCTTCGATGTATACATCTGGGATCAGTGCTACACGATGGAGCAGAGCCTGCGACTGGACTGATGTTTATCAGAAAAATTCTCGGATGAACGCGGTGACTTTATAGAGTGCGTATCGATGCGGCCGCAAGAGCGCGGGCGCGACCGGAGCACCCCGCCTTTCCTTATCCGCGAGATTCTCCGGATGATCTGCCCATCCCGACATGCAAGGAAATCGAAGGTTAAAAATGAATCTGATCTATATCGCTGATCCCATGTGCTCATGGTGCTACGGCTTCGGCAAGGAATTGTCCGCGCTGATGAAAGACTTCCCGGACATGCCTTTGCGCATCGTAGTCGGCGGACTCCGTGCCGGCAATACCAAGGTGATGGACGAGGCCATGAAGACATACATGCTGTCGCACTGGACGCGCGTGGCGGCGGCAAGCGGCTTGCCGTTTCATCGAGAAGCCTTGAGCGCGCGCCAGGGTTTTGTATACGACACCGAACCCGCATGCCGTGCGGTGGTCACTGCCCGGTTGCTGGCCCCCGAGGTGGAGCTATTGAGAGTATTCCGTGCGATCCAGCACGCATTTTATGCGGAAGGCATGGACGTGACCCGAGGCGACCTGTTGGCGCAGGTTGCCTCGGCGGCAATGACTGAGGCCGGTTTTCTGACCGATCCGTCACGCTTTCTTGCCGCCTGGAAGTCAGAGATAACCATCACAGAAACGCGTGCCGATTTTGATCAGACCAAGGCTTGGGGCATCGCCGGTTTTCCGGCCCTGATGCTTCAGAAAGACGAAAAGTTTTATCCTCTCGCGTCCGGATATACGCACGCCGATACATTGGCTGCCGATTTGCGGGGGATACTCGAGCAGTCACACTGACCGCGCCATGACAATCACATTGCATGCATGGAATACACCAAATGCGTGCAAGGCAAGCCGGAGTACGACCGGCTGAATCAGGCGCTGCTCTACGATCCGCATCATCCGGGCGTGGCATCAAGCGGCGCGCAGCGCGCACGCCGCTCCTTTCACTCCTGCAGCTCCGGTCAGAACCGATGCCGGATACCGACGGCCATGCCCTTGTTGCCGGCATAGCCGTTCGTCGCATCACCCACCGTATAGGCTGCCGCATTGTCATTGCTGATCCGGGCATACGACGCATAGAGGTTCGTGCGCTGGGACAGCGCATAGGAGTAGCCGAGCCCGAGTTGGCTGGCATCGTTGCCCGCGGCACTCCGGTCATCCTTGTGCACGTACGACAGCATCACGCTGCTTTGCCCGAAGGGCACAGTCACGCCGGCCAGCATGTCGCGGCTTTTCAGGCCGCTGGCATCGTTGTTGCCGGCGGCAAGGTGGAGCTTCGCCATGCCGAAGTTCCAGGTGCCGCCGGCAAAGCTCACCTTGGTCCCGCCGGAGCCGGTTGCATTGTTGCTGTCGTGATGCGCGACGGTGAGGAAGAGCGGTCCGCTTTCGTAAGCGGCGGAAAAGCCGAGCTGACGGTTGGCCGAGATGTTGCCGGCGACTTCGCCGAAGCCGTATGCAATGGCGGCACTGAAGCCGCCGAGGTTGCCAGGCGTGGCATAGATGATGGAATTGGTCATGCGGCTCGGGCCGTCGACGAACAGGTTCTGGGAGTTGGCGATGGAGCCGGTGCCGAAGGGATCGACCGCATCGAGCGCGTTCAGGTACGGGGTGTACTGGCGCCCGGTCGTCACCTCGCCGAATCCACCGGCAAGACCGACCAGCGCCTGCCTGCCGTACAGCACGCCGCCTTGTGCAGAAGCGCCGGTGTCGAGCAGGATGCCGCTCTCGAGCTGGAATTTTGCCGACAGTCCGCCGCCCAGGTCTTCGACGCCCTTGAAGCCCAGGCGCGAACCCGACTGCACGCCGCTGGACAGCCGTGTCGATGAACCGGCCGCACTGCCGCTTTCATGCACGATGGCGGCATCGAGCAAGCCGTAGATCGTGACATTGCTTTGTGCAAATGCCGGGCCCATGACGGCGCCCAAGGCTGCCAATGCGATCCATTTCTTTTTCATGTGTTCTCCTCCCTTGATGTGTGATGGTTGACTGACTGCTTCAACGAATTCAGCGTATGCGATTCGTTGTTCTGGTTTCTCCCGCACGGGGGCGCGCGAGGAGAAAATGTTCGAGGTTGCGGTACTCGTGGATCGAGAACCCCGGCCGGTGGAGCGCGCTCGAGAAAAAGGCGCCATCGACATTCCAGTGCCGATGCCCGGGTATGGTTACGCTGCCGTCGGCGTGCAGTTCGGTTTCCGCTACGCCGCTGGGGGTATCGATGCGATGGCGGCCGGCCGTGATGCGGCCGAGTCCGGCGAGTGCGATCGTCAGGCCGACGAGGGATGCAGCGGTCGCCGCGGCCAGTCCGGCGGCGTCGAAAAAAACAACGCCTGCGCTGCAACGAGGTGCGTACGGCTCGCACAACAATGCACCGGCAACGCCCGAGGTATGCCGCACCTCCGCGAGCACTGCGAGACGGACATGGTCATACTGGCGGCGGAAGCGCTCCGCGCGCATGGAGAGCGGTCCCCGGCCCAGGTTGAGGCCACCTTCGAGGACGAGCCGGATGCGCGTGCCGCCGGCTTGGGTATCGATGATGGAGATCGTTTGCATAGCGCCAGAGTAAGCAGCTTCGGTGGCATCGTCTGTGAAGTGTCCGGCGTGTTCGATGGCGAAATTGGCACACCAGACAAGGCTTACGCGGCAACGTAATGCGTCTTGACGCGCGTGTAGAACTCGAGCGCCATACTGCCTTGCTCCCTCGGCCCCATGCTCGACGCCTTGATGCCGCCGAAGGGCACGTGATAGTCGACCCCGGCTGTGGGCGCGTTGACCATCACCATTCCGGCCTGCACCTCGCGCCGGAAACGCGCGGCAAGCGCCAGCGAGGTCGTGCAGATACCTGCAGACAAGCCGAAGGGAATGTCGTTGGCCAGCGCCAATGCGTGGTCGAAGCCCGATGCGCGCAAGACGGTGGCGATCGGACCGAAGATCTCGTCCTGGTTCAGACGCGCGCCCGGCTCATCGTTCGCCACCAGCAGCGGCGCGAAGTAGTAGCCACGCACCGGCTTGTCCGGCAACCGGCCCGTCGCCAGTACGCGTCCCCCGTCTTCCTCCGCAAGGGCTGCGTATCGCTTGTTCTTTTCAAGCTGGCGTTCATCCACGACGGGACCGATCTGCGTGCCGGGATCGAGGGCATGGCCAACACGCAGCGTACGCGTGCGCTCGGCCAGCGCCTCGATGAAGCGCGCATGGATGCCGGGCGTCACAATGATCCGGCTCGACGCGGTGCAGCGCTGCCCGGTGGAAAAGAAGGCACCGTTGGCCGCGCATTCGACGGCGACGCCGAGGTCGGCATCGTCCATGACCAGCAAGGGGTTCTTGCCGCCCATTTCGAGCTGGCATCGCTTGCCATCCGCCGCGCATCGCATGGCGATCCGGCGGCCGATATCGGAAGAGCCGGTAAAGCTGATCGCATTGACCAGCGGATGCGCGACCAAGGCCGCACCGGCTTCGCCGCCGCCGTTCACGAGATTGAACGCACCCGGCGGCAGACCGGAGCGGGAAATGATCTCGGCCAGCGCCCACGCGCAGCCGGGTGTGAGTTCGGAGGGTTTCAGCACGACGGCATTGCCGCAGGCAAGGGCCGGTGCGGTTTTCCATGCGGGAATGGCGATCGGGAAATTCCAGGGCGTGACCAGTCCGACGATGCCGGCGGCTTCACGTGACGTCTGCACCTCGATGCCGGGACGCACCGAGGGAATGGCGATGCCACCCATGCGCAACGCCTCGCCGGCAAAGAACTTGAAGATGTATCCCGCCCGAGCCACCTCATTGACTGCCTCGGCCAGCACCTTGCCTTCCTCGCGCGCCAGCAGCTTGCCGAGTTCTCCCTTCCGCGCAAGGATTTCGGTTCCGATGGCGTCCAGCACGTCGAAGCGCTGTTGTGGCGTGCTGCGCGACCAGACCGGCAGCGCATCAGCCGCCGCACGGACGGCGCGGTCGACATGGTCGGCATTGCCACAGTCGAACTCGCCGACCAGATCGTCGAGATCCGACGGGCTCCGCACGGCACGGCACTCGCTGCCGGTCACCCATTCGCCGCCGATGAACAGTCGATGAGATGGCATGCGGCCTCCTTATGCCAATGCGCCCAGGTCGGGACGAGTGTCGATCGCCTTCTGGATAATGGCGGCCACACGTTCGCGCTCCGCGCCCATCAGCGGCTGGCGCGGCAGGCGCACGCGCTCGTTGCCGACGCCCGCCATGGCCTCGATCAGCTTCAGGTTTTGCACCAGCTTGGCAGACACGTCGAGATGCAGCAGCGGCATCATCCAGCGGTACAGCTTCAGCGCCTCGTCGTAGCGCTTGGCCTTCATCAGCTTGTACAGGGCCACGGTTTCCTTGGGGAAGGCGACGACGACGCCGGCCAGCAAGCCATCGGCGCCGGCCGCGAGCGCCTCGAAGGACAGGTCGTCCACGCCCATGAAGAGCTGGTAACGGTCGCCGACCGTATTGCGCAGGTCGGTGATGCGGCGCACGTTGTCGCTCGATTCCTTGATCGCAACGATCCATTCGCAATCGGCCAGGTCGGCAAAATCCTGCGGCAGCAGATCGACCTTGTAGGACACCGGATTGTTGTAGACCATGATCGGCAGCTGCGCCGCGCGGGCGATGGCGCGCAGGTTGTCCTTGGCCTCGCGCGCGTCGGCCGCATACAGCACGGAGGGCATCACCATCAGGCCTTGCACGCCCAGTTTGGCCGCTTCTTCCACGAAACGGCAGGCGGTGCGGGTGCGGGTTTCGGACACATTCACCAGGACCGGCACGCGCTTGTCGGCGACCTGCAGCGCGGTGCGGGTGACGTCCAGTTTCTCCTCGAAGGACAGGGTGCTCGCCTCGCCGAGCGAACCGCAGGTGACGAGGGCGTGCACGCCGCTCTCGATCTGGAAGGAAAAATGCTTCTCCATTTCCGCGAAATCGAGCTCTTCGTTTTCCTTGAACTTGGTGGTGACGGCCGGGAATACGCCTTCCCAACGGGCTTTGGACATCTTCTTCTCCTCATGAAAAAACAAGCAACGGGAAGGGCAATGTAAATGGCACCGAGGGGGATCGGCCATGTGCTTGTCCGCGTCTTTCATGCCGAAATCGGCACTGTGCGGAACTCGGCATGAATGGGGTTAAAAACGTGCAAGACCGCAGCGGGCACCGGGGCGAACATGTGGTGGACCGTGGCAAACCCGGTCCAGAAAAAGCGAAGGACCACAACCATTCACATTCAATAGAGGAGAGAGAACATGAGGCATCAGACAGCCATCCTGGCGACTGCACTCGCCGCCATCGCGTCCGCTGCAAGCGCGCAAACCATCGTGAAAATCGGCAGCGGCGCCCCGCTCACCGGTCCTAACGCGCACTACGGCAAGGACATCGAAAACGGCATCCAGCTTGCCATCGAAGACCTGAACAAGAGCGGCATGACGATCGCCGGCAAGCCGGTCAAATTCGAAGTCATCAGCAAGGACGACGCCTCTGATCCGAAGACCGGCACGCACATCGCACAGGCGCTGGTCGATGCCAGGGTACAAGGTGTGATCGGCCACTTCAATTCGAGCACCACGATCCCCGCATCCAAGGTGTATTCGGACGCCGGCATCCCCCAGATCTCGCCGGCGGCGACCAATCCCAAGTACACGCGGCAGGGGTTCGGCAGCGCATTCCGCGTGGTGCCGACCGATGACCAGCTCGGCGGCAACATCGGCCGCTTCGCCGTCAACACGTTGAAGCTCAAGCGCTTCGCAGTCATCGACGACCGCACCGCCTATGGACAGGGAGTTGCCGACGAGTTCATCAAGGCGGCGAAGGAAGCGGGTGGCGAGATCGTGACGCGCCAGTACACCAACAACCAGGCGTCGGACTTCCGCGCCATCCTGACGGCGGTCAAGGGCAGCAAGGTCGACGGCATTTTCTACGGCGGGATGGATGCACAGGGCGGTCCGATGATGCGCCAGATGAAGGAACTCGGCATGAAGACACCGCTATTCGGCGCCGACGGCATCTGCAGCCCGGAGATGGTCAAGCTGGCCGGCGATGCGATCGGCACGAAGGATCTGTACTGTTCGGAGTCCGGCGTCGCGCTGACCGAGATGCCCGGCGGCGTCACCTTCCGCGACCGCTTCAAGGCCCGCTTCGGCGCCGACGTGCAGGTGTACTCGCCCTATGCCTACGATGCCATGATGCTCATGGCCGGTGCGATGAAGAAGGCGGATTCCTTCGATCCGAAGGCTTACCTGCCCGAACTCAAGCGCATCAGCCACAGCGGCGTGACCGGCAAGATCGAGTTCGACGGCAAGGGAGACCTGAAGGCGCCGGCCATGACGATCTACACCTTCCACGGCCCGAAGCGCGAAGCGATCGCCGTGATAAAGTAAGGCACCGTCTATGGGACGCATCATGGGCCATTGGCTCGCCCAGGCGGGCAGTGTCAACCACCACGGGGAAGCCATGCAGCCCGGCAGCCGTCCATCTCCTTCCGAAAACGGCAGCGCGCAGCAGTTGCTGCGCGCGCTGCCGCCCGACCTCTTTTTCGCGGAACCGCTGTTCGACGCGTTGCCGGACGTCGTCTTCTTCGTCAAGGATGAGCAGGCGCGTTATGTGCTGGTCAACAAGACGCTGGTCGCGCGCTGCGGCCTGCGCGAGAAGTCGGCGCTGCTCGGGCGCGATACCACGCAAGTCTTTGCCAGCCGTTTCGGCACCAATTACCTGGCGCAGGACCGCGCCGTGCTCTCGACCGGGACCGAGATCCACGACCAGCTCGAACTGCACCTCTATCCGAACCGCGATCCCGGCTGGTGTCTGACGCACAAGATTCCGCTGCGCGACGCCAGCGGCAGGATCATCGGCCTGGCCGGCATCTCACGCGACCTCGCCATGCCGGACAAGAAGCATCCGGTCTACCAGCGCATCGCCGCCGCGGCGCACTTCATCCAGGAAAACTACGACCAGCAGGTGCAGATCACACAGCTCGCCTCGCTGGCCAGCCTGTCGGTGTCGCAGATCGAACGCTACTTCAAGAAGATCTTTTACCTGAGTCCGCGCCAGATGCTGGTCAAGGCGCGGCTTGAAGCGGCCACGAGGATGCTGGCCGGGGACAGCAGCATCACCGATGTCGCTATCGCTTGCGGTTACCATGACCACAGCGCGTTCAGTCGGCAGTTCAAGGCGACGGTGGGGGTGACGCCGACGGAGTATCGGGGGATGCTGCACGGGGAGCAGTAGATCGGCGGTAATCAACAGTTTTGGAAACGCATACCTAAGCCCATCTGCTTACAGATGACCTGAAACGAACTCAGTCGCACTTCATTTAACTAGTGGTCCGTCACGTTTCGATTTTCTGGTTGCGTCGTCTTGCGGGCTGATACGGTGGCAGGCCGACAACGCTTCCCCCGTCGTTCCGGCGGAGGCGGGAACCCATAGTGAATTCGTTCCTTCGACCGGCTTATGGGTTCCCGCCTCAGCGGGGGCACGCCGAGTGGAACGACGGGGTACGAGATCTGAAAATTCAACCTACTCCCCCGCAAGCAAGCGCAATCCGAAAATCAAAACGTGACGAACTGCTAGGACAGTGTCGTGCGAAATCCTTAGTAGCCAATCCGGCCTTCAGCGGTCAAGGCTCCCTTGAAGACGCGGGTCAACAGGCTGCCAGAAAGAGCACCTGACAATAAGCCGTCGCCTTCCGCGTTTGCAAACCGCCCGGTACCGCCGGTGATCAAAAAGCTGCCTACGAATGTGTTCGTTTGAAGGTCGCCTGGAAACGGGGAGATCGTGCCCATGAAGTCGGCGATCAGGAGGTCTCCGTTGGCGGCGGTGACCGTGATCACGCCCGGGCTGATCGCCACTGACCCGCGGCCCGTGGGCGTCGCACAATGCCTGGAGCTAATCGTGACAGCGCCGAGATGTGTCGCCGTTCCGGAACCGATCAGCGTTCCGCCAAGCCCCGAAGGGCAGGAAGCATCCTCCGCAATCGTTTCCTGCACGGTCAGGGTCGCGCGAAATGGCGCGTCGTTCGGACCAGCGTGGACCGCTGTAGTAAGCATTGCAAGAAGAAATGCCAACAGCAGAGCTGGCCGACGGTAAGTACGTATGATCACGATAGTTCCTTTCAACGGGACGCCGATGCAGGCGCCTGTGCGGAACAACGTTCATCATGACCGACTGCCGGATCGGCAATGACATGCCGTCGGCTTCATCGGCGCCTACGGGAAATCAGTATAGGAAATCCTCTTTCAATGTTCACCGTTGATGGGAGCGACAACAGCGCCAGCCTGTGAGATAGCGCAACATGACTTCACGTAGCAAGAAATCCGTTCCAACAGGCAATAGCCCCGCCAGGCCGAGTTGGCGCAATACGATCGCTTGTCCCCCTTCCATAAAACTCGGCAATGGATGGTGTTGTTCAGTACGCCATCCATTGTCACCGTCTCCTGTAGGTTGACATCACAACTCGCCAGTTTTGTAGACGTCCGGCCGTCCCTATGAGTCGCGACGCCAGGGAACTGATGTAGCGTGGTAGTGCGGAACCTGGTCGATAGCAGTCGTCTGAGGTAAAGATCAGGTCTTCCGAATTCGGTCAGAAGCGGGCTTTCACCGATGACTTCTCTTTAGCCATTATCATCAGCGGAAATCAGACTCGAAATCCGCGCTGGAATGACCGGCGTCCTCACAGAATCCTGCGTCCATCCATAGAGAAAACCCGTCGCGCCGCCGCACACACGACCTTGACATGGCCCCATCCCGCAGCGCGTGTGGAGCTTCGCGCTGCGCCAGCTCGCATGCTGCGCGAGCTCGCCATGCGACACATCCTCGCAGCGGCATACCAGAGTGTCTGGTCCGGACAGGTTGCGCAACTCGGGACGCAAGGCGAATGCACATGCAAGGCGCCGCGCGAACGCCTGCCACCGCGTGCGCTCGGCGAAGAGTCCTTCCGCTTCCGGCACCCGGCCCGTAGCGGCGAGCCCCGCGATCCGCCCTTCGACCAGCGCAAGGTCGACGCCACCTACACCCGTGCCTTCCCCGGCGCAGTAGACTCGCGGCACTGACGTCCGCTGGCAATGATCGACCGCCACGGCACCGCTTTCGATCGTGCATCCGAAGGCGCTGGCCAATTCGATGTTAGGTAGCAGACCGAAACCGCAGGCGAGGTGGTCGCAGGGGAGCTCGGATACGGAGCGCCCGCGTCGAATGCGCACGGATTCGAGACACCCGTTTCCAAACGCTTCGATCGGGTAGCTGTTCGCGTAGTAAGGGCCGTGGCGAAGGCGCGCCTTCAGCTCGATCGCCTGCCGCAGCTTCGACGGCGTGGCGAAAAGGGACAGGGCGAAGCGCGCGAGACGACGATGCTGCGCCTGCTCGACGATGGCTTCGACACGCGCCCCCTTGTCGATGAGCGTAGCTGCAACGGCGAGCAGCAATGGACCAGAACCTGCAACGACTACACGCTTTCCTACAAGGGGATAGCCTCCCTTGGCCAGTGCCTGCAATCCACCCGCACCAGTGACACCGGGGAGTGTCCAACCGGGAAACGGCAGAAGCAGCTCGCGGGCGCCTGTCGCGAGGATCAAGCTGTCGTAGTGGAAGGTCAGGGCCTGTCCGGTGGATTCTGCAAGGAGCATGCGCTCGCCGAGCGGCATCACCACGCGGCATTGCTGATGGAAATGCACATTGGGCATTGCATGCAGGGCGGCCCACAGCGAGCGTGCCCTTGCGTCTGGACTTTTCTCCGGCCCGCCGCGCCAGATCTGTCCCCCGGCCCGAGGGTTGTCGTCGATGATGGCGACATGCGCGCCACTGCCTGCTGCCTCATGCGCGGCTGCAAGACCGGCGGGACCGGCCCCGACTATGAGTATATCAACCTCGCGTTTCAATTTCCTTCTCCATGCTTCGACGTTTCCACTTGCATTCCTTCCGCGCACAAGGTCTGGCACGCCAGCCGATGAGAACAACCGTCGATGGTCACCCGGCATTCCTGACAGATGCCCATCCCGCACACAGGGCCGCGCAACATGCCGCCGACCGAGCGACGAGTCAGTCCTGCTCCATGCACGGCCAGTGCCGCCGCAACCGTGATGCCGGCGGATACGGTGACGACGCGACCGTCGATAGTCAGGGAGACGGTGTTATCCATGGGCTTGCGCGAGTTCGGGGAAACGGGAGGGCAGGTATGGCTCGATCGGGATCGCCGTTTGCGTGCCGGTGAGCTGTGCGGCGATCAGTGCGGCAGTGGCGAGTGATGTGGTGATGCCCAGCCCTTCATGCCCGGTCGCGAGCCAGACGTTGCTGCGCCCGGGATGCGGACCGATGAGCGGAAGACCGTCGCTGCTGGCTGCCCGGAACCCTGTCCAGCAGCGCAGGGCGTTGAGTTGCGCGAGCATCGGCATGAATTCCGCGGCGTGCGCCAGCATCCGCGATACGATATGCATATTCACTGCCTTGCCCATCGCGCCGAACTGGCGCGAAGAGCCGATCAGCAACTGCCCGGTCGGCCGGGGCTGCACGTTGAATGCGACCGAGTCGCCTTCGCCGGCATGGGCGCTCTTGATGTAACCGAGTTCGACCAATTGGTGACGCACCATGCCGGGATAGCGGTCGGTGATGACGAGGTGTCCTTTCTTGGGGCGCATCGGAAGTTCGGGGCACAGGGACAGGGCCGCCGCTCCGTTGGCGACGAGGACGATGCGTGCGTGCGCCACGCTGCCATCCTCCAGCAGGACGCCGTCTTCATGGATGGCCGATGCCCGTGCGGAGACGAGCCGTGCGCCGCGCGCGGAGGCTTGTTCCAGCAGGAAGCGCGCCGTCTTCGGCGGGTACACGATGCCATCGCCCGGTACGCGCAGCGCGCCGGCCAGTCCTGGCCGCAAATGCGGCTCGGCGGCATACAGGGCGCTGGCGTCCAGCATCTCGGAGGCGATGTCCTGCGACTGCAGCGTTTGCTGCTTGCTGCGCGCGGCTTCCCATTCCTCCTCGTCGGCGGCGATCCAGAGAGTTCCGCAGTTGCGGTACTCGTGCCGTTCGGTGCCCCTCGCGGTGAGGGTGCGCCAGAGTGCCAGCGAGTAGCGTGTCAGTGCAAGTTCTGCAGGGTTGTCATCCATCACGACCAAGTGCCCCATGCCGGCGGCAGTCGCGCCGCTGCCGATGGCTTCGCACTCGACGACCGTGACGCGGAGTCCGCACGCAGTCAGGGCATCCGCGCAAGCCGCACCGATGATGCCGGCCCCGACGATGGCGATGTCGGCATCCGCACGCTTCAACGGATGCCCCAGATGAATGGATCGCGTTCATCCAGCAACAGCGCGGCTTCCGCATTCACGAACGCGCGGCCGCGTATCGATGGCAGGATCCGGTCCGGCGCTTTGTCGTCGGGGCGGTAGGAAGCTTCGAACACGCTGCCGATGATGCTTTCCTGACGCCAGGTTTCCCCGGGACGCAGCTTGCCGTCGGCCGCGAGGCAGGCAAGCTTGGCGCTGGTGCCGGTTCCGCAGGGCGAGCGGTCGTAGGCATTGCCCGGACAGAGGACGAAGCTGCGGCTGTCGTTGGACGGGTCGGCGGGCGCCCCGAAGAGTTCAATATGGTCGATCGGCGCGCCGTCGTCCCCGGTAATGCCGGCTGCTTCCAACGCCCGTTTGATACGGGAGGAGAACGTCGTCAGTTGAGCTACATTGTCGATAGCCAGCCGCTGGCCGTGGTGCTCGACAAGGAAGAACCAGTTGCCTCCCCAAGCCACGTCGCCCTCGACGAGGCCATAGCCTTCCACTTCGACCGCGACGCGGTGCCTCGAGCGATACGCGGGGACGTTGTGCACGGTGACGCTTCCATCCGCATGCAATTCGGTATTCACGATGCCAACCGGCGTCTCGATGCGGTGGAAGCCTGTCTCGATGCGGCCAAGGTAGGCGAGGGAGGCAACCAGGCCGATCGTCCCGTGGCCGCACATGCCGAGGAAGCCAACATTGTTGAAGAAAATCACGCCCGCGCTGCAGGATGGATCGTCCGGCGTGCAGAGCAGGGCGCCGACCACGACGTCCGAACCGCGCGGCTCGCACACCACTGCCGACCGGATGCGGTCGTGGGTATCCCGGAAGCGCTGGAGCCGTTGCGACAGCGACCCGAAACCCAGGTCGGGGCCGCCGGAAACGATCAGGCGGGTCGGTTCACCGCCGGTATGGGAATCAATGACTGAGATCTTTTTCATGGCGCCATGGTAGGCCGGCTTGCGCGAGGCGTCTTGGCTCGCCTCCTGCGGTTTCATGACGAGATCGGCACAGTGTCTCTGCCGGCTTCCGTTTTGAGTGCCATGTCGCCGCAAAGCCACACCGCAAACTGCAAAAACACCACCTGCTGCATCGCAGCAAATGCTATGATTCCCGCGCACTCAATCACCACATGGAAAATCGATGAAGCGGGTCATTTTCAATCAGAAAGGCGGCGTCGGAAAATCGACGATTGCGGTTAATCTCGCCGCTATTGCAGCGCGTCATGGCAAGAAGACATTGCTGATCGACCTCGACCCGCAGTGCAACTCCAGCCGCTACCTGCTGGGCGACGCGACGAAAGACGCAACGCCCACGCTGGCCGACTATTTCGAGCAGACGCTGGCCTTCATCATCTACCCGAAACCGGCCAACAGCTTCGTGCATGCGACGCCGTTCGAGAACCTGTTCCTGGTGCCGTCGCATCCCGAGATCGGCGAGCTGCAGTCCAAGCTCGAATCGCGCCACAAGATCTACAAGCTGCGCGACATGCTCAACGAGCTGGCGAAGGAGTACGACGAAATCTTCCTCGACACACCGCCGGCCTACAACATCTTCACGCAGTCGGCGCTGATCGCGGCCGACAGCTGCCTGATCCCGTTCGACTGCGACGACTTCTCGCGCCAGGCGCTCTACGCGCTGATGAACAACGTGAACGAAATCCGCGCGGACCACAATCCACAGCTGCAGATCGAAGGCATCGTGGTGAACCAGTTCCAGGCGCGGGCGAGCCTGCCGCAGCGGATGGTGGATGAATTGCTGGCGGAAGGATTGCCGGTCCTGGGCAGCAAGATCTCCAGCTCGATCAAGATTCGCGAGTCGCATGACCGCGGACTGCCGATGATCCACCTGGATGCACGGCACAAGCTGAGCCAGGAATACCTGGCCTTGTATGAGGAGTTGGAGGCGGCGTAACGAGGAGAATTTTTTATTCCCTCTAGGCACCGGCGAAATTTTGCGGTAAAGTACGCGCCCTCTGCACCACTCGTGCCTCTTCTACGTCCCCATCGTCTAGAGGCCTAGGACATCACCCTTTCACGGTGAGTACCGGGGTTCGAATCCCCGTGGGGACGCCAACTGATCCACCACTGATCCACCGACAGGTCTACTACGCAGGCTCCACCAGCTGCAACGTCCTGACGCCCTATTTCGTCATCAGCGCATGCACGCAACCCTAGAGCGATTTGCGGGTCAGTTTAGGGGGCGCGTTCGGTCGAGAAGGGATGCAGTGCGGGGGGGCGCCGAGCCCTCCTTCGCTGCGCCTTGCATTCGGCCGGTTCTCGGGGCTGCGCGCCCCCTAAACTGACCCGCAAATCGCTCTAGTTCAGCCGACACAGAACGTCGGGAACACCTTGCTTGTACGACGTTCTATATGGTCATAAGATGCATCATGTCTCTTGCCGTCAACCAGTTCGGGTTGAGGTTTCAACATGGAATTGAAAATGCGGCTGCCCTATCTGTCGCGAAGCCAGAGCGTCTGCATGTTGAAAGACCTCTGCTTGTTCAACGGCAAGCGATTTAATTTGTAGTCGGCTACAGAATTGGCTTCGATATGCTTGCCTTTTGAATGCCCCTGTCAAGGCAGCAATTGTGCCCCCTGGGGAATTCCCCGGAGAGGTGATCGAAGGGGCTGAAGACAAGCCATCATGGCACACTACCAAATCCTTGACTGGGTTGGCACGACTGGAGGCTCGCATCTGCATCGGGGCCGGCAGGTCGAAGATGGCCTGCCCGTCATGTTGAAAATCGCCAAATCCGAAGATACGCCTGCACATGCAGCCCGCTTCCGGCGCGAGTATGCCATCCTGGCTACATTGGAGATTCCAGGCGTGCTCAAACCCGCCACGCTGGTCGATGAGCCGGGCAGCCTGATGATGGTGTTGAATCCATTCGAAGGTGAGCCGTTAGAAAATGTCCTGACCCGGCACAAACTCGATCTGGCACGTTGCCTGCGCCTGGGCTTGCAACTGGCCCGCATTCTTGGCGCTTTGCATTCCGCGCGCATTGTTCACGGTGATTTTCGCCCCGCCAACATGATGTTGTTGCCGGGAGATGAAATCTGCCTGCTCGACCTGAGCCGGGCGACCGTAGCGCCGTCCTCGCAGGAAGA
Source organism: Noviherbaspirillum sp. (assembly GCA_035627275.1). Taxonomy (GTDB): domain Bacteria; phylum Pseudomonadota; class Gammaproteobacteria; order Burkholderiales; family Burkholderiaceae_D; genus Noviherbaspirillum. The sequence goes on from DASPMC010000002.1 coordinate 73,448, forward strand.
CCAGGATAGCCAGCTGATTGGCAACTGGGCCTATATTTCACCCGAACAAACCGGGCGCATGAACCGCGCCGTCGATTACCGGACCGATTTTTACTCGCTCGGCGTGATGCTGTACCGGATGTTGACCGGACAGCTTCCGTGCCAGGGAAACGACGCGCTTGAATGGGCGCACTGTCATCTTGCCAGCTTGCCCCGCCCGCCATCGGAAATCGATTCGACGATTCCGCAGGTTCTCTCCGCCATCGTGCTCAAGCTGCTGGAAAAAATGCCGGAAGACCGCTATCAAAGCGCACATGGCTTGCAAGCCGACCTCGAACGATGCTTGTCGCAATGGGAGGCCGATGGTGCGATCGCGCCTTTCGCCATCGGCGTGCAGGACATGGACGAGCATTTGCAGGCCCCCGGGAAATTCGTCGACCGCGAGCCGGAGCTCAAGCAACTGCTGGAACACTATGATGCGATGGCAACATCGCAGCGTGCGACACTGACCTTGGTGACAGGGAGCGCCGGCATCGGCAAGTCGGCTCTGGTGCAGGAAATGCGTCAGCCGGTCAAGGAGCGGGGCGGGCTTTTCATTGCGGGAAAATTCGATCAGTACCAGCGCGACATTCCCTACAGCACAGTCACGCAGGCTTTCCTCGAACTGGTGCGGGCCATCCTTGCAGAGAGCGAAGAAAAGATCGGTCTCTGGCGCCAGCAGATCCAGGCCGCAGTCGGCGTCAATGGCCAGTTGATCATCGATGTCCTGCCCCAGCTGGAACTGATCATCGGACCCCAGCCGCCGCTGCCCCGTCTTCTCCCGGCCGAGACGCAGAATCGGTTCCGCCTGGTGTTCCAGAAATTTATCGGCGTGTTTGCGCAAGAGTCGCATCCGCTGACGCTGTTTCTCGACAACATGCAATGGGCCGATGCTGCCAGCTTACGGCTGGTCAATGAACTTGTGACTGCGCCCGGCAAGAACTTCTTGATGCTGGTCGGGGCATACCGGGATACCGATGTCATCCCCGGGCACCCGCTGGCGCTCGCCTTGGACGAGATGCGCCAGGCAGGCGCGACCGTTACCGAGATTTCACTGGGACCATTGCCTGAAGAGGCGCTCGGCACCCTCATGGACCAGATGCTGCATTGCGAGTGCGGCGCGGCGTCCGCCCTGGTCCGCCTGGTCTACCAGAAGACAGGCGGGAATCCGTTCTTTATGACGCAGTTCCTTACCGCCCTGGTTGAAGAAGGCCTGCTCACATTCGATGCCGGTGCCCGGACCTGGCGCTGGGATCTCGCTGGGATCGAAGCCAAGGGCTACACCGACAATGTGGCCGAGCTGATGGTCGAAAAGCTGGCACGGCTCCCCGACGCCGTCCGGTCCATGCTGCAACTGCTCGCCTGTCTCGGCTCGGACGCAGAGGAAGCCACCCTGTTGAAGCTGTCGGACCGGCGGGAAGCGGATACCCGCGCCGCGCTTTCGGTTGCTGCACGTGCCGGTCTGATATTGCATGGCAAAGGAATGGTCCGGTTTCCGCACGATCGCGTGCAGGAGGCGGCCTATATGTCGATACCGGCACCCGCGCGTGCGACGCTGCATGCAAGGATCGGCCGGCTGCTGATGGCTGGGAAAACACCTGCGCAGATCGAGGAATCGGTGTTTTCCATCGTGGACCAGCTCAATCGCGGCGCCGCCGCCATCGTCGATGCGGAAGAAAGGACATTGCTATACCGCCTCAATGTCCTGGCGGGGATGAAGGCGAAGTCGGCAGCCGCCCTGGCCTCGGCGCGCAGCTTTCTGGACCGGGCAATGGCCTTGTTGCCTTCGGATGCCTGGGATGTGCAATATGAGGATGCCCTCGAGCTTAGCCTGGCACTGTCGGAGTGCGAATATCTGACCGGGAATTTCCAGCGCGCAGCCGAGCTTGCCGACACGATACTCGCCCATGCCCGGTCGCCCCGGGACGCCGCGCGTGTCTACCTTCTGCGGATTGCGCTCTACGGGATGGCCGGGCGTCTCGAGGAAGCAGTGGGCAGCATGATAAAGGGAGTGCGCCTGTTCGAGGTGGTCTTTCCCACGACCGATGCGGAGATCGAGGCGGCAGTCGAAGCCGAGATGAGCGTTATTTCCCGCTATCTGGAGGGGCGCAGCATTGCCGGCGTCGCCAATTCCCTGCAACTGCCCGATGGCGACAAGGCGGCCGCGATTGCCCTGCTGGTGGAGGCGATACCGTTCTCGTACATGATCGAGCCGGACTACTTTTCTCTCATCATCGCAAAGGCGGTCAGGCTTTCCCTGTATTGCGGACATACCGAGGACTCCTGTTTTGCCTACAGCGCCTACGGCATCCTGCTGATATCGCGTCACCGCGACATCGCGTCCGCCCTCGCATTTTCCGATATGGCATTCCGGCTGAACGAGGAACTCGGTGTACACCGGCGCAAGGGGCAGGTGATTGCGACGCATGCCGTCACATTTGCTCACTTCGATCGTACCGTCGCAGAGATCGGGCCAATGATGCGGCAGGCCGTGTCCGCCAGCCTCGATGTCGGCGACCTGGCGTACGCCAACTATGTCGCCATGGCCGATTTCTGGGCAATCCTGCAGGAAGGGAAGCCACTCGACGAGGTAGAGCGGATGACGCGCATAAACGGCGACTTTGCCCGCGACAGCCACAACGATCTGGTGTACCGGACGATCCGTTTCGAGCAGCAGTTGGTGGCCGAACTGAAGGGCAGAAGGCGATCGCCAGCGGGTACGGATGGGGACGACTTCGATGAGGCCGCATGCCTGGCCGTGCTCGAGAAAGCGAGCTTCGGTTTCGGCCTTCAAAGCTCCCATCTCGCCAAACAGGTGTCGGCCTTCATTTATGGCGACTATGCCGGCGCACTTGCATCGGCAAAAGAGTCAACGCGGCATACACACAAGGGTATTTGCCTGATCCTGTTTGATTCGGTGCGTCATTTTTTCCACGCACTGACTTTGACGGCACTGTATCCCAAGGTGTCCGATGCACAGCAACGCGAATTTGCCGACCTGCTTGCGGAGGAGCTGGACAGGCACAAGTTGTGGGCCAACGCCTACCCGAAAAATTTCCTTCACCGCCATGCACTGCTGGATGCAGAACTCGCCCGCATCGAAGGACGGCATACCGATGCCGAGCGCCTGTACGAACAGGCGATTCGCTCCGCTGCCGAAAATGGCTTCATCCAGGATTGTGCAATCGGATTCGAGCTTGCATCGGCATTCTATCGGGCGCGTGGCTTCACGCTCATTGCCGACACCTACTTGCGCGAGGCGCGCGCCGCCTATGCGCGTTGGGGGGCAGACGGCAAGGTGGAGCAGCTCGACACAGCCCATCCCCAATTGCGTGCCCAGGCAGCGCTGACTTCAGCCATGTCAGGGCGCGACGCTTCGCGTCTGGACCTGCTATCGATCGCCAAGGCGTCGCAAGCCATTTCGAGCCGGATCGTGCTGGATGAACTGGTCGATACCTTGATGCGTATCGTGCTGGAGGCTGCCGGTGCGCAGACCAGTTATCTGCTTCTCGTCCGCAACGACGAATTGATGGTGGCTGCAGACGCCAGCGTCGACCAGAAAGTCATACAGGTGCAGCAACGCCCTGAGGGATCGTCGCTAGCAGCGCCATTACCCGCCTCGATCGTCAATTATGTCCGGCGCACGCGGGAGCAGGTGTCCTTATCCGATGTGGCACAAAACAACCCGTTTTCAGAAGATCCGTACTTCTCCAGGAAGCAACCGAAGTCGGTATTGTGCCTGCCCATCCTGCGGCAAGAAGCCTTGACCGGGATGCTTTATCTCGAGAGCAGTCTCATTACCCACGCGTTCGCCCCCGAATGTGTGGCAGCGCTGCAGCTGCTTGCGTCCCAGGCTGCGATTTCGCTCGAGAATGCCCACCTGTATGCCGACCTGCAGGAACGCGAAGCGAAAATCCGAAGACTGTTCGAGTCGAACATCGTCGGCATCTTGTTTTATGACCTCAATGACGGTGTCACCAGCGCCAACGATGCCGCCCTGTCCATCATCGGATACAGCCGGCAGGATCTTTCGGAAGGAAAAATCCGCTGGGCAGCCTTGACGCCGCCGGAATGGCGCCGTGCCAGCGAGAGCGCCATGGCGGAGCTCGGAAGGACAGGTGTCTGCAAGCCATTTGAAAAGGAACTGATCCGCAAGGATGGCAGCCGGGTGCCGGTCCTTACCGCCGCGGCCATGCTGGAGGGAGCGCGCAACCTTGGAGTGAGTTTCATCCTGGACCTGACCGAGCGCAAGCGCGCAGAAGAACAGATGCTTCATATGGCGAACCACGATGCGTTGACCGGGCTGCCGAATCGTGTCCTGCTGCAAGACCGGCTGAATCAGGCGATGTCTTATGCGCACCGTAACAAGAATCGCGTGGCCATCCTGTTTATCGACCTCGACCTGTTCAAGTACATCAACGACTCGCTTGGCCACCAGATCGGCGATGTCGTGCTGCAGATGACAGCCGCCCGTTTGCAGAAATGCCTGCGTGAAGGGGACAGCGTGGCGCGGCTGGGCGGTGACGAGTTTGTCATCACCCTCCCCGTAGTGACGGACAGCAGCGACGTCGAGCGGGTGGCGAAAGAGGCGCTGCATGCACTGGCACAGCCCTTCATTGTCGATGGACATGAACTGCACATCAGCGGCAGCATCGGTATCAGCCTCTACCCCGAAGACGGCACCGACGTGGAAACCTTGATGCGTACGGCGGATACCGCCATGTACCATGCCAAGGAAATGGGCCGCGGCAAATTCCAGTTCTTTACCGCAGCGTTGAATCGCACGGCGCAACAGCGCCTCGAAGTGGGAAAACGCCTGCGCCGCGCGCTGTCCCACGATGAACTGGTATTGCATTACCAACCACAGGTCGACATGGAAAGCGGACGCATCTATGCGGCGGAAGCGCTGTTGCGCTGGCGGCAACCGGGTGGAGAAGCGATCCCGTGCGGTTCCTTCATCGCCAACGCGGAAGAATCCGGCCTCATCGTGCCGATCGGCGAGTGGACCTTGCGCCAGGCCTGCCGGCAACTGAAGATCTGGCGCGACACGGGCCATCCGGATTTGAAGATCGCCGTCAATCTGTCGCCGCGCCAGCTCGAACCGCCCGACTTTTGCATCATGGTCGAACACATTCTTGACGATGCCGGCCTCCCGGCAGACGCCCTCGAGCTGGAAATTACCGAAAGCCTCTTTTTGCAGCGTAGCGAGTTCAATCTATCCACCCTGAACAGGCTGCGCGGCATGGGTGTTCAACTGTCGCTGGACGATTTCGGCACCGGCTACTCGAGTCTCGCTTATCTCCAGCGCTTCCCGGTGCATGCGCTCAAGATCGATCAGTCATTCGTACGCGACATCGGCACCGATCGAAATCACACTGCACTCATCACAGCCATTATTGCCATGGCACACAGCCTGGAGCTGGGGGTTCTGGCGGAAGGGGTGGAAACGCGGGAACAAGCGAGCTTTCTACTGGCGCATGGCTGTCGTGCCGCGCAGGGCTTTTATTACAGCAAAGCGGTGCCGGCACAGACGTTTTCCGACCTGCTTTACAAGTCGTTCGCATCTCATTAGTCTCGATCCGGCGCTCCCAGTGGGAAGAGCTGCCGATAAGGCCGCGCCTCTTCCACCGCCCGGGCGAAGGCCGGACGGCTAAGCAACCGTGCGCGGTAGGCACGCAGTACGGGAAACGATTCGGGAATCGGATGTATCCAATCCGCATAGAACAGGGAGGGTGCGGCCGCGCAGTCCGCCAGTGTAAAGTCCGCGCCAGCAGCCCAGGTCCGGCTAACGATCTGCCCTTCCAGCCACGCGTACGCGAGATCCAGTTTTTCCCTGGCAAACGCCAAACCTTCCTGACGCTTCTCCGGGTCGCCAGTCAACGCACCGTTTACCGCGTGCTGTACCGGACTCATTACATGCAGGTCAAAGAAGCGGTCGAGAAAACGCACTTCCAGCGCGGCCATCGGGTCCTCGGGCAGCAGGCGGACCGGGCCAGGATGCATGAGCTGCAGATACTCGATGATGATGCTGGTCTCGACGATGTTGCGCTCCTTGTCCACTAGTAGCGGAAACTTCCGCAGCGGCCAGCGCCGCAGCCACTCTTCCGCGTGCTGCGGTGTATCCGGCCCGAGACAGCGGAATTCGAAGGGTGTGCCGTTCTCATACATCGCAATGAGCACTTTCTGCGTGTACGAGGAGAAGGGATGGCCGTAGAGCACTAGCGACATTGCAGGATCTCCTGTTTTTTAACCACTTTTGAATTGCAAGTGGTTGAACAATACGCCTACCACTTGCATAATGCAAGTGGTAATCCAAGGAGAACGGCCGTGCCGCAGACAAGACGATCGGGCTGCCCGATCAACCTGACGCTCGAACAGCTCGGCGACCGCTGGAGCCTGATCGTCATCCGCGACGTCATGTTCGGCAACAGGCGCAGCTATGGCGAGCTGCTCGAGCAAAGCGAGGAAGGCATCGCATCGAACATCCTCGCAGCCCGGCTGAAGCACTTGACCGAGACAGGCCTGCTGACGCGATCTCCGGATCCGAATCACCGACAGAAGGGGATTTACAACCTCACGGAAGCGGCCATCCAGCTTCTACCTCTGCTCGTGCACATGGCCGCCTGGGGCCGTCGGCATACGCATCCGAGCAAGGAATTGTCGGTGCGCGCGGAACTGCTGGAAAAGGGCGGCCCTGCACTTTGGAGCGCCTTCATGGATGAGTTGCGGCACCTGCATCTGGGCGCACGGCGTCCGGCGCGCTCGGTATTTGGCGAACTGCAGGCCGCTTACGAGAAGGCACTCGCGCGCCGCACTCGGTAGAGGGTGTTATGAACTAGGGAAGGGGGCGCGCCCCCTTCCCTAGTTCATAGCACCCTCTAGAGCGCCCCGCATATGGTCCGAGACCGCACGCGTATGAACGGACGCCGAGCACCGCAAGGCCGCATCCGCACCATGCTCTCGACCGGGACCGAGATCCACGACCAGCTCGAACTGCACCTCTACGGCATCTCACGCGGCCTCGAATTCGACCACAAGCGGCTGTTCAATTTTCCCGTGAACTCGATACTGCGTCGGCAACTTTTCTGTCGAAGAATATGCCGATTATTGCCAGTGGCGGTAGCGTTCGTCTTCTGTATTTCATAGATCTTTATCAACCGCATAAGCCGGCAGCTTCATTAAGATCAAAGCGGCTTTCACGAGCGCCGCCAACTGTGCGGCGTAGCGAACACCGCTTCTCCATCTGATTCGTCGGTTAGTCTCAGATACAGCATGACTGAGAATGACTACCGTTTGGCAACCAAAGAAAAGGAGAATACCCAAATGAAGCTCTATCACGCTCTGGCAACTTTTCGTCGAGACTTGCGGATCCGGACAGGTACAACATTGATACTGGCCGTCTCGCTCGCGGTGCTGATTGTTCCCGCAAGGGCATGGAATCTTAAGGCAGACGTGAAGCTTTACAACACGACCGGAAACCAGGTTGGAAAAGTGAGGCTCACTCAGGAAGGAAGCGGTAATGTGGCCGTCCACGCACACGTCCATGACCTCCCGCCCGGCTTTCACGGGTTCCATGTGCATGCAGTCGGCGTTTGCACCCCGCCTTTCACCACGGCCGGTGGTCACTTCGATGTGGATGGACATACGCATAAAGATCACAGCGGTGACTTTCCCGTATTGCTGGTAAATGCCGACGGTACGGCAAATGCGAAGTTCAACACCGATCGCTTTGCGGTCGCTGATCTCTTCGATGCGGACGGCAGCGCAATCATCATCCATGCGAGCCCAGACAACTACGCCAATATCCCGACAAGGTATGTTGCCGCGCCGGACGAGACGACACTGGCGACGGGCGATTCCGGCGCAAGGATCGCGTGCGGAGTGGTGGAAAAGGTCGTAGATAAAGAATGATGACGCTTTGGAGAAGCGGTGCAGCCGGTTAGGGTCGTTCGCCCTCAGTCGACGTAGTCCTCGCCAATGTCCGCTTACGAGCCCGTGCCCGCCATCTAAGCGTTCAATTGCTTGCGGGTTTTCCAGTGTCGAATGCGTCGAATGCGCGCGGATTCTAGACGCCCGTTTCCACAGGCTTCGATTGGTGGCGAAGCCGCACTTTCAGCTCGATCGCCCGCCGCAGCTTCGACGGCGTGGCGAACAAGTAGTGGCCAGGGACACCGCCCTTTCACGGCGATAACCGGGGTTCGAAATCCCGTGAGGACGCCAACAGGTCCACATATGCAGCCTCCACCAGCTGCGACTCCCTGACGCCCAGTTGCACCATCAGTGCATGTGCCTCGCGTACACCCGCTTCCGGCGCTTCATGGTCTTCCAGCACCACCTCCAGCTCCAGGAAATCGCCAAGCCCCTCCACGCGGTCGAGATGAATGCGCGTCCTGCCCATAATGTAGAGCGTACGATGCTTGCGCACCCGTCCTGACTGACCGTACGCAAGCGTCAAGGTCTCGCGCAGGGAATCGGGCGCCGGCGCGGGTGTGCGGACGTAGAAGGATTCCTTAGGCCCGGCCTGGTCGGCGCGACGGTAAAAAATCAATTCGCCCTCGCCATTCGCGAATGCGCGCAGCTTCAGTCTGCCGGTTTCACAGTTGAAGAAGGTGTCGTCCTGGATGATCTCGACCGGCCCCTGATTGGCAATGGCGGTAGCGGCCGGGATGAGCGATTCCACACTGGCGATGCGTGCCTTGATCTCGATGTTGCGCGCCATCGTTATGCACCCAGGTGCTTGCGCAGCACCGCATGCCGGTGCGCAAAGAAGCGGCGCACGAACCACGCGACCAGCGGCGCGGCGAAGCGCGGCTCGAAGCTGAGCCTGTCGATCAGCGCGCATCCGTTCTCCGCCGCTTCGATACGCCGCTCATGCCGCCATGTGCGCATCGATCCCATCGGCGACTGTTCGACAAATCCGCGGCCTTCATCGATTTCCAGCAGCGTGAGCCGCGACCAGTCGACCGGCAGCACACAGAACAGCAGAATCCAGCTGAAGAACAGAGGTTGGCCCGGGACGACATCGACGTCAGTCAGGCGGCGGACGCCGCGCGGGACGGACATGCGCATCACAGGGCGCATTTCGGTGGCGATACCCTGAAAGGAGGTGATCCACCGCCAGACATCGGCAGGCGGGGCGGTAAGACGGGAGCGGAATTCGATCTGGATCGGTGGCACGTTCAAGCGGGAGGAGTCGATGTGTCGCCATGATAGCAAGTGTCCTTGCCGTTCACCTGAGCCGGACTGAAATGGCTGCAGCGGCGCCGCCACAGCTGTCCCCGCACATTGAGCTAACGCAGTTGTCATGACGAACGGCCTGCGCGGTCAATTTTTTCCCGCTCCCTTGCGCTAATCTCGACACCTCATCGATCCACACGGATAGGGCATGAAGCGCTGCGCTGGAATAATCTTGGCTGGGGTATTGCTGCTGCATGTGCCCGCTTGGGCTGGTTATGTCCGCGGGGTGATTTCCGCTGCGGAGTCCGGCGAGGTGACAGCCCCGATGCCCGAACTGATTGCGCAAGCGGAGGAAGGGGATGCCGAATCCCAGTTCGACCTCGGTCGTGCGTATTACTTCGGCAAGGCGTTTCCGAAGGATTTGACGGCCGCCGCAATGTGGTTCCGGTGGTCTGCAGACCAGGGGTACGCGGGCGCGCAACGGATGCTGGGCGTAATGCACTTCTTTGGCATAGGCATGCCGGTAAATGGCGACGAGGCCGTCGAGTGGCTCAGCTTGGCAAGCAAGCAGGGCGACCCATATGCGCAACTCGTGCTCGGCGTCGCGTACGAAGAGGGACGCGGTGTCGAGCGGAAGCCGGAACAAGCTGCCACGATGTACCGCCTAGCAGCCGACGCCGGCATTCCTGTCGCAGCGACCGCGTTGGGCGCGATGTACCTGCACGGAGAAGGTATTCAGGCGGACGACAATATGGCGTTCCGTTGGCTGATCGTCGCCGGCAACCAGGGGGATTCGTTCGCCCAGCACCTGCTCGGGCGCATGTATGCCATTGGTCAGGGTATCCCGCAGAACGACGCCGATGCCGCACGGTGGTTTCGGCTGGCGGCAGAACAAGGGGAAGACCTTGCGCAACTCGCCTTGGGCAAATGTTACATGGGCGGACGCGGCGTGCCGAAGGACGAGAACGAAGCGGCAAAGTGGTATCGCAAGGCAGGCGAACAAGGCGTTGTCGAGGCACAGCTGCTGCTGGGCCTGCTCTACGCTTTTGGGGACGAAGCCAACATCGACTATCGTGAAGCGATGACGTGGCTTCGACGGGCGGCAGATGCCGGCGAAGTTCGCGCACAGTTTGCTGTCGCAAATATGTATATCGCCGGCAAAGGCGTGCCTCGAGACGGCATCGAAGCTGTGCGATGGCTGCAAGTAGCAGCGGCAAAGGACTATGCCGACGCCGAATATACGCTGGGTCTGCTCTATCTGGAAGGGCTTGGTGTTCGAAAGAACGATGCCGAGGCAGCACGTTGGCTGCTGCGAGCCGCCGGGCGCGGGCACGCGAAGGCGCAGTATCACCTTGGCGTGCTGTATGAAGAAGGACGCGGCGTGCCAAAGTACGATGCTGCCGCGTTCAGGTTCTATCAGCAAGCCGCAAACAGCGGCGACCCCGCGGCACAGAACAATCTGGCGAGGATGTACCAGCTCGGACTCGGGGTGATGCGAAACATGAAGCAGGCCGCTTATTGGTACCAGAAGGCGGCGGCCCAGGGGAACCCGGATGCGCAGAGAAATCTCGCCTTGTTGTACCTCGACGGCGCTCACGTCGAAAAGAGCCGCGTCGTGGCGTACGCTTGGTTGCAGATTGCGTCAAAAAATGGATCGGTGATGGCGCTTCAGAACAGGGACAGTGTCGGCGCGAGCATGACACCCAGCGAACTCCAGCACGCCATGGAATTGGCTTCGACATGGAAGCCCGGAGAAACCATTCCACCTTGAACGCCTCAGGCAAACGGATCCCCGGGATAGTGCCTTGTCAGGTCGACCTTACTCCTTCGCGCTCATCGTGCGCAGCTGTTCAAGCAGCTGCTTCGCATTGAAGTGCGTGTAGTCCTTGTTGATCTCCAGCCGCACGGCCGATTCCAGTTGCGAGTCGAGAAGGGTGCGCAGTACACCCAGGAATTGCGGCGATACCACCAACGTGAGTTGCTGGTACCGGCCTTCCTGATAGGCCTTCAGGAGGTAATCGGCGATGTCGCGGGCGAAGAGTTCCGCCAGGTGCTTGTCAGGAGTCTGTGCCGGTTCGTAGGCCTTGTTCGGTGTAGCGCCGCCGGTGTTGTGCGCGCTCTTGGAGGCGGACGTCGGGCCTCTCTTGTCTCTCTCGGTTGTGTCTCGAATGCGCTCGCGCGCGGCCTCGTTCACCATGTCGTTGATTTCTTCCAAGGGCTCGGAAGGCCGCGCCTGGGAAAAGATTCTTGCACGGCTTGCGTTTGCGGAAACAATCCAGTTAGCGTTCATGTCAGCCTCGTTAGTACAACAGTCAGAATCTTCGAGGCTCTTATCGCAGGAAACGTTCCGCGTTGCTTTCAGAAAGTCCTGTCGTGCATGCGGCGCGGCCTTATCGCTTGGTGGCAACGATCACCTGAAGTTGCCGAAGAAACAGGTTGTATGTTCGCAAGTCCACTCGCTGGTCCCTTCCAGGAAGGCGACGGGTTCATGCTTGTCCCGGAGCGCGAGGAACGCTGCTCGATTGGTCACCGCACCGATGCAGCATCTTTGCAACGGCATGCTGCAATGCGATGACAGCCTGGCATGCGAGGGCGATACTCTTGTCTCATGCAACGCCTCCGCCGCAGCTTGGTCATCTGCCTCGCGTCCGCCCCGTTCATTCTTGCGCGTGCCGAACGCATGGTCCGGCTTGCAATCGGCGAATGGCCGCCATTCCTCTCCGAGCACCTGCCGCACTACGGCATCGGATCGCGCATCATCACCGAAGCATTCGCCGCACAGGGTCTCAGGGTGCAGTACGGCTTCTTTCCCTGGCGGCGCTCGCTGAGGCTGGCGCAATCGGGCGAATGGGACGGCACGGCACTCTGGCTGAAGAGCGAGGCGCGAATGCGCGACTTCTATTTCAGCGAGCCAGTCATGTATGCGGAATATGTGTTCTTCCACCGGAAGACCATGCCGTTCGACTGGTCGCAAATCACCGACCTTGTGGAGTACCGCATCGGGATCAGCAACGATTATTTCTACGGCAAGGAGTTCGAGTGTGCTGTAAAAGCCGGTCTCGTCAATGTGGAAAGCGTGCCGAAGGACGAACTGAACCTCCGCAAGCTGCTGCACGGACGCATCGATCTCTTTCCAATGGACAGGGTGGCGGGTAATGCCCTGTTGCAGGAACGTTTCACGCCTGAGGAATCCAGGCTGCTTACCGCCCATCCCAGGCCGTTGTACCACGACGCGATGTATCTGTTGCTCGGCCGGAAGCGTCCGCAGAACCGGCAGTTGACCAGGACATTCAACGCGGGCCTGGAAGGGCTCAGGGCGAGCGGGAAGCTGGAGGCTTACCTGAAGGAAGCGCTGCGATAGCCGCTGTAACGAGGACGTAGCAATGCGCTGGCAAGATGGCGCACATCGAAATCCGCTCCAAGAGCACGACATGGTCCTCCAAGCCCGTCCCCTGAAACGCGAAGAAATATTGCGCCTGGCCGTGCAAGCCAGGCTCATGATCGAAGAGGGCGATACCTACTGCCTCAATGATCTTGCCGCCGACAAGGAATTGCTGGTCTTTGCGCGTCTGCTCGAGACACGCATCAATCAATCCCTCGGCGGCGTGCTGGTCGGCAGCGAATAGAAGGCTGTCACAGAGCGGGCTCGGCCAGATATTTCCAGGCAGCCCAAGTAATGCCGATCCAGATGCAGACGACGATGACGGCGCCCCACATGCTGCGCGGCTTTTTCCCCTCCCGTACCATCCATTCATCACTCTGCCTGCGGCACTCCTGAAGCACCGCGTCCGGCACCATCCTGATCGCCAGCCAGATCAGCGCGGGTAGGAGCAGCACTTCGTCCACGTAGCCGAGCACCGGAATGAAGTCGGGAATGAGGTCGATCGGGCTGAGTGCGTAGGCGACGATCCCCATGCACAGCATCTTTGCCAAAAACGGCGTGCCGGGATGCCGGCAGGCGAACCAGAGGGTGAGGCCGTCGCGTTTCAGCCGGCGCGCCCAGGCGCGGACATTTTCCCGGAAAGACATGGCTTGCATTGTACGTCAGTGCGGCGGAGACGTTCCGGCAGTTCCATGCCATTTTCATGACATCGTAATCACGTCCCCGCTACCTTGGCGTCAGGCAGCCATCCGTTCGATGAGCCCGATCTCCTCGCTGGACATCAGCCTGTCGATATCGACGAGAATCAGCATGCGCTGGTCGACGGTACCAAGGCCGATCAGGTAGTCGGTGTTGAGCGCAGTGCCCATTTCCGGCGGCGGCTTGATCTGGTCGGCGGACAACAAGGTGACGTCCGACACGCTGTCGACCACCATGCCTATTGTCCTGCCCATGATGTTGAGGATGACGACGACCGTAAACTGGTCGTAGGTCGGCGCGCCAAGGTTGAACTTGATGCGCATGTCCACGATCGGGACGATGATGCCGCGCAGGTTGACCACACCCTTGATGAAGTCAGGCGCGTTCGCAATGCTGGTCGGTTGTTCATAGCCGCGCAGCTCCTGCACCTTCAGGATATCGACGCCGTATTCCTCGCTACCGAGCTTGAATGCGAGGAATTCACGGCTGATGGTGTCGGCCGCCGCGTTACCGTTTGCAGCTGCAGATGGAACATCGTTCATGGATTTCCCTTTCGTTCCGGGTTGATCAAAAGGCTTCCCATTCGTCGCCTGATGTGGCCAGTGCTGCGACCCGCTTCCGGTTCACCGCGGCCACGCCTCGCTGAGCCGGCCGGTCCGCAGGATGCGAAACGGCGGCAGGCTTGCGCGCGTGCGATGCGATGGGTGTGACGCTGGCGACTGCGCGGCCGGTCGTATCGTCTGGCGAGCCATGCTGCACATCGAGGCGGAAGACGCTCACCAGTTGCGCCAGGGTCTTCGCCTGGTCCTGCAGTGCCGACGAGGCGGCTGCCGCTTCCTCCACCAGCGCCGAGTTCTGCTGTGTGACTTCATCCATCTGCGTGACCGCCTGGTTGATCTGTTCGATGCCGGCGGTCTGTTCTTCGCTGGCGGCGGTGATCTCGCCCATGATGTCGGTCACGCGCTTGATGCTTTCCACGATTTCTTGCATGGTCGAGCCAGCCTGGTTGACCAGTTTCGATCCGCTTTCGACCTTCTCGACCGAGTCGCCGATGAGTGCCTTGATTTCCTTGGCGGCTGCCGCGCTGCGCTGTGCAAGGTTCCGCACCTCGGCGGCGACGACGGCGAAACCGCGGCCTTGTTCCCCGGCGCGCGCGGCCTCCACGGCGGCATTCAGCGCAAGGATATTGGTCTGGAAGGCAATGCCGTCGATCACGCTGATGATGTCCACGATCTTGCGCGACGATTCGTTGATCGATTCCATTGTCATCACCACTTCGTTGACCACAACGCCGCCGCGGCTCGCTACGTCGGAGGCGGAGGCAGCGAGTCCATTGGCCTGGCGTGCGTTGTCGGCGTTCTGTTTCACTGTCGAGGTCAGCTCTTCCATCGACGATGCGGTTTCCTCAAGTGAGGACGCCTGCTCCTCGGTGCGCGTGGACAATTCGATGTTGCCGCTGGCGAGCTGCGTCGATGCGGCAGCGATCGTATCGGTGCCGCTGCGCACTTGGCTCACGATATTGGCAAGGCTGTCGCGCATGGCGCGCATGGCGAACATCAGGCTGGAGCGGTCGTCTGCCCGAACATCGATCGGAAATGCCAGGTCACCGGCGGCAATCCTGTTGGCGATCAGTTGCGCGTCGGCCGGTTCGGCGCCGAGCTGGCGGCTGATGCGGCGATACAGGAACAGCCAGGCGCCGCCGATGGTGCCGAGCATCAGGACCAGCATGGCAATGGCAGTGGTGAAGGCCCGGCTGCTCGCCTGATTTGCCGCGGCGACCGCGTTTGCGGTCCGTTGATCGAGCAGTACAAAGAACTCGTCGAGCGGCTTCATGATGCTGGCCTTGTAGCGATGGTAGTCCTCGCTATGCATCAGTTTGCGCGCCATCTCCATATCGGGCGCATCCTTCCTGGAGAACTTGCCGGTGCCGTCGTCGAACAGCCCCTTGACTGCGTTCATCGCGATGACTTCGGTCTTGACCAGGGCGTCGGAATTGCCCTGCGCCTCTTTCAGCTTCGCGAACTCCTGCTCGGAGAAGCCGGCGTGTTTCATCAAGTCGTTCAGCGCGACCGTCTCACCGTCGGGACGCGGCTTGCCCTCGCCGGCAGCGACAAAATCCCAGTAGATCCGCTCGTACTGCTGCGGGCGCGGCTTCTTGCCGTTGCGGATGTCGAGAATGTCCATGTAATGCTGCTCGTACCTGGCGTCGCCGCTGACAACATAGGTGCGCGCGAGGCGGGTCAGGTCGTCCGAGCTCTGTCGCAGCTCATCGGCGAGAAGATAGGATTGATAGCGCAGCTCGTTGGCTGCGGCGACTTCCGCCTGCGTACGCCAGGCCTGGTACAGCGCTCCCATGAAGAGGACGGCGAATACGCCGCCGATGCCAATTGAGACGGTAAACAATCTTTTCAAGGTCCAAGTGGATCCCATTCGATTCTCCTGTTTTCGCCCACGGTGTTTGTTGTGTGTGGGAAGCGAATAGACGCCCCAAGGCGCGCAAGGACATGGGCAAGGATGTCCGGAGAACGCTGCATTCACACAGGGGATGCGGCTTACCTTTCTTGCAGGAAATCATTGGACAGGAATTCACACTTGTTGCCTATCCCATGAACTGGGGAACTACGGAATCGAATGTTGGTTACTTATTCTGTCGGCAAAACGAGAACCGGGCATAACCGGGCCGACGGACACGTCGTATCAATCTCGTCATCGACATTATCGAAATCCTCACTAGAATACGCACACGAGTATCGAATCGATTCACGACCGCCGGATCTCCGGAAAGGGTTATTCCCCTTTCTCAGTCCTCCGGGCAATTGATGTAGTGCGACGTACGAAAGGATGCTTTCCATGTGCCCGACTACTGATCCGACCGAAGAGGTCAAGCACAAGCGGTATATCGAGATACTTGCCGATGAAACCAGCCGGCCCATCGAGGATGTTGCGCCGGTTTACGACGACGTCATGGCGGACCTGAAAGCGACGGCGGAAGTGACCGATTATGTGCCGATCTTCGCCTGGCGCCGCGCGCGGGCGATTCTTGTGCGGCGGTAATTCACACCTTCACTGCATCTTTGCTGCAAGCCGGTAGCCCGCTGCATCGCATCGAAGCGCCTGTCCGCAATAAACAAAGGCCTCCCGGTATACGAATACCGGGCACCTGTTGCGAAACTACAGCAGCGAGCAATACTGGTTCGCCAGTCCCACCCGGTTCCTGCCTTCTTCCTTTGCGCGATACATCGCCGTTTCGGCGATCTGCAACAGCGTCTGCGGCAGCACATCTTTTTTGCCGTTGATGGTGGCAGTGACACTGGTAATGGTCGTCAGGAGTTCGCCCGATTCGCTCTTGATCGGGTAAGCGGCGACAGCCATGCGGGCACGCTCGGCGACTTCGAGGGCGCCGGCGGTGTTGCACTTGGGGAGGATCATGACCAGCTCGTCGCCGCCATAGCGGCCGAGATGGTCGTAGGAACGCAGCGTGGTGCCGACGCGGCGCGACACTTCACGCAACACGAAGTCTCCGATGAGATGGCCGTTGCGGTCGTTGATCTGCTGCAAGCGATCGAGGTCGCTGAAGACGATGGACAGCGGCGTGCGCTCGCGCTGGCAGCGCACCATTTCCTTGTTGAGGTGGTCGACCACGGCGTCGCGATTGTACAGGCCGGTCAACGTATCGCGGGTTGAGCGAGCGCTCACTGCCTGCTCCAGCTCCAGCAGGCGGCGCCCGGTATCGATACAGATGCGCAGGTCGGCATAGCCGGTGGCGCGAGTGATGTAATTGTTCGCCCCGGCTTCGATCGCCTCGGTGAGGAAGCAGGTATCGGTGCGGGAAGTAAGGAGGATGAGGTAGACGCTGCGGTTCTTGATCGTTGCACGGATGTTGCGGAACACGTCCAGCCCCTCGAGTCCTGCCGCGGTGCAGTCGATGATGGCGATCAGCGGATCGTCGGACTCATGCAGCACTGCCCAGATCGCCGCCATGTCGGCAGCAAGCGCAACCTCGTGGCCCCAGTCCCGTGCGGCATTACGCAGGAAAGTGGCGGACGCAGCATCGGTGTCGGTGATCAATACTTTCATGCGGGT
Organism: Noviherbaspirillum sp.; assembly: GCA_035627275.1. Classification (GTDB taxonomy): domain Bacteria; phylum Pseudomonadota; class Gammaproteobacteria; order Burkholderiales; family Burkholderiaceae_D; genus Noviherbaspirillum. The sequence continues at coordinate 90,807 of DASPMC010000002.1, forward strand.
CTCCTCCTTGTCCATGATAGCTGTTTTTTTGACAACTTTTCTGCATGCTAACACGCCGACTTGCAAAAATATACATGCACAATTGGCAGGACAAGTTTTCCCGATTTGACCTATCCGGAAGAAATGGAAACGCCGCCGAAAATTTCGGGAACGACCAGGTGACTGTGAGCAAATCCAATTTATGCCACGCAAGCGTGTGCTCACATTTTCGACTTTGGCGCAGCTCGTGGTCTGTTGCAAAATGCTACGGATACGGCTCTACGGCAGGCCATGACATTGGCCGCAAAGTTGAAACGCCGTTGATGCGCTCAATGCATGCCGTTCGCCCGGAACCGGTCATACCGCTCCAGCACCATCGGCACGTACTTGATCGTTTCCTGGTACGGCGGCACGCGGCGGCCATGCCGGATCACTGCGTTCTCGCCGGCGTTGTAGGCGGCCACTGCAAGCCGTATATTGCCGTCGAACATTTTCAGCAGGTCGCGCAGGTAACGCGCACCTACGTCCACGTTCTGTTCCGGCGAGTACAGGTTGAAGTGCCCATAACGCGCCGCAGTCGCCGGCATGACCTGCATCAGCCCAACCGCGCCCTTGGGCGAAAGCGCATTGGCATTGAAGCCGGACTCGACTTCTATGATCGCGCTCAGCAACGCCGGGTTTACGCCGTGCGATTGCGCGATGCGCAGCACAATCGGTTCGATCGACTTGCGGCGCGCGGAGAGCTGCGGCAGCGACACCGGTCCCGTGCCCGCACGCGGCCAGAGATGCGTGCCGTCGAACCTCGCGTACACCTGCGAACTGCGGTTGAGCGGACGATCGGAAAAGACGAGCCGGCCGGACGCATCGTAGGAGCGGTAGATCTTGGTATCGCCGCCCGCTGTCTCTTCCGCCTGAACCAAGACCGCGGTGCACAGCGCGACGCCAAATACACATAACCGCGACCGGCTCTTGTAACTGGAGTTCATTGCTTTCTCCCTCATCGACGTACGATACGCCGCAGCAAGATTTCCAGCAAGCATTTGCCGGGCCGGCTGCCTGCATTCGTCGCGATCGCGCACTAAAATGCTTCTATGTGTGCCAATTACCGCCCCTCCACCCGGGATGAATTACAACAGCGCTTCGGCGTCGCCGGGCCGGATTCCGGCTACAAGGAAGAAGCCTTCCCCGGCTACATGGCGCCGATGATCCGCGTGCCGCGCGTCGATGCCGTGCATGGCGACCGCGCCTGCGTATCGGGAATGTTCGGCATGGTGCCGCCCTGGGCCGATGCGAAGCTCGCCCGCCAGACCTACAACGCCCGCACCGAAACGGTCGCCGCCAAGCCCAGCTTCCGCAACGCATGGAAGCGCCGCCAGTTCTGCCTGATCCCCCTCAGCTCCTTCTATGAGCCCTCGTACGAATCGGGCAAGGCTGAACGTTGGGAGATCGCCGATGCCGATGGCGAACCGCTCGGCGTGGCCGGGCTGTGGGAATTCAAGCCCGATGGCGGCAACGGCCTGCCGCTGCTGTCGTTCACGATGCTGACCATCAATGCCGACGGCCATCCTCTGATGCAGCGTTTCCACAAGCCGGATGACGAGAAGCGCATGCTGGTGATTCTCGACCCGCAGCAGTACGACGACTGGCTGCATTGCCCGGTCGAGGAGGCAGAAGACTTCTTCGTGCGCTACCCGGCGGAGAAACTGGTGGCGAAGCCCGCGCCCAAGCCGGGGCGCAAGCCGGCGCAGGAAAACCTGCTCGGTTTTTGATCTGCCTGATGGAAAGTCCCTGGCGACGGGAATAGCGTGGCACTGCGACAGACAACCATGCGAAGGAGTATGAAATGGCAGCAGTCCAGCCTTTCCGTTTCGCCGCACTCGCGGCCGCCTTGCTGTTCACTTCCGCATATACCGCGGACGATGCCAGGCAGCGGGACATCGAAGCTCGCTACCAGCGCGAGCGCGACGCCTGCGACAACGCGCAGGACAAGGCGGCCTGCCTGCGCGACGCCGCCGCCGCACGTGAGGCGGCAAAGCATGGCCAGCTCGACACCGCACAGGGTAATTACGACCAGAACGCGCTTGCCCGCTGCAACGCATTGCCGGTGGAAGAACGGGATGCCTGCGCGCGCCGGGTGCGGGGCGAAGGCGTCACGCAAGGCAGCGTCAGCGGAGGCGGCGTGATCCGCGAATACCGCGAATACACCTTGCCTTCGGCGCCGGCACCGTCATCTGGCAACGGCTCGACACAAGGCCGCTGAGCCGCATCCGGCCGGCAGGACCCACCCATCTCTCTTCGATGGCGACATGGACTCTGCATGCTTCAGGGTTCTTCAATCGCGCGGCGGGATGATCGCCCCGGCCATGCATCATGCCTTTGCGGCCATTTGCAGCCGTCAGGAACATCGGCTAGAGTTGATTTCGGCAACGCCGGTTCTGCTCCGGATTGCGTTGAGCAATAGCCCGCCAGAAGGCTGCATAGAGAGACGAGACATGAAGTTCCACACGTCGCTGGTGTTCCAGCGGTTGTTTCCTTTTATCCGCTTCCTCATTCCGCCGGACATGCGGGGGAAGTTCTCCGAAATGCCCCGTGCGGAAAACCTCGTCGTCAGTTCGGTGCTGGCCGCCATGGTGCTTCCGGCATACGGCTGGCTTTATCTCGCCCTCGAGGACGGTCGCGGCGCCCTCTACTGCTTCCTCGCGCTGTCGGGCGTCGCTGCCGCACTGGCATTCCTCCGGCTGGGCGGCAGCACAGCGATGGCTCGCGAAACCCTTGCCGCCACCATATTTGCCCTGCTGCTTTCCCTGATCCACTGCACCGGCGGCGTCATGTCGCCGAGCGTCATCTGGTTGTCCGTATGCCCGCTGATCACGACGGCGGCGGGCGGCGGGCGCGCCGGCATCCGCTGGACCGGCTTTGTTCTCCTCGCCTTGATCGGTATTTATGCCGGCGACCTGCAGGACGTTTTCCCGCCGCCCGCGGTCACCGACATGCGCCTGCTCTGGTTCGTCTCCACGGTCAGCTTCATCCTCGTCGTTGCCATCTTTCTGCTGGTGTACGAGCGGATCAGTTCTACCGCGATCTCCGGACTCAACCGGGCGCTGGCCATCATCCACTCGCAAGCCATACATGACGACCTCACCGGTGTGTTCAATCGCCGCGAGCTGTTGCGCGTGGCCGAACGCGAGAAATGCCGAGACGATCGCCACGGGAGGTCGTTCTGCCTGTGCCTGATCGACGTCGATCACTTCAAGCGCATCAACGACGCTTGCGGGCATGCGGTCGGTGACCAGGTGCTCAAACGGATTGCGGTCACGATCCAGGCGGAGATTCGCGGTACCGACTGCTTCGGCCGCTACGGCGGCGAGGAATTCCTGATGATCCTCACCGAAACCGATGCGTCCGCGGCGAATGCCTTCGCAGAACGCATTCGCGCAACCGTCGAGGCCATGTCCTTTCCTGAACTGGATGGAAGCCGCGCCACGATATCCGTCGGCATTGCGCAGCATCTCGAGCACGAGACGATCGGACAGACGCTGGCGCGCGCCGACCGGTCCTTGTACCACGCCAAGCATACGGGGCGGAACAGGGTGTCGATGGCATCAGCGACGCTGGAAGATGCGCAGGCAGGATAATCACGAAGCACTCTCTTTCGTATTGATCAAGGACGACCGATGACAGTAACAAGACGTTGGCTTGCCATGCTGGCGTTTCTACTCTGGACGGCGCAGTGCAGTGCAGCTGAAGAAGTAAGGATCACCGGCAATGAAGCACGGGCGCCGAAGATATTCAATGACCAGAACGGCGCCGCACAGGGCATCCTGATAGAGATCATGCGCTACGTGCAGGAACAGACCGGCATCCAGTTCAACTACTCGCTATATCCGTGGGCCCGTGCCTACAAGAGTGCCTTGAGCGGCGAGGCCGGCATCATCGGCCTGTCGCTCACTACGGAGCGGCAGGCGATCTTCGATTACACGAGCGAGCCGCTTTTCTATGATGAACTGGTCCTGGTCGTGAAAGCCGGCAGGGAGTTTCCCTTCTCGACGGTCAACGACCTCAAGGGGAAAACCGTCGGCGTGTGCCGCGGCTGCAGCTATGGCGACGTCTACGAAAAAGCCGTGAAAGACAGGATTTTCGAACCGGTCCAGGGCGACAGTCCGAATGCGCAACTGGCGATGCTGCTGCTCGATCGCATCGATGCGGTATTGATCCCCGTCGGCCGCGCAGGACTCGAGGAGTCGCTCAGGGGAAAACAGTCCGGGTTCGATTTGCTCAAGCAGCGGGACAAGTTCGTCATCCTTCCTCAACCGTTTGCACGCGATCCCAACTACCTGGCATTCGCCAAGACGATGGAGAAAAGAAAGCTGCTCATGCAAGTCGATCGGGCCCTGAAGAAGGGACATGAGTCGGGCGCGATCAAGCGGCTGGTGGACAGGTACATCGCGGAGCGCAATACAAGGGAGCATGCGGTGGAAGGGCGATCCAGCGGTAACTGAACTAGGGCGTGTAATCGCTCAGCGCGAAAGCCTGCGCCGCAGCTCCTGCTCGCTGCTGCTGTTGAAGCCGGTGTTGGGGTCGACCAGGAGGAGATTGGCGCATTCAGTCGAGAAGAACCAGTCGGTGTCGTCGATCGCTATCCATGCTTCGCCACTGCGACCGGCAGAATGCAGCCAATCCAGGATTTCCGATTCACGCACATGGGGCTGGGGATCGAAGAATACCGGTGTGGCACCGATGATGCGTTGTGCGATGTCGGGCGAAAACAGCTGCCGCAGTTCGTCAACGGTATGCGTCTCGCGCCAAGCAGATGAGATCACGATGTCGACGCCCGGGTAGTCGCGCATCACGCGCTCGAAATCGGCCAGCAGCGTGAACACGCCGTCCGGCCGGTCGAAGGGATGCAGGACGCCGTCGAAATCGAGAAACAGGATCACGAGGCGAAGTCGCGCAGATCGGCCACCGGCACGTCGCCGAAACGCTCGCTGAGCAGGAAGTCGACCAGGCGACGCGCACAGTCGGCGGGACTGGTCAGGTTACCCTCGCGCTTCAATGCGTCGAAGCGTTCGCGCACAGGAAACTGTTCCAGCGAGGTAGCACGGATCTCGGCCTGCATGTCGGTGTCAATGACGCCGGGAGCGAGGCTGCAGATGCGCACGCCGGGCGTGTTGTCGAGGGCAACGGCACGTGCGTGGTGGTCCAGTGCGGCCTTGGTCGCGCAATAGACGCTCCAGCCGGGATAGGCATTGCGCGCCGCGCCGCTGGAGACATGCAGAATGCGCTTGTCGCCTTTGGCGGCTTTGCCCACCGCAGCAGCCAGCATCAGCGGTATGGCGACATTGAGGCTGACCGCGCCGGCGATTGCGCCGGGGTCCTGGGACCTAAGTGGGCCGACCGGGTGCACCACGCCTGCATTGTTGATGAGCAAGACGGTTTTGCTGGCAGCAATGAAGCTTGCCAGCGCATCTCCTGCAAGCCAGCGCTCGACCGCTACCGTGTTCGCGAGGTCGAGCTCCGCCTGTACCAGCTTTTCGGAAAATATTTTCTCGAGGTCAGCATTCCTTTTGCGCGCAAGACCCATCACGGCGATGCCGCGTGCAAGCAGCTCGCTCGCGATAGCGGCACCGAGGCCGCGCGTGTGTCCGGTGAGAATCGCTTTCATGATTGCTGCGTGTAGTGCATGAAGGGGATAGGGAGCGCCGCAAACGCGGCGCGTCCATTATGCCGGATACCTCAAGCCGCGGTCTGCAAGGCCTCGATCAGCTTCTGCGCCACCAACGCCGACGACTGCGGGTTCTGTCCGGTCACCAGCTGGCCGTCGCGCACCGCAAACGGCTGCCAGTTCCCCGTGTCCTCGAAACGGCCGCCGAGTTCGCGCAACCGGCTTTCCAGCCGGAAGGGGACCACGTCGATGAGGCCGACTTCCTTTTCTTCCGCGTCGGTGAAGGAATTGATACGCATGCCCTCGACAATGGAGCGGCCGTCACCGCGTTTGGCGGACACCAGTCCGGCCGGGCCATGGCAGACCGCACCGATCAGCTTGCCCCTTGCGAAGGCGGTCTCGACCGTACGCGTGACACCCGCATCGTGCGGCAAATCCCACATGGTGCCGTGGCCGCCCGGGAAGAACACTGCATCGAAGGCCGACGCGTCGAGTTCGGCGGCAATGCGGGTCGACTTGATCTTTTCCTGCACCGTTTCATCGGCAAGCAGGCGCTCGACCTCGGGGTCGTTCTGGCCCGGCTGCTTGATGCTGGAAGGATCGAAGGGAATGGCTCCGCCTTTCGGCGACGCGATCTCGACGTCGAAACCGGCATCGATGAAGGCGTAGTACGGAACGGCAAGTTCCTCGGCCCAGATGCCGGTGGGCTTGCCGGTGTTGCCCATGACGGCATTGGAAGTCGTGATGACCAGGATGCGCTTGCTCATGAAAAACTCCTTTCAGTTTCGTTAGACGTTCAGGGGCGACGGAATTCCCTCAGTGGGCAGCGACGGCACGCGCAGGCTTGTGCAGAGGCTTGCCGCTTGCACAATCGAGCCTGCCGGCAAGCGTCGTGAGGCCGAATGCGCCAAGCACCACGAGCGCGCCGATCCACGGTGTCGCCATTACCCCGAAGCGGGTGACGATCAGGCCACCCGCCCAAGCGCCGGCGGCGATGCCGACGTTGAAGGCAGCGATATTCAGCCCGGAAGCAACGTCCACCGCATGCGGCGCATCACGCTCGGCCTGTTGCACCACATACACCTGCAGGCCGGGCACATTGCCGAAGGCGACCGCTCCCCATGCCAGTACGGTGGCGATGGCCGCCCACGCATTCGAGGCGGTGAAGGTGAGGATGAACAGCACCAGTGCCAGCAATGCAAACACGATCTGCAGCGCGCGCACCGCGCCTTTCCGGTCGGCCAGCCTGCCGCCCCAGATATTGCCGAAGGCGACCGACACGCCGTACACCAGCATTACCAGCCCGACGCTTGAGGCCTGGAATCCGGTCACTTCCTGCAGGATGGGCGCAAGATAGGTGAAGGCAATGAAGGAGCCGCCGTAGCCGAGCGCAGTCATCGCATACACGAGCAGCAGTCGCGGCTTTTTCAGCACGGTGAGCTGGGCGAGGAGGGAGGCCGGCTGGCCGCCGCCGATGTGATTCGGCACGAGCACCAGGCTGCCGGCGAAGGCAATGACGCCGAGCAACGAAACGGCGAGGAAGGTCGCCTGCCAGCCGAAGGTCTGGCCGATGAAGGTGCCGAGCGGCACGCCGGTGACCAGCGCAACGGTCAGCCCGCTGAACATGATCGCGATCGCGCTCGCGGCTTTTTCGCGCGGCACCAGGCCGGTGGCGATGGTTGAGCCGATGGAGAAGAAGACGCCGTGCGCGAGGCCGGTCAGCACGCGCGCGGCCATCAAGGCTTCGTAACCAGTTGCCATCCAGGCGACCAGGTTGCCGATGGTGAACAGCGCCATCAAGCCCAGCAGCAGGGGCTTGCGCGGCACGCGACCGGTGAGCGCAGTGAGCACCGGCGCGCCGATGGCGACGCCCAGCGCGTACAGGCTGACCAGCAGCCCGGCGGAGGGCACGGAAACGCCGAGGCTGCCGGCGATGGTGGGAATGAGGCCGACGATCACGAATTCCGTCGTGCCGATGGCAAAGGCGCTTAGCGTCAGCGCCCAGAGTGCGAGAGGCATGTGTGCTCCTGAATGGACAAACGATGCCACGCAGTGTGGAGGAGGCGCCGACAAAGAAAAATCGGGTTGACTACAATACACTTTTGACACGGAGTCAAAAATGTTGAGTGTCGACGCGCTGATTACCTTTACCACCGTAGTGGATACCGGTTCTTTTTCCGCCGCAGCCGAACGGCTGGGACAGACGCCGTCCGGAGTAAGCCGCACCATTTCACGGTTGGAGGCGCAGCTGGGCATGACGCTCATCACGCGTACCACGCGCCGGCTGGACCTGACGGAAGAGGGGCAATGGCTGCTGGAGCGCGCCCGCAAGGTGCTGGCCGACCTGCAGGACACCGAAGACCAGATGGCAGCTCGCCGCTCGCAACCGTCCGGCCTGGTGCGCGTCAATGCCGCGACGCCTGCGCTGGACCACCTGCTGGCGCCGCTGATGGCGGATTTCATGGATGCCTATCCGCTGGTGCGGCTGGAACTGGTTGGTGGGGAAACGGTGGTCGACCTGATCGAGGAACGCGCGGACCTGGCCATCCGCATCGGCAACCTCGGCGATTCGACGCTCAATGCGAGACGCCTGGGGTCGACCCGGCTGCGCCTGCTGGCATCGCCTGCCTACTTGTCGCGCTACGGTGCACCGAAGGACGTAGTGTCGCTCGCGCGACACCGCCTGCTCGGTTTCACCGCGCCGCCCTCTCTCAACATCTGGCCGCTCAAGCACCAGGGCGGTGACGGTTACACCATCGAGCCTGTGCTGGCCGCCTCCAGCGGCGAGACGCTGCGCCATCTCGCGCTTGCCGGCGCAGGCATCGTCTGCCTCGCCGATTTCCTCACGCGCGCCGATGTCGCAAACGGCCGCCTGGTGCCGGTTCTCCAGGACTGCACGCTGCCGTGGACGCAACCGGTATGGGCGGTGTTCTATAAACAGGGCGCATTAGCGCCGCGGGTCGCGGCGCTGGTCGGCTTTCTTGCGCAACGCCTGGCGGGGAAGATGCTGGACGGCTGAATCGACTGAGCCGCGCTCACTCGCTCACTTTTCGCGCCGGTCCTGCTGCTTCCGGCGTTCCACAAGGTCCCAGCCGATCTCGCGCCGGATCTCCTCGGGATCGTGCAGCGGCGAGCGGGCATTCTGCCGGCGTTCTGACTGCCGGCGCTCCATGTACTCGCGGACTTTTTCCTTGGCTTGCTTGGGCTGTTCCATCGCGTGGGTGCGGCTGGCTGTGGATGAAAGGAGCGAAGTGCGCCTATAGGTTATTAAGGTAAGCGCGGCGGAACTTGAGGCGGCACAAAGGCAGGAGGAGAAATTCCCGCCTCTTGAACGATGGGAAAATTCCAAGGACAGCCCGCCCGGCTTCGTCTTGCTGCCGCTCACGACACGGGAGTATCTTGCGTCGCGCAGGCAAATGAACTATTACTTCGACTTGCCGCAGAAGACGCCCGGCAAGCGGTAAATACCGCCGCGCCTACCCGGGAACCGTTGCCCGGTGTGAGGTCAAACCGGGCAGGCACATTTCATTTTTCTTCGCATGCAGCGTTTTCTTGTCATTGCCGGGATTGTTCTTCTCGTCGCGGGGCTGGCTTGGCCGTGGCTGTCGAAACTGCCCTTCGGCAGGCTGCCGGGCGACATCCATGTGGTGCGGGAAGGCTTCAGTTTCCACTTTCCCGTGGTGACCAGCATCGTGGTGTCGCTGGTGCTGTCGCTGCTGTTCTGGATCTTCCGGCGGTGATCACGCGCCGCGCACGATCCCCGCTTTCACAAAGGTCTCGCTCGTCGTCCCGCTCAGGTGCGCACGCAGCCACTTGTGCGCCGGATTCCGTGTATCCCTCTCATGCCACAGCATGTCGATGTGCACATAAGGCAGATCGAAAGGCAGCTCCTTGGTGATCAGAGCCCCCGTAATGCCGGTGGACGCGATCAGGTGCCGCGGCAGCACGGTGATGAGGTTCGAGGTTGCCACCACACGGCCGGCGGTGAAGAACTGGTTGACCGTCAGCAGGATCCGCCGCTCGCGTCCGAGCTTCGCTAGCGCCTCGTCGACCAGGCCGTGCGCGCGGCCGGAGAAGCTGACCAGCAGGTGGTTGGCGTCGCAGTAGTTGTCCACCGTCAGCTCCTCCTTGGCCAGCGGGTGGTCCTTGCGCATCACGCAGACATAGCGCCCGGAATACAACTGCTCATGGCGGATCGGGGAGACCGACGCCCCTTGGGAGCCGGCCAGCTGGGCGGTTACGCCCGGGAAAAAGCCGACGGCAAGATCGATATCGCCGCGTAACAGCATCGGGCGCGGCTCGCGCGTGGTCAGCGGCACCATGCGGATGGTGAGCATCGGCGCTTCGCGTTCAATGGAGCGCACGAGCGCGGGCAGCCAAAGCGCGGCTGTGGCATCTGCCATTGCCATGCGGAAAGTATTGTGCGCATTGGCAATATCAAAGTTCTGTTCGGGCGTGATCGCCTCTTCCAGCGCAGACAAGGCCTGGCGCACCGCCGGCCACAGGTTTTCGGCGCGCGGCGTGGGTTTGACGCCATGCGCGGTGCGGATCAGCAACTCGTCCCCGAGCGAATCGCGCAGGCGCCGCAAGGCATTGGAAACCGCAGGTTGCGTCATGGCAAGCCGGCTGGCGGCGCGGGTGAGGTTTTGCTCCGTCATCACCGCGTCGAAGACCCGCAGCAGGTTCAAATCGAGTGTGAGGAAACTCATAGTTTTTCCCTAATTCATTGATTAGAAAAAAGAAAATTTCTTGGGCGATTTTCGCTGGTATTCACAGGAATTATAGCTGATATGCCGAAAGGAAATTGGTTATATAACTGGAGTGTACCTATACTGCAATGCAGCAAAACAGTATTTTGAAGAAAGAATTTCCCAGGAGTAAATCATGTCTATCCTGTCCATTGCATTCCCCGTCGAAGCCATTGCTGCCAACGCGCTGGCTGTTGCCCGTCCGCTGCTCGGCCTTGGCGTCCTCGCCGCATTGATGGTCGTGTTCAAGCCCCTGCTGGTCGGCCTGCTGCGCGCCGCGCTGCTGGTGATCAAGCCGCGCAAGTCGCTGGAAGAACGTTCCCAGCGCAGCATGCTGCAAAGCGTGTTGATGCTCAACCGCATGGCACGCGACCTTGACCGCGTCCAGCCGAGCCTGGCCAACGAACTGCGCGCCATCGCATCGCGCCAGTAAGTGTGAACTAAATCCGGCATCGGGAGCCAAACATGTCCGCATTCGCGCATCCGACCCTTTCTTCCCGGGCAGCGGCTCGCCGCGAGCCGGCGCAAGGTCCGATCGGTAATGTCGTACTGCGACTGCGCCGGTCGCGTGCCTTGGCGTCGATGTTGCCGGCCCTGCTGTTCAGCGGGTTGATGACATTGGTCGTCACGGCCGTGATGCATGCGATGTGGAGCGCGTCCGCTGAGAGCTTCTTCGGACAATGGATGGAAAGTTGGTTGACTGCATGGCCGATCGCTTTCCCCATCGCCTACGTGACCGGCCCTGCGCTGCAGATGCTCGCCGCGGCGATCTCCGCGCCGGCACACGTGCAGGTGCGTGAACCCGGCCTGGTATTCGGCGATATCGCGGACGCTTCGCGACGTGTCACGCGGCGCAACGGATTTTCGGTCCTGCGCGGCCTGAAGCCGGCACACGACTTCAGCGCGGTGTAACAGTTGTCTCCTCCTCCCTCCTAAGGAAGGATTAGCCCCGCCAGCTCACGCTCGCGGGGCTTTTTTACGCCCGGTCGATCATGCGCCGCGCCGTCTCCAGCGCCTCCGCCAGCGCCGCGCTTTCGGTAACGGCATACTGTTCCGCACTGTAGCGCGGCGGGCGGTCGTCCAGCACGAACCACCAGTCCCAGCGGGCACCGACGCGCTCGGTATGGACTTCGATCTTGCAGTCTTTGTAATGATGTTCCGTCATGTAAGCCTTTCCCCGGCTAGATGGGCACGGACCGCTTTGCCGAAATCGGTCAAAGGGGATGTGTCCGCCCGCGTTAGGCACTAAGATTACACACTCGCACAGGAGGTGTCATACATGCAGTCGCTGCGTCCGTTCAACAGGCTCGCCATGCTTCTCGCCGTCGCCGGCCTTGCCGCGTGCGCGACCCCGCTCAGCAGCCAGAAGGTCACGGTGCAGGAGGATTTCGCATCCACAGATATTCATGCGCACAGTTTCGCAGGTACCGACACGGCCACCTGCGAAGCGGCACGCCGCGCTTTGCTCAGCCAAGGCTATGTCGTGCAGGAGGCGAGTGCGGCGCTCGTCCGGGCGCGCAAGAACTTCCAGTCCGGTTCGGACGTACACGTGCAGATCGAATTTCACGTCGTCTGCGCGCCCGACAGCAGGGGCAGCAACAGCACCACCGCCTTCGCAAACGCCGTGCGCGACCGTTACTCCCTCAAGAAGAGCGCCACCTCTGCCAGCCTCGGCGTACCTGCACTGGGATCGTTGTCCGTACCCTTCGGCATGAGCGACGAGTCGCTGGTGAAGGTAGGTAGCGAGACGATCACCAACAAGCTGTTCTATGAGCGCTTCTTCGCGCTGGTGGAACGCTACTTCGATGACTCCTCCGTGCGGGAAGAGGAAAGCACAGCCCACAAAGAGGACAGCACCGCCAACAGCATCGGCGAATAATGCAATCCCCGATCGATCCCAAGCTGCTCGAGCTGCTCGTCACGCGCGAAATGCCCTTCGGCAAATACAAGGGCCGGCTGATCGCCGACCTACCAGGGCATTACCTGAACTGGTTTGCACGCGAAGGTTTCCCGCCCGGGGAAATCGGCCGGCTGCTGACGCTGATGCACGAGCTGGACCATAACGGGCTTTCCTCGTTACTTGCTCCCCTGCGCAAATGACAAGACAGATTCCCGGGATCTTTTACGGGGAAGCGGCCGCCGGCTGCGAGACCGGCAACCATATCCGGAAGCAGGTTCCCTTTCCGGGCACGCTGTCGACTTCGATGCGGCCGTGATGCTTCTGGATGATGCCGTAGGACAGCGATAGCCCCAGTCCTGTCCCCTTGCCGACCGGCTTGGTGGTGAAGAAGGGGTCGAAGATGCGCGTCAGGTCGGCGGACGAGATTCCGCAGCCGTTATCAATGAACTCGACCCATACCTTGTCTTGTTCGACACCGGTCCGGATCCTGATCTCGCCGGCCCGGTCGATGGCATGTGCCGCGTTGACCAGCATGTTCATGAAGACCTGGTTCAATTCCAGGGGCAGGCACTCGATATCGGGCAAGACGCCGTACTCCTTGACGACGGTCGCCTTGTACTTGATTTCATTGTTCACGACGTTCAGCGTGCTATCGATGCCGGCATGCACGTTAGCCCATTGCCATTCTCCTCTGCCTGCGTGGGAGAAGTCCTTGAGGGATTGCACGATTGCCTTCACACGCCGCAAGCCGTCGGCAGATTCATTGAGCAGCGCGTCGATGTCTTCCATCAGGTAATCCAGGTCGATGTCCGTCTTGACCGCTTCGATCGCCTTCAGGCGTTCGGGTGCTTGTTCGAAGACCTCATGGTGCTGCCCATAGATGTCGATCACCTTGAGCAAGTCCTGGATATAGCTTTTCAGTGTAGAGAGATTGGAGCTGACAAAGCCGACGGGATTGTTGATCTCGTGGGCCACGCCGGCGGCAAGCACGCCGATGGAAGCCATTTTTTCCGTCTGCAGCAACTGGTTGTGCGCCTGTTCCAGTTTCGCATTGGTTTCGCGCAGTTCTTCGTTTGCGCGCCGCAGTTCGGCCGTACGCAGTTCGACCAGCCGCTCCAGTTCCTCGCGATAGCGCCTCAGCTCGTTTTCATCGCGCTTGCGGTCGGTGATATCGCGGACGATGGAAATGACGACCTTTTCGCCATTGATCTTGGAGACCCTCGACGATGTCTCGACATCGCGGATCTCGCCGCAATGATTGCGAAGGCGCGTCTGGTATCCGTTCAGGATGCCGGTCACCCTGAGGGCGGCGACGTAGGCGTCGCGATCCGCCAGTTCGACCCAGCTGCCGAGGTCCTCCGCCGTACGGCCGATGGCGTCTTCGCGCCTGACGCCGGTGAACTGCTCGAATCCGGGATTGACGTCGATGTAGGTGCCATCCTTCCAGCGGCTGAAGGCGATGTAGTCCGGAGATGCAAAAAAAACATGCCGGTAAGTTTCCAGATCGGCATATTCGGCAATCGGTTCCAGATTTGCGCTCACCGCGGTCACCATTGTTTGCAATACCCATGAGCATCATACCGCTTCGATGCCCGCTCGCCTCACATTCCGGCCAGAGCCTGCTGCAATGCCTGTCGCGCCAGTGCCACAGCTCCGTCGAATGACGTTGCCGCGGCGATGAACAGGTTGTTGTGGCAGAACACCGCGTCCTCCACGCCGGTGACGGCAGCCAGCTCTTCTCCCTGCAATCCCGCCCACGCCTTCGGCAGGTCCGCGCGCGCCTCGAAGGTGTCAGTCGTTGCAGGCACGGTGTGCAGCATGTAGCGGCCGTCCGTGATGCCATGACTGATCACGAACAAGACCTTCGGCATCTCGTTGCGCACCACCGATGTCCATGGCAGCGCGGCGTTGTCCAGGTAGAGCAGCCTGCCTTCTTCCAGGACCTGCGCCTTGCGTACCCGCTCCAGTGCGAGCAGGCTGCCCACGCGGTACTTCACCTGATTGACGAGCACATCAGTGATGAATTCCATCGCGCGCCGGAACTGCCGCAGACGCATCGCATCGGCCGGATCGACGCCGCCTGCCTGCTGCTCGTCGAGCCAGGTCGGATTGAACCCGGACACCACTGCCGACAAACCGTAGCCGCCGGGCGCATTCCGCGCGGCGCCGGTATCGGACATGTCCAGGTACTGGACCAAGTCGGCATCGATGGCCCACGTGATCTGCTGCGCGTCGCTGTCAGGCAGCGTGACGCCGCAATGCTTCTGCGCCAGCAGCGATACGCAACGTGCACCGTGGGTCCGCCACACCAAGCCGGCGCTCGCATACAGTACGCCGGACTGGCGCGCGCCAGAAAAGCCTTTCTGGTGGTGGTCGAAGCGCCCCGCCTCCGGCTCCCAGATGCCGCCCACGTCGACTGCGAAGTCCGCTGCGCGTATCTGTTCCGCATCGCGTGTGCGGATGAGGGTGCAACCGGGGAACACGAGGTCCAGCACGGTCACCGCCCAGACATCGTCGGCGTGGAATTTTCCAGAGTGGGTGGCAATGATCATGAGCAAAGTATCAAGATATGAATCGGCCTTGCATTGTACTGGCCGCGATGCACACGTGCGTCATCAGGCCATACACGCAGGCATGCACATAGCACCCTCCTGCAAGAGGCGCGTCCAGAACGGCGGCACGCATTTACCCGTGCGGAAGCGCGGTCACTCCGACGGCGGCGCGGACCGCTCGATCGATTGCTTCAGCTGCGATGTGTTCTTGTCGTCCTGCTTCACCGATTTGCCCATTGCCTCGGCCGGATCAGTTTCGCCTGACAGCGGCGGGGCGCCAAAATCCAGCGGCATCTGCCCCACACGCCGCGCCTGTCCGGATTGCTGGTCAAAGCTTTGTTCTTCGGCTACCGAGGATCCATCATCCATGGAACGCGAAAGCGAAGACTCCGATTGTGTTGCCCGCTGTGCCTGGCGATCCGACGTGGCAGAGGATTGCTCGCTGTCACGTTGCTCCTCCGCCGTGCGACCGACCGTCTTGCCCATGCTTTCGCCGGCTGCCTGCACGGCCTCATCCGCGTCGCGTTCTTCGAGAAAGTTCTTGAAGCGCGCCAGGTCATCCTCCAGTTGCAGCGCGATCATTTTCAGCGGATTGCCGAATCGCTCTGCAGGCACCTGGTCAGGATCGCATTCCACCGTCATCGTCACGCGCACCACGTCCTCTGCCATCGGCTGGACCTCGAGCTTTCCGCTTTGCATCGGACCGCCCGCATTGCGCCAGGCAATGCATTGATCGGGAATCTGTTCGACGATTTCCGAGTCCCATTCCAGCGGCTGGTACGACATTTTTGCCGACCAGTGCAGGTGCGTGTCGTCGAGCCGATGCACGGTTTCAACTTCCTGCATGAAGCGCGGGTAGTCCTCGAACTGCGTGAGCTGGTTGTAGACGACATGGACCGGGACGCCGATGTCGATTGATTGCTGGATTCTTGCCATGATGAACCTCCGTCTCTGTATAGCTTGAGAGCACAACTTGCGAAACAAGTTGCGTAAATGTGAACAGACAGAGGAGTGGTATTGAATTGCGAGGCTGGACTATGAGAGCCGACAGTGCCTTATCCCATCTTTACGACCACGAGCGATGCATTGCCATGATGCAGGATGGTTCGCAGCATGAAGTCTGGTGGAGCAGGGAGGATTGGTCCTTCTTCTATCCGGATACCGAACCGCCACGGCAATGCAGCTTCGAGGACATCAAGGAGTGGCGGCCGGTATCGATTGATCCGCACTAGGCTTCAGAAGACGGCCCCCAGGCACCTGGCTCCTCGGCCACGATTCCCAGCAATGCATCAACCACTTCCGGATCGAACTGCTTCCCGCGCCGTTCGCGGATGTATTTGATCGTCTCCTCCAGTGGCCATGGCTCCTTGTACGGCCGCCGGTGCAGCAGTGCATCGAAGACGTCCACCACCGCGACGATGCGCGCCGACAGCGGAATCGCCGTGCCTTTCAATGCGCGCGGATAGCCGTTGCCGTCGAAGTGCTCATGATGGCCGCCGGCGATCTGCGCGCCGAACGTCAGGTAACTGGTGTCGCCTGCCATGGCGGCCGCGCGTGCAAGAATGGTTTCGCCGACCTGCGCGTGCATCTGCATGATCGCGCGTTCCTCCGGCGTATGCGCGCCTGGCTTGAGCAGGATATGGTCGGGCGTCGCGACCTTGCCGACGTCGTGCAGGATGCTCGCCATGCCCACCATCTCGAGGAAGGGCGGCGCCATTTCGTCGTGATATACGCCGCGCGCATGCAGCCGGTTGGCAATCCTGTCGGTGAGAGTCTGCACCCGTTGCACATGGCCGCCGGTGTCCTCGTCGCGGAATTCCGCGAGGTCGGCCAATGCCACCACGGTCGCTTCCTGCGCCTTGCGCAACTGGCCGAACAGGAACAGGTTGTCGAAGGCCGCGCCGATGCGGTGGCAAAACACTTCCAGCAGGTCCTGCTGTACCTGTGCCAGCGGCCAGGGCGGCGTGATCGCGATCGCGAACTCGTGGCCGTGGTCGGTGTGGATGAACATCACATCCACCGGATGTCCGTACTGGCTGCGCTTCTCGCGGAAGGCAGTAGCAATCGTCGGCGCCAGCTGGTGGTCCGGAGGCAGCAAGGAGGCATCGCTCAGGGCCGCATAGTCGCCGGTAGCGGCAATCACGGTCGGCGCCAGCATGTCGCTGACCGTGCTGCCGTTCAGCACGCACAGAACGCCGTCCGCACCGACATCGAGGATGGCGCTCACCTGCTTCAGTACACCGGAGGCGAACTCTCGCAACGAATGGATCTGGTACAGGTTGCCCGCGCCTTCGAGGATCTTGGACAAACCGACGCGGCTGCATTCGATCGTCACCAGGCTTTCGTAGGCACGCAAGGAGGCGATCACCGTGGTGAACAGCTTCTGCGTCGTCAGTTCAGTCTTGGCCTTGTAGTCGTTGATGTCGTAGTCGATGATCACCCGCTGTTCCGGCGCATGCCCGGGCTGGCCAGTGCGCAGCACGATCCGCGTCATCTGGTTGTCGAGTTCGCCGCGGATGCGCTCGACCAGGCGCAGGCCGGCATCGTCGCTTTCCATCACAACGTCGAGCAGCACCAGCGCCACATCCGGCGCCGACTTGAGTATGCCGAATGCCTCTTCCGCCGAGTAGGCGCTCAGCAGTTCCAGCGAGCGTCCCTTGTAATTGACGTTGCGCAGCGCCAGCCGCGTTACCGAATGCACGTCTGCCTCGTCGTCCACGATCAGGATGCGGAACGGCCGCGCATCGAGCGGACCATCTTCCGGCACACCGTGGTCGTCGATCATCCAGGCGTCTTCCGGTTCGGCGCCAAGCGGGTTCCTGGCTTGCACGTTCATGCTGCCTCCTGTTGGGGTGCGGTGGATGGGAAACGGATGGTGAATTGCGTACCTTGCCCCGGCGTGCTGGCAACGGCAATGGTGCCGCCGAACTGCTTGGCGACAAGGTTGTAGACGATGTTGAGCCCGAGGCCGGTGCCGCCCTGGCCGCGCTGCGTGGTGAAGAACGGGTCGAAGACCTTGTCCAGGTGTTCCGGCGAAATGCCGCGGCCGTTGTCGCTGAAGACCAGCTCGATGCAGCCGCCTTGCTGCCGCACACGGATCGTGATGCAGCCGTCGTCATCCGGCCCGAAGGCGTGTATCAATGCATTCATCGTCAGGTTGGTCAACACCTGCGCGAAGGCGCCTGGGTAGCTGTCGAGGCAAACGCCGCCGTCACAATCGATCTCGACCGTCACACGCGTCTTCTTGATGCGCGGATGCAGGCTGGTGACGACTTCCTCGATGTAATCGCGGAGCGCGAACGAACGCCGCTCCTCGTGCGTCTGGTCGACCGCGATCTGCTTGAAGCTCTGGATCAGTTGCGCCGCACGGTTGGCATTAGCCATGATGAGCTGCGTGCTTTCGCCGGCGGTATCGAGGTAGGTGAGCAGGTCGGATTTCTTCATCGCGCCGGCCTGCATATCGCGCCGCACGCGGTCGGTGGCTTCAGCCAGTACGGACGCACTGGTCAGGGTGATGCCCACCGGCGTATTGATCTCGTGCGCGACGCCGGCAACCAGGCCGCCCAAAGAGGCAAGCCGCTCCGCCTGCACCAGCGAATCCTGCGCCTGGCGCAACTCCTCGTAGGCCTTCGCAGCGGCGGTGGACGCGCACTTCGCTTCCTCTTCCGCCTTGCGTGTGCGCTCGATGGTGGCCTTGAGCTTGATCAGGATGCGGTTGAAGCCATGCACCACTTCGCCGAACTCATCGCGCCTGTTCTCGGGCAGCGGCTGCACCTCATCGGCTTCGCGCGTGGCCAGGTCGTACAGGCCATCGCGCAGCCTCTTGAGCGGATTGAAGACCATGCGCAGGCTCAGTGACAGCGCCACCACCAGCGCCAGGTCGAGAAGCAGGATCTCGGTCACCTTGCGCACGACTTCGGCGTGCAGCCGCTCGACGATATGCTGGCGGCTGAAGTTGATCACCAGCCAGCCGACGGTATCTTCCCGCGACGCGTCCGTCGCCATTTCGATGCGGCGGTAAATCAGCTCGCCTTCCACGATGTCGCCCCCGACATCCGCATCCCTGGGCGCAGGCACGACCTGGCCGTATTCATCGCGCATCCTGCCGCCGAATATCTTGTCGTTCGTATCCAGCACCCGGATGGCCAGCACTTCGCGCGGCAGCATTTCGCCCTCGAGCAGGCCGCCGATCTTGCGCTGGTCCAGCTCCCATAGGGCGGGCGGCAGGCTGCTCTGGAGGCGCGTCATCACACCCTGCTGCAACTGCAGGTTGCGGCTCTCCAGTTCGTTACGCAGTTCGATTTGGGAATAGGTACCGAAGATCGCAAGCACCACGGTGACGATCACGACGTACAGGATCTTCAGGCGGACATGGATGCTGTGCATCGTGCCGTTGTCTCCTCAGTTTTTTAGCTTTTTCTTTCACTATAGCGGGATGATGCCCAAAGGCAAAATTTTGGTGCGCATGTTGGTTGTTTTGAAACACAGCGCGCGCCAAATGCCGCAGTGCACACGCAGGAGCGTGGAATGGATATTGCGTTCCTTCTCCCCTCCTTCTTCCTGTGCCGGCGACGTGACGCCAAGGGATGGGCAGAGGGCGCGCAGCATGTGAATTTTTCCGATCAAGGAGTAAATGATGCAACCGTCCATCCATTCATCGATGCAGCACTGCATCGACGACTGCCTGCATTGTTACCGCACCTGCCTGCAGACAGCCATGAACCATTGCCTCGAAGCAGGCGGTCCGCATACCGAACCGGAGCACTTCCGCCTGATGATCCATTGCGCCGAGATCTGCCGCACCAGCGCGGAGTTCATGCTCGGCAGTTCGCGCCTGCACGGGCCGGTATGCGCCGCATGCGCCGAGGTCTGCCACGCCTGCGCGCAGAGCTGTGAACAGATCGGCGACATGGACGAATGCGTTGAAGCCTGCCGTACTTGCATGGAGAGCTGCCGCGCGATGGCGGAAGGGCTCGACCTTGGCGATTTCACAGGGCAGCCGCGTGAGGCTGGCAGCCTGCGCGACCGGTTGCCAATGTAGGGGAATCGTATGGCACATAGACCGCCTGACCAGAATCCGCCGCATTCGCCGCCTGAAGTGCCAGGGACGCCGCAGCCGGGCCCGGAGATTCAGCCGGATTACCGGCCGGAGCCGGAGATACCTGCGTTGCCGCCGGATACGTTTGATCCGGGGGCGCCTTCGGGGCCGGAGATTTTGCCGGAGCCTACGCCGGTGGAGTATCCGGAGCCGGGGGAGGCTGTGGGGGTTTTTCTTCGGTGACCCGGTTCTGGAGTCACTCCGTGGATGCTTGCCGGGAGCGGCCCCGGCGGGCCGCTCACTTTTTTGCTTCGCCAAAAAAGTAAGCAAAAAAGGCGACCCTGGTGCCTTCGCCCCCTGCGGGGGTGCCCAAAAGAGCGAGGCTCGTCACAAGG
>DASPMC010000003.1:0-124960 GCA_035627275.1 Noviherbaspirillum sp.
CGCGCACGCCGACAACAACCTCGACCTGCAGGAATTCATGATCATCCCGGTCGGGGCACCGAGCTTCCGCGAAGCGATCCGCTACGGCGCGGAAGTGTTCCACACCCTCAAGAAGATCCTGCACGACAAGGGCCTGACCACGGCAGTAGGCGACGAAGGCGGTTTCGCACCGTCCGTGGCCAACCACGAAGAAGCGATCAAGCTGATCCTGCAGGCGATCGAGCAGGCCGGCTACGAGCCGGGCACGCAGATCGCGCTGGGCCTGGATTGCGCCGCTTCCGAGTTCTACAAGGATGGCAAGTACCAGCTGGAAGGCGAAGGCCTGTCGCTGTCGTCGGCCGATTTCACCAACCTGCTGGCGACCTGGTGCGACAAGTACCCGATCATTTCGATCGAGGACGGCATGGCCGAGAACGACTGGGATGGCTGGGCAACCCTGACCAATGCGCTGGGCAAGAAGGTGCAGCTGGTGGGCGACGACCTGTTCGTGACCAACACCAAGATCCTGCGCGAAGGCATCCAGAAGAACATCGCGAACTCGATCCTGATCAAGATCAACCAGATCGGCACGCTGACCGAGACGTTCGCGGCTATCGAGATGGCCAAGCGCGCGGGTTATACGGCAGTGATTTCGCACCGTTCGGGCGAGACCGAGGATTCGACGATTGCCGATATCGCGGTCGGCACCAATGCGTTGCAGATCAAGACCGGCTCGATGTCACGTTCGGACCGCATGGCCAAGTACAACCAGTTGCTGCGCATCGAGGAAGACCTGGGCGACATCGCCAGCTACCCGGGCCGTAGCGCGTTTTACAACCTGCGGTAATGAAAACGACAGCGAAAATGACAGCAAGATGAAATTTGGGGGCATTAGCCCCCAAATTTCTTTAGAATGCACGCATGCGTCTGATCACCCTAAGTCTTGCCGCCTTGCTCCTGCTGATCCAGTACCCGCTTTGGCTGGGGAAGGGGGGCTGGTTGCGCGTTTGGGACCTTGAAGGCCAGGTCGCTACGGCGCAGAAGAAGAACGCCGAACTCAAGGCGCGCAACGACAAGCTGAACTCGGAAGTGCGCGACCTGCGCGACGGCACCGGCGCGGTGGAAGAACGTGCCCGTTACGAACTGGGCATGATCAAGGATGGCGAGATCTTCGTGCAGATCCTGGAGCCGGGCAGCGTCGTCTCAACGGTTCCCAAGCCGGTGCAGCAGAAATCCAACTGATGTGAAGTGAAGCGCAATGAACGCCGGGGCCACCCGGCGTTTTCATTTTCAATGCCGCAAATTGCCGGCCGGCTGCGTCGCATCGCTGGCAACGTCGGTAGCGAACAATTGTGCGCAATCGACGGCATCAAAAGAATAGTGCTGGCCGCAAAAGTCGCAATTGATCGAGAGTTCGCCAAGGTCGACCAGCGCAGCGTCGATTTCCTGCTTTCCAAGCATGCGCAGCATGTTGCCCACCTTTTCGCGGCTGCAGCTGCAGTAGAACGTCGGATGGTTCGGTTCGAACACGCGAATCGTCTCTTCCCAGAACAGCCGGCGCAGCATCGTATTGATGTCCGTCGACAGCAGTTCGTCGGAACGCACCGTCGACGCAAGCATCACCGTATGATTCCATGCTTCCAGGTCATCCGCCGTTTGTGTGCCGGTGCCGCCCTCGCGCGGCAGCTTTTGCAGGAGCAGGCCGCGCACCACATTCTCGTTCGCCGCCAGCCACAGCTTGGTGTCCAGCTGTTCCGATCGCTGCATGTAATTCTCGATCGCGACGGCGACCGAGTCACCGTCAAGGGGAACGATACCCTGGTAGGGTTGTTGCCCCGGCAGCTTGTCCGCCGGATCCAGTGTAATCACGAACCGGCCTTGTCCATGCGCGTTGACCAATTCCTTCAGACCTGCGCCCTCTGGAATGACGGCATCCGGCCTCAGTTTCGCCGTAGCGCGCAGGTGCAATTCGGAGTCGCATTCGATCACCAGCAGCTTCACCGGGCCATCGCCGTGCATCTGCAGGATCATCATGCCCTTGAATTTCAGATTGGCGGTTAGCAGGGCAGCCGCGGCCAGCAGTTCGCCCAGCAGGGTGCGAACCGGCGCCGGGTATTCTTTGCGCGCCTGGATCTGCTTCCAGGTTTCGGAAATCTCGACCAGCTCGCCGCGTACGGCGGCGTTTTCAAAAATAAATCGTTGCAGTGTATCCATCAATTACCCAATTCGTTTCAGTTCTTTCTTGAACAGCTGGCCGCGCTTGACGTAGTTCGCTGTATTGCCGTGCATGCGGGCGATGTCTTCCTCGCTCAAGGTGCGCACGGCCTTGGCCGGCGAGCCGATGATCAGCGAGTTGTCGGGAAATTCCTTGCCTTCGGTGACCAGCGCGCCGGCCCCGACGAGGCAATTCCGGCCGATTTTCGCACCGTTCAGGATCACGGCCTGGATGCCGACCAGCGAGCCTTCGCCGATAGTGCATCCATGCAACATCGCCTGGTGCCCGACGGTGACATTCTTTCCGATGGTGAGCGGATAGCCGGGGTCCGTATGAAGGACGCAGCATTCCTGCACATTGCTGTTCTCGCCGACGGTGATCAGCTCGTTGTCGCCGCGGATGGTGACTTCGAACCAGACGCTGGCATTGGCTTCGATGCGTGCTTTGCCGATAACGTTCGCCGAGTCGGCAATGTAGGCGGAAGGATCGATGTCGGGGGCATGTTCGCCCAATTGGTAGATGGCCATGGATTTCCGTAAAATCTGGAATTTCGTCCGAATCCGACATTTTACCGCCCCTCGCATGTTGCCACTGCCAGACCAGAATTCCCGTCGCGCACAGGAGTTGCGCGCGCTTGCGTTGCACTGGCTATGCGTGCCCGATCCTGCAGCCAAGTCGGAGGGCGTCAAGGTGCTCCGGGAAGATTGGCTGGCCGGGAACAACGCGCTCGATTCATCCGCATGCATCTTCGCGAAGGGGACGATCCCGGGACGTCCGGCGCGCCCGGAACTCGTGCCGCCGCTCTCAGTGAAGCACCGCTCCATGCGCACTGTCGAGGGCAGGGCTGCGATGATCCATGCGCTCGCACACATCGAGTTCAACGCGATCAACCTCGCGCTCGATGCGATCTGGCGCTTTGCCGGCATGCCTGACGAGTACTATACCGACTGGCTGCGGGTCGCCGCCGAGGAAGCCTTGCACTTCTCGCTGCTGGCGGCGCACCTGAAAACCCTGGGCTATGCCTATGGCGATTTCACAGCGCATAACAGCCTGTGGGACATGGCGGAAAGGACGAGCGGCGACGTGCTGGCCCGGATTGCGCTGGTGCCGCGTACGCTGGAAGCGCGTGGGCTCGATGCATCGCCGCCGGTCAGGGCAAAGCTGGCGCAGGCGGGCGATCACGCCGCGGCAGCCATTCTCGATATCATTCTGCGCGACGAAATCGGCCATGTCGCAACCGGCAACAGGTGGTTCTCCTGGCTATGTGACCAGCGTGGCCTCGACCCGGTTGCCGCATATCCGGATTTGGCTGCCAAATACAAGGCCCCGCAGTTGCGTGGTCCGTTCAACATCGATGCGCGCAGGGCCGCGGGATTCAGCGAAGCGGAACTGGCATCGTTTGCCTCTTGAAGTTCTTTTCTGCAATTTCCGGCCGGCACCTGACGGGAACCTTAGCCGCAAATCTGCAGTCTTTATTGGCATAGAAACAAGCATTCTTGTTTCAAGTTTTCTCCGGCTCAACTGCGGCCGATCAAAGGTCGCGCATCTTGCTGTGTTCAAGAGGGAGATCGCCATGTTCAAATTCACCCAACTGCTTGTCCGGCTGGTTTTGGCCGGCGTGTTGGCGACTGGCCTCGCCGCCTGCCAGAAGAAAGAGACCGCCTCGGATGAAAAAGGCCCGGCAGAAAGGGCGGGGCAGCAACTGGACCAAGCCGCCGCACGCGCCGGCGAAGAGCTGAACAAGGCTGCGCAAGCCGCGGGCAAGGGTATGCAGCAGCTTGGCCAGAAGATCCAGAACGAGGCCGAGCAGGCGCAGCAAGACCAGCAGCAGAAGAAGGAATAGGGCACCTGGGTTTTCCTGTGCCATTTCACAGGGCGGCCGAATGCCGGTCCTGATGCTCCACCTGTGTGTTCGATTTATGCCTCCTCGTGTTATGCATGCGGGCAGGACAAGTCATGGAGTCATTCGACCATCATGGAGAAGAAAACAGTTACGCTGGCCTTGCAGGGAGGCGGATCGCACGGAGCGTTCACCTGGGGCGTGCTCGATCGTCTGCTGGAAGACGATCGAATCGATATCGAGGGTATCAGCGGCGCGAGTGCCGGTGCGATGAATGCCGTCGTCCTCGCGCACGGCATGACCGTCGGCGGCCGGGCAGGCGCGCGGCAGGCGCTCGCGGATTTCTGGGAGGCAGTAGCGAGCAGGGCGCCTTACAGCGCGGTTCCGGACAACCTCACGGCGCCGGCCAACCTTGCCGCGCAATCCGACCTGCCTGCCGCGTTCAAGACACTGCTTTCGCTGGCGCGATTCTTTTCGCCCTACCAGCTCAATCCTTTCGACATCAACCCGCTGCGGGACATCCTGGCCAAGCAAATCGATTTCGAGCGTTTGCGCGAGGAATGCAACCTGCGCCTGTTCATTGCAACCACGCAGGTGAGCTCCGGTACCCTGCGCCTGTTCCGGACGCGCCAGCTTTCCATTGACGTGTTGCTGGCGTCGGCTTGCCTGCCGCTACTGCACCGCGCAGTCGAGATCGACGGCGATGCCTACTGGGACGGCGGATTGACTGCCAATCCACCGCTTTTCCCGCTGGTGCATAAATGCGCTGCGCGCGATATCGTCGTCGTGCTCCTGCATCCGCAGCCGCATCCGCATGTGCCGAAGACGGCAGACGACATCTGGCATCGGTTGACCGAGATGGGATTCAGTTCGACCTTTTTCACCGAATTACAGGGCCTGATGCTGGCGCAGCGCGAGGCGACTCGGGGCTGGTTTTCACTCGGGCGCCTGGAGCGGCGCCTGCGACAGCTCAACATGCACGTAGTGGAGTCGCAGGAGCTGATGAGCCAGCTGGGCAAGCACAGCAAGCTCAATGCGCACCCGGCGTTCATCAAGGGATTGCATGCGGAGGGCAGGCGGCGCGCGGAGGTCTGGCTCGAGCGCAATTTCCGGCAACTCGGTGTACGTTCGTCCTTCCACCTTGCGCGCCTGTTCGGTTGATCAGCGCTGCGCGGCGCGTTCCTGCTCCATGAGGCGCAGTACGCGGCGCTGCACTTTCCCGGTAGTCGTCATCGGCAATTCGTTGATGAACTCGATTTCCTTCGGGTATTCGTAGGGCGCGAGCTTGCCGCGAACATGCGTCTGCAGCTCGGCGATCAGCTTTTCGTCAGCTTCTTTCCCGCGTTCGGTCCCCGGTGTCAGCACGATGAATGCCTTGACCACATTACCGCGTTCCGAATCCGGCTTCGGTACCACAGCAACGTTGGCCACTGCCGGATGCTTCACCAGGCAGTTCTCGATTTCCGACGGACCGATGCGGTAACCGGCTGCCTTGAACATGTCGTCCGCACGTCCCTGGTACCAGAGGTAGCCGTCTTCATCCATCAGCGCGAGGTCGCCGGTGCGGCACCAGTCGCCGGTGTACTTGTTGCGCGTGGCGTCCAGGTTCTTCCAATATTCGATGAAGAAGATCGGGTCGGGATGGCCGTGGATGTCGGTCCGGTGCAGCGCAACCTCGCCGGTTTCACCGGGTTTGACCGGATTGCCGTCGTCGTCGATCACCGCGACACGATGCCCGGGATACGGGCGCCCCATGCTGCCGGGCTTTGCAGGCCATTGATGGACGCTGTTGCCGACGATGTAGTTCATCTCGGTCTGCCCGAACATTTCATTCGGCGTCACGTCGAGTGCCGACTGGCACCAGTTGAACACCGCATCGCCGACCGCCTCGCCGGCACTCATGATTGCCCGCAGTTTGAGCTTGAAGCGGTCGCGTGGAGCCGGGTAAGCCTTCATCATCATCTTCAGCGCGGTCGGGAAGAGGAAGGTGTTGGTTATGCCGTACTTTTCGAGCAGGTAGAAGGCCGTATCGGGCGAGAAGCGGCCGCGGTAGCCGACGATGGGCATGCCGAAATACAACGAGGGCAGCAGCGCATCCATCAGCCCACCGGTCCACGCCCAGTCCGCCGGCGACCAGAAGATATCGCCTTCCTGCGGGAACCAATTCTGCGAGGCGACGAAGCCCGTCAGGTTGCCGATGATGGCGGAATGCGGGATCAGCGCTCCCTTGGGCGCGCCGGTGGTACCGCTCGTATAGATGAGCACCGCCGGATCCTTTGCCAAGGTGGTCACGGCGTCGAAACTTGTCCCTGCCCTGGCGAGTTCGGCGCGCCAGTCCAGTGCGTCCTCTGCATTGCAGTCGACCGCGATGACGTGCGCGAGATTCGCACAGGCCGGACGCGCCTGCCGCAGGTTGTCGAGGCCGGCCTGATCGACGATGGCCACTTCCGCCTCGCTGTTCTGCAGCCGGTATTCCAGCGCCTCGGGGCCGAACAGGATGGACAATGGCATGGCGACGGCGCCGAGCTGGTAGCAGGCCATGTGGGCTACCGCGGTTTCCATGCGCTGCGGCAGGATGATCGCAACGCGGTCGCCTTTCTTCACGCTCAGCTGCGAAAGCACATTCGACAGGCGGTTCGCCTGCTCGTGCAGGGCGGAATAGGTGAGGGTGGCGGTATTGCCTTCGTCGTCCTCATAGAAAATCGCAATCCGCGATGTCTCCGCCGCCCAGCGCGTGCAGCAGGCCTGGGCGATGTTCAGTTCATCCGGCACATGCCAGTGGAAATGGTTGTACAACTCTTCGTAGCGATCAGGCTGTCCTGCAGGTGTCATGTCCTCTCCGTTATAATTATCGAACGATCGTTCTATAAATTTGCATCTCCGGCAATCGGACTATTATGCCGACTTCCGGGAATTTCATTCTTGACCTGGGTAACGATATAACCATGAAGACATCCCGCTCCGAATTCATCCCCGTCCGCGGTCTGCAATACCACGTCCGCCATTGGGGCGACGAGGGCGCACCGAAACTGTTCATGGTGCACGGTTGGATGGATGTCGCCGCGTCGTTCCAGTTCGTGGTCGATTGCCTGCAGCGTGACTGGCATGTGATAGCGCCCGACTGGCGGGGTTTCGGACTGACGAAGAATTCAGGTGCCGACTGCTACTGGTTTCCGGATTACATGGGCGACCTCGATGCCATCCTCCAGCATTATTCGCCCGACGAACCGGTGAACCTGCTCGGCCACAGCATGGGCGGCAATGTCGTTTGCCTGTATGCCGGTGCGCGCCCGGACCGAATCCGCAAGCTCATCAACCTGGAAGGCTTTGGCCTGCCGACCACGCGTCCGGAACAAGCACCCGGGCGATACGCAAAATGGATGGACGAACTGCGCAACCCGCCGACGATGCGCGCTTATGCATCACGCGAGGACGTCATGCGGCGCCTGAAGAAAAACAACCGTCGCCTGACCGACGAGCGCGCGGACTTCCTTTCGCGGCACTGGTCTGCACAGAATGAGCGGGGCGAATGGGACATCCTTGGCGACGCCGCGCACAAGCTGACCAATCCCAACCTGTATCACGTGGAGGAAGTGCTTGCCTGCTGGCAGGCAATTAGTGCCCCGGTGCTCTGGGTAGAGGCGGACGATACGGAGGCATGGCGCTGGATGGGGCCGAAGGAGACGGCACGCGTGGAGATCGACCGGCGCATCCATTTCATCCCCAACGTCACCGTGGCAACGATCAACGATGCCGGACACATGCTGCACCACGACCAGCCGGAAGCACTGGCGGAGATGATCGAAAAGTTTCTTGCCTAGGCAAGATATTTCCGGGCTCGGGCGACCCAGCGAGAACAACCGTTCCCGATATGCATCTCCTGCCGGGAGGGACACTATCGTCGTACAATGGTTGTATTCCGGTTATCGCAGTCTCCCTTGCATGCTCAACGTCGATCTCCATTGCCATTCCAACGTGTCTGACGGCGCACTCGCGCCATCGGCTGTCGCCGCGCGCGCGAAAGCCGGCGGCGTCGACGTTTGGGCGTTGACCGATCACGACGAGATCGGCGGCATTGCGGAAGCGCGCGAGGCGGCGCTATCGTTGGGCATGCGCTATGTCACCGGCGTTGAAATTTCCGTTACCTGGGCGGAACGGACTATCCACATCGTCGGCTTGCGGTTCGACGAAAAACATCCGGATCTCGTCGAAGGCCTCAAACGCACGCGTTCCGGACGCGAGCGGCGCGCGCACGAAATGGCGGCGCAACTGGCGGCGGCCGGCGTTCCTGATGCGTTCGAAGGAGCACTGCGCTACGTCGGCAATCCCGACCTCATTTCCCGCACGCATTTTGCACGCTATATGGTGGAAACCGGAATCTGCAAGGATGTCCAGGACGTATTTTCCAACTATCTGACCGAAGGCAAACCCGGTTACGTGCCGCATCGCTGGGCAACGCTCACGGATGCGGTTAGCTGGATCCGCAACGCCGGAGGTATTGCGGTGGTTGCTCATCCGGGCCGGTACAACCTTTCCGATCTGGAGCGCGACGTTTTCTTGAACGAGTTCAAGCGCGCCGGCGGGACCGGGGTGGAAGTCGTTACCGGAAGCCACACACCCGAAGAGTACGCGGAGTACACGCGCGTGGCGAAAGACTATGGCTTGCTGGCATCCCGCGGTTCCGACTTCCATGCCCCGGGCGAATCCCAGACGGAACTCGGTTCGCTTCCTCCGCTGCCGCCCAGCCTTACGCCCGTCTGGCACGACTGGCGCATGTAGCATGTAATCAGCCGGTCACAGCCGGCCTGTAACTTGCTTTTGTGGCATCATCCGCCACTTGAATTTCCGCGAAATAACCCTATGTAGTTCTCGCTTTCTCACGGAGGCTATACATGAAACGGATCATCCTTTTCCTTGCGACCAACCTTGCCGTCGTCCTCGTGATGTCGGTAGTGCTGTCCCTGCTGGGCGTCAACCGTTACCTGACCGCGCAAGGTCTCAACCTCGGCACTCTGATGGTGTACTCGCTGGTAGTCGGCTTCACCGGCGCGATCATCTCCCTGCTGATGAGCAAGCAGATGGCGAAATGGTCCACCGGCGCTCACGTGATCGAGGTACCGTCGACGTCCACCGAGTTGTGGCTCGTCGATACCGTGAAACGGCTGGCCGACCGTGCAGGAATCGGCATGCCGGAAGTCGCCATCTACGAAGGCGAGCCGAATGCGTTCGCCACCGGGGCATTCAAGGATTCCGCGCTGGTTGCCGTATCGACCGGCCTGCTCGAGAACATGACGCGCGAAGAAGTCGAGGCGGTGCTCGGCCATGAAATCGCGCACGTTGCCAACGGCGATATGGTGACATTGACGCTGATCCAGGGCGTGGTGAATACCTTCGTGGTGTTCCTCGCCCGTGTCGTCGGCTATCTGATCGACCAGGTCGTACTGCGCAACAACAACGAGGAGCGCGGGCCGGGTATCGGCTACATGGTGACCGTATTTGTCTGCGAGATCGTCTTCGGCATCGTGGCGTCGATCATCGTCGCGTGGTTCTCGCGGTATCGCGAATTCCGTGCGGACGCGGGCTCCG
The DNA here is from genome assembly GCA_035627275.1 of Noviherbaspirillum sp. GTDB lineage: Bacteria > Pseudomonadota > Gammaproteobacteria > Burkholderiales > Burkholderiaceae_D > Noviherbaspirillum. The sequence goes on from DASPMC010000003.1 coordinate 9,621, forward strand.
CCAAGCTGCTCGGCACGCCGCAGCCGATGGTCAAGGCGTTGGCCCGGCTGGGCGGTCTCGAACCGCCGGAACACATGCCGCAGACCTTCAAGTCCTTCGGGATCAACGGCGGCCGCTCCGGTTTTGCCGCCTTGTTCTCGAGCCATCCGCCGATCGAAGAACGTATTGCAGCGCTTCGTAACGCATACTGAATAACAACGATAGTTCAACGGCGGTCGAGCAAGACCGCCGTTCTTTTTAGTTTCGGCCGCAGCTTAAGCTGAAATTGCAGCGCAAGTTAGCCTTCACTGAAACTTCTTTTTCATGAGCCAATTTTTTCAAATCCACCCGGAAAACCCCCAGCTGCGCTTGATCAAGCAGGCAGCGCAAATCATCCACGGCGGCGGTATCGTCGCCTTGCCAACCGACTCCTGCTACGCGCTGGTATGCCACCTGGACGACAAGGCAGCAGTAGAGAAGCTGCGCCGCATCCGCGGCGTGGACGACAAGCACCACCTGACGCTGCTATGCCGTGACCTGAGCGAAATCGCCCAGTATGCGCGCGTGGACAACCGCCAGTATCGCATGCTGAAGGCGGCGACACCCGGCCCCTATACCTTCATCCTGGAGGCGACCAAGGAAGTGCCGCGCCGCCTCAGCCATCCCTCGCGCAAGACCATCGGTCTGCGCGTGCCGGAGAACACGATTGCGCATGCGCTGCTGGAGGAACTGGGACAGCCCTTGCTTGGCACAACCCTCATTCTCCCCGGCGAAACCGATCCCTTGACCGATCCTGACGAAGTCCGCAGCCGGCTGGAACGCCAGATCGAACTCGTCATCGACGGTGGCGCCTGCCACCTGGAACCCACAACCGTGATCGACCTGACCGACGACGAGCCGGTGCTGCTGCGACAAGGACGCGGCGACGCCGCCATGTTCGGCCTGTGAACCCGCCCCCGCCGTTCACGGCGGGCAGCTTCCTCCCTCTGATAAAATCCCGCAATGGATGAGATTATTCAAACGATTGCAGTGTATGCACTGCCGGTGATCTTTGCGATTACCTTGCATGAAGCAGCACATGCCTACGCTGCCCGCTATTTCGGGGATTCGACCGCTTACCTGCAGGGGCGGATGAGCCTCAACCCGATCAAGCATATCGACCCGTTCGGTACCCTGATCATTCCTGTCATTCTGTACATTGCGACTTCAGGAACTTTCCTTTTTGGCTACGCCAAGCCGGTGCCGATCGACTTCGGCAACCTGCGCAAACCCAAGCGCGACATGGCCTGGGTGGCGCTTGCCGGGCCAGGCGCGAATTTCGTAATGGCCTTGCTCTGGATGATCTTCGCGATCATGCTCGGGCTGCTGGACGTGAACGAACCGTTTTTCCTGCGCATGGCCCAAGCCGGTGTGCTGACCAACCTGGTGATGTTCGCCTTCAATCTGTTTCCGATTCCGCCGCTTGACGGCGGGCGTGTGCTGACCAGCGCATTGCCGAACCGGTATGCGTACAAGTTCGCACAGATCGAACCCTACGGCTTTTTCATTGTCATGGGCCTGGTGCTCCTGAAAGTCCTTTCCTTCTGGATGGTGCCGGTGATGCTGCTGGCCCATGGCGTACTGAAGCTGATTATTTCCCCCCTCACCATTTTTCTGAGCTGAACATTATGTATCCCGATCGCGTTGTTTCCGGCATGCGTCCGACTGGTGCGATGCACCTTGGCCATTACCATGGCGCACTCAAGAACTGGATCAAGATGCAATCCGAATTGCCTTGCCTGTTCTTCGTCGCCGACTGGCACGCGCTGACCACACATTACGACGATCCGAGCATCATCGAATCCAGCACCTGGGATATGGTGATCGACTGGCTGGCGGCGGGTATCGACCCGTCCCAAGCGACCATTTTCATCCAGTCGAAGGTGCCGGAGCACGCCGAGCTGCACCTGCTGCTGTCGATGGCGACGCCGCTCGGCTGGCTCGAGCGTGTGCCGACCTACAAGGACCAGCAGGAGAAGCTCGCCGACCGCGACCTGGCCACCTACGGCTTCCTCGGCTACCCGCTGCTGCAGGCAGCCGACGTGCTGATCTACCGCGCCACCCAGGTGCCCGTGGGCGAAGACCAGATCCCACACATCGAAATGATGCGCGAGATCGCGCGCCGCTTTAACCACCTGTACGGCAAGGAAAAGGGTTTCGAGGAAAAGGCGCAGGAAGCGATCAAGAAGCTCGGCAGCAAGCGTGCCCGCATGTACACCGAGCTGCGCACTGCGTACCAGGAGCAGGGCAATGCCGACGCGCTGGAACAGGCAAAGGCCATGCTGGACGAAACCCAGAACCTGTCGATGATCGACCGGGAGCGCCTGTTCGGCTACCTCGAAGGCAGCCGCAAGATCATCCTGGTCGAGCCGCAGGTGAAACTGACGGAAGCGTCGCGCCTTCCCGGCCTCGACGGACAGAAGATGTCCAAGAGCTACGGCAACACCATCACGCTGCGCGAGGACAAGGAGTCGGTGACCAAGAAGGTCCGCACCATGCCGACCGATCCGGCGCGCGTGCGCCGCACCGATCCGGGCGATCCTTTGAAATGCCCGGTCTGGCAGCTGCATCAGGTGTACTCCAACGAAGAAACCAAGGACTGGGTGATGAAGGGCTGCAGGTCAGCCGGTATTGGCTGCCTGGAATGCAAGCAGCCGATCGTCGACGCGATCCTGAAGGAGCAGGAACCGATGCGGGAGCGTGCGCAGACCTACCTGGACGACCCCTCGCTGGTGCGCGCCATCGTGGCCGACGGTTGCGACAAGGCGCGTAAGCTGGCGCAGGAAACCATGCGCGACGTGCGCGAGGCCATGGGACTCAGCTACAGCTGATCGCGGGGCGAGTTAGCAGTGAGTTCACACACCTTGCTCGATGCGCCATCCTCTTGGGTGGTGCGGTTTGCGCCTCTTATTCCATCCGGCGAGGTGCTTGATCTCGCCTGCGGCGGCGGTCGGCATGCACGTCTGTTGGCGAGCCTGCGGCACGCGGTCCTCGCACTCGACCGCGATGCTGTCGCGCTTGAACTTGCCGCCGGCAAAGGCATCACCACCTGCCAGTTCGATCTGGAAGCGGAAGGCGCCGTGTGGCCTTTCGAGGATGGCCGTTTCGCTGGCATCGTCGTGACCAACTACCTGCACCGGCCGTTTTTCCCGCATCTGCTGCGCAGCTTGGCGCCCGGCGGCATTCTCGTCTATGAGACTTTCGCACTTGGGAATGAGCAATTTGGCAAGCCTTCCAATCCAGCATTCCTGCTGCGCCCCGGCGAGTTGCTCGAGGCAGTGTGTGCGAACGGCCAGGACACCACGCGAGTCATCGCTTTCGAAGACGGTTATGTCGACGCACCGAGGCCGGCAATGGTGCAGCGCATCTGCGCAGTCAAGCAGGGCGCGGATGCCGGGGTACGGCGATTCCATCTCGGCTGAAGCCGTTTTCCACCCCGTATTGCCCCACGGGAGCGGCCTATCCGCTACAATCAACCCTTTATATCTTTACCCAAGAACATCATCATGATCCAGGGCAGCATCGTCGCCATTGTCACCCCCATGCATGCAGACGGCAGCCTCGACCTGCCGGGGCTGCGCAAACTGATCGACTGGCATATCGCCGAAGGCACGGACGGTATCGTTATCGTCGGCACGACGGGCGAGTCGCCGACGGTTTCCGTTGAAGAGCATTGCGAGCTGATCAAGGTTGCGGTCGAGCACACGGCGAAACGCATCCCGATCATTGCAGGCACAGGCGGCAATTCGACCACCGAAGCCATCGAACTGACGCAGTACGCCAAGAGCGTCGGTGCCGATGCATCGCTGCTGGTTGTCCCGTACTACAACCGCCCGACGCAGGAAGGCATGTACCAGCACTTCAAAAAGATCGCGGAAGCAGTCGACCTGCCGGCGATCCTCTACAACGTGCCCGGCCGTACCGTCGCCGACATGTCCAACGAAACCATCCTGCGCCTGGCGCAAGTGCCCGGTGTAATCGGCGTCAAAGATGCGACCGGCAACATTGCCCGCGGCAGCGACCTGATCCGCCTTGCCCCCAAGTCTTTCGCCGTTTACTCGGGCGACGATCCGACCGCAATGGCGCTCATGTTCTGCGGCGCCAAAGGCAATATCTCCGTAACGGCCAACGTCGCGCCGCGCGGCATGCATGAGCTGTGCGCCGCTGCGATGAGCGGCAAGGTCGCGGAAGCCGTCGCGATCAACAACACGCTGCTGCCGCTGCACAACAAGCTGTTCGTCGAACCGAATCCTGTCCCGGTGAAGTGGGCGATGGCCGAAATGGGCCTCATTCCAAACGGCATCCGCCTGCCGCTGGTGCCGCTGGGCGAGGGCTACCAGGAGACCGTGCGCGCCGCATTGCGCGAATCGGGTGTATTACAATAAGCGCCGCATTTCGTCAGGCTCACAGCAGACTTTACCTCATTCAGCATCGACATGACTATTCGCAAGAACACTCGTATCGCCCAACACGGACTCATTCTCGGACTGGCGATTGCCGGACTGGCCGGCTGCAGCTCGATCGGCTCCGTGCTGGAACCGGACCGCGTGGAGTACAAGAGCGCCGGCAAGGCGCCGTCGCTGGAGGTGCCACCGGACCTGACCCAATTGCAGCGTGAGAACCGCTATGCCATTCCCGAAGCGGGCCGCGGCACGGCGACCGCTTCGAGCTACGCCCAGCAGCAGGCAGCACGTCCTGCCAACGCCGTTTCGACTGGTTCCGTGGCGCTTAACGCGTCGTCCGATATGCGGATCGACCGTGCCGGCAATCAGCGTTGGATCGTCGTGAAACAGGCGCCGGAAGCGCTGTGGCCGGTGGTCAAGGACTTCTGGCAGGAGTCGGGTTTCCTGATCAGCTACGAAGTGCCGCAAGCCGGCGTGATGGAAACCGACTGGGCCGAGAACCGTGCGAAGATTCCGCAGGACTTCATCCGTAATACACTGGGCAAGGCACTGGATTCCCTGTATTCGACCGGCGAGCGGGACAAATTCCGCACTCGCCTGGAGCGCACCGCGGATGGCGGAACCGAGATCTATGTCAGCCATCGCGGCATGCAGGAAGTCCTGGTCGGCCAGCAGAAGGACAGCACGATGTGGACGCCACGCCAGTCCGATCCGGAGCTGGAGGCCGAATTCCTGTCGCGCTTGATGGCTCGTCTGGGCGCAGAGGCAGTCCAGGCGAAGTCGACTGTCGCAAACGTCGCGCTGCAACCTTCGCGCGCCAAGCTCGTCAAAGGCACGAACGGTGGCTACGTCGAGGTTGATGAGGGCTTCGAGCGTGCATGGCGCCGGGTTGGCTTGGCGCTTGACCGAGTCGGTTTCACGGTGGAAGACCGCGACCGTGCCCAAGGCATCTATTTCGTCCGTTACGTCGACCCCGAGTACGACCAGAAGAAGGCATCCGAAAAGGGATTCTTTTCCAAGCTGTTCTCCTTTGGCGCGGATGACAAGGCGAAGTCGGCGGCACGTTACCGCATTTCTGTGAAGGCGACGGGTGGCGCCAGCCAGGTCTCTGTCCTGAACAGCGAAGGCCGTCCGGATTCATCGCAGACGGCGGACAAGATCCTGTCGCTGCTGAACGAGCAACTCAAGTAATCGGCACTATTGAAATTTGCAAGTCTGGGAAGCGGCAGCGAAGGAAACGCCCTTCTGATCTCAACCGCATCCGGCACGACGCGCACGACTGTCATGCTGGATTGCGGATTCCCCATCCGCGAAACCGAACGGCGTTTGCAGCGCGTCGGTATGCAGCCTGCGGACCTTGCAGGCATCGTTGTCACCCATGAGCACCAAGACCATGTCGGCGGCGTGTTCAAGTTTGCGCGCCGCCACCGCATTCCCGTCTGGTTGAGCTTCGGCACCTATCAGGCGGTGCGAAAGGACTGTGACGGCGTTGCCTTTCATATTTGCAGGGATGGCGAGGGGATTGCCATTCACGATCTCGAATTGACGCCTTACACGGTTCCGCACGATGCGCGTGAACCAGTCCAGTACGTCGCGAATGACGGCCGATACCGGCTTGGTGTCCTGACGGATGCAGGGCAATCTACTCCGCACATGATTCAGGCCCTTGGCGGATGTGATGCCTTGGTCCTCGAGTGTAACCACGACCGCGGGATGCTGGCGAATTCCGCTTATCCGCCATCGTTGAAGCGACGCATTGGTGGGGCGTACGGCCATCTGTCGAATGACACGACTGCGGAGATTCTATCGGCGTTGGATAAGGCGCGCCTGAGAACCGTCGTCGGCGCCCACCTGAGCCAGCAGAACAACACGCCAGAACTGGCACGTGAAGCGCTTTGCGGCGTGACTGCGGGCAGCGGTATCGAGGTCATGATCGCATGCCAGGAAGAGGGCTTCGACTGGGCTGACCTGCAGTCTTAGAGAGAGAGGCGACGGATGCAATCCGTATCGCCCTTGAAAGCTTCGAAGAAATAAAAAAAGCCGACCATCAGGTCGGCTTTTTTTGCAGTAATCTGGGATTACTTGGAAGCAGCCGGAGCAGCAGCGGCCGGAGCGGCAGCAGCATCAGCCGGTGCGGAAGCAGCCGGAGCAGCAGCCGGGGCAGCAGCGTCAGCAGCCGGTGCGGAAGCAGCCGGAGCAGCGGCCGGAGCCGGGGCAGCAGCCGGTGCCGGAGCAGCTTCTTCCTTCTTGCCGCAAGCAGCCAGAGCAACAGCCAGCAGGGAGGCGATCAACAGAGTCTTCTTCATGGTTTTCCCTTCAAAAATTATTTTATAAATTGTGCGATGAATAATTACCGGTAATTATCGCTCTATAGGCGTCTTCTGCACCGTAAGATGTTGCATTACGGCATTTCGAAAACATCCTAATCAGTAATTATAGCGGGTTTTTTTACAACAAGTCAGGTCCGGATTTCGATTCGGTAAGGAATTTGTAAGCAAACGATACAGACTTTTGAGAACTATCAAATGAGCACCAGCCAACCATCCTCGTACCACATGTGGAGGGTTTCCTGGACATCCGGTGAAGCGCTCAGCACGTCTTCCGGTGCGAGTGCACGCTGGTCGGCAAGCTTGGCGATCGTCGCCTTGTCGGCCGCTCCGGCGACAAGCGATTCTCCATTGATGAATACATGCCGGCCGCGATACAGCATCCGTGTCTTGCGCGACAGTTTGACGCCGCGTTTCCCTGCCTGCTTGAGGAAGGCCGCCAGCGACAAGGCACGTGACGGCGAATCGAAGAAAACATTCGGTTTAGGTTCGGAAAGATATTCGCCAAGGAAGAGTGCGATGTCGTCCTTCGTGAACTTGATGCTTTGCATTGCATCGGCGACGCGCGAGAGCATCGCGGCGTCGAGTTCTGCGGGTTTGCGGCTTGGGACAAGATCCGGATCGGCATAGCGCCCAGGAAGCTCGACCGAGTCGGCCATGAACTGGAGAAACGCTTCGCCCAGCTCCTGGAAGGAGGGCGCGCGGAAGCCGACCGAGTAGGTCATGCACTCGCCGACGGCGATGCCGTCATGCGCGTAGTGGGGCGGGAGGTAGAGCATGTCGCCGGGCTCCAGCACGAACTCCTGTTCGGGCCGGAAGTTCTTCAGGATCTTGAGCGGCATGCCTTCGACGAGCGTCAGGTCTTTTTGCGCGCCGATACGCCAGCGCCGCCGTCCATATGCCTGCAGGAGGAAAACATCGTAGGAGTCGAAGTGAGGGCCGACGCCGCCGCCGTCGGTCGCATAGCTGATCATCAGGTCGTCGAGACGGGCGTCCGGCACAAAGCGGAACTGCTGCATCAGTGCGTCTGCCGCGTCGTCATGCAGGTTCACCCCCTGGATGAGCATGGTCCAGCCTTTCTTCGTGAACGAAGGCAGTTGGCCGATGGGACCTTTTTGCATGTTCCAGCGGGCGCCGAAATGGGTGATCAGGCGGGATTCCACAACGTCCCGGTTTGCCATTTGGGACAACTCTTCGCGCGAGAACAGTGGCTTGAATTGCGGGATGGCTTGCCGGATCAGGAGCGGTTTCTTGTGCCAGTAGTCGCGAAGGAATTGCTGCGGCGTGAGGCCGCCGAGGAGAGTCAGTTTTTTCATCTTGGTCATTGTGTTAGGCATGCCTATTGCTGGTCAGCCAAATCCCGCGCGGAACTTGATCTGGAGCAGGAGCCAGCGGCAGGGGCGAGTATAATCCTGAAATGTTGACATGAAAGGACGGCTCATGAAGATCGCCAAGAATACGGTAGTGACGGTGCATTACAAGCTTTCGGATGCCCAGGGCAATCTGATTGAGGAAAGCCGCGAACCGATGGTGTACCTGCATGGCGGGTACGAAAACACCCTGCCGAAAATCGAGGAAGCGCTCGAGGGCAAGGATATCGGATACGAAACCACGATCCAGGTCGAACCCGACGACGCGTTCGGCGAATACGATCCCAACCTGATCAAGATCGAACCGCGCAACCGCCTGCCGGAACCGATCGAAGTCGGAATGCAGTTCGAGGGCACGCCTGACGATGCAGAGTCCGGCGACGATTCGCTCATTTTTACCGTGACCGACATCGCCGACGACCAGGTGGTACTGGATGGGAACCATCCGTTGGCCGGCATGGCCTTGCGTTTCACGCTGAGCGTTGCCGGCGTGCGCAGCGCCTCTGACGAAGAAGTGGCGCACCAGCATGTGCACGGCGAACATGGACATCACCACCACCATGGCGATGCCGAGGGCGAAGACGGCGACGGCGACCAGTTCCGCAGCTACCCCCTGCAGTGACCGCGGCAGTAATCACAATTCTTCCAGTGCAGGTATTACAAATGCCGGTCATAAGTACATGGGTATTCCATGTCCGACCGGCGGAGCGGACATCCGGCGTTACCGGCTGACTTCCGCTGCCTGCACGAGGTGCGTTTCGATAGAGAATACGCCGGCATGGGTGGAATCGACTTTTACTTTCGTCCAGCCTGCTCCCGCGGTCAATTCTCCGATCTTGCCCCGCCATCTGATCGATGCCGGCTCTTTCTGACCGGACGGTTGTCCCGACACGATCAAGACTCTTCCCGGAAATTTTTCCGCCAGCCCGGCAAGCAGCTTCCTCGTTTCGGCATATCCATCGCGCTGGCTCGCGGGGGGGCGTGATGCCGCCATTGGGCTGCCGTCGCAGAACAGGACAATCCCTGCCGCCTTTTCCCGCTGCGCGAAAGTGAAGACGCGGTTCAGCCAGTCCCGGTTGGCAATCAGGCGATCTTCGAATTCACTGTTCCTTCCCGCGTCGACGACGTAATTGTTGTTGTTGGAGGGGATGTTGAGCGTGGCGAACATGACTTCGCCGATTTGCCATCGCGAATTTTCCGGGAAGCCACGGAATTTTGCGATCGTCGACTGGCGGACAACCGGTATCTTGCTTGCGCCAAGCGAGAAGTCATCGAGGAAGAACAGGTCGCGCAGCTTGTTGAGCCGCCCGATCGCCGACGACCGGCCCGATTCGGGCGGGCAATTGGCCCAGTCCGTGGCGGAGAAAGAAACGATGACGCCGTTTCGCGCTTCGTCGAGCAGGGCTTTGCTCCGCTGGTAGGCCTTGTCCGTGCACGGTTCGCGTGCCGGCTTGACGCCATTGACGGTCACGAAAGCGAGATTGTCCGCGTCGGCGTCTTCGAGGATTTCGCGCAATACTGCCTCGTCCGTGGGCTGCCTTGGCGATTGGGCGATCACGCCGAAGCTGAATTCAGCCGGCTCCGTGGCCCACGCCAAGGGCTGCGCCAGTGCAAGGCAAAGCGTGATCGGTTGCAGTACGGACCTTTTCATTGTTTTTCGACCAAGGCCTTCAGGCGGTACAGTGCGTCAAGTGCTTCACGGGGCGACAATGCATCCGGATCGATCCCCGCAAGCTCGTCCACCACCGCTGTGACCGCGGGATCGTCGCGGCGTTCTGGCTCATCCTCGGGTTCGTCCGCGAAAGCAGCTGCCGAGGCGAAGAGGTCGAATTGCGGGGTTGCCTGCACGGAGTGGGCTTCGAGTGCGGCAAGATGCTTGCGCGCGGCCTTGATCACGGATTGCGGCACGCCGGCCAGCTGGGCCACCTGCAGTCCGTAGCTTTGCGACGCGGGGCCGGATTGCACGGCATGCAGGAAGACAATGCTGTCCTTGTGCTCGACGGCCGACAGATGGACGTTGGCCGCGGTGGGATGCGTTTCGGGCAGTTGCGTGAGTTCGAAGTAATGCGTGGCGAACAGTGTGAAGCTGCGCGTGGTTTCGATCAGGTGGCGCGCGATCGCCCAGGCCAGCGCAAGTCCATCGAAAGTCGACGTGCCTCGGCCGACTTCGTCCATCAGGACCAGCGAGTGTTCTGTCGCGCCATTGAGGATGGCGGCCGATTCCGTCATTTCCACCATGAAGGTGGAGCGGCCGCCGGCAAGGTCGTCCGCGGCGCCGATACGGGTGAAAATGCGGTCGATCGGCCCGACGACGGCGCTGTTGGCGGGGACAAAACTGCCGACATAAGCGAGCAGGGTGATCAGCGCGACTTGCCGCATGTAGGTCGATTTACCGCCCATGTTCGGGCCGGTGATCAGCAGGAGCTTGCGTTCGTTGCTGAGCTCGCAGTCGTTCGCGATGAAGCGTTCGATCTGGTTTTCGACGACTGGGTGGCGGCCTTGTTCGATCAGGATGGTCGGTTCGGCGACAAGCTGGGGGGCGCACCAGTTGTTGCGCATCGCGTGGTCGGCGAGCGCCACCAGCACGTCCAGTTGGGCCAGCGCCTGGGCGATCGATTGCAGCATGCCGATATGCGGCGCCAGGTCGTTCAGAAGGCGCTCGTACAAGAACTTCTCGCGGGCGAGCGCACGTTCCTGTGCCGACAGCGCCTTGTCTTCGAAGGCCTTGAGCTCGGGCGTGATGTAGCGTTCGGCATTCTTCAGTGTCTGGCGGCGGCGGTAATCCTCGGGCACCTTGTCGGCTTGGCCATGGGTGACTTCGATATAGAAGCCGTGCACCTTGTTGTATTCGACGCGCAGGTTGGCGATGCCGGTACGCGCGCGTTCGCGCGTCTCGAGATCGACGAGGAACTGTCCTGCGTTTTCGGAAAGGGCGCGCAGTTCGTCCAGTTCGGCATCAAAGCCGCGCGCGATGACGCCGCCGTCCCGCACCATGGCGGCCGGCTCGAGGGCGATGGCGCGTTCCAGCAATTCCAGGACTTCGGACGGCGTGGCGATGGCGTCGTGGATGGTGCGCAGCAGGGGCGCATCGGCATCCTTGTTGCACATGGCGACATAGGCGCGCAGCGACGGCAGTTGCTGCAAGCCGCCGCGCATGCCGGCGAGGTCGCGCGGGCGGGCCGATAGCAGGGCGATGCGGGTCGTGATGCGTTCGATGTCGGGCACCGCGGCCAGCGCTGCGGACAGGCCGGAGGCGGCGTCCGCACGCATGAGGGCATTGATGGCGGCATGGCGGGCACGCGCAACGTCCTGGTCGCGCCGGGCATGGTGCAGCCAGTGCCGCAGCATGCGCGATCCCATCGCCGTTCGGCAATGGTCGAGCTGGGAAAAGAGGGTAGGCGCGGCGGTGTTGCCTTCCTGGCCGCGCAAGGTTTCCGTCAGTTCCAGATTGCGGCGGGTCGATGCATCGAGGCCGATGAATTCGTTTTCGGATTCGACTGAGAGCGTGCGCACATGCTGCAAGCCCTTGCCCTGCGTCGACTGCGCGTAGCGCAACAGTGCGCCTGCCGCGCCGATGGCGGCACTCAGGCCGTCGGCGCCGAAACCGCTCAGCGTGGCGACCGATAATTGTTCCTGCAGCGCCTTCGTGCCGGCGTTGAGGTCGAAGTGCCAGTCCGGCACGTTGGTGAACTTGCTGGTCGATGTCTGGACGGCGAACAGGTCCGGGTTGTCGGCGACCAGGATTTCGGCTGGTGCGATGCGCTCGAGTTCCTGCTTGAGACGGACATCGAAGCTCCGGGCGTCGCCGTTGAATTCCATCACCCGCAGCGAACCGCTCGCCATCGACAGCCATGCCAGGCCGACAGTCACGTTCTTGCGCTGCGATGTGATACAGAGCGCGAGCAGGGGACGTTCCGCCTTTTCGGGCAGCAGGTCGGAGTCGGTCAGCGTGCCCGGCGTCACGATACGCACCACCTTGCGCTCGACCGGACCCTTGCTGGTGGCGGGATCGCCGATCTGCTCGCAGATCGCGACCGATTCGCCCAGCTTGACCAGTTTGGCAAGGTACTGTTCGACCGAATGGAAGGGCACGCCGGCCATCTTGATCGGATTGCCGTTCGATGCGCCACGCTGCGTCAGCGTGATGCCCAGCAGGCGCGCGGATTTTTCCGCATCGTCGAAGAACAGTTCGTAGAAATCCCCCATGCGGTAGAACACCAGCATGTCCGGGTGATCGGCCTTGATGCGCAAGTATTGCTGCATCATCGGCGTGTGTCTGGAAATGTCCGCCTCGGTAAATCCTTGTTTTTCCGTGGAAATCTCTTTAAGTGCCTGATTACTCAATTCTTTTTGCCTGTTTCCTGTTTTTGGCCTACTAACCACTACACTCCACAGCACCCCGCAACACTCCACAAAATGGCGTAGGTTTTTGGGTTGGTATTTCAAAAGTTACGCTACAATCTCCGCGGATCAATAAAAGTTACGCCGTGAGGGATGCATGAATTTCGACGCGCGGGAAGCAAAGCTGCTGGCGCCGGGTGCACACATTACCATTGATGGCGCACCCGGGCTACGCCTGGAAGCCACGAATAGTACCAAGGCATGGACCTACCGTTACAAGAGCCCAGTCGATCAGAAAATGCGCCAGGTCAAGATCGGGGAATGGCCGGCCATGTCGATCGCCAAAGCCATGTCCGAATGGGAGGAGTTGTCGAAAGCTCGGAAGAATGGAGCGGATCCGGCGCTTGAGCGGCGGAACGCTCGTGTCGAGGCGCGAGCCGCAGTGGAGCTGCGTCGCGAAGAGAAGCGCAACGCTGCCTTTACTGTTCGGAAGGTGTGTGACCTGTACCTGGACGGATACATCGATCGCCATCGCAAGCCCAAAGGGGCGAAAGAGGTGCGCAGGACGTTTGATACGATGCTCGGCGACCACGCAGATCTGCCGGCGGCTACCTACACACGAGCCAACGCATTCGATTTGCTCGAGCGCCATTTCGATCATCCGGTGCAGTGCGCCAAGTTGCGCACTGAATTGGCAGCAGCATGGGACTATTCCATCGACGCAGGGAAGTTGCCTGACACGACGCCGAACTGGTGGCGGCAAATCTTACGGGGGAAACTCCGCAGCAAGGGCAAGGCGATTGCTGGCGAGAAGATCGGCACTGCGAAGCGGCACCTTTCGGAGCAAGAATTACGGGATCTCTTTGCCTGGCTGCCGAACTTTACGCGCACTATCGAGGACGCCCTGACGCTGTATTCCTGGACATGCACGCGCGGCTCCGAAATATGTGCGATGGAGGCAAAAGAAATCACTGAAGAGGCGGACGGACTGTGGTGGACCATCCCGAAGGCCAAGACTAAGAACGCACGCATATCGAATGCCACCGACCTACGTGTGCCGCTGATCGGTCGCGCGGAGAGGATCGTGCGACGCAGGCTATCCACGGCGAAGGGGGGGTACATTTTCCCTGCGATGCGTGGAGAAGTTGAGCACGTGCAGCAGAAAATGATACAGACGGCGGTTTGGTACCACATGCCATATTCGAAGACGCGACCAGAGCAGGAGCGGCCGCGGTTACCAGTGACGCACTGGGCGCCTCATGATCTGCGCCGTACCTCGCGGACGCTACTTGCGGCGCTGGGCTGCCCTGACCCCGTTGCCGAGGCGATTCTTGGGCATATGCAGCCTGGTGTGAAGGGTGTGTATAACCGCCACACCTACGACAAGGAACGCCGGGAGTGGCTTTCCCGTCTCGATGCCAAGCTTGAGGAGATTGTTGGGAGACGTGGGTAATGACTCCACGGTGAATCGGCCGACTAATTAATTTGGAGATTGATGTGACGAAGCTGTGGACTGATGACAAGCTTGACCGTGAGGAGTGCGCCAGATTCCTGACGAATTACCTGCAGAAGCGCTACACCCTTGCGAGAACCGCGAAGAAACAGGACACCTTGGTGTTGAACGTACGAGCCAATTGGGGGTTCGGGAAAACCTTTTTTATTGAACGGTGGAGTAACGATCTTAAGAGGGCGGGACATCCCATCGTCCATTTTGATGCTTGGGCGAACGACTTTTCCGAGGATCCACTTATCGGTTTCATTGCGTCCATGGACGATGCACTGAAGTCTCATTTCAAGAATGTTCCCGCAATCGCCCGTCAGATTGATCGCACCCTGAGCGTGGTGAAGAAGCTCGTAAAGCCGGTCAGCATGGGCCTTGTTGGTGTGCTGACAAAAAATCTAACGGGTATATCGATCGATCAGATAAAGGAAGCGCTTGCGGAGGATGATGTTGACATTGACCAGGATTCCGAAGATTCCGGAGCCGAACGCGCTGAGACGGCGGTGAACGATATAAAGTCCATTGTTTCCAAGTGCGCGGAAGCGGCGATAAAGGAGCACTTAAGCAAACGAGAAACGATCAGAATCTTCAAATTACGACTTGGAAGGCTCGTTTCTGCTTTGGAGGATCTGCCGAATGTTCAGTTGCCTATGTTTGTGTTCGTCGATGAATTAGATCGTTGTCGCCCAAGCTACGCGATTGAGCTGCTTGAAGGCATCAAGCACCTATTCGGTGTGCATGGCATCTACTTTATCACTGCGACGAACCTCGACCAGCTTGGACATTCGATCGGCGCAGTGTACGGAGAGAAGTTTGACGCGGAGTCATACCTGAAACGATTCTTCGATCAGGAGTACGTTCTTCCGCAACCCAATGCTGTGCGATATACCGAGGTTCTTTTCGAGCGCCATGCCTTGATTGCTTTCGATCGCTTCTTTTCTCCGCTCGATCCAGGTGTCTATAGCAACACATACGGTAGTACTCCTGACGCGCACGTGTTATTCACCGAATTCTCGGCCGCTTTCGGGATCAGCTTTCGCTGCCAAGATCAAATTGCGTCGGCACTGCAAGCGCTCGCCTTCAGTTGGCCGCAAGGTGAACCGATGCACCTCCCGTTAGTGCTGTTCTACTTAATGATCAAGCAGAAGTCAGCTGCAATATTTGATCGATTGTCAAACCCAAGCTTTAATGGGGATGCATTGAAGCAGGCGGTGAAAGGAATCATGGATACCGAGTACGTGATTCATCACAGTTATGTGAATAATGCTATCAACTCCGTATCGATCTTCAGCCTTGTGAACGAGTACCTGAGCCGTCTTGAGTGGGACGAAACGACGATCCGTGACCACCTTAACGCCGTTGAATATCCGGGGCGCATCCTGTTTTCACTAATGAAGGGACATTCTCAGGAGCGCCGTAACAAGCGATTGCCATTTGCGATCAGGGAATATCATGGTCGGGTAAGCCGTGCGGGACAGCTAAGTTCAGTCTAGCAACTTGGCTTTTCGTGGCCCCCAACCACTGAGCGATGGTGTAGGTCGAATTCCGCGACGTCATTTCCCGTTATTTCCCATCCTTGCGCTTCCCTGTATTCGGCGGAGGCGGTAAGTCTGAGACCGGACGGTTTTCTGCCCACTCCTCAATTTCTCTCACGAGCCAGGCGACTCTGCGACCTGATAGCTGTCGAGGTGCAGGGAACTCGCCTTCGCGAATCATTCTCTGGATTGTGGTCTCGCCAAGCGATACCGCTGCCGACACGTCCGGCAGGTCGATGTAGATCGGCTTCAATACTGCTGCCACGATTCTTCCCTCCTGGTGCCTAGCCGGCTTGCCGCTTGAACTTCGGCCGTTGTGCCATGTCGATATTGAACTGCAACCAGACGGAGTTCCACATCATGTCGATCCATTCTTTTTTTGGATTGGCTGGTTTGAAAATGGAACCATGGTTGGATTCTCTCTCCCTTCACCAGGTCCGGTGGCGATCTTCCTTCGATGCTCAATGCGAGGCCGGCGATAGTTGCACAAGTCGGCGTCAGGCTCTTGCAGCGTTGGCTCAATGGGATTGCCGTCATCATCTTCATACGGCCACTCGATAGGCTTGCCGACGCGGACGTAATACATGTTCCCGCTGGCTGGCAGCCAGTCGAATGCGGCGTCCATTTCATCCAGAAGCACCGTCATTTTGAGTTGCCATTCCATCGGCATGGCTTCCATGATGACGCGGGGCAGGGTGAGGAACTGTGCATAGGTCAGGCCGAACCATTCGTGGACTGATTGACCCTCCGGCACTTCCCGCCCTTGGGAGCGGCGAGCGGCTTGCCACATTTCCCATGCGGCGAAAACGCTGCTACCCCTGTAGTCGCCATCTGCATCACGGTCAAATTTATGCATGCTGCTGATCATGCAAGGGAATCGCTCTTTGTACGCGTCCTCGAACTCCGCACGCTCCCTTTCCATCTGCTTGTCGGTGGTCATGGTTGGCCTTTCATCTGTGTCCTGCCGCCTGTTCGGCAGGTGGTCTGTTGTGCTTACAGGTCTTCCCGGCTGTTGCGGTAGATGTCGATTTCCATCCTGCCGCTGGCGTAGGCTCTGGCATCCCATTCGATGCCGCGATGCTTGAACTCGGTCAGCAGGGCTGAAAGCTCCTGCACAACCATTCGCGCATCGGCGGCCAGTTCGGCATCGCTCTTGTCTTTGTGCTCGCGCACTTCAGTGTCCTTTCTCATGTCTTCCCTTCGTTGATCGCCTGCCTATCCGGCAGCAGGTGTGTTGAATGGCACGAACCAGTCCGCATCGATCCAGCTGCCCTGCGAACCTGGAACAATCGGCGACAGCTTGAAGCCGATGCGGCTCTGCGACTGCCAGCCGTCGCGCCGGTCAACGATGGTGTGCACCGTCAGGCGGCCTGAAAAGTCCGTGCAAACCTTATCGCCAACCTGCGAATTGCGCGCCGCTTTCATAGATCACCTGCCCCCTGGGCAGTAGCCCTGGCGATGGCCGCGAACATTTCGCCCGCCTGCTGCTCTGGCAGAAAAATCGTGACCGTCTTCGATTGGCTGTCGAACTCGATTTCGGCGCCACTGATTTCCAGGCAGACCAGCCCGCGCATGTCGGGCATGCCGTCCTTGTAAAAGTGAAACCGCTCGCCGTGGGCGATGGTGGCTTTTGTGCTCATGCCTTGCCGCCTTCCTGACCCGCACCCTTGGCAGCAGGTGTGTGCAGGGGTAGCCAGTGCGTCACAGCGTGTTCGCCGGAAAACTTGCCGCCGCCGATGTAGTTTCGAATGCAAAATGTCGGGTCGAAAGCGGGCGCGTCTGCGGCATGGGGCCTATACACCAGCACGTCCGCGTCTTGCTCAGGCAGCCGTTCAGTTACGCTCACCCAGGGCAGTTCATCTGCGCCGCCCACAGCAGCAGGTGTGTTGCTGGCGTGGTCACAAAGCGCATCGCACCCATTGGCACTGTCAGGGCAAGCGAATGCAGGGTCCATGCGATAGCCTGCGCTGGTGGCAGTTGCTCGCAGCTTGCCAGCGATCATTCCCAGCACCGAACCACGCGCCCAGTCTAGCGTTGCATCATCTTGCGGCACGGCGCTTCCCAGCCCCACCAGCTTTGCCACGTTTCGCAAGCGCGTGGCGTTGAAACGCAGTTCATCATCCTGCTGACCGCCTGCGTTGGCAGCAGTAGGGGTGCGCTTCAGTGCCCGAATGGCCTTCGCAGCATCGGCCTGGTTCCTGCGGTAATCGTTCATGTGCCCGACGAACACATAGGGGTGCAAGTTCTCCACTACCTGCGCAGCCGCTTCATAGGCATCCTGCAGCGCCAGCAGCAGGTCGGCGTTCTGTTTTTCAAGCGCAGCGACGCGCTCGGTTAGTGGCTGCTCAGGTGCACTTACGGGTGCACTTTGCGAAAAGTGAAAACCATTCATTCTTTTCATCCTCCTTCCTTATCCTCCCCGCTCACCTTATGGCGGGAGAGAAGGGCGCGGACGATCTTGCATGCTGTATCGATATGGATGATTTCGTGGCTGTCGCTACTCATCAGCGATGCCGTAGGCGACAGCAGATAGTCGTCATGATGTCGGAACTCAGGAAGCGCTGTTTTCACGGCATCTAGGATTTCGGCATCCGTCAGCCCTTGCTGCGGCTGCGCGGGTGGGTGGGCGACAGGTTCAATCAGCGGGTAGAAGTACGTGCAGCCTTCCCCTGCTCGCCGCCGCGCTTCTTCTTTGGTGAATGCCACATCGCCACGGCCATCCAAATCCGTCGCAAGCCACGCTACCGGCTCCGCCTGCTGCTCGGCCTTGCCTTCCGGCTTATCCGCTGCTGCAATGGATGCACGAGCCTGCAGGAGTTCTCCAAACCACTTGCGGCTATTCCGAACGGTGTCTGCCACCTGATGCGCGAGAACGTCACAGCCAGCAATTCGCCAACTTTCGGCTGGCATCCCAAGGGCGGCGGCAATTGCATCCAGCTTTCCTTCGAGTTCGGCAATACGTACGGATTCGTTCACAGTGCGACTCCTTTAATCGGGCAACTCTCACGCGCGCCTTTACAATCTTCCTTGAAACGATCAGCGCCACACGAGTTACAGATCAGTGTCGGCTTATCCGCTGGCTGTGCAGTGCTTTGATCACCTGCACTAGATGTAGAAGGTCTGTTTAACAGCGCGTCTATTCGCTGTACGACCGTATCGGAAATGTCGTAAGCATCCGATTCAGTCTCTACTGTCGTTGCGTGGAACATTGATGCCACATATCGCGCATCTTCCATGATGGCGCGCACCTCGTCGGATAGATGATCTGTGGCTTGCCGCGCATCCTGCGGCTTGGATGGCTGTGCGGTGGTGAGGGCGGCATCATGCGCCATCCAGTCATCAATTTTTGCGCGGGCATTGTCTGCACTGAGCGCCCCAAGCAACGCCCAGTCAGAAGGAGGGCAGCATTCCAAAATGTACGCAAGTCGCTTTGCATCCCGCTCCTGCGCATCCTGCGGGGCGGTGAGGACGGCACGAGCTTGCCATGCATCCCAATTCCATTGAACGGAGAACATCGCATAGGTGCCATCTGGGGAGCGCCGCAGAACTTCGCCCTTCTTGACCAATGGCGCACAGTAATTAACCGCCCACTTTTCAAACGCCTGCCGCTCCGCAGTGTCAGGCTGCTCGTAGCCAAACTCTCCGAGCATGGAGCCTAGTTTCTGGTCGATGCAGGTCAGGCACACATAGCCTCCCATCGCGTCAATACGCAGCGGTGTATGCTTGTGCTGTCCGCACCCGGCGCAATTCGTCGCCTGTGTACTTGCGTAGGTGTAAGCAGTGTCAGGCTGCGCTGCCGCATGATCCTCGCTTGTGCATTGGAAGTGCGCAATGACCTCAATAAAGGCATCCGCCACAGTCGGGTACGCTGCCGTATCCCAATGCTCCGGATAATGAAGCTGCGCGGCGATATGGGACGCAGTAATCTCGCCAATGCTAGGGGGCTGCGCTGTCGATGCTGGCGCAGAGGCGATAAGGGCGCGGTAGTTCCAGGCGGAGATGGCCTTCTCTTTCGACTTGTGCCAGCCCAAGTTCCACTCGCCGGTCATAAGCTGAAAGTCACAGGCTTCGCAGCCTACAGACCAGCAGTCGTCGCTGTCGACTTGGTCCAGACATGCGTCGCCGCCGCAGAACGGGCACGGCTTCAGTTCCGACTCCGCCGGCGCACTCACGTTTTGTTTGTGGTCAGACATTGCGATCATCCTTGATTGCTCGATTGCCACGCCAACGCCAACCTGTGGCAATCATCTTTGTAGAGAAGCGCTGTCGGCACTGCTGAATAGTCATCTTCGGCAGAGGCTCATTGCCAGTTTTGAAATGATCCTCCGGAACAACAAACGTCCAGTAATGGAGATCGCACCACTCACTACGCGCACAGCGCTCATCCCATTCGCGGCCGTCCATCGTCGATGACCAGTAGCCGAGGACGGGAGAGCCATCTATTCCAATATTGCTTTTCCAGCCGCTGTATGGATGATCGTGGCGTGACGGGCCGTATATCTCCATGTTCTTGAGTGGCATGGTCCAGCCTTCATGCGATCGCAGGAGTTCAACTGAGCGCTTTGCCTGCTTCTTGTAGATGCGCGGGTTCACTTTCCGTCCCCCTTCTTCGAGAGGGCGGCGACCTGATCCTGCAGCTCGCGGAGCTTTTCAGATGCCTTGTCGCGCCAGTTTTCGCCATGCTTCAGCACCAGCGATGCAAGCCAGTGCAGGACAAATGCCTGCTCGCTCTCGGCCTTCTTCTTGATGTCGTAGCCAGCGGCTTGGAACAGGTGAGCAACCGGGCCGCAGCGGAAGTTCGGCCAGCCGAGCACTTCTTCAAGGTCGGGCGTCAACTCAGGTGGCCATGCGAGTACTTCCGCATCCATCCCGCTTGCGATGGAGTGGGTGTAGAGCTTGGTTCCGGCAGGGACTTCATCAGCTACGAACACCGCAGTTGTGAAGCCCTCCGCACCAGGCATTGCTTGGACTTCGCCAACCAGCTTCTGCGTGAGATGGGAGAGGGCGGCAGCAACTGCGTCAAATACCTGCTCAGGATCCAGAATGTCCACGCCTTTCAATGCGGCGCGCTTTTGTTCTGCAGTAAGGCTCATGATCCAGTGCTCCCAAATCCGCCGGCGCCGCGCGCCGTTTCACTCAGGTCCTCGACTTCCGCCAGCTGGAATTGCTGGACGGGAACGAGCATGGCCTGTGCAATGCGATCGCCCTTGTTCACATAGAACGGCATCCCGCCGTCGTTGACCAGCTTCACCTGAACTTCGCCGCGGTAATCGGAATCGATGACACCGACGGCGTTGGCAAGGCGAACTCCGTGCTTGAATCCGTGCCCACTACGCGAGTAGATCAGCATTACCCAGCCAGACGGGATCTCGAAGGAAAGACCTGTCCTGAAGGTCCTGGCAACGCTGGGATCGAGCTTTGCCGGACCGCGCTCCATTTCAGGAATACAGGCATGCAAGTCAAAGCATGCGGCGCCAGAGGTGCGTACTTCGGGATGATGGCTTCAGGATGAAGGCGCTTTACTTTGAGCTGGTTCATGCGGCTTCCTTATCTGCTTGCAAAGGGATTACCCTGTTCGGCTTGCAATCCCAGCCTCGAACCTCATCCGCCGTGAATTTGCCAGCCTTGGAGTGATCGGCGGTGTATCCGCGAAAGCCGGTGCAGTGGTAGAGCTGGCGCTCGTTGTTCCAGACGACATACAGCGTCTGATCACCTGGAAACAGGATGTCGCGCAGCACGGCGGCGCGCTCGAACTTCATGGCGGTGACCGCCTTGTGCAGTTCAGCCTCGAGGCGTTTCCGGCGCTCGACAGTGTTGCGCTTGACGCGCAGATTTCCGGGATTCTCGACCCATACTTCGTTGTGATAGAGGTATGTCAGGCCATAGCGACCAGTCACCAGCGTCCAGTTTCCGCCGAGGCGATACAGCAAGGTCCCCACGATGATTCGACCTTTGCGATCCTTCCCGTAGGCGCGCATGCCGTGCTCGAGCTTGTGACCATCGGCCGACTTGTCGTCATAGCCTGGATTGCTGATCCTGGCGCGATCAAGCTCGGCAACGTAATGCCCCGTGGTGCGGCGTTCATAGGCGGCATACTCCACCGCCGTGACGCCATTGAAGCCAAGCTTTGGCTTTGGCGGATCGAACACGTACTCGGTGAAAACGTTGCAGAGGTAATCACGGATCCTTCGACGCGTGCGCTCCATTTCGAGGCGCATCAAGTACGGCATGTGCCTTTCCTTATCGTTCTGGTAGCGGCCACCATGATCTGGGCGATCGGGTGCATTCACGTTCTGGAACATCTCGAACTCAATGCATCGTCCACTTATGGACAGGTCTGCCTGCAGATCACCTTTTCGGCAATACCGATGGTCTCGTGCGAAGTCCAGGCTGTACTGCTTGATCATTTCCTCTGGAACGACGCAATCCCAGCCAAGACGACGCAGCTGTTGAACGACGCGTGCGAATACCTGCCGCTTGAACTGTCGTCTCCAGCGCTGTTCGCTGTCCCAGCCACCATTCCTGCGCGCGTCGGCGAGGCCTTCCTCCCAGACGGTAAGGCTGGCATCGTTGAATTTGATGACCCCGGCGCGGTCAATGCGTCCTTTGGTGAGTGTCATGCTGCGTCCTTCTGGGAAAGAGACAGCGCAATCGCGACATTGCGAACCCATACCGGCGTGGCGCTGAGAACGAACGTTTCGCCGGACCACGCGAGGAGAAGCGTTGTACCCATAACGTCGGCAATAGCGGTCGCGGCATCCGGCGGCACGAGGTTTCCAATGTGCTCACGCCATAGGCTGTCGCTCATGCCGTCGAGCAGGAGGAATTCTTCCGGCTCGATCAGCGACTGCAGGGCCGCCAGCTCCAAGGTGGTGAACGGGCGGTGCCACGTACCGTCGAGCGCGCGGATAATTGCCACAGTCTTCTGATCGAGCGCCGGGAGGACGTCGATGCGGGGGTCAGCGACCGACCAGCGGCCGTTGTCGTGCCCGGCTGCCGCGCTGACCGCGCCACTCGGCTGGTCCCACGGGATCACACCGTAATGCCCGGCCGTCAGGTAGTTGTCGCCCTTTTCACGGGTCATGCCAGTGCGCGGGTCTGCGACGGACAGCCATCCGCCTTGAACACCCTTGCCGCCTGCAATTACCGTGTTCGAGGGGCCATTCCAGTCGGTCACGACCAGGTTGCCGGCGTGCCGGTCCCACCCTGGACGTGGATCGGCGACGGCAAACTGTCCGTTCGACGGCAGGGATTCTCCGGCCACGGTCCCGGCCGGTTCGTTCCATTCGGTCACACCGAATCCGGAATGGCTGGATTTTCCCGTGCGAGGATCCGCGACAGCGTAGGCGCCAGAGTCATCGCCGCCGATCACCGTACCTGTCCGCTGATTCCACTCGGTCACCGCATACTTGCTGAACAGTGGTCCGGATGGCGGGCGAGGATCGGCGACACCTCCGCCACTGCTTGCCTTGAATCCGCCGGTTACGGTGCCCGATGCCTGGTCCCACGCGACAATTCGGTACACGTTCTTGTGGTGCTCGCCACTGGAGCGCGGATCCGCTACCGAATATGCGCCTTGACCTGGAGTCTGCTGCCCTGCAATCGTCCCTGTTGCCTCCTGCCACATTCGCACACCATAAGCTTGCCCGTCGTTCCATTTCTTGGACTGATCGAAACGTGGGTCGGCCACTGAATAGGCGCCGTTGCTCGGTCCGGCACGTCCGGACACCGCTCCGACCGGTTCTTCCCAGCGGTTGACGCCCAGATAGTCAGAACGGTATTCCGGCAGGATCAGATAGTCGCGAAGGTGGCCATTTTCGACAGCCAGCTTGTTCAGACTGCGCCAGTCGCTGCCGGCTTCGACGAACGCCAGGCGAACCCACGTTTTCCACTGCAGGCGCGGAATTCGGTGCATCGGGCCGCCTACCTCGTCACCCGGGAACGGCATGCGGCCGAGGATGTCGCCGACGGCACGCAAGCTCTTCTTTTCAGGCTCATACAGGAACGGCGGCACTTTCTCGGCGTGGCGCGCGACCAGGAGGAAGCGCTTGCGGGACTGCGCCAGACCACCCAGTTCGCCGCAGTCGTGTGTCGTTTCAGCAACCGCGTAGCCGTAGCGCTGCAGGAGCTGGTTGATCTGGTCCAACAAGTGCCGGCCGCGTGTGGCCAGTCTCGGCACGTTCTCGAACACGATCAGGTCTACCGGGTCGTCCTGCCAAGCCTCGGACATCAGCCAGATACAGCGCAGCGTCAGCTCGTTGAGCGCCTGGTACTTTGGCGTCTTGCTGGTCGCTTCGGATAGCAGCCCGGAAGCACCCTTGCACGGGGATGAGATGAATACGATATGCGGGCGCTCGTTACCGGCGGCGCGCCGGATGTCTGCCGGCCCCATCTCGCGCCACTCTGGCGGCGGCTCCTTACAGTGGAACCGGATGTACTGGTCTCGAGTGAACAGGTCCATTACCGTGCCCGGCACCCCGACCAGACGATTGAAGTCTCGGATTGCAGATGCGTCGACGTCTACGCCGCCGAGGCAGCGGAAGGTCGCCTGCACGTTGCCAACGCGTGGGTTTGCCTTGTTGAAGCCCTTGGCTGCGCCGCCGATGCCGCAGCAGAAGTGAAAATGGCGAACTTCAGTGGTGATCATGGTTCTCCCTGCCGATCTCGTTGTAGATGTAAAGCCGGTATTACTTGCTTTGGGCTTCTTGCCCGCCAAGCGCCGTGACAAGGTTGTCAACTAGCTTGGCCAGTTCACCAGCCATCAGGAGGAAGTCACTATCGAAGCGCTCATCCTCGTTCTGCGTGCTGGAGTCGGTGTTTTCCTTTAGGACATCCAGCGGCGCGATACGCTTGATCGCCAGCTTCTCGGTCAGCACAAAAGAGACACGGTCAGCCCATGTGAGGGCGAGGCGTGTAACCTGCTTGCCGGCGGCGATGTGGCGGTTGATGTCGGTTGGCTCCAGGGTGTGGCGCAGGTAGCGCACGGTAGCCTTACCTTCGCCGCTGGAGCGCAGTTCTGTGTCCTGGTCGACGGTGAATCCGGCCGGCGCTTCGTCAGCAGCAAGCCAGTCGGTCATCGCGGACAGCGGCGAACGCTCGGTGCGCAGTGCGGCGAAGGGGAGGACTTCCAGGGACTTGAGCAGCATCTTGAAGACTTCATCGGCGCGCGCTGGTGCCGCAGAATCGACAACCAGCAGCCCATGTACCGGATCGATCCAGACACGCGTGTCCCGGCGGACGGCGAAAGCCTGCGGCAAGAGCTCGTCCGTTACCTGTTCCTTGATCTCGCGGATCTGTTTGCGGCCAGGCCTGAAGCCTTGCTGCACTTCCAGTTCGTCAACGCGTTCCTTCGTCTTCGCGGCAATGACCTTGGCCGGTAGGAGCTTTTTCTCTGTGCCGAGCTGCAGCAGCATCTGGCGGTTGACCGTGTGCACCAGCATGCCGTTGTCGCGGGGCGAGACCCAGCCTTGCGTCTGCAGATCTAGACTACCGCAGGGGACAAATGCCTGCGGCGCCAGCGCGGCCTCCAGCTGCTCGGATGTCATCGACCACGGTGCGGTCAGCATGTAGATTTGAATGTTCTTGAACCACATGGCGGCACCTTAGGCAGGAACTTTGTTCTTGGCGGGGATGAGCTTCTCGATCTGCTCCGCGTATTGGGAAACGCGCAGTTCGAGGTTGGTCGGAATGTCCTGGTCGACGATGATGATCCCGAGCTCGTCCTCTACATGCATTGCGAGTTCGATCATGTCGAGACTGTCGGCGCCGAGTTCCGCCATCGTCGGATCGGTTTTCAGCAACTTCTCGCTGGGCGAGAAGAGAAAATTGACGGCATAGCCGACGGCTTCTTGGGCTGTTTTCATACGAACTCCCTGTTTCGATTGTTTTGTTGCGATGCGAGCCGATCCGAGTAGTCGGCAAAAGGACGGCGGAATACGATGTGAAAGCGATCCGCCGCGGCCGGATCAATGTCGAACTCCGCGCGCGATCTGACGCCACCGTAGATATAGACGACAGAAACGGCGGCCTCCTCGCTCTCGACTTCCTCGCTGAACGCCTCCTCAAGGAATCGCCAGAAGAAAGGCTCCTTGCAGCGCATGGCTATCCAGCGCGCATTCATCCCGCCTTTAGAAGCCCCTGTGCCAGACATTCCATGCCCTCCGGATAGCAGGTAAGAATCGGCAGCCGCGACGGAACTGCCGGTAGTACTTGATGAGTCCACGCATGCGCCGGTCACTTGTTGTAGGCGGCTATAGGAAAGGTGAGGTACTCGGCTTTTTCTTCGAGCCCTTCCCACTGGCGGCGTTTGTATTCAGCTTTGGCTGCGGCTATGATCTCGGCGCGATGTGCTTCTGCGCGCTCCTGGTCGATGCGGTCAAGTGTGCCGACGATCCCGTAGACAGCAAAAATGAGTACGATGGCGAGGGCAGAGTAGAAGCGCTTCATGCGGCACCGCCTTTCCGCACCAGATTTTTCAGAAAGTTGATTTCGTTGAGCGCTCCCTGCTCGATGTATTTCTCGGCGCGGAGGTCGCATTTGGCGACGAGGAGTTGTCCGTAGAAATAGCCGCGCTGGTAGGCATCCAAACGTCCTTCTTGGAATGCCTTACGGGCAAGCATGAGCGCGTACGCTACTGCGGCATTGCCGCGCCGCTTGAGCTCATCGTCGAGGTCGAAGTTTGTGCGGCTCATGCGGCACCTGCTTTGGCGAGGGCGGAGCGAGCCTGATCGTATTCAGGCAAGCCGGACGGATCACACTCCGCCTCATGCCGCTCCACATATTCCCGCAACGCCTTCACCAGATCATCGTGAGCATTGCAGGCGCGGACGATGAATTCAGCATCTTCCTTGGAAAACTCGCCGTTATCGTCAATGCGATGCGTCGTCTTGGTAGTGTCCTTTTCCTTGGTGTGGAAGATTGCAAAGCCGCGTTCAACCACGCCTACCAATTGCTTGCAGTGCCACGGCGTTGCTGCATGTTTCCCTTTCATCCCACCCCCCGATCAAGTTGCTCAACTGAATGCATGCTGCTCGGCATTAATTACAACTACAGGTTACAACAGCAGATTCTGTATTGCAAGTAAAAGTTGTAATAAGGGGTGAAAAAGTTGTAGCGCTTAAATTGAAATGTGGAAAATTTATGTGGACGTAAAAAAGCCCGCTCTGGGCGGGCTTAGGTGTGGCTGGGGCGAGAGGGATTCGAACCCTCCACGTCTTCCTGGGATGACCCCAGGACGTCCACCGAGAGGACACGGCCCAGCAGCGTCATTATAGAAATGAAAAAGCCCGCTCGCAGCGGGCTTCTACGTCAAATGGAAGTCTACTTTGTCGCCGGAGGTGGTTGCTGAGACGGTTGGTGAGCTTTAGGCAACTGAACGCCTATTTCACCGTTTTGCGAAATTGAGGCTGTGGACAGAGGTTTCAGAAAGTTGCCCAATGTGAAGATCATGCCGCCGAAGCCGAGGAAGAGGCCCACGACAGTAACGATCATCCAGGTCTTAATGCTGGAATCCATCTTGTGAATTTCGACTCGGACTTCTGCAATGTCCGTCTTTGTAGCCATACCCGCAATGTCGGTCTTTGTAGCCAAGGCAGCGATGTCAGCCTTAGTTGCCATTTTGGACTCAATGCCGTTAAGGCGCATGTCGATTCCGTCAAGGCGAGTCTCGATACGAACGAGGCGCTCGCGCGCATCATTCGCAAAACTTTCGAGATTAGCAATTCGCTTTTCCATTTCTTCATCTTCCGCGCCAGATCCACCGTTGTCAACAGGGCCGTCAGGCGGCTGGCCTGCGTCTTGAGCCATGAACTTTTCAATTTCATCCAAGGATGGCGGGCTCTTGGAAAAAGCCTTGCTAAACCGCTCGGCATTGTTGCCTTCTGCAAGCCAAGCCGCAATCGTGTCTCGGCGCTCGTCCAGACGTCTTAATTCGCCATGATAGTCCTCGGTTAACTTATCTCGCTTCGCCTCCAGGCTTCTAATCCTGTCAATTGCCAAGTCCCGCACGTAATCTAGCTTTATCAGAAGCTGGTCGAGATACTTCACGTTTGGCGCATCATGACCACTGATCGCTAGGACACGGACTAGCTGCGTGACCAGCGTGCCTTGCAATGCCGTCGCTTCATCAATGAAGTGCGCGATGCGCTTGTCGTTTGGCTCGGAAGAAAGGAGTTCTTTCTGAAGCTGCAGAACGAATGAATTGAGATGGGCAAGGTTCTGAGTGAACGACGTCAGCTCAATTTGGTTCTCGATCTCGGAGATGCCGACAGTTTTTACTTGTTGATTCATCAGCTTTCGATCTACTTCTTTCGCCATTCCCACGGCGCCACTGGATCCGGATCGGCAAACAGTCCGCGCCGGCTGGTTCGGGCATCCTCCTGCAGTGGAGGGAGCGATTCATCCCTGTTGTACTTCGGATAAACCCAGGCGAGACCTCGCTCGACTTGTGCGCGGTTTGCCTGCACGCCGGCACAGGTAACTATAGCGACGGTTCGGCCGTACCGGTCAATGTCCTGCACCTGGTAGCTCGCATTCTTCCCGTAGCAAAGTTCCGAGAGGGATTCCTTGGACCGCTGGCCGAACGGCTGGGCCTTCTCCGGCGCGTCGATGTTGGCTAGGCGGATCTTCACCGATCGGCGGTCTTCCAGCACGGTCAGGGTATCCCCATCGCTGATGCCGACAACTGGGGCGGCTGCGGCGTCAAACGGCAGAAGAATGCCGGCGCAAATCAGCTTGATTACTGTGGCACGAGCTTGGTGCCGCAATGCTTGCATTTCGATGCGTCCTTGTAGACAAACTCGCGGCATTCTGGACAGCGAACGTGGGTATCAGGGTGGGGGGCATTGGGGTCAGCTTTTTTAGGGCCAGGCGCTAGGCCAACTGCGAGCAGGGAAATGAATCCGAAGAACAAGCCTATGATGAACCACCCGAACCCAGATCTTCCCTTTGCAGCCGCGACAAAACCTGTCAGAACGGCGCAGATAAACCAGAACAGTAAAAAATCCATTGCTTCGGCTCGAATGGTTGCCAAAAGGAAATTAGAGCGTAAACGTCCTGTCCGGTCATCCCATATATATGGGACTGATTAGTATGCTGCCTTGAACGCGAAGCTCGGAACTGTTCCAAGGACTCGATGGAGTGCGTCGATCTCTCCAAGCTCGAGGGTGATGTTTTTGTAATCTTTATTGATCGACTCAAAGCAGGCAAAACCATCGCGTTGCCACAGTAGGCGCTTGATCATCCTTGTGCCATCTTTCAGGATGACAATGACCTCCTGGCTAGGCTGCACTTCAAAGCATGGATCAACGGCTACGAACTCTCCTGGCAAGTAGCGCGGACTCATGCTTTCCCCGCGGACTCTAAGTGCATAAGCGTTCTCGCACTTCGCCCAATAGAGCACAGCACCGTCGCCGAAGCCAACTGGGTGATCATCAATCGTAAGCAGGCCGTCGGGACCTGCTTGAACAACTCCCACGACCGGTAGCCAGCGTTGGTTTCCCATGACCTCTGGCGCGTCATCGACCTCGCTGACAGGCTTACGCACTTCGTTGAGGGCTTGCAACATCTCCACTCGGCCCTTATCCCCGAATACCAAGTACGAGGCGGGCACGCCTAGAAACTCGGCCGCCTTCTGCAGGTTGGCGCCGCGTGGCACTGCATCGCCGGCGATCCATTTCTGCACCGCTTGCGGTGATACGCCGATAAACCTTGCCATTTCGGACTGATTCCCGCCGTTCTTTTTCTGCAACGCAAGAGATATTCGATTTGCCATTGTTTCCATCCCCAAGAGGTTACAAGCATTGGTTGTAAAGCGCACTGCAAATATAAGTTGTAGCAAGGCACTTTTTGTTGTAACCTACAGTTGTAATACAACTGCGGATTGCACATGGAAACTGGAATTAACAGGGCAGTGCAGCTTGCCGGAAGCCAAACAGCACTTGCGAATCGGCTGGGTGTGACGCCACAGGCGGTGCAGAAGTGGGTAGAGCAAGGCTACGCGCCGGCGGAGCGCTGCCGCGCTATTGAAAGCGAGTTTGACGGCGCAGTCACGCGCTACGACTTGAACCCGACGGTCTTTGGTGAGGCGCCAATCGGTGATGTGAAGTACGGCCGTCGCGTCGGCGATAAAGAATCTCCCTGAAGGCACTCGGCCGCTGGCTTCGGTCAGCGGCATTTTTTTGCCTGAAATGCGGTTCTTGCGATTTATCAACCGCATTACAAGCAGGGAAGAGGCAGGGAATTTCGTTGTCATGAAGCCAGATTAACAAAAAGAAATATCAAAAACACCATCAAATTTTCAGGGAGCAAGGATGAATAGCCAGGACGCCTTCTATCACACGGTTCACGACTACAAGGACGGCACCGATGCGCTCGCCGCACGCCTGGGCATGAGCCGCGCAGTCCTGCTCAACAAGGCAGACCCGAACAAAGAGCACAACAAGCCGCTGCTGTCCGACGCCGACAAGATCATGGGCATCACCGGCGACTACCGGATCCTCGATGCGCTGGCCGCGAACCACAACCGCGTATGCGTCGAGATTCCGGCCGATGGTGACGCGTGCGACATGGCCATCCTCGAGCTGGTGACGCACGTCTGGACCCGCAACGGTGATGTCGGCGCCGCGGTTCACCAGACCCTGGCGGACGGCAAGGTTGAGAAGCACGAGCTCGCCCGCGTCCGCCAGGCGATCTACAAAACGCAGCAGGCGCTGAACGAAATGCTGATGCGTTTGGAGGGAATGGCCGAATGAATACGCAAATTCTTCCGTCTCTCGACCGCGCGGCACGCGTCCTCCGCGAATTCTTGATGCGCTCGCCTGGCGCATCGCGTGCAGCGATTATTCAACACGTTGCTCAAGCCGCCGGCTGCCATTCGTCGACTGCAGAAAAGGCTCTGTGCGAAGCGTCGCACGAGGGCTACGTGAAGCCGGAGGGGAAGCCGTGTCATTACAAGTACTACTGGAACGACAACCCGAAGCAAGTTGATCCGCTCCCGCAGATCGTCAAGCGCATTCCGGCGGCCGAGGCGCCGCGAATCACCGCACCGCGCTTCGCAAATTCCATCGCATGGTCAATGCACTTCGTGGTGCCGGCATGAGCCTCCCAACCATCACGCCTGAACAGGCCGACTTCTACATCGCGGTTGCAATTTTCGCGCTCCTGCTCGTTTTCATCTGTGGTGCCGCTTACCGCAAATCCAGCGGCGGCGCGTTGATCCACATCGCACTGGTTCCGAATTCTGCGAGCCTCCTGGTCGCATCGGACTGGGAGCCGGCAGAACTTACCGAATGGTATCCACCGGATGACGAGCACAAGCCGCTCTATCCAGGGCGCTACCGCGTTCGCATGCCATGGGTGACCGTCGAGTCGATCCAGCTCGCCGACTGGGATGGCAAATGCTGGCGCGACAGGACGAACGGCCGCCAGTGCTACTTCCAGAACCTGTCCTGGCAGGGAATCAAGATCCAATCTGCAGCACGAGACAAGTAGCTTCATGACTGACATGGAACTCATCAACTACTGCGACAAGCACTGCAAGACGCCGAAGGCGTTGTTTGCGGCGTGGCGCGTCAACCGAATGATCGATCTGGCCGGCTGCCCGAACGGGTACGAAAAGCTGCTGGACAACGCCTTTGCGACGATGCGCGGTGAAATGCAGGTGCTCGTCGACCTGGCGCGCAAACGCATGGCAAGGCCGAATGGCGGGTTCCATGTCGAGGTCGGCAAGGCGTACCGTGGCGTGAATGGCGATGTCCGCTACGTCATCGACATTCATCCGCGATTCCAGCACACGGCAGTGACGTGGGACAGCCAGCCGCGCACCGCCAATTACTTCGAGCAGTCGCGCACCGACAGGCCGAACGGGACCATGCCGCTGCGCGATTTCAAGGAATGGGCACTTGAGGAATTTGCATATGAGCGCACGATTTGAAGTTGGCGAAATCGCCATCGTCCAGAACACGGCGGGGTCTCTGCGTTACCTGGAGAACACCGAATGCGAAGTCATTGAGCATGTGAACCATCCAATCTACATCGATGGAGTCGCGCACATCTACCGTGTTGCGTGCGAAGACGGCCGTGAGTATTTGGCGGGCGCTCATCAACTTCGCAAGAAGTATCCGCCGCAGTCCGATCTGGAGTGGGCTGTGCTGAAGGTGATTAGTGTCGTTAAGCCAGTCATCCAGCCTGAACTGGAGCCAGCATGAAGACGAAGGTTCTCGATACCAGCATCGGCGCATGGAAGCGCATGAAATGCGACGCCCTCAAGACGCAGAACGACCGCGTCGAGGCCATCGTCCGTGCGAGCGACGGGGATATGTCCCTCGGCGAAATCAAGATGATCTACCGCCAGCTATTTCAACGCGATGTCCCCGAGGGGAAAAAGATTGAGGCGAACGTCGTGTCCCGGATCGTCAACGACCTGATCGCCGCAAAGCGTCTCGTTCGCAAGGAAGTCACTCGCCCTTGCAAGTTCACGAACGAGCCGATTCATCCGGTGCAGATCCGGGAAGCGCAGCCCAGTCTGCTCGAGATCTAACTCGAACCATTCAGAGAGGAAGCCATGCTTTTGTCCAGAAACGAATTCAAAGCCGCTGTTGACGCCGTCACCCCGTTCTCTCCAACTCGGACGACCATGCCGATCCTGACGCATGTGAAGGTCGAGTCGACAGGCGAGCGCGTCATTTTCACCGCATCGAACACTGATTCTCAGATCCAGTACTGGATCGACTGTGCCGGCGAAAAGTTCGCCGCGTGCATCGATGCTTCAGCGCTGAAGAAGTTCGCCCAGTTCTGCGATGGTGAGGTGAGCTTCACCGTCAAGAGCAAGAAGGCAGTCCTGGAGTTCGGCGACACGAAGACCAGGCTGAACACGCTGGAGGCTGATCAGTTCCCCGAACTCCACATGGCGGAAAAGGTGATCACCGAAATCGAATGGGCACCGCTCGCCGACAAGATCGCCTTCGCGACGCAGTTCTGCGGCGTCAACGCTCAGGTTCCAGCTGCGCAGTGCGTCCAGATCAAGTCCACCGGCACGCAGATTGAGGTATTCGCTACGGACACGAAGAGCATGGGCGCAAGCATCGTCAACCACATTGCTCCTGAGTTTGGCATTTGCATCCCAAGGGACACCGCCTGCCGGATGGTCGGCAATTTCAAATCCATGGTCGTGCGTGAAGAGCAGGTCGAACTGCGCGGCGCGAACTCGATCGCTCTGTTCAAGCTGGCAGTCGCAAAGCCGCTGCAGGTGAGTAAGTTCTGGCAGCGCACGTACACGAACAAGGGGACGATTTCCCGAAAGTCCCTGCTGGACGCGATCAACTTCACCAGCTCATTTGCCAGCAGCGCAGCCAAGATCCGGCCGCAGATCGTCATTTCCGCCGGCGAGCAGTGCTCCGTGAAACTGACTGGCTCAACCGACAACGAGGCCACGGCGCCGTTCAAGTATCAGGGCGACAGCGTGACCTTCGGTGCCTATCCGGACGATTTCGGCAGCTTCCTCAAATCCGTTGAGGCAGACGAGATCGGCATTGAATTCGACCAGGCCGATCTGAAGACCACCGCAATCCGCCTTACCGGCGGCGACCGGATCATCTGCACCATGCCTGTGAGGATCTGACCATGACTACCAACAACATCCCGGGAAACACCTCTCTTGAGGAAGTCCTGAAGTCCATCGAGATGGATCCGAAGGCGACCGACCGCGAGAAGTACATGGTTCAGTACTTCCGTAGCAATGGCGGCAACACTGGCTGGTACCCGGTGATTCGCAGCCATGAGCGTTAATCCAGCGTCGACGGAGTCCTACCGGGCGTCTACGGAAAAGCAGCTCTATCTGAACCACGCGATGAAGCGCTGTATCGGTTGTTCGATCCGCCGCAGCCTCGGCCAGTTCAAGGATGGTATCGACTACTGCTTGACGTGCATGCGCCGGGGGATAACGACTCCGAAGGCGACAAAAAGAAACCCGACAGAGACAAAATGAATTACGTGGATTTCATCAGGACGAAAAAAACGGCGGAGATTCCGACTGGGTTCGACTGCAGCGACCTTGGAGGCCATCTCTTCGACTTCCAGGCTGCCATAGACAGGTGGGCGCTGAAGCGCGGTCGTGCGGCGATTTTCGGCGATACCGGCCTTGGTAAGACCATCATGCAGACGACTTGGGCGCAGAAGGTGCATGAGCACACCGGCGGTGACGTTCTGATCAGCGCTCCGTTGTGCGTTGCGCAGCAAACTGTTGAGGAGGCTGCGAAGTTCGGCATCGAGATCAACTATGCCCGTAACCAGGATCAAGTCCGAAGCGGCATCACGATCACGAACTATGAAATGCTGGCCCACTTCGATTCCTCGCGCTTCGTTGGCGCCGTGCTCGACGAAAGCAGCATTCTGAAGGCGCATGACAGCCGGACGCGCAAGATGATCACCGACGCGTTCCAGTGCACGCCGTATCGGCTTTCCTGCACGGCGACGCCGAGCCCGAATGATTACATGGAGCTGGGTAACCAGGCCGAGTTCCTTGGCGTGATGAGCCAGGCC
The DNA here is from genome assembly GCA_035627275.1 of Noviherbaspirillum sp. Taxonomy (GTDB): domain Bacteria; phylum Pseudomonadota; class Gammaproteobacteria; order Burkholderiales; family Burkholderiaceae_D; genus Noviherbaspirillum. The sequence continues at coordinate 43,653 of DASPMC010000003.1, forward strand.
GAGATGCTGGCCATGTTCTTCACGCACGACGGCGGCGATACGTCGAAGTGGCGCCTCAAAGGGCATGCGAAAGAGCGTTTCTGGGAATGGATGGCGTCCTGGGCGATTTGCGTCCGGAACCCGTCCGACCTTGGATTTGACGGGTCGCGCTACGTTCTGCCGCCGCTGAATCTGCATGAGCATGTGATCAAGAGCGAGGCGCAGGAAGGCTTCCTGATTCCCACCGCTGCACAGAGTCTTTCGGAGCGCCGTCAGGCGAAGCGCGCCAGCATGGCTGAGCGGGTTGCTCTGGCTGCCGAGCTTGCGAACTCCCAAAACGAGCCGTGTATCGTCTGGTGCCATCTGAATGACGAATCCGAGTCCCTGGCGAAGGCAATCACCGGAGCAGTCGAGGTAACCGGCTCACTTCCGCCGGAGGAAAAAGAGCGTCGGATCATGGCGTTCACCCATGGCGATGCACGGGTCATTGTCACCAAGCCAAGCATTGCTGGTTTCGGTATGAACTGGCAGCACTGCAGTCGGATGGTATTTGCCGGCATGGATGACTCGTTCGAGAGCTATTACCAAGCCGTCCGCCGCTGCTATCGCTTCGGACAGACGAGGCCGGTCGACGTGCACATCATCGCCGCCGAGACCGAGGGAGCCGTCATGCACAACATCGCTCGGAAGCAGCGTCAGCACGACGAGATGTCGGAGCAGATGGTCGCCTACATGCGCGAAATCACCAAGCGTGAAATCGCTGGCGCGACCAGCCATCAAGAAACCTATAACGCGACCATGCCGATGGAAGTTCCGGCCTGGCTGGCAAAGAACGTGGAGTTTGCATGAGCAACGTAATGAATCAGGATGTGACTGATCAATTCGCGATCTACAACGCCGACTGCGTGGAAGTCGCCAGGACGATTCCGGAAAACTCGATCGACTTCAGCGTTTTCTCTCCGCCTTTTGAGTCGCTGTATGTCTACTCGAACATCGACCGTGACATGGGGAATAGCAAGGATTCTGAGGAATTCTGGGCTCACTACCGGTTCCTGATCGCTGAACAGTTTCGCATCCACAAGCCAGGGCGGCTGGTCGCCATCCATTGCATGAACCTGCCGACATCGAAGGTCAAGGACGGCTATATCGGGATTCGCGACTTCCGCGGCGAGATCATCCGGGCCTACGAAGATGCCGGATTCATCTTCCATTCCGAAGTGTGCATCTGGAAGGACCCGGTAACCGCCATGCAGCGCACTAAGGCACTTGGCCTGCTCTACAAGCAGCTCAAGAAGGACAGCGCTATGAGCCGTCAGGGTATCCCTGATTACCTGGTCGTTTTCCGCAAGCCCGGTGCAAATCCGGATCCGGTAACCAAAACTGAATCAGGTTTTCCGGTTGACAAGTGGCAGGAGTACGCCAGCCCGGTATGGATGGACATCAATCCGTCGAGGACGCTGCAGTACATGTGCGCACGCGATGGCGACGACGAGCGCCATATCTGCCCGCTGCAGCTCGACGTGATCGAGCGGTCGATTGAGCTCTGGACGAACCCGGGTGATGTCGTGTTTTCGCCGTTCACCGGCATCGGATCGGAAGGGTATTGCGCCATCAAGATGGGCCGGCGATTCGTTGGCGCCGAACTGAAGCGCAGCTATTTCGAGATCGCGCGTCGCAACCTGGCGCAGGCCGTTCAAGAGGCTGCTGACGACAGCGTCAACCTTCTTTCTGTTGCATGAAGCGTTCCGAGCTCAAGCGAAAGACACCCATGAATCGCGGCACCAGCACGCTGAAACGGTCTGGCTTTCGGCAGGGCAGGAAGGAAGAGCACCGTTCGGCACTGAAGGCCGGCGCGAAGCGTTTGCGCAGCCGCCAGCGCATTGTCCTCGACGGGGACGAGGTATTCCGGTCGGAAGCGTATTTGGCTGCCGTACGGACCTTGGATTGCGTTTGCTGCGGCCGGAATAAGCGATACACCGAGGCGGCTCATTCGAACCAGCTGTTCTTCGGTAAGGGTGGAAGGTTGAAAGCATCGGACGCGACGGCCATGGCGCTTTGTAAGACGGTTCCAGGCGTTGCTGTTGGGTGCCACGCGATCCTCGATCAAGGCGGGGTGATGGCCAAGGCTGAGCGTAACAACTTCGAATACAAGCACATCGCCATGACGGCTCTAGCGCTGATCAGGGAGGGGAAGCTGAAGGGCAGTGAAGACGTCGTCCTGGGCCTTCAGGAGCATGGACAGGATTGGGAATCGCTCGCGGTGCACATCGTGGCATTGATTGAAGGCGGTCAATTGAAGGTGGCGAATTAATGCGTGATTACTCAAAAATCGGGCCGAAGTTCTGGATCGGGGATACCGGAAGGAAGCTGAGAAAGGCCGGCCCGCTTGCCCAGGTCGTGGCGATGTATCTACTGACTAGCCCTCACGCCAACATGCTTGGCTTGTACTACGTGACGATCGTGAGCATCGGCCACGAGACCGGATTGGGCATGGAAGGGGCTTCGGAGGGGCTTCAAAGGTGCATTGAAGCCGGGTTTTGCGAGTACGACGAGACTACGGAGACGGTATGGGTGTTCGAAATGGCGAAATACCAGATCGCCGACTTCCTTGACCCTAAGGACAAGCGGTGCGCAGGGGTGCAAAACGAGTACAACGCCCTGCCTCAGAACCCTTATCTGGCGCGGTTTTTCGAGAAATATGCTCCGGTCTTTCACATGAAAAAAAACCGTGGTTCGGCGCCAGTTTTACCAAGCCCCTCCGAAGCCCCTTCAATGCCCCATCGAAGCCAAGAGCAAGAGCAGGAGCAAGAACAGGAACAAGAGCAGGAGCAGGAGCAAGAGCAAGCCCCTTCGGGGGCGCTGGCTGCCTCGCCGGTCGAACTGTCCATAGCTTTTCGGAAGCAAGGTGTCCAAACACAACCTGCCGACCCCCGACTGATCGCGCTGTCGCAGCAGGGTGTTTCGGTTGCAACAGTCGAGTCTGCATGCGCAGAGGCAAAGCGGGCGAAGCAAGGCGGCACATTTGCTCTTGGGTACGTCGTCGCGATCATTGAGCGTTGGGCGGCGGAGGCGGCGGAAATGCAGGCGCATGGTGCCAATGCACCCCGCGCATCGCCACGGAGTGCTAGGGACGAGTCAAGGGCAGCAGCAGCAAATTCAATCGGATTGGGAGTGACACAAGATGACAAACAGCCAATTACCCTCGATGCAGACTGCCGGATCGTCGGGTGATCCGATGGATTGGCTGTTCGGCCAACTGCATGGAGCCTTCGGCAACCAGTTCCTGGACAAGTGGCGCAGCGGCCATGTGGTGTCGGGGAAGGACACGGGTATCGAGAACATGAAGCAGGTTTGGGCGCAGAAGATACGCGAGAACGGCATGACATTCGCCGACATCAAGCGTGGACTCAAGGCATGCGACAAGGCGCAGTTTCCTCCGACTTGGTCGGAGTTTCTCGAGATGTGTAAGCCGAGGCTGGATCCATTGGCCGCCTATTACGAGGCAGTGAACGGCGTTACGGCGCGGGATCGGGGCGAGGTAGGGGAGTGGTCGCACCCGGCGATTTTCTTCGCAGCAATCGCGGTCGGCGCTTTCGACCTGAAGAACTTGGGTTATTCGCAGATCAAGGTCCGGTGGGAGAAGGCGCTGGCGGCCGAGCTTGCAAAGGGCGCATGGGGGGACATCCCGCAGCCGACCCTTTCACTTCCGGCGCCTGGTCAAACGGCCTTATCCAAGGAGCGAGCTGAGCAGTTGGTTCAGGACTACGGCGCGGCGGAGGCATTCAACAGCGACAAGGTGGATCACCGCGCTTGGGTCGGCAAGCTCCTCGACCGGATCAGCCATGGTGATCGCTCCGTACCGCCAATCGCTGCTCGGTTGGCGCAGGAGGTGGCTACTGGCAGAAACCTCTCGACGCTTTCATGAGCAAAGTCGGTGCAAAGGGACAAGCCGAGTATGCCGCCGGATACAGGCACGGACTGGCCGGCGGGGAGGAGCCGAGGCGCGAGAAGGGGCAGTCGTTTTGGCTGGGTTGGTCGAACGGCAAAGCAGATCGAGAAGAGCAAGAAAGGGAGAAGCAGGGGAATGGGAATACCGAACACAAGTAGGCGTCATCTGCTCGATTCGCCGTTCTACCGGCCGAACCTGCTGTTGAACCACGTTATCGAGTGGATGGGTGTCAAGAACGACTCCGCCATGGCAGAAAAGCTCGGCGTCTCCCATGCCCTCATCAGCAAGGCCAGGAAGCGTGTGCTGCCGATAGGCGATGCCCTGCTCGAGAAGATCAACAAGGTAACCGGCAAGCCGATGGATGAGTTGCGGAGGCTGTCAGGTGTTTATCCGCTGCAGGAGCAGCATAACAATGGAGAAGAAGCATGAATGCAAGCGTTCAAGAAAAGCGAGTTGTCTCGCTTGTCGACGACAACCTGACCAACCCAGCTTATACGCCGGAGAACCTCCTGGACGTCCTCGCTGCACGCCTGAAGGTCCCGAACGATGCCCAGTTGTCGAAAGCGCTCCGGATCGACCCGGCGATGGTCAGCAAGCTGCGCAGCAAGAAGGCGGAGCTCTCGGCGGCCCTGATGGTGCGCATGCACGACGTGTCCGGCATGACGATCAGGGAAATCCGCGAACTGGCCGGCATCGTGTCGACGGTGGCGTCGTTCCAGCCGACCGCATCCAAGACGCGCACGCATCGCTGCGCATGATCGAACAGTTCCTGATCGCCGTGACGACCGTCCCCGCCATCTTCCTGTCGCAGTCCAGGTCGCAACGCCTCCAGCGCACGGCGTGCCTGTTCGGTGTCGCCGGGGTGCCGGTGTGGCTATGGACTTCGTTCAATCCTGAGTCATGGGGCGTGTTCATCACGGCGCTCGCGTCGGCCATGGGCTGGTTGTACGGCCTGTGGAATTTCTGGTTCCGGAGGAAGTGCGCATGAAGGGAGTGCGGTGGAGTGAGGGGCAGCTGGCGGGTTTCGAGGCGCGCCAGAAGGCTGAGCAGGCGCAGGCGGCTGTAAAGCGCTTCCAGGCGCTTGGCCGCCTGCCGAAGGATCGGATGAATAAGACCGAGCGTGAGTACTCCGACAAGCTCGAGGCACAGAAGGCGCAGGGTCTGATCATCGATTACAAGTTTCACGCGCTGCGCGTCCGGCTGGCTGACAACACGTACTACGAGCCAGATTTCCTTGTCCTGCACGCGGACATGACTGTTGGGATTCACGAAACAAAGGGCGGTTTCACGACCGACAAGGGGCAGATGAAGATCAAGCTGTGCGCTGAGGTTCTCCCCTGGTTCCGCTTTTTCAAGTGCATCAAGCTGCCGGCGAAGCAAGGCGGCGGGTGGAAGATCGAGGAATATTGAAATGAATACGTCTATTGACAGCAACCGGCCTGCTCGCCGAGATGAGATACAGATCCGCTCAGGCCGGTACTTCGACTTCGTGGAGCCAGATACTAACCAGTTCTCCATCTACGACATCGCGGCGAGCATTTCGAAGCTGTGCCGGTTCACCGGACATTGCAACGAGTTCTACTCTGTTGCGCAGCATTCAGTCATGGCCAGCTACATCGTCCCGCCTGAATTCGCCTATGACGCGCTCATGCACGATGCGGCAGAGGCCTTCACGGGCGACGTCTCGAAGCCGCTGAAGAACCTATTGCCAGACTTCAAGATCATCGAGAAGCGCGTCGAGCGGGTGGTTTTTGCGCGATTTGGTGTACGCAATCCACTACCGGACTACGTCAAGTATGCCGATCTGGTCATGCTCGCCACGGAGCGTCGCGACCTCATGCCTGAAGACGATGAGGACTGGGAGTCGACGGACGGGATACCAGAGCTGCCGGAGATCATTGTCCCTGTTAATGACAAGCAGGCATACACGATGTTCATGAACCGGTACTACGAGCTGCGCGGTCTGCCGGCGTAACAAGAGGAAATGAACAGAGGCAAAAATGATCCGTTTCCAAGCCAAGTACCTTCCGTCCCTCGCCCACTTCATGGGCAGCAAGGACGTCCGCTATTGGCTGAATGCCATCCACATCGAGCCGCATCCAGATGGAGGTGCTGTGCTGGTCGCAACCAATGGCCACATGCTGATGGCGATTATCGACGCCGAGGCAGTCTGCCCTGTGCCGGCGACTTTCTCGGTGCATCCGGACGCCATCAAGCACTGCAACAAGGCGCGCGAGGTCCATATCCACCTCGAGGAGCAGCGCCTGATCGTCGTCGACAGCCTGGAGCAGGAGTTATACGTCCAGCCCCGCAAATGCATGGTCGAGATGCGTGACGGGCATCGATTCCCTGACTTCCGCGTCGTTATGCCGGATTTCAGCAAGCTCAAGCGTACCGTCGCCTCATTCATCAATTGCACGCTGCTGGCCAAGATCATTAAGGCTCATCCGCTGAATGGAAAGCGGGAGGGCTATCCAGTGATTCGCTTTTGGCAGGAGCCGGACGAGGCGCAGAAACCGATTATCGTCCAGTTCGATGGGGCTCCCGAGTGTGTCGCGGTGTTGATGCCGATTGCCGGTAAGTCATACGAGCAGGTGCCGGAAGAGTGGATGCGGATGTGCCGGCGGCCAGTTGCCGATGGAGCTTCAGCATGATCGCCGCTGACATCCAGGCTGCAGTTCGTGCAGTCACCAATCTGATCGAAGTGAGCAAGCTTTCACTCACTGATGAGAAGCAAACTCAAGTCCAGATTGCGACGGTGCTGGACGCTGGCGGTGTTGAGTTCGAGCGTGAGGCACGGCTCTCGGACAAGGACATCGTGGACTTCCTTGTTGATGGCGGTGTTGCCGTCGAGGTGAAGATCAAGGGGCAGCGGAAGGCGATCTATCGACAGCTTGAGCGGTATTCCGCGCATGAGTCGGTCAAGGCGATTGTGTTGGTGACATCGGTTTGTATGCATCTGCCGGCCGACATCGGCGGCAAACCGGCGAGCGTGGCTTCATTAAGCAAGGGGTGGCTGTAATGTCCTTCCGCACATATGGAAAGCTGGGACTTCGCGTCGACCGCGCGCGCTGGGTCATGACCGGCATTGAGCCGCACGTGGCCATCCGCCTGAAGCAGCTATTCCCGCGGATCCCGAAGCACCAGACCGACAGCTTCGAGTTCCAGAACGACTTCGCGACCTGTGCAGACCTGGCATGGTTCTGTTCGCGGTACCCGATGGTCATATCCGATGCGGACGCGACCGACCTGCATAACGGTCATCTTGCGTTCGAGGCGCAGCTTGCCGAGATGGAGCGAATCCTCAAGCCAGACTACCAGCCGCCGGCGTACGTCGGATTGCGAGAGGGGCAGTTGATCCGTCCGTATCAGTGCCAGGCGATTGAGGTGCTGCGCCGCCGTCGTGGCCTCCTGCTTGGTGACGACCTCGGACTCGGGAAAACCTACACGGCCGCAGGTTTCTTCCTTATTTCGGAGGCGCGGCCAGCAGCTGCAGTGGTGCAGACCCACCTCCAGGGGCAATGGGCGGAGAAACTCGCAGCGTTCACCACGTTGCGAACCCATAAGATCAAGGGCACCAAGCCATACAACCTGCCGGATGCGGACGTGTACATCTTCAAGTACAGCCAGTTGCTCGGCTGGGTTGACTTCTTCAAGGAGCGGGTGTTCAAGGCAGTGGCGTTCGATGAAGTGCAGGAACTCCGTACCGGCTCGGCAAGTGGAAAGGGGAATGCTGCCTTCCATCTGGCTGAAAACGCTGAGTTCCGGCTCGGCCTGTCCGCAACCCCGATCTACAACTACGGCACCGAGATCTGGAACATCATGCGATGCATCGACCGGTTCGTTCTCGGCGAGTATCCAGACTTCATGCGGGAGTGGACGGACGACAATGGCCGCATCAGGGATCCGGAGGCGCTCGGCACCTATCTGCGGGAACAGCATGCCTTCATCCGGCGCACCAAGCGCGAGGTCGGCCAGCAGGTTCCGCCCATCAACCGGATCGTCGAGATCGTGGAAAGCGACGAGAAGGCGCTGCAGGACATTGCTGCCCTGGCGCAGGCATTGGCCATCAAGGCAACCACCGGATCGTTTGTCGAACGCGGCCAGGCCGCCCGGGAGCTTGATCTGCTGGCGCGCCACGCAACCGGTGTCGGCAAAGCTCGCGCGGTCGCTGCATACGTCCGCATCCTGCTCGAGGCCGGCGTCCCGCTGCTGCTCATGGGCTGGCACCGCGATGTGTACGAGATCTGGCTCAAGGAGTTGGCGGACTTTAACCCTGTGATGTACACGGGCAGCGAAAGCCCGACCCAGAAAGAGGCTTCCAAGCAGGCATTCATTGAAGGGAAGACAAATCTCTTCATCATGTCCCTGCGCTCCGGCGCCGGTCTTGACGGTCTGCAGTTTCGGTGCTCGACGGTCGTGTTTGGCGAGCTGGACTGGTCGCCGAAGGTTCATGAGCAGGTCATCGGCCGTCTTGATCGGGAAGGCCAGACTGAGCAGGTAACGGCGATCTACCTGAACAGCGAGGACGGTTCCGACCCGCCAATGGTGGATTTGCTTGGAATCAAAGCATCTCAGGCATCAGGCATCGTTGACCCTGGCGCCGTATTCGAGGCCGTCCACTCGGACGACTCGCGCATCAAGGCGCTGGCTCAGCAATTCCTGTCTAAGCGCCGCAGCGGTCAAGTGGTGGCCCAGCCAAGCATGTTCGAGGCCGCATGATGCCGATCCTTCTTTTCATCAATGGCAAGGCTGCCGGCCAGATTGAAGAGCTGATCGTGGAATCGGTCCGCCTCGGGAAGGTTGTCGTTATTGACAAGATGCCACGGCTACATCTCGAAATGAATGAGGCTAGTCGTTTTTGGGGCAAGGATGAGTCGCGGAAGTGGGTGAATGACCGGCCCTATTTGAGAAAGCGGAAGGGGCGGGCGTGACCACCAGGAAGCGGGCGCAGGAGCGCAAGGCTCGACGAGCAGAAGCGGAGCGAAAGGCTCATGAGCAGCGCATGCCGCTTACCGACGAGCAGCGCGCGGCGGTCCTGATCGACTACTGCTGCGTCATTGACGCCATGACACAAGGCAGAGGCACGGCGAAGCACCTGGCCACACTGGTCTATGCCGTGAACATCGCCCTGCTCCTGGCTGAGGCGGGAGTCGGTGAGGAATACGGCGAGATGATTTACAGCGCCATGGCGGCCGTTAAGCGGTGTTCCGACCGCGGCGAGGCGCACGGCCATTATGGGCTTGATGGCCTGGGGATTCAGGCGCTGCGCGATTTCTACGATCTGCACGAAGCGCAGCTGAAGGTCGCGCTGCGCGACGACATCAACAAGGCCATCGCCGAGTTCAAGCGTCGTGCCGATATGGGGCTGAAGTTTCAGGAGAGGGAGGGATCATGACGGACTTTATTGCATTGCCAACGGCGCTATTCGAGGCCACGGAGTACCGAACCCTCCCGCCCATCAACCGCGATTTCCTACATCAGCTCTACCACATGTTCTCGGACTGCGAGTGCTTCACTGCCGAGGACGGCATCTTCAGGCAGTTCGGATACAAGCTCGAGCCAAGCCAGTACCGAAAGCTGAACATCCTGATTGAGTCCGGGCTGATCCAGATTACCGGGCACGTCGATGAGAAGCGACCAGGCCCGAAGACGCGCATTTTTCAATTCAAGTATCCGGCATTGGATGCATTCAGCTGATGGGATATGGCATGAACCAATTCGCAAGGGAGTGGCTGTACTTCGGCTGCCATCGAGAGCCTGGGCACTATCTCTTCACAAGGGGGATGCGGCCGCTTTACTTCAATCGGCACCTTGAGAAGCTCAATCGCTTGGATCAGATGCTGGCGCCACAGGATACTCGGGACGGTTACATCGCTGTTATTACGAGCCTCGGCGGCTGGGGCTTCACGGCGTTGTCATTCTGGGACTACTCCGTCGACAGCCGGCCAGGTTCGAACAGCACGTTCTTCGCGCCGCGCGCGGAAATGGGGGTTGAGGAGCTCATGAGGGGATCGATCGAGGCCTTCCCGGAGGTATGGACAAGGCTGCCGCAGGTGAAGGTTCGCAAAGAGAGCGGACTTCTTCTCATTCGTAACCGTGAAACGGGAATTTGGACTGTAGATGGAGCAAGCGATGAAAATTGAAGATTTCGTTGGCGTGCCGGTAATGAACGGCGCGGCAGATGTACTTGTGACGGTGATCGTCGCATTGCTATCGGTGGGGATCATCCTATGGTGCCTCTATAAGGGGTTCATGTGGATGGCTGACAAGTTCATCGAGGCAATTGATTGGATGACACAGTTCGAAAGGCAGCGGTAATGGATCTAGAGGAATTCAAAGAGGCGAAGGCCGCGATGGAGCAGGAGATCAGGGATGCAGTCACCCAGGCTGTTGCCAAGTTCCGTGGTGCTACGCATCACACGCCATACTCGATCAGTGTCCCCATGCTCGACGTAACGGTCATTGGTGCAAGCAGGCAATACGTTGTCGGCCAAGTCAAGGCATCCGTCGACATCGACTAAAGGGCTATCCGAGGTCGTGCTGACCGGAAATAGAATATGCACGTAAACCTCAACCGGGGCTTTTCATAAGGTGCCGAGATGACGATAGAACTAACAGCAGATGACAACGAAGTGAAGCAGCTCTGTATCGAGCCGCTTTTCAAGAGTGCGGACGACGCACTGAGATTTGCCTATCACTTCTCGGCGCAGCAATATGACCGGCCGCTCATGAACCGCATGGCTGACAAGACATCGAGAAGCGGCAAGGGTCTGGCAGGCCTGGACGGCTCTGGGCAGGCTGGGATGATCCGTCGGGAGATGGCCGCTCTCGGTCCATTCTATGAGGCGATCGTCATCGCCAATTACGCCCCGCGCGACATCCCCTGCGAGTGCCGAGCTCCGTGCTGCTCTGGGGCCAAAGTGAACAAGGAGTGGTCTGCTGCAATAGACATCGTCACGACGGAAGCGATGCAGCATCTGACCGGCAAGCTGTCCCACTACAAGCTCCGCCGGAGTATTGTTGAGCGCCAATTCGGTGTAAAGCACAAGATTGGCGACATGGCGGATGAGTGCGGCGTTGATCGCGACACCGCCTCTGCCCACAACATGATCCTAACCATGTGGCTCACCGGCGACAAGAAGAGGGACGTCCCGAATCGGAAGATTGGCGAGATTTTCAGGGCTATCACAGCGGCGAGTGAGGCCCTTTGGCAGGCTGGCTTCATCGGCGCTATCAATCGCTGAGCAGACGGAAATGTCACATTCTCCGAAAATGTGTAATGTCTTCGAACCGCTCGATCGAAAAATGCGGAAAATAGGCACTTATCGGATAAGGTGTATAAGTGTCACTTGAAAAAGCCTCGCAGCGAAAGTTGCGGGGCTTTCGCATTTACACACCTGCTGAGGAGGTAGTCATGGAACATCATCAACCGTCGAAGGAGCAGGTGCGCGAGTGGATGCGCGAGATTGTTGAGTCGCACAAGCCGCCTCCGGATCCTGAAGTCATCCGCAGCCAACTCTGGCCAGTGCAGGAGCGTGATCGGAAGGCGAGCCTGTCATGAGCGCGGCAAACGACCAGCGCCGGCGCGAGCTGGGCTTTGATCTGATCGAGGCTGCCAGGCGTGCTGCTGAATGTCGGCCGATCAGTCAAGTACTGAAGTCAGACCAGCGCAAGACGCAGGATGAGCAGTGCGAAGGTGTGAGTGCCGAAGTATTAAAAGGCACAGTTCTTGGTTTTGCCGACTGAACTCCAAGGGTGCGTTGCGTAGACGAGCCCATTTCCCCGCTCGCGCGGGGTACTTTATTTGAGTTGTCTCCCAACTCCTCCGAGTGTTCGCCCGGGTAGCCGAAAGGTGCCCGGGTTTTTTATTTCGGGCCTTCATGAAAGGTCACTGCCTAAACCTGACAAGCCAGTCCCACTGGTGAGGCGGACGGAATGGGGTAGTGGCCTGTCATGAGGGTGACAGCGCTGATTGCATCCATTGTTCCAAGGCTTCCCAAAGACCGGGGTAGGAACAGCCGCAGGTATGCGGCACCATGATCGGCCCGCCGCTTCTTAGGTTATGGCGCGAAATAACGTCAGTGCCGTTTGCGGACTCCCTCTTCAATCTGGGGCGCAAGACTGTAAGACAAAACCCCTATATCAGCCCGAAAGGGCATCTTCTCTTATAGGTGACATATGTCTGAAGCCATCATGGTTTGCAAGCTGCAGCTCCACTCGATTCAATCCGGCGGCACGTTGTGCGCGTCGGATAACTCCCCAATTCCGGCATCTCGCCTGCGCTTCGGCGCCGTATGGGAAGGATCGACGGAGAAGCAGCAGATGTCGGAAAACGCGATCTTCGGCCATTGGACTCCGTGCGCGGAATTCACGGCGTCGGTCCGGAATGCAGGCGTTGTGGAAAAGCTGAGAGAGGGTAAGAAGTACTACGTGACCTTCACGGAAGCGCCTGATTAACAGTGTCTCTGCCAGCCAGAAACGGTTGGTTTAGCCCGATGCGGGGATTCCCGTGTCGGGCCTTTTTATTCGAGGTCCATCATGGATGCAATGACTGTGCAAGTCACAAAGCTGGAGCTGAAGGCGGGTGACACGCTGGTCTTGTTGTGTCAGCAGGTCTTACCAAGCGAAGCACATGATCGAGTGCGTGCAATGCTTGCACCGATCATCCCCAAAGGCGCAAGGTGCATCATCCTCGATGGGGGAGCGACGCTGGCCAAGATCAGTGCGGCCGAGGCTGAGGGCTGACAGCATGGCCGTCCAACTTGGTCACCAGCTTGGCGCTCAACTGGTCAAGGCGCTTGGGCTGCCAAATCAGTGCGTCTGGTTTGAACTGCGTTGCGCGGCCGGCGAGCCTATTTCAATCCGGTGTGAGTATTACCCGGATAAGCAGGACGGACAGGAATTTGAATCGATCCTTACTAAGTATGAGGTAGTCGAGCGCACGGTTGCGCATGGATCGGAGCCGGTCGACTTCGATGCGTGGATGGAAGGGCGCAAGAAGCTGGCGCATGAAGCCATGCTGTCGCGCTATCGCGCCATGTGGCGGATCGACGTAAATCTACGCATGCATGCTGCGGTGAGTGAGGTGTCGAAAAAGGTCGTTAGCGCTTTTGCAAGCGGCGGATTCTTCGGCGGCAATGGAGTGATTGCGTCTGGGCCTGTGCTCGGAAATCGCCTTGGTGAAGCTGCTGAACGCGGCTAAAGGCTGATGCCATGCCTAAGCTTCAAACCTTGAAGTCGCGCCTGCAAGCTGCTCCGAATCGGTTGTCGCACATATCGCACACCGTCGGGACGGATCGCATTCGTGGGAGTGCGCTGCAGAAGATTCGCGACAGGATACTTGCCCGTGACTGTGGTATCTGCAGGTGCGATCAATGCCTTCAGTCCGAGCATGCGGCCATGGCGCATGAGGTCGAGCACCGTATTCCGCTGTGGGCCGGCGGTGCTGAAGATGATAGCAACAGGTATGCAATCAATAGGGATTGCCACAAGGCAAAGACCGGGTGCGAAGCTAGGATGCGGACCGCAGGTGGTTACGATCCGGAGCTCTGCACATGCGGGCGGCATTTGCCCGCTGATGACGTGCAAAGCCGGGTTGGTGCGTGATCGTCGCCCTGGCGCTGTTGGTGCGACCCGCAAGGATGGTCAATAGGGGGTATGCCCCTCAAATCCTTGGGGATTCCATCCCTGGAAACCGCACGGTTCCCCACGCAGAGAAAATTTTCCCCATAGGGAGATTTGTTAATGGCTTTAACAGGCGGAAAGCAGAAGTTCGCCGATGCCGTTTTGGCCGGAAAGTCGAATAAAGACGCGGCGATCACGGCAGGCTACAGCGTTAAAACGGCATCGGCCGCCGGGTCACGACTTGTTAAAGACAAGGATGTCGTCGCCTACGTTGCGAGATGCAAAAAAGCCAAGAAGGATCAGGCGAAAGAGCCACAGAAGGACATTCCCACAAGCAATGGGTTTGATCTGCTGAAGTTGCAGTTTTCTGATCCGAAGGCCTTCTTGAAGGCGGCTATGAATGACCTTTTGCTCGAGCCGAAGCTTCGGGTTGAGGCTGCCAAGGCTTTGATGCCGTTTGAGCACAAGAAGCTGGGCGAGGGCGGGAAAAAGGAGCAGCAGGCAGAGGCGGCGCAGAAGGTTGCGGGCAGGTTCGCGGCATCGGCGCCGCCTAAACTGGTTGCGGCTGGCGGCAAAAAAGTCTAAGGATGAACTGGACCACGGCATGCCCGGACTGGGCTGAACGGCTCAAGGCCGGGAAGTCCATTATTCCGCCGCCAATCTATAAGGACACTGCACAGCACGCTCTGGCGATCTTCAAGGAGTTGAGGGTGGTCGATCTGCCTGGCCGGCCGACGTTCGGCGAGTGCAGCGAACAGTGGGTTTTTGACTTCGTAGCCGCGATCTTCGGAGCCTACGACGCGGAGACCGGAAAGCAGCTGATCCGGGAATTCTTCCTGCTGATCAGTAAGAAGAACACAAAATCGACGATTGCCGCCGGCATCATGCTGACGGCCGTCATCCTTTGCTGGCGTGAGGACGAGGAGCACCTGATCCTCGCGCCGACGAAGGAAGTCGCGGACAACAGCTTCAAACCGGCGGCCGGTATGGTTCGAGCCGACGACGAGCTGTCGGCCATGTTCCATATCCAGGACCACATCCGGACAATCACGCATCGCGTCACTCGGGCTTCACTTAAGGTGGTGGCAGCTGATACCGACACGGTCTCCGGCAAAAAGTCGGGGCGGATTCTGGTGGACGAGCACTGGATTTTCGGCAAACGAGCAAACTCCGAGTCGATGTTCCAAGAGGCGACCGGTGGACAGATCTCTCGCGATGAGGGGTGGGTGATCTACCTGTCGACCCAGAGCGACGAACCACCGGCTGGCGTCTTCAAGGACAAGCTGCAGTATTACCGCGACGTCCGGGACGGAAAGATTGTCGATCCGAAGTCGCTCGGCGTGCTCTACGAGTACCCGCCGGAGATGATCAAGGAGAAGGCTTACCTCGATTCGGACACCTTCTACATTACGAACCCGAATATCGGCCGGTCGGTTAGCCGCGAATGGCTGGAAGATCAGCTGAGGAAGCTGCAGCACAAGCTGGACGGTTCGTTCCAGACGTTCCTGGCAAAGCATCTGAACGTCGAAATCGGCTTGAATCTGCGGTCCGATCGATGGGCCGGCGCTGACTTTTGGGAGCAACACGCAACCGAGCTCTTCAGCCTCGCAGACCTGCTGGACCGCTGTGAGGTTGTGACCGCCGGGATTGACGGCGGCGGCTTGGATGACCTTCTCGGCCTGACGTTTATCGGCCGCGAGAAGGTGACGCGGAAATGGTTGTGGTGGTCGCATGCATGGGCGCATGAAATCGTGCTCGAGCGCCGCAAGGAAATTGCAGAGCGCCTCCGGGATTTCGAAAAGGAGGGCGATCTGACGATCGTCAAGCAGCCAGGGGATGACGTCGAACAGCTCGCCGACATGATCTGCCAGGTGAAAGAAGCTGGCCTGCTGCCTGACGAAAAAGCAATCGGCGTGGATCCGGCGGGTATTGGCGATGTCGTCGACGAACTCACGACGGAAGAGCGCGGGATCAAGCTTGAGCAGATCGTGGCGATCTCCCAGGGCTGGAAGCTGAACGGAGCGATCAAGACGACGGAGCGAAAGCTAGCCGGCGGCGAGATTCTGGTCGCAAAGAGCGGACTTATGCCCTGGTGCGTCGGTAATGCGCGTGTCGAGGACAAAGGCAACGCCATCCTGATCACGAAGCAGGCATCAGGGAAGGCAAAGATTGACCCCCTTATGGCTGGCTTCAACGCCGTTTCCCTGATGGCGCTCAACCCTTCCGCCATGGTGATTGGCGAGGACTATGAACTGGTGACCGCATGAATGTAAAAATTTTCAACATTTGCCTGTTTCTTGGCTGGCTGATGGTGCTGGCAGGCGGTATCGTTATTCATCCTGGCTGGGGCATCGCTATCGCTGGCGCTTTGCTTATCGTCCTGACACTTGCTGCTGCCTATATTGCAGGCTGGGAGCAGCCTGATGAGACCGCAAAATCTAAGGCGGAGACCGACTGATGTTTATCAGCCGCGTCAGGTCCGAGGCGAATGATCGATCGCCATTTGGGCGATTCTGGTTCGAGCCGATCGGACTGCTCACGCGCTCCGGTGCGAGAGTCACGCCATCCACGGCCATGACCTTGCCGGCGGTGCTTGCTTGCGTGCGAGTTCTCGCGGAGTCATTTGCCGTGCTGCCATTCATGCTGTTTCAGCCGCGGGCTCGCGGTCGTGGCCCACAGGTGCGAAATCATTGGCTATACCGGCTGCTCGCCAAGGCACCGAACCGCTTCCAGTCGCCTTACGAATTTCGGCTCATGCTCATGGGGCATTTGGCCTTGCGTGGTAATGCCTTCTGCCAGATTGCAGCGAACAGCCGCGGCGAGATCACGGAACTGCTGCCATTGCACCCTGACCGGATGTCGATTGAGCCGTTGTCCAACGGCAGCTACAGATACGTCTACCTGTCCGAGGACGGACGGACCTTGCCCTTTGCACGACATGAAATCTGGCACCTGCGCGGCATGAGCGACGACGGCTACATGGGCTTGAGCATGATCCAGCTGGCTCGCGAAGCAATCGGCGAGGGTCTGGCCATGCAGTCCTACGCGAGCCGGTTCTTCTCAAACGACGCGAAACCTGGCGGCGGCTGGATTGAATACCCGGGGAGCTTCGCAACGAACGAGGCGAAAAAGAAATTCCGGGACTCCTGGCAGGAGAACCAAGGCGGTGCCAACCGGGGGAAGGTCGCGGTACTTGAGAAGGGAATGAAGTTCCACGAACTTGGCGTGAAACACAGTGATGCCCAGTTCTTAGAGAGCCGAGGTGCAAAGCGGTCCGAGATCGCAAGCATCTTCCGCGTGCCTCCGCACAAAATCATGGACCTCGAACGGTCCACGAACAACAACATCGAGCACCAAGGTATCGAGTTCTGGAACGACACCATGCTACCGTGGATCCGGTTGTGGGAGTCGTCAATTTCCTTCTTTTTGCTCGGCGAGGAAAGCGATCTCGAGCCTTGCTTCGATCACACCGTGATGATGCTGGGCGACGGCAAGTCCCGTGCCGAACGTCTCGCCCGCCTTGTACTGTCCGGCATCTTGCTGCGCAACGAGGCGCGCGAGGAAGAGGGTTACGACCCTATCGATGGCCTCGATGAGCCGATGCAGCCGGCGAACATGATGACGCTGGAGCAGGCTGAAAAGCAGGAGCAGCAGCGGCCGAGCCAGCCGGCCGGGCCCGTCGACGATACGGGCGCACGGCTCGCGCGAGTGCTGCAGGGCAACGCAGCGCGCATGGCGCGCCGACTCAAGGCTGGGAAGTCTGTCGACGCAGCTGTTCTGGCCGAGGCGCTCGGCATCAGCGAAGAGCGGGCTGCCGCGTGGAGCCCCGACCCATCTGACACCGAGGAGCAGCTCACTGCTGCCCTCATTTCCCTAGGAGTTCCAGCATGAACCACCACCTCATCGCCTTTGCATTGTCGCAGCCTTGGGCACTGCGTCCGGAAGTCATGGCTGCCTATGCAGCAGTACTGGCACGGCGCGTCGCCGTCAAGGAGGGGATTGCCCAGCGTCCGCCGCGGGCCATGGAGGACGATGATCACGAGCCGTCCGGACCTACGACAGTGATGTCGAAAGTTGGCGGCGGCGAGACTCGTGGCGGTTCCATTGCCGTCATCCCGATCCGCGGCACAATTGTCCAGCGAGCCGATCAACTCGGTCTGTGCGAGGGTGGCACCAGTACCGAGGACATCAGCCAAGCCCTGCGCATGGCGATGGCTGACTCCTCCGTCGGCCAAGTCCTCTTGCACATTCACAGCCCGGGTGGAAGCGTGTACGGCGTGCAGGAACTGGGCGATGAGATCTGCGAGGCTCG
The DNA here is from genome assembly GCA_035627275.1 of Noviherbaspirillum sp. GTDB lineage: Bacteria > Pseudomonadota > Gammaproteobacteria > Burkholderiales > Burkholderiaceae_D > Noviherbaspirillum. The sequence continues at coordinate 61,520 of DASPMC010000003.1, forward strand.
CAAGGAAAAGCCGATTGTTGCCTTCGCATCCAGCCTCGCCGCTAGCGCTGCTTACTGGATTGGCGCTTCGGCAAGCGAGTTCTACGTTACGCCAGGCGGCGAAGTCGGATCCATCGGCGTCTGGAGCGCGCACCAGAACATCAAGGGGTACCTGGAGAAGGAAGGCGTCGACATCAAGCTTATCTCCGCAGGCAAATTCAAGGTGGAAGGTCATCCCTACGACGCACTGTCGGACGAAGCAATGGCCTTCATGCAGTCGCGCATCGATGATTACTACGCTGCTTTTACTAGCGCAGTTGCCAAGGGCCGCAATGTTCCGGTCGCCCAAGTGCGCGACGGAATGGGGCAGGGGCGCGTCCTCGGCGCCAAGTCGGCGCTGGCCGAAGGCATGGTTGATGGAATCATGACCATGGATGACATCGTGCGGAAGATGCAGCGTGATGCGAAATCTGGCCGCCGCTCAGGTCGGTCCGCACAGGCAAACCGAAACGAACTCGAACTCCTTTCCCTATAAGTCTTTCAGGGCTGGCACGGCCCATTCGCTGACAGGTCCGTTGATCTGAACGTGAGGCCCCTTTGGGCCGTTGTGCATCCCCGAAGCCCGCCTTGAGCGGGCTTTTTCATTTCTGGCCGCCTACGGGCGGTTTTTATTTTGGAGAACCGATATGTCCGCAAAACTCCGTGCTCTGCAGGCGAAGAAAGTCGAACAGGTAGCAGCCGCCCGCAAGTTCAATGATGAAGTCGACGCCAAGGCGCAGGCCGAAAATCGCGCCTGGACCGACGAAGAACAGGCGAAATACGCTGCCATGCGCGACGGCATTGCTGCCACCAGCGCTGCAATCGAGCGTGAGCAGGCCCTGATTGCTGAAGAAGCAGGTCTGAACGCAACCAGCCAGATGGCCGGTGGCGCCGCTGGCCAGAACGCGCCGCCGGTTGCCTCCAGCGTGACCCTCCCCAACGGCCGCATCTCGGTCGAACACAACGCCGACCACGATCCGAATCGCGGTTTCCGTAGTTTGGGCGACTTCGCCCGCTCCGTGCGCTCTGCTGGTTTCGGTGTTCGCACCGGTGCCGGTATGGACCCGCGCCTTGTGCCGCTGGTCGGTGCCGGTGGCCCGATCATGACGCCCAATGCGGCTGCTCCGAGCACGTACGGCGGCGAGGCCAATGGTGCCGATGGCGGCTTCCTGATTCCTCCGGGCTTCTCCTCGAACCTGTGGAGCCTGTCTCTCGAAGAGCAGGCGCTTCTGCCGCTTACTGATCGCCTTCCTATCGAGGGCAACAGCATGTCGCTGCCGAAGGACGAGACCACGCCCTGGGGCTCCAACGGCATCCGTGCCTACTGGCAGAGTGAGGCTGCGGCTGGCACGCCGACAAAGCCCGTCCTCGGCCGCATGGAGCTCAAGCTGAAAAAACTGATGGCTCTGGTTCCGATGTCCGACGAGCTAATGGCCGACGCCACCGCCTTGGGCGCATACCTCACGCCCAACATGTCGCGCTCCATCCGCTGGAAGACGGACGAAGCCATCCTGTTCGGCGTTGGCGCTGGCGTTCCCCTCGGCGCCCTGATCGGCGGCGGTGTTGTGACGCAAGACAAGGAATCCGGACAGGCTGCGGCGACGTTCAACATCACCAACGCGTCCAAGATGGTTGCCCGTCTGCTGCCTGGTGCCTACGGCAGTGCTGTCTGGCTGATCAACAACGACGTGCTGCCGCAGTTGTTCACCATGACTCTCGGCAATCAGCCGGTGTACATCCCGGCGAGCGAGGGCGCGAAGCAGAATCCCTACGGCTTCCTGCTTGGCCGCCCGGTCATCGTCACCCAGCACGCCAAGTCGATCGGCACCCAGGGCGACGTCTCGCTTGTTGACCTGCGCGGCTATCAGTCCATCGAGGGATCCGGCGGCATCCAGACGGCTGCGTCGATGCACCTGTACTTCGACGCCGACGCGGTTGCGTTCCGTGCCACGTTCCGCGTGGATGGCCAGCCGAAATCGTCCGCCGCCGTCACTCCGGCGAACGGCAGCAATACCCTGTCGCACTTCGTCCAACTGCAGACCCGCTCGTAATCCGAGCAGCCCCTGATGTGCCGCGGGTCTCGTGCTCGCGGCGCATCTAACGCATTCCCGCTTATCTTAAGGAGAACATCATGACCGTCAACGCTGGCGCTGGCGAAAAGCTGGCACTCGTGGGCACTATCGACCCCCAAACCGTGGCCAATACGGAACTGTTCACCGACGTGGTGGACATGTCGAAATTCCATCAGGTACTGGCTACAGCCTTCCTTGGCAACATGGCCGCTGAGACCATCGACTTCAAGGCTTACACCTGCAACTCGGATGGTTCCGGTGCAACGCAGCTCAAGGCTGCCACGCAACTCGCCGCGCATGCCTCGAACAACGATAACAAGCAAATCGCAATCCAGGTGCGCGCCGACGAGCTCGGCCCGTTGGGCAAGCAGTATGTCAAGTTCGGTCTCGTCACTGGTGGCGCCACCGGCGGCCCGGCTGCCGTCTCTGTGGTCGGCGTGGATGGCCGCTACCAGCCGGAGGTCGACAACGACCTTTCCAGCGTGGCCGAGATCAAGACCTGATCGGCTAAGCAACGCATGAAGGCGGCCACACTGCGAGGCCGCCTTCACTTCCAAACACTCGGAGAACCGATATGAAGAAAGCTAAATTCCTGGTCTCGCACTTTGATGCCGGCGTCGAGAAATTCAAGGCAGGTGAAGCATACGACCTGACTGACGAAACCCGCCTGTGCATCACGCGCGGTGCGGCTGTTGAAGTGGATGCGATGGACGACGTCTCCGCGAAGGCAGCGGCTGCAGAACAGGAAGCATCTTCCGATGCTGCTGAAGCTCAGGCCGCCACCACGGATGAGTCTGCTCCTACGCAAGCGCCTGCTGGTAAGAAAACGTCCAAGTAAAGATCGTAGCCATGCTAGTCCAGACCACGCCACCTGCAGAGGAGCCGATCAGCCTTGCGGAGGCACGACTGCAGTTGAAGCTGACAGCCGACGACCCCACGACTGAGGATCCGCTGATCGAAACGTATATCAGCGCGGCTCGGCAGTACGCGGAGGCATATACCGGCCGGAGCTTCATAACGCAGGGCTGGCGGCTGGTTCTGGATGGATTCCCTCGATGTGTCGAGTTGGAGAAGGGAGTCGTGCAAACGATCTCCGCGATCACGTATCGGGATATGGCCGGGCAATGGCAAACACTCGATTCGTCCGTCTATGCAACGGAGCTATCTGGCTGCCCTGGACTCGTTTCCGAGGCCTTTGGCCAGGCTTGGCCACAAACCTTGCCGCAGATCGGCAGTGTCCGTATTGATTACACCGCTGGCTACGGCGACGTTGCTTCAGACGTGCCAGCTGGCATTCGGAACTGGATTCTTCTCCGTGTCGAGACAATGTTCGAGCACCGCGGGGAGAATGCGGCCGGCGTCGTTACGCCGCTTCCGCACGTGGATCGCATGCTCGATCCTTTCTGCGTTGTCTTGGCATGAGGCCCTAAGTGAACGCCGGAAAGCTTAGTAGCCTTGTAACGATCCAGCAAAAGGCAGTCGGCCAGGAGCCGGACGGGCAGCCGGTGAACACGTGGACCGATGTCGCATCGGTCTGGGCAGACATCCGCCATTTGAACGGCATTGAGACAGTGAAAGCTACTGCGCTGACACCCGTTGTCAAGGCCAGTATTCGAATCAGGTACCGCACCGGTATCAACTCAGGTATGCGCGTTGTGCATGGACAGACGGTCTATAACATCACGGCAGTTCTGCCGGACGTGGCCAAGAAGGAATGCGTTGATCTCGCGTGCGAGGTGGTAAGTGGCTGAGTCGATGAGGATCAAGCTTGACACGCGATCCTTGGATGCCCAGCTGGACAACATCACAGAAAAGGCGGAGGAATTTGTCCGACCGGCAGCGCAGGCTGGCGCCGCGGTGCTTTACGGCGAGGTCCGTCTACGTGTGCCGGTTGGTGATAAGCCACACGTCTTCTACGGAACGCATCAGAAGTACAGGTTCCCGGCCGGCACGCTCAGGGACAGCATCTACCAAGTTTTCTCTCGGGATAACTCATGGGATGGGCATGCGACTTATCACGTCGCGTGGAACCACCAACGTGCCCCCTATGGATTCATGGTCGAGTACGGAACGAGCAGAGCGCCGGCTCACCCATTCCTGCGTCCAGCATATGACGCAGCAAAAGACCTTTCGCTGATCGTCGCAAATGACACCTTCGCGGCGCTGATGGAGGGTGCGATTTCAGGAGTTCGGAGATGACAGTCGAGGCATCAATTTTCGACTTGCTGAAGGGTCTGGTTTCGACCCGGGTGTATCCCGATGTGGCTCCAGCAAACGTTGCCAAGCCATATATCGTCTATCAGCAGGTAGGCGGCGATGTTGTGACATTCGTGGACAACATGGTGCCGAGCAAACAGAACGGCCGATTTCAGTTCTCCACTTGGGCTGCGACACGCGCGGCAGCAGCAACACTCGCGCTTCAGGTTGAAAACAGCTTGACAACTGCCGTCGCTTTTCAGGCGCGTCCACTCGGAGCGCCGACGGCCAGGTACGAGCCTGACGGGCCTGTGTATGGAGCGCAGCAAGACTTCAGCATCTGGTCAGATAGATAAAGACTTCGGCCGAAAGGCCACCCAGTAAAGCCGCCCAGGAGCGATCCTCGGCGGCTTTTTCGTTTCCGTCGATCGTGTGACCGACGTTTCTTGCCCCCTCAAGGGGCTTTTTTTATGCCCAAGTGGGCAAGAAAGGTAAATCATGGCTGTATCTCTCCCGAATGGCATCACCATTGCCCTTGCGACGGCGTATGGCTCGGCGCTGACCGTGACCGCGCTGACCAATGCCAATCCGGCTGTCGCAACCTCGACTGCTCACGGCCTGAGCAACGGCGACTATGTTGTCGTGACCAGTGGCTGGGCGAAGCTCAACAACCGCGTGGTGCGTGTCTCCGGCGTGACTGCCAACACCTTCAACCTCGAAGGTTACGACACGTCGAGCACTACCGATTACCCGGCGGGCTCTGGCACCGGCAGCGTGCAGAAAGTCACGACCTGGACGCAGATCACCCAGATCCTCGACTGCCAGACCAGCGGCGGCGATATGCAGTTCACCAGCTACAGCTTCCTCGAGCAGGACTTCGAGACTCAGCTGCCGACGCAGGCAAGCCCGCAGACGATCACACTCAGCATCGCTGACGACCCGTCCCAGACCGGCTACACCACGCTGAAAACGGCAGCCGAAGCGCGCGCAACCCGTGCGTCGAAGATTACGTTCCCGAACAGCGCGATCGCGCTCTACAACGGTTATGTCGGCTTCAACGAAACGCCGTCGATGACCAAAAACCAGGTCATGGCCGTTCAGGCGACGCTGTCCCTCCTGTCGCGCCCCGTCCGGTATGCCAGCTAATCACTGATAGCACCACAACCACAGAGCACCGATCCGGCTCGCTTCGCCATTCGCGTGGCGGGCGGGCTGGACACGGGCAATCTTCGATACCACGCGAAAGGTTTTAACCATGGCAAAAGCAAAGCTCGTACTGACCCCGAATCCTACCTTCAAGGCAAAGGTAGCAATCCCCGTCCCTGGTGCCGGCACTACCGATGTCGAGTTCACGTTCAAGCACAGGTCGAAAGACCAGCTGAAGGAGTTCATGGAGTCGAACGATGGGAGGGGAGATGTCGAAGTGATCATGGACATGTGCTCTGGATGGGAGCTGGCTGAGCCGTTTGATGAGGAGCACGTCGAGCAACTGGCTCAGCAATATGTCGGTTCTAGCCAGGCGATCTTCGAAACTTATCTGCGCGAATCCACTGGCGCCGGGTACCGCCAAAAAAACTAGCGGAAGTCGCCCGCGCGATATATACCCCGCCTCCGGACGCTAAAGAACTTGAGATGTTCGGGCTCACACTCGACGATGTGCAGGAACCCGTCGAGTTATGGCCGGAAAACGTCCGGGCGGTGGAGTTGTTCCAGCGCCTCTCAACTCAGTGGCGCGTGGGCGTGGGCGGCGCAACTGGACTTTGTTATGAGGCGGTCATCCCGTTGATGAACCGTATGGGATTGACCGACGAGGAGTGGAGCGCGCTATTCGACGATCTTCAAGTGCTTGAGCGGGTGGCGCTGGAAGTCATGCACGAAAAAAGTTAGGGAGCTTGGTCCGGATCAACCTTGGTGACAGTAATCTGGACGCCGCCCCCGAACCTCTTAACCATTTCCTGAAGAATCTGGGCGTCGGAAACAGTAGTGAGGTCGCCTGCAAGGTTGAAGCTTTGTTCCAGTCGGAACACGACTTCTGAATTCAAGGAGCGTCCAGATGCGCTTGCGGCATCCTTCAGGCGCTCATATAGGGGGTACGGGAGCCGAAACTGGCTTCGATATTGATCTTCCATGTCACTATGTTGACACTAGGCATCAGTGACTGTATAGTGACTGCATGTCACTACATTAGTGACGGAAAGGGGGATGAGTGAAGAAGGACCAGGTGAGGATCACACTCCGGATACCGGCAGACGTGCATGCGCAAGCAGTCGCGCTGGCAAGGGGGGCGGAGAGAAGTCTGAATTGGCAGATGGTGAGCTTGCTTAAGGCTGGCGTGGCTGCAGCCGAGGCTCAAAAGGAAAAAGCCCTGAACAGTGCCGGGAAGCAGTAGTCAGGGCTTTGGTGTTCAACTCGGAAAAGGTGAACGAATGAATATTAGCACAGAGCATGACGTTTTTAAATTTGATAACCATTGGGTAAGGACGTTCCTGAAGGACGGTGAGCCTTGGTTTTCTGCAAATGACGTGTGCGGCGCGCTTGGCTTGGAAAATCCACGAAAAGCGATTTCGAATCTGGACGCCGATGAAAAGGGTGTAACTTTAAGTGACACCGTTCGTGGCAAGCAGAAAATTAATGTGATCAGCGAATCTGGGCTGTACACGGTGATTCTTCGGTGCCGGAATGCAGTGAAGCCGGGAACGGTGCCGTACCGTTTCAGAAAGTGGGTGACAGGTGAGGTGCTGCCGGCCATTCGAAAGACTGGTCAGTACAAGGCGCAGACCCAGCCGGTCAGTATCTTGAGCCGCCGCTGGCTAGTCAGTTTCAGTTCGAATGGGCAAGAGCAATTTACTGAAGTCCCATTGAACGCCGCGATTATCGATCCGGCCGCCTTCGGTGACTTGAGCACGTTGATCAATGAATACGTGCCAATATCGCTTCTCAATAAGGTCGTCGAGCTCGCGAATGCGCGCATGGGACAGTTCATTGAAAGTCAGTACCTGCGGAGGGTGGCCTGATGGCTAAGGAGCTTACCGCGGAGCGATTGCGGGAACTTTTATCCTATGACCCTGAAACAGGAATATTTACGAGAAAGGTCAGCATTTCGCGGAACACAAGGGTAGGGGACATGGCCGGGTCGAAGAACGGCCATGGATATATCCTTATTGGACTCCCCGAAGGTCGTTTTCGAGCGCATCGATTGGCATGGCTATATGTTTGTGGGGAGTGGCCGAAAAATGAGGTGGACCATATCAATGGCGTGCGCTCAGACAATCGAATCGCCAATCTCCGCGATGTATCTAGGCGAACCAATAATGAGAATCGCCGAGAAGCTCAGTGCAATAATCGATCAAGCGGGCTTCTAGGGGTAACCTGGTCTGGTCGTCATAAGAAGTGGGCCGCCAGCATCAGAGTTAATCGTAAGAACAAGCATCTTGGTCTATGGGAGACAAAGGAAGAGGCGCATGAAGCGTATGTCTGCGCAAAGCGTCGGCTTCATGAGGGGTGCATGCTGTAAGGAGACGCTGTAGTAACATACCCCTTTCACTGGGAGGGGGTATGAGGTGGTTTGTAAAGGTGTGTTGGATTATTACGGCGCTATCGTCACTGCCAGCAGTTTCATTGTTCTTGTCTGCGATGCTGGATTCTAAGAGCGCTCCGCAAGAGGCCGCAGGCGCTGCGATGGCTTTGGCAATGGTAGTGATTCCGTATGTATTTACTCGGGCAATGGAAGGCATTGCAAATAAATCAGATTAGGATGTAAGCAGTACGTATTGGCCCACCAGGGGTATCCCGGTGGGCCTTTTTACTTATAGAGCTCGCTTCGGCGGGCTTTTTTTATGGGCAGACGAGATGTCAGGTGATTTGAAAGCGCAGATCGAGATCAGTGCGGACGCCTCCGGCGTTGAAGCTGGTGTCGGCAGAGCGAAGAAATCGCTCAATGATCTTGGCGCATCGGCCGCGGCTTCGGGCAAGTCTGCCGCTGCCGGATTTTCGAAGATTGGCGAGAACGCTGCAGGCTCTGCCGCCAAGGTCGACGCAGCGACGCGCAACCAGATCAATTCGATTCAGCGCCTTGTCGCATCACTTGAAGCGGGAAGCAAGACCTCTCGTGAGTACCAAGAGGCGCTGGCCCGTATTCGCGGCGCAGACCTTAACCAGTTGAGGCCTTACCTGGATCGGCTTGATCAGGTAAATGCCAAGCATAAAGCTGTTGAGCAATCAGCGGATGGTCTTGGGCGTGCCTTTGGATCGATCTCTGACTATGCAAAGGTCGCCGCTGCATCTATCGCAACGCTCGTAAGCGTCGGAACAATCATCAGTCAGATAAACGCCGCGATCGACACTCTTGCACGCCTGGACGACGTAGCCCAAAAAACCGGTTCGTCCGTCGAAAATCTGAGCAGGCTACAGAAGGTTGCAGCTGCATTTGATACCGACTTTGGTTCGGTTGACAGTGCCATTAGTAAGCTGGCCAAGGGCATGGCTACCGTCGATGACGAGTCGAATAAGGTCAACCGCGCACTTTCAGCAATTGGCGTCTCCGCGCGGGATGCTGCCGGTAAGTTGCGAGACCCGTCCGAGGTGATGGTTGACATCGCTCGGAATCTACAGAACTACGAAGACGGCGCATCAAAAGCAGCGCTGGCTACTGACCTCTTCGGCAAGGCCGGCGCCGACTTGTTGCCATACCTAAACGATCTGGCGGAGAACGTCGACAAGTTCGGCGGTGCCTCATCCGATGCTGCAAAGAGGGCGTCTGAGTTCAAGGATCAACTCGGCATCATGCGTGTGCAGTCACAGGAGCTGTACACATCCATCGCAGAGGCCTTGGTGCCGGCTATGAATGCGCTTTTGAAGGCAATTAACGATAACAATGCCGCATCAGAAGGCATGGCTAAGGGAAGCGGGCTCAAAGAGTGGGCGGATGATGTCGCATCAAGCATCGCAACCGTCATTGACAAGGCCTTATACGCAAAACGGGTAATTGCAGCTCTTCGCGCCGAAGGTAGGAACTGGCTGGAAAACTCAAAGGGAGTCGCGATTGCTCTTCTGCCTGGTTTGACGCCAAACGAAGACACGACTTTCTCAGAGCGCTGGGGACGATTCATTGACAACATGCGCAATGGCAAGGTTCGGAAAGAAACCGATGCCGCTTGGGCCGCGCTGGGCAAGTCAAACACTAAAGCCTATGAAGATGCCGTTAATGCAAATCTAGGTCGTGTTGTCTTCAATGATCGACGGTTTTCTGGCGAAGTGGCCGCTACTCCGCCACAGAAGAAGACTCTCGGCTATACGAGTGGAAACAAGAAGGATGTGTCAGATGCGATCAGTGATTATGAGAAGCTGATCCGCACCATATCGGAAAAGATCGCCGTTGAGAATGCCGCGCTGTCGTCTTCCGAGAAGCTGACCGAAGCGGAGAAGATGCGTGCGAAGCTGTATGCCGACTTGGCGTCCGGCGCAATTAGCCTCACCAGCAAGGAGAAGGATCTCGCCCTTGCAAGGCTCGGCACCCTGGAAACGCTCGAGCGGTCGAAGGCCGCAAAGGTTGAAATTGAGCGGCTTTACAGCTCGATCGCATCCGAATCGAAAAAGGCTGTCGAGAGTGCGCAACGGGAAGCAGACTCAAACGAACGCCTGGCTGAGACATACGGAATGACCCGTGGCGAGATCGCGGCAGTAGAACTGGCGCGCCTGGAAGAACAGTACGCCCAAAGATCTTCGCTCGGCCTCACGTTGGACGAGATTGAAAGTCTCGAAAAGCTGATTGACGCGAAAAGGCGTAGTGCGGCCGCTCTGTCCAAGGTCGACGCGCTGGATGCTGCGAAGAAATTGTCGGACCAGTGGAAGCGCGATTTTGATCGCATTGAGGACTGGATTGGGGATGCGATCGGTCGCGGCGTCACAAAAGGGAAGGACATCTTCAAGAGTCTGATCGATGGCCTGAAGGCATCCTTTGCGCGCCTGGTATTCAGTCCAATCATTCAGCCGATTGCAGCATTCGGCGCTTCCATTCTGAATCCGGCTGCCGTACCAGCTACTGGCGGCGTCAGCGGTTTGATGCAGACTTCAAACTTGTTCTCAATGGGCAGGACGCTTTGGGACGGCTTCAGTACGGGATTCAGTGGTGTCGGCAATACAGTTACCGCAGCTGTTCAACGTGCCATGGACGCCGTCGGCTGGACCGGGAACGCCACACGCTTCTCTGACGCCGCTTTCGAGGCCGGCTTGCCAAGTGCCGCGGAAACTGGTGCGACGCCGTTTGCCTCCGCCGCCGGCCAGGTGGCAAGCATTGTTGCTTCTATGCTCGCCAGCCGAGGTATTTCCTCGCTGATCTCGAACGGCTACAAGATCAATCATGGCCAGGCGCTGAACAATATCGGCATGCTGTTCGGCCCGATCGGTGGCCTGGTCACTGGGACGATCAACCGCGCATTCGGCACGAAGCTTGCCGGCTCGGGCGTGCTCGGTTCCATTACGGGTGATCAGTTCTCCGGTCAGTCGTACGAGTTCAGAAAGGGGGGATTCCTCCGCGGCGACAAGACCGTCACATCGGCGCTGGACACAGCCGTCGACCAGACGTTCTCGTCTGCCGTGAAGAGCATGTACGACAACTTCTCGTCCCTCGGCGACACCATTGGCGCCGGCGGCGACCTATTAAAGGGGTTTTCGTACGAATTCCGCCTAGCCCTCCGCGACTTCGACGATGCAGGAAAGCAAGAAGAGATCCAGCGCGCCCTGTCCTCCATGTCGGACAGCATGGCGCGGGAATTCGTCGATGCCTTCCGTACCTCGATCGATACAGCCGAGCAGGCGGCGAACCGGTACTTCACCAACACGATCGACGGCGAGCGCAACTTCGGCACGGGAGAGACTGTTTCCAAGAGCCGCGTCGCATCCGCGATCGAGCCATTCATTGATGACATTGTCCGGATCTTCGATGCGCGCCGGGCAGCGCTGGCCGGAGTGGAGGGTGTGGAAGGCCAGCTTGCGGCGTTCACGTCCCAGCTGTTTAGCCTGGGCGGCGAGTTCGTCAAGAATGCCGGGTTTGCCAAGGTCTTTGGCGAAGCCATCGACTTCAAGAAGCTGGAAGGGGCTGCTTCCAAGGGCGAAACCGTCATCGACACCTTCGCGCGACTCAGTACGGTCTTCGCAGCAACCAATTCGGTCGCACAGCTCCTCGGCAAGAACGCGGAAACGGCATTCGGCGTTGCCGGCCTGGCTTCGGCGGCAGCGCGCCAGCGCATCATCGACCTCGCCGGCGGAATCGACAAGCTGGCAGCCGGAACTGACTTCTTCTCGCAGAACTTCCTATCAGAAGAGGAGCGCCTTGCCCCTGTGATCAAACAGGTGGATGAGGTGCTGGCGACGGTGGGCTGGTCTGGTATCCGGACAAAGGAACAGTTTGCCGCCCTGGTGAAATCGCTGGATCTGTCCAGCGAGGCCGGGGCGAAAGCGTACGCCCAGCTGATGGGTATCCAGGAGGCATTTCTTCTCGTCGCCAACTCTACCGAGTCCTCGGCAGAAAAGGTGAAGCAGGCAGCGATGGACAAGAGGCAGGCTGCCCTGGATAGCGTTCAGAACCAATACGGCAGCCTGCAGCGTTCTATCGACGCACAGCGCAAGGCGATCACCGAAAACTACGAAGGCATCCTCGGCGATCTGAACGAGAGGCTGAAGATCGTCAATCAGTCGGTCAGTAGGCTGTCCAGCCTGTCGAGCACGCTCCGGTCTGCAGTCAACGCCATGCGCGCGCCGAGCGACGTCAGCACAGCCCGCGAAATGGCACTGGCGCAGATCGAGGCCGCGAAGGCGATCGCTCGTGCAGGTGGCGTGTTCCCAGATTCGGAGTCGATTCAGGCGGCGATCAGCGCGCTTGGAGAGCCGACGCAGGAAATGTTCGTGTCGTTCTCCGACTATCAGCGCGAACTGCAGCGGCAGCGCAACAGCATCACGGAGCTCGCGGATTTGACGGACTCTCAGTTGAGCATCGAGGAAGAGACGCTGCGCGAACTGGAGAATCAGACCAATCTGGCCGAGCAACGCTACAACGACGAGATGGGACGTCTCGACGGCATCCTGGAATCGGCACAGACGCAGATTGACGCCTTGAACGGTGTGAATCTCGGCGTGCTGTCGGTGCGGGATGCGATCGAGAGTCTGAATCGGGTCCTCGTTGCGGCCGGAGGGCGGCCGGTAGCCGTGCCAAACCAAGGTGCCGGCAGCGGCGCCTCGGCAGTAGCGCCTTCGGCCGATCAGCAGTTCGTCGAATCGCTCTACTCGCAATATCTCGGACGTGCCAGCGACGCAGCCGGCTTGGCGCACTGGACCAATCTTCTTGGCAGTGGCGCATTGACGCCGTCCGATGTCATTCAAGGTTTCATCAACAGTGATGAGTTCAAAAAGATTCACGGGTATGCGACCGGCGGATACCACCCAGGTGGCTGGCGACTGGTTGGCGAGAAGGGGCCGGAACTCGCTTACACCGGTCCTGAAACGATCTTCAGCAATGCCGTCAGTACAGCACTGTTGCGCAGTTTGACAAATCCAGGTCGGGATGACTCGGCGTTGGTTGCGGAAATACGTGCATTGCGCGCTGAGAACGCTGAACTCAGGAAGTGCATCGAGGACGGCCTGTATTCAGTTGCCCTTCACACCAGTTCTACTGCCGAAGCGATCGACGCGGCGACGTTCGGCGGCCGACCAATCAAAGTGGAAATTGCCTAAAAATGGACGTCATTGAACCGATCTCGGTGACCGACTCGGTGCTCTTTGCGAGCAACGTTTTCGAGAACGACTATCCGGCATGGGCGAACAATGTCGCATATGCACTGGGTGACCGCCGCATCCTGACATCGACCCACAAGATCTACGAGTCGGTGAAGGCAACGTCGTCGCTCGCGGTCACGATCTCGATCGCGAGTCCGGGCGTTGTGACATGGGCCGCCCATGGCCTATCGTCCGGGACTCCGGTTTCCTTTGCGACATCGGGTGCCTTGCCTACGGGGCTGGCAGCCGCAACTACTTACTACGTCGTCAATCCGACGACGGATACCTTCCAGGTTGCGGCTACGGCTGGTGGTGCCGCGATCAACACGTCTGGCAGCCAGTCCGGCACGCACACAGCGACCGCTCAGTCGAACTACAACCGCAGCCCAGATACGAATACCACGTTCTGGACCGAAGTCAGTGCTACGAACAAATGGAAGATGTTCGACGCGCAAAACAATACCCAGACAACAAACACTGACTCAATTGAAGTTGACCTTGTGCCGGCATCGATCGCGACCGGCGTGTTTCTCGGAGGTCTGGACGGCGACAGCGTCACGGTCACGGTCACCGATCCTACCGATGGGATTGTCTATTCAGAGACGAAGAGCTTGCTGATCTCGAATTCGGGCAGCAGCTTTTGGGGGTGGGGATTCAACCGCATCCTGAAAAGGACGGCGCTGGCATTTACGAATTTGCCTCCGTATGTCGCTGCCACAGTCTCAATCTCGATCGACAAACCCGGCGGAACAGCCAAGTGCGGTATGTGCTGCCTCGGGCCTGTGGTCAACGTTGGTATTACCGAGCGCAACGTTAGCACAGACATCAAGGACTACTCGAGCACAACCTTCAACGCCGATGGGACAAGCACAACGGTCGTGCGCGACTACGCGAAGCGGATGACCGTCGATTGCATCGTCGACAACGACATAAAGGATGCGATAGAAAACCAACTCGCCTCCTACCGCCAGACTCCGGTCGTCTGGATCGGATCAACGAAATTCGAAACCACCATGATCTACGGGACGTTCTCAAGCTTCAAGGTAGTTATTGAAAGCTTCCCTCGCTCCCGAGCGTCACTACAAATTGAAGGGAGAGTCTGATGTCCGTTACGCAAACCATCACTGCGATGCCAACTCCGGCACCGGCGCGCACGCAATCCCAGTCCACGTTCGATGCAGCGTGGGCAGCATGGATCGCTGCCATGCCGACGCATATCACCGAGGTAAATACATGGAAGGATCAGGTGAACGCGTTGGCTGCCGCATTGAACGCTATTGCCGCAGGTACTGCGTTTGCTATTCCTTACACGTTCGATAGTGCAACGACTGATGAGGATCCCGGCGCTGGAAAGCTTCGGCTGAATCAGTCGGCGCAGGACACATCTACCGCGATTCGCGTCGATTTGTCTGGGGCGGATTTGTCAACGTACACTGATCTGATTGACTCGTTTGACGATAGTACCAGCGCAGTAAAGGGACAAATCCGCTTAGTGAAGATGGCTGATCCTACGAAGTGGATCGATTTCAATCTGACAGCGAAGGGCTCGGAGTCAGGTTATCGGAATCTGACCGTCGTTAAGGTTGCATCGAGTTCAGGAAGTCCCTTCACGAATGGGGATTCGCTGCTTCTACTTTTCACAAGGACGGGCGACAAGGGTGAGACAGGCAACCCCGGCACAAACGGTACGAATGGAAAAAATGCAGGTCTGGCATACACCTATTCGAACAACACTTCGGCGACTGACCCTACCGCCGGCAAGCTTAAATTCGACAACACGACGCTCGCCTCGGCCACGAAACTTTACATTTCTGAAACCGATGCCGACACAAACGGAATCGCGGCAGAGCTTGCAACATGGGATGACTCAACATCGACCGTCAAGGGTACATTGAAGGTTGCGAAATCGACCGACCCGACGAAGTTTGCGATCTACCGGATCACTGGAAGCGTGACCGATAACGGCACCTGGAATACGTTCAACTTGACCTATGTAACGGGCGCAGGTTCGATTACTGACGGTGACGCAGTTACGGTTAATTTTTATAGGACTGGTGACGCCGGGACGTCCAGTGTTGGAAATCACGCGGTTGTTCTATCTGGGTCTAATGGCCACGGGTCAACCAACAATAAGATCCGGCGATTCACCACAACGATTACAAGCGTTGGCACCGCGATAACTTACGCAGACAGCGCTACGTTGGGTGCAACGTTTACGATCAACGAGACCGGGTTTTATTCCATTACCTACGTAGATCGAACAGACGGTGGAACTGCCTCAATCGGCGTTTCACTCAATTCTGCGCAACTGACAACAGGCGTTACCTCGATCAATGTCTCCGACCGACTGGTAGCGCAGTACTGTCCGGCAGACAACACATATTCACACGTCACCGCTACCGCCTATTGCACCGCGGGTGATGTTATTCGGGCGCACACAGATGGAACTAATCTCGGCGTAAGCGCGGGGTCATCGTTCTCTATTCGAAAGGTTGGAGCATGAGTAAATTACTTGTCAACTCACCGATTGGAACACAAGAGGTGATAGAGATCGGCGAGGGCGGTGGGTACTTTGACCAGTCGCGCGTTCTTTGGGACGAGCGTAAGGACGGCCCGCTGCCGGAAATCACGCTTGGCGGGATGGTTAGGCAGGGCAGTTCACTGGTGTTTAGTCAGATACGGATGGACGAACACAATGCAGCGCTGCAGCCGACCCAGGAGCAGTTGATCAAACATTACGACGGCGTAGTGCAGAAGCGACTGGACGACGTGGCGCGCTTGTTCGGCTACGGAGATCCGAACCGACCGGAGGTTTCCCCGATCCTTCACGCGATCAGCTACGCCGAAGAGCCAGCAGTTCCTCGCTTCCAGAATGAAGGCCGCGCGCTGCGCGCCTGGCGCTCGCTTGTCTGGAACACGGCTGCTGGCATCCTCAATGCCGTGAAAGCACATCAGCGGGCGATCCCGACTGAGGAAGAGCTTCTGGCCGAGATTGAGGCCGCCGCCCCGGCGCCGGAGCAAGAGCCGCTGTAGTGCCAACCCATCCCCATGCAGGCCGCCCAAGGGCGGCTTTTTTATTGCCTCAACAATAAGAAAGGCTCTCAATGGCTGAACCAGCAAGCTCCACGGTCGGCGTGACGATCGCGGCCGGGACGATCACGCTAACCGGGTCAATCCTCGGTGTGCACTATGACGCACTGCTTGCCGGGTTCTTCGGCGGTCTCGTGTCGCTTTCCTATCTGCCGTCTATGCCGGCGCTGAAGATTGCCGGGACGGTCGCGAGCTCATCCATCCTGGCAGGCTTTTTTGCCCCAGTGATTGCGGCCGCTGCTGTCCATTACTTCCCTTGGCTCGTCGGTACCGGAGGTGGTGTCCGTATGGCCTGTGCAGCGGGCCTCGGTCTCACAGCTCAGGTGCTCATTCCTGCTGGGCTGAACTGGCTGCGGAAGCAGGGGGATGTCAAATGATCCTTGCCGTGAATCTCGCCGCGGCGGCGGTGATCTTCGGCGTTGGTCTGTTCGGCGCCATCAACAACATGTCCAGGTGCACCAAGCACGGCATCCGCTTCGCGTGGGTGGTGATGGTGACCGGTGCGGGCGCGGTCCTGCTCGGGCCCGTCTACGGCAGCCCGACGCCGACCTGGTCGGATGTCGTGCTGAATGTCGGTATTGCCGCGTTCGTGGTCACAAACCGCCGTCGCGTCTGCGCTGACAAGCGGGGCGCCCAATGACCGGCGACCAGCTGCTGGCCATCATGCCGCTGGCAAAGCGGCGCGTGGACCTGTTCCTTCCGCACCTGGTCGCAGCAATGGCCGAGTACGAGATCAACACGCCCGCGCGGCAGGCTGCCTTCCTAGCGCAGATTGGCCACGAATCCGGTCAGCTGCTCTACGTGCGTGAGCTGGCGAGTGGCGAGGCCTACGAGAACCGGAAGGACCTCGGCAATTCGGAGGAGGGCGACGGTGTCCGCTTCAAGGGGCGCGGCCTGATCCAGGTCACGGGCCGGGCGAACTACCTGTCCTGTTCGATGGCGCTTTTCGGCGATGACCGGCTGTTGCACTTCCCAGAACTGCTCGAAGATCCGCGCAACGCGTGCCGGTCGGCCGCCTGGTTCTGGCATTCCCACGGGCTCAACGCGCTGGCCGACGCCGGCAACTTCCGCCGGATCACGAAGCTGATCAACGGCGGATACACCCACTATGAGCAGCGCGTCGCGCTGCATGAA
The DNA here is from genome assembly GCA_035627275.1 of Noviherbaspirillum sp. Taxonomy (GTDB): domain Bacteria; phylum Pseudomonadota; class Gammaproteobacteria; order Burkholderiales; family Burkholderiaceae_D; genus Noviherbaspirillum. Next base: position 78,799 of record DASPMC010000003.1, read on the forward strand.
AAAGCAAGGGAGGTTCTTGGATGAAGCTCGATTTGTTCTACTGCGCGCGCGTCGGCCTGCTGGTTACGGTGCTCGTTGGGCTGATGGCCGGGCTGACCGGTTGCGCTGGCCTGAACGTATCCTGGTCCGTCATTGCGACCTACAACACGCCGCACGCCGCGCCCGGCACGCCGGTTTCTGTCGAAAAGCCGACCGAGGCCGCGAAATGAAGCCGATCCGTATTGCCTTGAGCGGTTCGGGGTTCAAGTTTCCGGCTCATGTTGGCGCGCTGCTGGCCATCCGGGATGCGGGTTTCACGCCGGTCCAGTACGCTGGCACGTCCGGTGGCTCGATCGTCGGCACGATGGCGGCCTGCGGCATGCCGCTTGAGCAGATGCGCGAGCTGACCCTATCGCGTGACTGGTCCGACATGCTCAGCTTCTCCTTGTGGGCGCTCATGACCAATCTCGGCTACTGCTCCGGCAACACGCTTCAGGAGTGGCTGGAAGAGAATACCGGTCGCAAGACCTTTGCCGACCTTGATGTGGATCTGGTGGTGATGGCGTCCGACGTAGCGAACCAGGTGACTTTTGAGTTCAGCAAGGAGACGACACCGTTCGCGTCGGTAGCCCTCGCTGCGCGTGCCTCCGCCGCGATCCCGTTCGTGTACTCCCCCATCCAGATCAGCGGCGCCATGCTGATGGATGGTGGCATGGTGAACAATATCCCGGTCGACCGGCTGGAGATCGATTCAGTGCCGCGACTTGGCATCCAGCTTGTTTCCAAGGCCTCGCCGATGCAGCCCGGAGTGTACTCATTCCTGGATATTGTGCCGCGGGTGATCGATCTCATGATGGCGTCGAACGAGAACACGCACGTCGATCTGGCGGCAGCGGCCGGAGCGAAAGTGGCATTCGTGGAGACTGGATACGCTTCGAGCCTGGACAGGAACATGCCGCTTGATCTGCGCCAGCGGCTGCTGGACGACGGCTACAACGCTGCAGCAGACGTGCTTGCAAGGATGGTTGCCGCGCAGGCTGCGTAAGTAATGCTCCTAAAAAAATAAACAAAAAAGTTTAAAAAAGTTCTTGCGTATATAAACGAAATTGCTTATACTTTCTCCATGTTCAACGAATAAGGGAGGTGCGGTGAAGCAAAGCGAGTTCCGGCGGTGGCTGGAGGCTCAAGGGGTAGAAACGAAGGACGGCAGCAAGCACCTGAAGCTCTACTACCAAGGCAAACAGACCACCCTGCCGAGGCACCCAAGCCATGAAATTGGCGAAGGACTCAGGCAGAGGATTCTGAAACAACTCGGGATCAAGTAAGGAGGGAGCCCCGAAAGGGGCTTCCGGTAACTCGCGATATTTCACGGCCCTCGTGGTTCGATTTTCGAACCAATGATGGAGAAAAGCGTATGCGATACCCTGTAACGATCGAGCGTGACGGCGACGGCTTTTGCGTGTCGTTCCCGGATATTCCGGAGGCGCTGACTTCTGGATCGACTGAAGAGGAAGCGCTGCAGATGGCCAAGGACGCGCTGGAAACGGCGATGGAGTTCTATTTTGATGATCGCCGGCCGGTGCCGTTGCCGAGCAAGATGCGCGGCAAATTCCAGTATGTCGAACTGCCGGCCAGCATGTCGGCCAAGGTGCTTTTGCTGAACGAGATGCTGGCGCAGCAAGTGAAGCCGGTTGAGCTGGCGCGTCGGCTAGGTGCCAGGCCGCAGGACGTGAATCGGCTGATCGACCTTGGGCACGCTACCAAGATCGACACGATTCAGGAGGCATTGCGGGCACTGGGTAAAGAGCTTGTCCTTGGAGTTTGTTGATTGTCGATTACTGGTTTTAGTCGCCTTCGTTGCTCAGCTGGTAGCCAAAAACCGTGCCGCCGTTCTTCAGGGAGACCACATACGGGTCGAAGATAAAGCCTGATGCCCCAAGGGCCTCCTCGAGATCGGTAAGCAGGTCCATTTGCTTTGCGAGACTGTACAGTTCTCCTAAACTGTCAGTTGCAATTGACTCCGTAAGCCGAGTTAATGGATGCGCCGCCGACTGAAATGATGCGATGATCTTGTCCATATGTGACGAGATTTGATGTCGCCAGTTTTCGTCGTCTTCGCCGTCGTCATAATCACGCCAGCCACGGACAATCGATGGGATCTCTTTGATGAGTTTCTGGTCGGGACATTCGTTCGCGATCAGGAATGACGCTTTGCGCACAACGGAAATATGCCCAGCGCCTATCCGTCTTGCCTGCCGGACGAGGATCAGAAATTTTCGAGTGGCGTAATAAAGCGATCGGCGTCCCAACGCCTTTTTGTAAGCCACTGGCTGTTTCTTTGGCGAGTGGTGTTTGCAATATTCATCGCTGAATCCTGGCGTATAGAAGCGAACCTTGGGATTCTTCAAAAGCTCTTTGGCGCGCGCAGTCGTTAATTTGATTTCATCCGGGTTCTGGAAAACACGGAGGACTTCATCGGCTTGTTCGGTAAATCGGTGGCACAGCTGGCAGTAGCGATCACCTGGGCCGTTTTCTAGAAAATCGACCTCACTGTGCAGCATTGCCTTGGCCTTCTTCTTGGGGGCGTTCCGTCGTTTTGTGCGCCTGGTGTCGATCGAAGTGCTACGAGGTTTTCCTTCCTCTCGGACGGTGCAAATCATCACAACTTCCTCGGTGTCCCCGTAATGGGCGCAGCAGAAGAATGAGAAGTAGACGAGCGAGGAGCTTGTTGGCCCCAAGTCGGGGAACATCAGATTGAAATCCCACCCATACTGCGCTTCCATCGCGTCGCAGAGCCGGTCGAAACACAGTGAACCTCGCAGCCCTTCAGTTGCCAGCATTGTCGAAAATGAAAACGGCTCTGACTTGTACTTTGCGAGCCAATCCTGTACCGGGCCATCGACGTGTTCTCTAACCAGCGGCAGGATATTCCGCATGCTCATGCTGCTTTCGTTGGCTTTGTGGTACTCGGCCACAATGTCGTGAACATTCCGGATCCCCGCGGCCACTCTCTCGTCCGTCCCTTGGTCAATCTTTCTGTCCCTCTCCATGGCCTCGTCATGATTTTGGTGACCGGTAGATTTTTTCTCACTCATGAGCGTGTCCTTTAGGCATTCTTCGTTCGTCGTAACAGTCTAACGAGAAACGAGTATATGGATACCCAGAAGAAAACATTGTATTTTCCCTGCGTTGGCGGGAAAGCCGTTGTCATTGAGGAGGGGGCGGAAACGGGTGTGCTGCTGCGGTCTGTAGACCAGATCAAGGCGTTGGCATTGATCGTTTCAGACGAGCTTTTTCAAAATTACAATGAAGAGGTCCGCCAGGCGATGCTAACGCTGCTTGTCGAATTGGCTGGCCAAGTGAAAGATCTGCTGCCGTACGCGATCGCCGCGGAAATGAACGCTGGCAGCCGGCCTTGCCTGTGAAGAGGCCGTTGCCAGAAGCTAGGGGTATATAAGCAGGTCAGGGCCTCAGAATTTCACCCACGCCTGCCACCATTCCAGCGTATCCTCGGCAGGGATGAACCGCGGCTCATTGTTGTCTGTGAAGTAGAAAATGCGGCTGTTCGGTCGCCATCTGGCCTCGCGAATGCCTTGATCGGTGCGGACTTCGCACAGTTCGTCATGCTGTAAAAGGGAGAGGGCAGACTTTTCCATTTCACGTCACCGTGGCGCGGGATTTGCCACCAAGCGTTCAGCTGGATAGCGTTCGAAGAAGTTCGGCGCGTCATTGACCGGCACATGCAGCCATTCGTCATACTGATCCGGTCGGAGAATGACCAGCATGCGTTTCTCGTCGTCCGGCTTGTGGAAGCGCTGCATCAGCGGATGGCCGTCGGCGTTGATGGTCAACATCGAGAATGATAGGAGGGGGAGGCCGTTCGGCCCTTCCTGCTTGTGGTCCCAGATTCCCGCGATTCCCAGCGGCCCGCCGTCAGCGTCTGCGATCTCCCAGCGCACAGCTTTGCCGGATTCATAGTTCGGCTCATAAAAAGAAACCAACGGGATGATGCAGAACTGCCGGCGCTTCCATGCGTTGCGGAAGCTGGGCTTGCTCGCGACCGTCTCGGTGCGGGCGTTGTAGGTCTGCCGCGCGAGCTTCGTATCGGCCCAGTGCGGGACCATGCCGAACATACCGAGCGTGCATGCTCGATCGCCTAGTACGGAATCAGCGCTCGGCGGCCGGATGAACGGCGCCATGTATCCCGGGAAAGCTTCGTCCTTGAACTCAGGATCCGGCGGCGCGACCTGGAAATGCTGCTGCAGCAGCTCGCGGGTAGAGGGGCGGTAGTTGGCACACATACCCTTATTGTAATGTCATTGCCCGAGGTGATCTTGTTGTGGCGCAGGTTTGCGATATACTGTATTTATATACAGTATATTGGTGTGACGTGCCGGCATGAAAGTTAGCGTTGTCCGTTTATGGAACGAAGGCAAGCAGGTTCCACGCTGGCAGTTGAGCACGCTTAAGCCTGTTGTCGGAGAGCTGCGCATTCAAGAAAGCCGGGACGACCACCTGAATCGGTTTATGCGCTCGGCCCACCTGTTCGATTTCAGCCAGCGAGGACACCCAGATGCGTTGCCTCCCTTGGTCGACGCGGCCGTGCTCTATATCAAGGGGAGCACGATGTCGATCTCCGGATTTGAACGTGGAGACATGGGACCCACGTATGCGCAGACCTGGCTCATTGAAGTGCTGTCGACATCGCATGAGTAGCGGTGTTGATGGGCAGCCGGGAGTGTGCAGAGCAGTTCAAGGGCCGGCCTAGTGTCGTCGACCTAAGCCTTTCGATGGTCGATTCGATAGCGGTGCGCCGGGGAAGCGATAGCACCGAGACGCCCTCGCTTGCGCGAATTTTTCGTGATGCCCATCAGCGAAGCTTCATTCTGGTGATTGCGTATTGTGTTGAAGGTTCATTAACCTTGTAGACAGGGATTTTTAATCCTGATTCCCGGATCCATGCGCAAACCTTTTCCTCATCCGGCTTCGGGATGCGCATTCCCAAAGTCACGCTTTCAATGGCGCTGGTGTGGAACTGATAATCTCCCCGACCGCGGTGATCCACTAGAACCCGAATTTCCTCCGATGAGAGGTATCCCAAAGCTTCCCGCTCGGCTTGCTGTTCTCGTGTGGATAGCTTTCTTTTAATGATCCGCCACTCATCCTCGTACTCCCAGTCTTTCGCTTTAGTAAGGAACGTTTTCCCGATAATGTCGTCGCCCTCGTCGTCGGGGCGATATATCACCGGAAGTTCCTTTCTGTACTCGACCGGCAAAGCCGTGGCAAACACGTCGATTTCGCTATGGAACCCAACACAGATTCCCTGGTGATGCTGCCCATAGTGAGACCACATGAGAATGTTTTCCCAAGTCGTCGTCAGGCTCAGGATTCCCGTTTCATCGAGCACGCGCTGAATATCGCCGTGCCCAAAAGGGCGGGCCTTTTGGCTTTGAGCGCGGATGCGTGCAGCGGCTCGTACTCGTTCAGCTGGCGATAGATTCGTTCGGCGCAGATTGCTATGAATGTACTTCTTTCCGGCTTCCGTCTTGGCGAGAATTTGAAACGCCGGTCGCGAATCGAATGGGTCGTTGAACGTCGTCCGGCTTGAAAATCTGAGTGACTCGCCGGCAAAAAATTTGGGCAGCCATTCTTCAACTGGGTAGTATTTGTAAAAGGTGGGAGGAGCTTCTCGGCTCATTGATCGGCGTAGTTTTTGGCGTAACTTTCAGAAATTGCTCTGATTTTTCATAGGGTAACACCCTGCTGCATCATCGGCGTGTGGCGGGACATCTCTTCCGGGGTCAGTCCCTGGTTCTTTGTTGAAGCTGCAGTAAGTGCCTGATTATTCAATTGTTTCCTACCATCCTGCTGGTGACGGGCGGTCGTGCGGCGATGTGCCTGCGCCGCTGGGTTCCGCAACGTCCTGGTAAAGCACGCGACCATTTAAATGAAAGAAAACAGTACGCCGCCATGCGGGGCATCAATTTTACCTGCTCGTCCGGCCGTGTCGTAATGAAATGCAATCCGTTGCGCCAACGGCAAGCTTGTCCTTGCCGGGACGACAGCCCGAATATGGGACCATGGGCCAATAGAAAAAGCGTGGTGCGAGGGATACCTTGAAGGAGCAACAAGAAGGATCGTCACCCTGGAGATGCGTCATGAAAGCCACTGTTGCCATTTTCGCGCTCGTATTCCTCGCCGGATGCGCCGGCACTTATGAAACAAGCGGCGGCCCCGCAGGACAAACCGGCAGTGCCGGCAGTATGTCGCGCGGTAGCGGGCAATTTGCCCCGAATTACCCGACTGCCAATCCGAACGACCCGGCCAACTACCTGTATTTCGGCGGTTGATGCGTACTGCGGTTGCTGGCCTCTTGCCAATGCAAGATGCGGGCGCCGCATCAGGTTCGGATCCAGAATTTTAGCGGCCGCCTGCGCGAGCGAGCGGGCATGCGGTCACTGAAAGGTAGGCCTGCGCCATCGAATCCAGCGATGGAGGATATTGTGCTTGCCTGCATGCGCCCGCGGACGGGCCTGCCCGTCCTCCGAAGATCGTTGCGTTTTCACTTGCGGCGTCAATGTCACTGTGGAGCTGTGGAGGTGTGAAATGAAAGTCAAAGGTTTGATGGTCACGATTCTGCTTGCAATGCTTGCCGGTTGTGCTGGCATGGGCGGCGAGACGAGCGGCAGTTCGGGTGCGAGCGCGAGCACGGAACACGGTGCGCCGCAACCAAACGACATCTTCCGCTCTTACATCAATTGATGGATCGGTTGGGCGCGGCAGCGCTACGGCGTCGAGGGCTGATTGCCTGTCTGCTGCATGAACAATATCTTTAGGAATGAGGCGTCCGGCTTGGCACCCAGGGGGATGGAGATGTCGGCCGGGCTGGAAGTGCTTGCGCAATCTGATAAGTGCCGCGACACCGGCGCGCAAGGGCGAATACCACTCCCCCGGGACGAGCAGATTACCTGGAATGAAAAAAGCAATGCATTTCCGATCACTGGGCTAGGACTTCAGGAAACGGCTGGATGAAATGCGCCGAGCCGATGGATGACAGCGGCTCGGTCGTGATGTTCGGTCCCTGCACCGCTGTTTCCTGCATGCGAGGTGTATCGATGAAGACTCCCACGCTTCGATGCAAAATCGCTGCTGTCGGCGCCGCGATGCTGGCTGCACAAGGTGCAATGGCGCAGGGCATGATTCCGTTCGAATTCCAGGAGGGGATCAATGTTGCCGGACTCGGATTGATTGCCGTGCCGGACTACTACGGTTCCGCCGACAATGAAGGAGCGGTCCGGCCGATCGTGCGTTATTGGTTTGGCGGAGACCGCTATGTCCAATTGCTCGGCCCCGAACTGACCCTGAATCTGGTCGACCGCAAGGAATTCCGGGCTGGACCGGTGCTCCGCGTGCGAGGGCGTCGCGATGACGATGTAGATGACGAAATCGTCAAACGCATGCGGCCGATCGCCAGCACAACCGAGCTAGGCGTGTTCGCCGCGTACCACATGCACCTCGATCGCGGCAACCCGCTCCGCAAACTCATCTTTGAAGTCGATGTTGTCGGCAATACGGGCGATACCTATAACGGTGCGACCGGCAATCTCCGCGTGAACTATATCTACCCGTTCCAGAGGTCGATGGCCGGGAACAAGACGATCGGTACCATCGGCCTCGGCATGTTCTTCGCCAGCAGCAGCTTCAATCGCGCGTACTTCGGCGTGACCGGTTCGGATGTGGCTCTGTTTCCGATCCTCGGCGGGCGCGAGCATGTTCCGGATAACGGCCTGACGTCGTTGAAGCTTCCGTTCAGTCTGACCATACTGCTGGAGAAGAACTGGTTGTTGGCCTTGGGCGGCCGTTACGAGCGCCTGCTCGGCGATGCCAAGGACAGCCCGATCATCGAACAGCGCGGCGATGCGAATCAGTGGGCGATTGGCGCGGCCCTCTCATACGCGTTCTGAGATCCGAGATTAAGTTTCCGGCATCGACAACGCATTGATGAAGATTACTTCCCGGCACGCGATGTGCCGGGAGCTTGGCGGACTTCGAGATTCCTTTCGAAAATTCCGCGCTCCCCGCTCGCCTGAAGCCTTGCCGAAGCGTCGGCCCGCTTTTTCTCATATTCGTGCACGGAAATCTTGCCCGATTCGTAATCCAGTCTGGCCTCGTGCATTTCTTTCCTTTGTTGGACAAACGGGTCGCTGTAATTTTGCACGGCCGGTTGCGTGGCTTCGCTTTGCGAAACGCCGGCGATGATTGCCAGGGAAAGGGCGATTGTATACGCCAAAAACTGCTTCGACTTGTACATGGTAGTTCCTGACGCGGCCTAAGCGGACGCGAATAATCGTCATTGTGTCGAGCACATGCTGTCCACGACAATTGCCCTTTGGGCCAATGTCGTGACCGTGGGAGAAGCAGGCTTTCTCACTCCTGCATGATTCCTGCCGAGTTGCAGGCTTGCACGAGCGCGGCAACGGACCGTACTCCCATCTTCTCCATCGCGCGGGCACGGTGCACTTTCACCGTCTTCAGCGAGATCCCGAGGTCAGCGGCAATCTGTTTGTTGAGACGGCCGCCAATGACCTTGCCCATGACTTCGCGCTCGCGCGCCGTCAGGCAGGCATGACGCTCCATGATTGCATCCCGTAGCCCTCTGCGGGACTTCTCCGATGCATGACGGGCTATTGCGCAGCTTATCGTTTCCAGCAAAACCTCATCGTCGACAGGCTTGACCAGGAAGTCCAGCGCGCCCCGCTTCATCGCCAGAACGCTGGTCGGCACATCGCCGAATGCGGTCAGGAAGATGATCGGCAAGGAAATGCCCTTGTTCGCCATCCACTCCTGCAAGTCGGTACCGCTCAGGCCGGGCATCTGGATATCCAGCAGGACGCAGGCCGCGTCAGGAGAAAGCTCGCACGCCATGAATTCATATGCGGATGAAAACGTCTCCGCGCTCCATCCCGCGGCGCGGATGAGGCGGGAAAGGCTCCTGCGTACACTTCCATCGTCATCCACTACGGCGATCAAGGGCGGACTGGCTTCGAGTTGCAAATCCGATGGGGGAAACATGATCAGCACCTTTCAGCAGTTCACCTCATTCATGTTTAGGCGATGTCGCAGGCTGTTTCTTTGATCGAAGTTAAGCCCGGCCAAATCCTGCTCGTCCTGTATTACTACACAAGACATTTCGTTTCGCGCAGACATGGGTTCATCTCATGGTGATGCTACGGCGGGTAAATGGAAAAGGAAAGTCACGCCGTGCTCGCTGTTGCGCTCCGCCCATATCCTGCCGCAATGCGCCTCTACAATGGACCGGCATACTGCCAGTCCCATGCCCAGGCCTTGGGATTTCGAAGTCCAGAAGGCTTCGAAGACGTCTTCGATCTGATCCGGGGGAATGCCGATACCTGTGTCGCACACCGACACCTGGACTTCCTCCGCGCCGATATGTTGCACCTGCGCCTTTACCCGGCGTAGATGCATCGGCTGGGTGCGCATGGATTCGATGCTGTTCAATAACAGGTTGAGCAGGACTTGTTCGATCTGCGTCTTGTCCGCGAGCACGAAGCATCCGTTTTCACAGGAGAGATCCACTTCCACGTGGTGGGAGACGAATTCGCTGTGCAGCAGGTCCAAGGCCTCGCGCATGATGTCTGTCGCATCAACGCGCACGCGCCTGGTCTTCTCCCGGCGGATCATCGCCCGCAGGGCATCGATGATCTGCCGGGCACGTCTGTTGTCCGACACGATATCCGTCAGCGCGTCGTGGATCTCCCTCACGTCAAGTGGCTCGCGCGAGAGGAAGCGCAGGCCGGCTTGTGCATTGCTGAGAATAGCAGAAAGGGGCTGGCTCAGTTCATGCGCAAGCGAGGCGATCAGCACTCCGGTGCGTGCAATGCGGTTTGCGTGCCATTGCTGCGAACGGAGGAGTTGCAGTTCCTGTTCGCCTCGGCACATTTCCGTAACATCGTGAAAGGTGCCGACTATATGCGGCCCGTTCTCGGTGCGCAGCACTTCGAAACTGCTTCTTACGATGCGCGTGTCACCCCTGCCGGTTCGTATCCTGTATTCGGTCAGTTTCCTGTCGCCTTCTTTTGAAACTGCCTTGTCGATCGCCTTTTGAAGCTGGTCGCGCTCGGATCCCTGGACGAGCTTCATGAAATCTTCCTGAGATTCCGGTCTGACGCCGAGAATGTGCTGCACGCCATCCATATCCACGATCCTGCCGCTCTTCACTTCCCACTCCCAGGTGCCGAGCCGGCCGATGCGGTGAGCTTCGGACAGGTCGCGCGCCGCGCGTTGCAAGGCATCCTGCATGTCGAACCGGCATATCGCACTCACAACGATCTCGGCCAGAAGACGCAGTTGCGATAACTGCGTGCGCGACCAGTCGCGTCCGCCGCGGGTGGAAGCGAGCATGAACAGATAGGAGGCTGGTATGCCGGCGGCAATCGGTATCAGCAGAAGGGAATCGATATGCAGGTTCGCGAGGCGAGCCCGGTGCACCATGGCGCCCGAGGGAAAATCGCCACGCATGCCCAGGACGAGGTTCTCATTGCTGTGCAGGACATCACGGAGCAGCAGCCGAGCGAGCTCCTTTGCATCCAGGCTCGAGCATGACGAGGCCGAATTTCCTGCGCCGGCCGCGTGTATAAGTTCGACCTGCGAATCTTCGTCGGCCGACTTGAACACGGCGCAACAATCCGCATCGAAGAAGCCGATGATCTGATGCAATGCGCGTGGAATCGCGTCGTGCAGCTTTTCGTCAGAAACAGCAATCAATCCGGACGAGAGTTCGGACGCAATCTTGAAGTAAGAGGTTGCAGTAGTCACATGCCTGCTCTCGAAAGTTTCAGCACCGGTGTTGTCAGGCAGGTGGTGCAGAATGTGCTTCGCGGCCGAAAGCCGGCTGACGGGCGTGCCTGTTGATAGAGAACCGCGGCACAATGAAGTTCGCCGTGTGTGGTTTGAAAATATCGATCACGCCGAGATGGACGGCAATGACGGTGGTGCATACTCCGGACATTGACCGGAAGGGATAATGTCGAGAGGTTGCGTGCGTCAAGCGCTTGTGGCGTCGCGGCTTGGCGGTCTCTTTCCCGCATTCAATGGATCTGGCCTCGATCGAAGCTCCGGAGCGAATGCTGCGCTCCTTGCCATGCCGGGTAGCCTGCTGCAGGCAGGGAACCGATAAGACCAAGGTCCAATTGCCGGCATGCTGTAGCGGAAATACTCTGATTCTTATCGAAAAAAGAGGCGACAAGTGGCGAGTATAGGACGCGCGCGCACCGTGTACATCTTGGAGCACGATGAATCGGTTCGTAAAAGCCTGTTGCGATTGATGCTTGCAAATGGCGTCCTTGCGAAGTGCGTCACATCGCCTGAGCATCTGCTTGATGAAATCGATGCGAATTCCAATGGCTGTATCGTGGCCGATCTGACCTTGGCCGAGAAGATCGGCGGGGATCTGCCGGCGCGGCTGAAAGAAATGAAGGTGGACATGCCGATCATTGCGATCTCTGCCCGCGAAGGAGCGGAGGTAAGGGAAAGCGCGCAACGCATCGGCGCCCAGTTCTTTCTCAGCAAGCCGGTGGACGATCACGCATTGCTCGATGCGATCGCCTGGGTGACCAAGGCGATGAATGGCCGCGCCGATACTGATGATGGTCTGGGCATATAGGTCAATCAGCGAGGCAAGCCGGAGTTGCGCCGCATTTCGTATCTCGATCGCTGCCGGTCACGAAAGTAGAAGCTGATGACGAGCAGGATCGGGCCGCCCGAGCCGCCGGCCACGGACTCGGCGGCACGTCGATGCCGACCGGTGGGGGCTCACTGGGAGAAGAGGGCAAGCGCCAAATGGAGCTTGGCGGAGAGCAGTTCTTCGTCGAGGCGGCGCTGCATGACCGAGCGCCCGTAAACTGGATGATTCCCGGCAAAATGGGGCCCGGGATGGGCGGTGCCATGGACCTTGTGATCGGCGCCAAGCGCGTCATCGTTGGAATGCAGCATACGATCAAGGGCAAGGCGAAAATCGTTAAACAGTGTTCCCTGCCGCTCAAATCCCTGCGGCCGATCGACTTGCTCATCATGGAAATGGAGGTCGTTGCGTTTTCCGCCGGTCGCACGACCTTGCTGGAGACTGCACATGGTGTGTCGATGCGTGATGTACTGAACGCAACGGAGACTGCGATTGTCGTACCGAACGTCGTTCTCAACATGTCCATCGAAGGAATTTCATCATGACACTCGACGTTCACCGCCCGGTATTGAAGGATATGAAGGCGCTCGTATGCGGCATAGCCAACGAGCACTCGATTGCATACGGCTGCGCAAAGGCGTTCCGTGAGCTCGGAGCCGGCTTGGCGGTCACCTACATCAACGAAAAGACCAGGGATTATGTCGAACCGCTGGCGCGCGACCTCGAAACGCAGATCTTCATGCAGCTCGATGTCACGAAGCAGGAAGACATCGACGCGATATTCGACCGGATCGAGCAACAGTGGGGCAAGCTGGACATCTTCCTGCACTCGATGGCATGGGCACCGAAGGACGACCTGCAGAGCGGCCTGCTCAACTGTTCCGCCGAAGGCTTCACGCAGGCGATGGATATTTCCTGCCACTCCTTCATCCGCATGGCACGCCGCGCGGCACCATTGATGAAGGACGGTGGAGCCATGTTTACGATGAGTTACTACGGCGCCAACAAGGTGGTGCCCAACTACAACGTGATGGGACCGGTGAAGGCGGCGCTCGAAGCATCCGTGCGCTACCTCGCCTATGAACTCGGACCGCAGCACATTCGCGTGCATGCGATCTCGCCGGGACCATTGAAGACCCGTGCCGCCTCGGGTCTGAAGGATTTCGACCTGTTGCTCAACGAAGCCGCGCAACGCGCACCCCTGGGCGAACTGGTCGACATCATGGATGTCGGCTTCACTTGCGCATTCCTCGCCATGCCGTATGCGAGAAGGCTGTCGGGCGAAACGCTGTATGTTGACGGTGGAGTGAACATCATGGCTTGAAGGAGGTTGTGCCATGGGCGAGTTGATGATCGGGAATGTGGACGACAGCGCATCGGACGAGGAAATCAAGGAGTTTCTGGTCAAGTACGGATTTCCGCCGTTCGACGAGATCGAACATATGCCCGGGGACGGATCCCGCCCCGCAGTGCTGCTTACGTTCAATGATGCGGGGGCGGAGGCACTGCGCAGCCTGCAGCCGCGCATCAATAACGTTTACTGGAAGAACCGGATGATCGACGTGCAAGTGATGACCGAACGGTTTTCATGAACCTGCCGTGATGTCTGGCCATGGGTATCTTGAGTTGGCTATGGTGCCCGGAGCCCCGTTACCAGGCCGGGTTTGCACCTGCCGTCGCGACATCGCTCAAGTATTTCGGCTCGTTGGTCGATTCCGTGCTGTCCGTGCGCGAGGCAAGCGCCGCAGCCTGGTTGTCGGCCCCGGTCATCCATGCGTTCTTCTGCGCAGCCGTGATGTTGCCCAGGTGATCAGTCGTTCGTCAGATTTACGGACATTCTTCGAGAAGAACCCAGCTGTTGACGAGGCCTATGTGATGCTCCACGACCTGGACGACGAGAAAGCGAAGGAGGCCAGGAAGCACGCGGAAGAAGCATTGCTGAACAGGGACGCGAAAATAGATTGCGCCAAGGCGCAGGCGGAACTGGTAGCAGCCATCGCTCAATTGCAAGCCATCCGGAGGATTCGCAAGAAGCAGCGCTAACTACCGTCCCGGCGCAGCAAACGGCGGCAAAAACACGTCTAACGCATATCCAGCATGCCCGCAGCCCGCACATCCTGCAGGCGCCAAGCGAAGGAGATCAACCATGGAACTTACTATCATCGGTGTGTATGAGGATCGGAACCATGCACGCAGCGCGAAGAACGAACTCCTTGCATCCGGTTTCGCCCGCAGCTGCGTGCAGATGAACCCGGATCATGACCACTCGGCGACGACCAGCCCCTCCATCCAGCAGACATCGCATGGCGGCCTGACCGACAGCATCGGCAATTTCTTCCGTTCGCTGTTCGGCATGGATGACAAAAGCACCTACAGCAACTTGTACGCCGAGGCTGTCAAGCGCGGCGACACGGTATTGACGGTTGACGTAGACAGCGACGAACAGCGCCTCCGTGCGGAAGAAATCATGGAGCGCCACGGTCCGGTCGACATGGAGGAGCGGTCGGCAACAGGTGTCCGGCAAGGCTGGCGCGGACACGATCCGGAGGCGCACCCGGAGAATGTCGCACCGGGAACCGGCAGGCTGCGCAGGGTACTGCGCGGTAAGGAAACGCGCGGCGGGATGTGAGTACCTCCGTCGGACAAATGTCCGGCCGAATGAATACCATTATTGGCAGCTCATCGCGCCTGCAGCTTGATATGGCACAGAACGTTCTGACGCAGTGCGCAGCTTTGAAGAGAGAGGCAAAGCTGCGCTGCACGCTACCAGTAGCGAACAGCGCAGCTTCAAAGGAGGGATGTATTACCGACCGCTGCGGTTGCGGTTTTGAACCGGCGCTCCGGACAACAGTTTTGCACCGGGGCGCTTCGCCGATGCTGGTTTTGCCGGTGCATTGGTTCGCGGCGGGTTGGCTGCCGGCTTGGCCGCCGGTTTGTGTTGAGGCGGACGATTGCGTGGACCGCCATTACCGCTGCGCAGTTGGATCGGTTGCGGACGCGCATCAGGATCGGGCTCGAAGCCCACAACGACTTCGCGCGGTAACTGGCGCTTGATCAGCTTCTCGATGCCCTTGAGCATATCGTGCTCATCGACGCACACGAGCGACACGGCTTCGCCATTGGCGCCGGCGCGGCCTGTGCGGCCGATCCGATGCACGTAGTCTTCCGGTACGTTAGGCAAGTCATAGTTCACGACATGGGGGAGCTGGTCGATGTCGATGCCGCGGGCGGCGATGTCGGTAGCGACCAGCACCCGGATCTTGCCTTCCTTGAATTCCGACAGTGCACGCGTGCGCGCAGACTGGCTCTTGTTGCCGTGGATCGCGAGCGCGGTGATTTCTTCCTTGCCGAGCTGTTCGACCAGCTTGTTCGCGCCGTGCTTGGTTCGTGTGAATACGAGCACCTGCGACCAGTCGTGCGTCTTGATGAGATGGGCCAGCAGGTGGTGTTTGCGATTTCTGTCCACTGGATGGATTTTCTGCACGATCATTTCCGCCGTCGAATTGCGGCGCGCGACTTCGATCATCGCAGGCGAGTTCAGCAGGCTGTCGGCGAGCGCCTTGATCTCATCGGAGAATGTCGCCGAGAACAGCAAGTTCTGGCGCTGCGCCGGCAGCGCGGCGAGGATGCGGCGGATGTCGCGGATGAAACCCATGTCCAGCATGCGGTCGGCTTCGTCGAGCACCAGGATTTCGATGTCCGCCAGGCTGACGGTGCCTTGCTCCATGTGGTCGAGCAGGCGGCCGGGCGTGGCGACGAGGATTTCCACTCCCTTCTTGAGCACCGCGATCTGCGGATTGATGCCGACGCCGCCGAAAATGACGGCCGAACGCAGCTTGAGGTACTTGCCGTACACACGCACGCTTTCCTCCACCTGCGCGGCAAGTTCGCGCGTCGGCGTCAGGATCAGCGCGCGCACGGTGCGCGGCGCGGCCGGCTTGCTGCCCGCCAGACGATGAAGAATGGGCAGGGTGAAGCCGGCGGTCTTGCCGGTGCCGGTCTGCGCGCCGGCCAGCAGGTCGCCGCCGCGCAGGACGGCAGGAATGGCTTGCGATTGGATGGGCGTAGGGCTGCTGTAGCCCTGTTCGGTTACGGCGCGGACGATTTCATCGGACAAGCCGAGTTCGGTAAAAGACATGTGCTCTCTTGAATATTGTTGGGTTGCCCTGCGAGAGGCGGGCGGACGAAGCGAGGCGTGGCTCAGGACCCGCGGTGCGATAGGGCAGAACCGGCAGGATCAGGTGCGGCCAGCAGGACGACTTTGCCGACGTCCTGCCTTCGTCGATTGGATATGAACGGTTATTGAAGCGTTCGCATGAACATCATGCGAACGGCGACAGCAGGTTGACCATCTGCGCAAAGATCTTCGGCGTCCCGGCGATGACATTGCCCTTGTACAGATAGCCGGACTCGCCTTTGAAGTCTGCAATGATACCGCCGGCTTCGGAAACCAGCAGGGAGCCGGCTGCGGCATCCCATGGCTGCAGGCCTTTCTCGAAGAAGCCGTCAAGGCGGCCGGCGGCGACATAAGCCAGGTCGAGCGCAGCTGCGCCCGGACGACGCAGGCCGGCACACTTCTCGGTCATGATCTTGAACATCTTCATGTACTCATCCAGACCTTCCGTACCCCGGAAGGGGAACCCGGTGCCGATGAGCGCTTCGGCCATTTTGTCGCGGCGGCTGACGCGGATCCGCTTTTCGTTCAGGTACGCGCCAGCGCCTTTCGAGGCCGTGAACAGGTCGTTGCGGGTCGGGTCATAAACGACCGCCTGCGTGACCTGGCCGCGTTGCTGCAGGGCGATCGATACGCAATACTGCGGAAATCCGTGTATGAAATTGGTCGTGCCGTCCAGCGGATCGATGATCCAGACGTTTTCGTTTTCGTCGTGCAGGTTGGAGGAAGCGCCGGACTCTTCGGCGAGGATTGCGTGGTCGGGGTACGCGGTTTTCAGAACTTCGATGATGGCCTGTTCGGCGGCCTGGTCAACTTCGGTGACAAAGTCGTTATGATCCTTCGTCGTGACCTTGACGCGCTCGATGTCGAACGAAGCGCGATTGATAATGGAAGCGGCGCGGCGCGCGGCCTTCACCGCCGTATTCAGCATGGGATGCATAAGGGTTCCGTTAAAATTGCGGTACCGTCGCATACCGCGCGGAACCACGTGAAATCAAGATTAATGAGCGATGCGGCAACGACCGGGCAAATGCCGGCGACCGCGTTATCCCGCTATTTTAAATGAACCAGCCCAAATCCAGTACTCCCCTTTTCGAACGCCTGCGCTTCGTCTTGGTCGGAACCAGCCATCCCGGGAATATCGGCGCCGCCGCGCGGGCAATGAAAACGATGGGATTTTCACAACTTTTCCTGGTCAATCCGCGTTTTCCCGACGCGTTGACGCATGAAGAAGCGATCGCCTTTGCCAGCGGCGCGCAGGACGTGCTTGCCGGGGCGCGCGTGGTAGGAACGATCGAAGAGGCGCTCGACAGCTGCAATTTTGCTGCCGCACTCAGTGCTCGCCTGAGGGAGTTTTCCCCGCCAGTGGCAACGCCGCGCGCATTGGCAGCGCAACTGGCGAAGGAAGAAAGTTTGAATGCCGCACTGGTGTTCGGCAGTGAACGCTATGGCCTGCCAAACGAGATCATCGAACGCTGCAATTTCCTGATCAACATCCCGGCCAACCCCGGCTATTCATCCCTGAACCTGGCACAGGCAGTCCAGCTCCTGGCCTATGAGGCACGAATGGCGGCTGCTGGGGACATGTTGCCCGAGACACCGGTAGGCTTCCAGGGTGTCGCGGCCAGCCTGGAGCAAATCGAAGGCATGTACAGCCATCTTGAGCAGGCGCTGGTGGCGGTAGATTTCCTGGATCCTGCCAACCCGAAGAAGTTGATGCCCCGTTTGAAACGCCTGTTCTCGCGCACTCAGTTGGAGACCGAAGAGGTGAATATTCTGCGCGGGATCGCGCGCCAGATTCTGCAGAAACTTGGGCGCAACTGAGAAATCGACCCGGCACAGTGATGAGCGCGGCACAGTGAGCATCCGGCAAATGCGGTCATCTTGGCATTTATTACGCCTTTTATTGCGCGCATTCAGTCGATACCCGCGCCAGCTTCACCACGCTAACTTCACCACGCTAACTTCACCACGCCAACTTCACTCTCGACCGTCGCTTGCAACGAGGTAGCCCCGGGAAAATGAGATTGTGCTGGAAGCGAGAGGTAATGGCGGAACGGAGGGTATTGCCAGTACCGCCAACACGTTGGTCGTGCCGGCCTTAGCCCCAGGCACGCAGCAGGCCGACAGCGAGGCCTTCCAGCGCAAAATCGTCTCCGCTCCCGTCCACCCGGATCGGCTCGAAATCCGGGTTCTCCGGCAGCAATTCGATCAGGCCGCCCGTCTTCCGATAGCGCTTGACGGTTACGTCATCCCCAAGGCGAGCGACAACGATCTGCCCATTCTTCGCCGTATCTGTCTTCTTTACCGCCAACAAGTCGCCATCGAGGATGCCGACGTCGCGCATCGACATGCCTCGCACTTTCAGCAGGTAATCCGGCTTTGCTGAGAACAGGGCTGGGTCGACGTTGTAGGTGGATTCGATATGCTCCTGTGCAAGTATCGGCGAGCCTGCTGCAACGCGGCCAACCAGCGGCAGGCTCAGCTGCATGAGCGTCGGATGTGGCAGGGCCATCTGTCGTGTGGCGGTGCGGGACGCTTCGGTGTCGCCGCCCATGTCGCGCAGGCGAATGCCGCGCGAGGTGCCGGGGGAAATCTCAATCGCTCCCTTGCGTGCCAGTGCTTGCAGGTGCTCTTCGGCGGCGTTGGCGGAGCGGAAGCCCAGTTCGGCGGCGATTTCCGCACGGGTCGGCGGGAAGCCGGTGTTTTCGATTGCTTCCCTGATCAGGTTCAGGATCTGTTCCTGGCGGGCGGTCAGCTTGATCATGGCAATTCACTGGGGTTATCCAGCGCTGTTTGTATAGACAGCCTGTATTTTTATACAGGCATCGCGCGAATGCAAGCGTAATTGCGGGTTTTGCCGGCGTTTTACGCGGAATTTCGCGCGTTTTGCTCCCTGTTTTGAGTTAAGGGTTTGAATGCATTGAGTTTTCTCCATAATCGGGTTATCATTTTGGGCTTTCCTCTTCCCACACCCGTCTTGACGCCGGGGTGGGCGATTCTTTAATCCGTCCAAAAGGAGAATTCATGCGTCATTACGAAATCGTATTTATCGTCCATCCGGACCAGAGCGAGCAGGTGCCCGCAATGATCGAGCGCTACAAGGGCATCGTGACCGCGCGCAATGGCAAGGTTCACCGTGTCGAAGACTGGGGCCGCCGCCAACTCGCTTACATGATCCAGAAGCTGGCAAAGGCACACTATGTTTGCATGAACATCGAGTGCGACAACGAAACCCTGGCTGAGCTCGAAACCGGCTTCAAGTTCAACGACGCCGTCCTGCGTCACCTCACCGTCAAGATGAAGAAGGCCGAGACCGCTCCGTCGCCGATGATGAAGGCTGTTCAGAAGGAAGACGCCGCCAAGTCGCAACGTGCAGAGGCATCCGCTGCGTAATTGCGGCAGCCGAGGAGAGTGAACCAGCTTTGCCTGATTGCCGCCATAGCCGAGCGCGACGTACTGCGCTACACCCCGGCAGGCATCCCGATCGTGTCCGCAAAATTGCAGCACAGTTCGGAGCAGGTGGAGGCAAACATCCCGCGCCAGGTTGACATGGAAATCGCCGCGATTGCCGCCGGCGAGATCTCCGGAAGATTCAACCAGGCAGCATTAGGGGAAATGTTTCTGTTCACGGGATTCCTGGCGCGCAAGAACCGCAACAGCAAGAGCCTCGTGTTCCACGTTACGGATTTCGAGTCAATCACACCAGATCACTAGAGATACAGGAGCCAAAAAATGGCATTCGGTAAAAAATTCGACAAGAGCAAACTCAAGCAAAAGCGCCAACAGCAGAACCCGCTGTTCAAGCGCAAGAAATTCTGCCGCTTCACCGCCGCCCACGTTGAACAGGTCGACTACAAGGACGTCGACACCCTGAAGGACTTCGTCCAGGAAAACGGCAAGATCATGCCGGCACGCCTGACCGGTACCAAGGCCCACTACCAGCGTCAGGTCGACACCGCGATCAAGCGCGCACGCTACCTCGCGCTGCTGCCGTACACCGATCTGCACAACGCCTAATTGACGACGGAAGAATAGGAGAAAAACATGCAAGTCATTCTGTTGGAAAAAGTCGTCAACCTCGGCAACCTGGGCGACGTGGTCAAGGTCAAGGACGGTTACGCACGTAACTTCCTGATCCCGCAACGCAAGGCTCGCCGCGCAACCGAAACCGCCGTGGCCGAGTTCGAAGCCAAGCGCGCCGAACTGGAAAAGGCAGCAGCCGAGAAGCTGGCAGCCGCACAGGCACAAGGCGAGAAGTTGAGCGGTACAACCGTCCAGATCGCACAGAAGGCAGGCGTTGACGGCCGTCTGTTCGGTTCCGTGACCAACGCCGACATCGCCGAAGCCGTGACCAAGCAAGGCTTCGCCGTCGAGAAGGCGCAGATCCGCATGCCGCAAGGCCCGCTCAAGATGGTTGGCGACCATTCCATCTCCGTTGCGCTGCACACTGACGTTGTCGTCGACATCACTGTTTCCGTGCTGGGCGAACAAGCCTGATCGCTGGAGTGCAGTCATTCAAAAGGCCGGGTTTCCCCGGCCTTTTTTGTTGCTCTTTCAAGAGTGCGGAATCTGCCTTCCGTTTGAGGAAAAATAAAGCGGATTTGACTGAGATGCGCTCGGAAAAGCCCCGGCTTAAACGGGTATAATTCGCGCCATGAATAGCCGTGACAACCGCGATAATCGTGAAAACCGTGCTGCCGATCCCCAAGTCGAAGCACTTCGCATTCCGCCTCATTCCATTGAAGCAGAGCAATCCGTACTGGGCGGGTTGCTTCTGGATAACGCCGCGTGGGACCGTATCGCCGACTTCATTGCCGAAGACGATTTCTACCGCTACGACCACCGCATCATCTTTCAACACATCGTCAAGCTGATCAACAGCTCCAAACCGGCCGACGTCATCACCGTCTATGAAGCCATGTGCACCAGCGGCAAGGCGGAAGAGGCCGGCGGTCTCACTTACCTGAACGCACTCGCACAAAATACCCCGTCAGCGGCCAACATCCGGCGCTATGGCGAGATCGTCCGCGAACGTGGCGTCCTGCGCAAGCTTATTACCGTCTCGGATGAAATCTCCGGTGCTGCGTTCAATCCGCAGGGCAAGGAAGTCAAGCAGCTCCTCGATGAAGCAGAATCGAAGATCTTTGCCATCGCAGAAGAGGGTGCCCGTGGCGCCCAAGGCTGGATGGCCATCCAGCCGCTGCTGACGCAAGTCGTGGAGCGTATCGACGAACTCTACAACCGCGACAACCAGAATGACATCACCGGCGTGCCTACAGGTTTTATTGACCTCGACCGCATGACCTCCGGCCTGCAGCCCGGCGACATGATCGTTGTCGCCGGACGCCCATCGATGGGCAAAACCGCGTTTTCGCTCAATATCGGCGAAAACGTTGCCATCGACAGCGGCCTTCCGGTCGCCGTGTTCTCCATGGAAATGGGCGGCGCGCAGCTGGCCATGCGTATGCTGGGTTCTGTCGGCCGTCTCGACCAGAGCCGCCTGCGTGTCGGCAAGCTGAACGATGAAGACTGGCCCCGCTTGACGCACGCGATCCAGAAGATGAACGAGGCGCAGCTTTATATCGACGAGACGCCGGCGCTGAGCCCGATCGAGTTGCGCGCGCGCGCCCGGCGCCTTGCCCGCCAGTGCGGCCGGCTCGGCTTGATCATCGTCGACTATTTACAGCTTATGTCCGGCAACGGGGGCGGCGGCGAGAACCGCGCGACCGAGATTTCCGAAATTTCGCGAAGCCTCAAGGGTATTGCGAAGGAGCTTCATTGCCCGGTGATTGCGCTGTCGCAGTTGAACCGCTCGCTTGAACAGCGCCCCAACAAGCGTCCAGTGATGTCCGACTTGCGCGAATCCGGCGCTATCGAACAGGACGCCGACGTGATCCTGTTCATTTACCGCGACCAGGTATACAACCCGGATTCGCCCGACAAGGGAACGGCTGAAATCATTATCGGCAAGCAGCGTAACGGCCCGATCGGCACCGTGCGACTGACATTCCTCGGCGAATACACGAAGTTCGATAATTACACCGGCGGCAACGCGATCTTCGACAACGAGTAAGGCCAGGAATTGGTATTCGTCCTTACAAGGGGCGATGTGTGGTTGACGTGAACACTGACAACGAATTAACGCTTCAACTTTAAGAGAGTGCAAATATGTTTGGACGATTGATGCCCAACGAGGGCAAGTTCTTTGACCTGTTCGTACAGCACGGGGAGCTGTGCGTCAAAGGCGCGAAGGAAATGGTCGCCTTGATGACCAATTTCGATGACCTGGAAAACCGCGTGCATGCGATCGAGAGCATCGAGAAGCAGGCCGACAAGGTGACTTACGAAACCCTCGACATGCTGCACAAGACGTTCATCACGCCGCTCGACCGCGATGACATCCACAAGCTGATCACCAAGATGGACGACATCCTGGACCTGCTGGAGGATGCGGGCCAGACAATCTCGCTGTACGACATCAAGGCCGTGACGCCGGAGGCGAAGCGCTTGGCCGAGCTCTGCCTGTCCTGTACGGAAAAGGTCAAGACTGCCGTCGGCCTGCTGCACAGCATGGACAATTCGGGCCAGATCCTGTCCGTCTGCGAAGAGATCGACCGCCTGGAGTCGGACGCTGACCATGTCATGCGCGCGGCGATGTCCAAGCTGTTCCGCGACGAGCCGGACGTGCGCAATCTGATCAAGCTGAAGGCGATCTACGAAATCCTGGAAACGGTCACCGACCGTTGTGAGGACGTCGCCAACATCATCGAGGGCATCATCGTCGAGAATGCCTGAGCGAGCACCCAAGCCCGGCATGTTCCGTAATACAGGATCTTGCCGAAAGCTCAATCTCGAGTGCCGCATTGCTGCGGGAGGCTTCAGAAAGCCAGGCCGGCATCTCGAACGGATCAGAACAAGAACTCATGCAAACCCTTGAAATCAGTATCTACACTCTCGCCTTCCTGATCGCGCTGGCGTTGCTGTTCGACTTCATGAACGGCTTCCACGATGCGGCGAATGCAATCGCCACGGTCGTGTCGACAGGCGTACTCAAGCCGCAACACGCCGTTGCGATGGCGGCGTTTTTCAACGTAATCGCGATCTTCTTCTTCCAGTTGAAGGTTGCAAGCACCGTCGGCAAAGGTACGATCGAACCGGTTGTCGTGGATCACTACGTCGTATTCGGGGCCTTGGTCGGAGCGATCTTCTGGAATGTGCTCACCTGGTACTACGGAATCCCGTCGTCCTCGTCGCACGCGCTTATCGGCGGCTTGGTCGGCGCAGCCGTTGCCAAGTCGGGAACCGGGGCGCTGATCTCCAGCGGCCTGATCAAGACCATTTCCTTCATCCTGCTGTCGCCGCTGCTCGGCTTTGTCTTCGGCTCGATTTTGATGGTCATCGTGTCGTGGCTGTTTGTGCGCTCGACGCCGCGTCGCGTCGACAAGTGGTTCCGCCGCATGCAGCTCATCTCGGCCTCGCTGTACAGCCTCGGCCATGGCGGCAATGATGCGCAGAAGACCATGGGCATCATCTGGATGCTGCTGATCGCTGCGGGCTATTCGACCGCCAAGGATCCGTTGCCGTCCTGGGTGATCATCAGCTGCTACGCTGCGATTGGCCTCGGCACACTGTTCGGTGGCTGGCGCATCGTCAAGACCATGGGGCAGAAAATCACGAAGCTGAAGCCGGTCGGCGGTTTTTGTGCCGAGACGGGCGGTGCGATCACCCTGTTTCTGGCGACGAGCCTTGGTATTCCGGTTTCAACGACGCATACGATCACCGGTGCCATCGTTGGGGTCGGCTCGGCGAAGAAGATGTCCGCGGTGCGTTGGGGTGTTGCGGGCAACATCGTGTGGGCGTGGATCTTTACGATTCCTGCATCGGCCTTCGTGGCTGCAATCGCGTGGTGGATCGGGACCCAGATTCTGTAATCCAGCGTTCCCGGAAACAAAAAAGCCTGCATTTCAATGCAGGCTTTTTTGTTTGGGGCGACAGTTCAGAGCACGTCGCTGGCGTGGTCTGCGAGACGGGAGCGTTCGCCGCGCGCCAACGTGATATGGCCGCTATGGTTCCAGCCTTTGAAGCGGTCTACCACGTAGGTCAGGCCGCTCGAGCCTTCTGTCAGGTAAGGCGTATCGATCTGGGCGATGTTGCCGAGACAGATGATCTTCGTACCGGGGCCGGCGCGTGTGACCAGGGTCTTCATCTGTTTCGGCGTCAGGTTCTGCGCCTCGTCGATGATGAGGAACTTGTTCACGAAGGTGCGGCCACGCATGAAGTTGAGCGACTTGATCTTGATACGAGAGCGGATCAAGTCCTGCGTCGCCGCGCGACCCCATTCGCCGGCATCGTTGTCCGACTTGTTCAGCACTTCGAGGTTGTCGTCGAAGGCACCCATCCACGGCGACATCTTTTCTTCCTCGGTACCAGGGAGGAAACCGATGTCTTCGCCCACCGGAACGGTCACGCGAGTGACGATGATCTCGTTGTAGAGCTTCGTCTCCAGGACCTGCGCGAGACCGGCTGCGAGTGCCAGCAGCGTCTTGCCGGTACCCGCCTGGCCGAGCAGGGTGACGAAATCGCATTCCGGATTCATCAGCAGGTTGAGGGCGAAATTCTGTTCGCGGTTGCGCGCGGTGATGCCCCAGACGCCGTTCTTGCCGTGGGTGTAGTCACGCAGTGTCTGGATCACCGCCGTCTTGCCGTTGATCTCCTTGACCTGGCCGTAGAAGGGCGCTTCGCCGCTGCGCGGTTCCATGAAGACGAACTGGTTGACGAGGAAGCCGGGCACCATCGGGCCGGTCAGGCGATAGAAGGTGTAGCCGGTGCCGTGCTTGTTTTCCTGCCACGATTCCATGCCCTTGGCGTGCTTGTTCCAGAAATCGTCCTGAAGCTGCAGGATGCCGGAGTAAAGCAGGTCAGTATCTTCCAGCACATGGTCGTTGAAATACTCTTCCGCCGGCAGGCCCAGTGCGCGGGCCTTGATGCGCATGTTGATGTCCTTGGACACCAGCACGATCGGGCGGCCGGGGTATTGCACTTCCAGTGCGCGGACGACGCCGAGGATCTGGTTGTCGGCCTTCCCGATCGGGAGGCCTTCCGGCAGTTCGCTGATTTGCAGCTTGGTCTGGAAGAACAGGCGGCCCTTCGCGTCCTTGTTGCCAAGCTTCGAGAGAGGAATGCCTTCTTCGATCGCGTGCTCTTCAACGCCAGCGACGAGGGCATCGAGGGAACGTGACACCTGGCGCGCATTGCGTGCGACTTCGGACATGCCCTTCTTGTGGTTGTCCAGTTCCTCCAGCGTCATCATCGGCAGGTAGACATCGTGTTCGTCGAAGCGGAACAGCGAGGTCGGGTCGTGCATCAGCACGTTCGTGTCCAGCACGAACATCTTCGTCACGCCCATCTTGTCACCGATGCGGCTGGCGCTCGACTTGATCAGGGTTTCGACTTCCTTGTCCTTGGTAGTGCGTTTGGCCGGTGCTGGTTTCTCGGTCTTTGTGCGTGCCTGTGGGGCTTTTTCAACCGCGGGTGCGGTGGTCTCTACGAGCGTCATCACAGGTTTTGCCGGTTTTCCTTTCTCTACCTTCGGATAGTCTTGGGTTGAGAGCAATGTTGCTGGCTTGGTCGGCAATTTAGGCAGTGGCATCAGTACCTCAATCTAGAAATGTGTTGAATTGACTACGCGCAGGGGACAAACAGAGGGTGGAAGGTTGGACAACGGAGAGGAGGGGGGAATTGCGAAAGCAAAAAGGCCGTTTGAGGGGGAGGCTCGATGCCTCTTCCACAAACGGCCTTCGGTAAAGAAATTCTTTTAAATTCAATGGGTTCAGCAGCGTTGTTACGCGAGAGCCTTCACAAACTCGAGCACTTCATCGACGTGCCCAGGCACCTTTACTCCACGCCATTCTTTCACCAATTTCCCGCTGCCGTCAATCACAAATGTGCTGCGTTCAACACCGCGCACCTGCTTGCCATACATATTTTTCATCTTCATGACATTGAACATGATGCACACCGTTTCGTCCGGATCAGAAATCAGTTCGAAGGGCATCTCCAGCTTCGACTTGAAGCCTTCGTGGGAGCGGATGCTGTCACGGCTGATGCCGAAGATCTCGGTATTCGCCTCCCGGAACTGCGGATGCAGGTCGCGGAACTGCATGCTTTCAGTGGTGCAGCCAGGGGTGTTGTCCTTCGGGTAGAAGTACAGGACGATGTTTTTGCCCTTGTAGTCGGACAAGCGGAAAGTCTGGTTGCCGGTCATCGCCGCGGAAAATTCCGGGACGATCA
The DNA here is from genome assembly GCA_035627275.1 of Noviherbaspirillum sp. Classification (GTDB taxonomy): domain Bacteria; phylum Pseudomonadota; class Gammaproteobacteria; order Burkholderiales; family Burkholderiaceae_D; genus Noviherbaspirillum. Next base: position 104,946 of record DASPMC010000003.1, read on the forward strand.
GATTCAATGCGGATGGGCTTTCAGCCACGCTCTTCTCCTGGTCCATGTGTGTTGTCGCTTGTGGCGAAGTTGTTGTTGTCTCGGCCCCGGAGTGCGGGGCGCAATCGGGATGTTAGCGAATGTTCATCCCATTGGGAACCGTGCACGCTGCATGTTTCTTTGGGCACGTGCGGCCAGTGCGGAAGATGGGGATCGTTTGCAATCCTTCAAGCGCACCGCTACTTGCCCTCGAATATGAGTGCGAGGACAACCTTGCGGCCTTCGCCCATCAAGATGTTGTAGGTGCGGCATGCAGCCTGGCTGTCCATGCATTCCACGCCGATGCGGTGCGCAGTAAGGGCGCTGGTCAGGCGCGGATGCACGAAGCGCTGTTTCGCTCCCGTACCCAGGATGACCACGTCTGGAGACAGGGCGTCGATCTGTGCGAAGTGCTCGACATTCAGGTCGTCAAAGGATTTCGGTGTCCATGCGACTGGGGCCACTTCGGGCAGCACGATCAGGCTATGCGAAAAGCGCACGGCATTGATCTCGACACCTGTTTCGTCATAGGCCGTGACGGTCTGGTAATGCTGGGTGGGAGTGGTGTGGAGCTTCATGGGGCAGTAGACACGCGAATGGGCGTGAATTTCCGGCAATTAGAGGAAAAAGATGGGGCATTGTAGCGTTTTCCGTGCTAAAACATCCCGCTGTACATTGATAAAAGGACTTGCTTTCGGCAAAATGGGTATTTTTGGCGGTGCACCATTGCATCCCAACTTTTGCTTTTACTACAAGGGATTGCTTCAGTGCGACCGATTCAGAAATCCAAGAAACTGGCAGACGTTTGCTACGACATCCGCGGCCCCGTGCTGGACAAAGCTCGGCAGATGGAGGAAGAGGGCCACAAGATCATCAAACTGAACATCGGCAACCTCGCCGTGTTCGGTTTCGACGCGCCAGACGAGATCGTGCACGACATGATCATCAACCTGCCAAATGCGGCCGGCTACACGGATTCCAAGGGCATGTTCGCCCCGCGCAAGGCGATCATGCACTACACGCAGGAAAAGAAGATTTCGGGCGTGACGATCGATGACATCTACATCGGCAACGGCGCGTCTGAGCTCATCGTAATGGGCATGAATGCCCTGTTGAATACCGGCGACGAGGTGCTGGTGCCGTCGCCTGATTACCCGCTTTGGACAGCTGCGGTCAGCTTGTCCGGCGGCAAGCCCGTGCATTACATCTGTGACGAAGAATCGGGTTGGCTGCCTGACGTCGATGACATCAAGAAAAAGATCACGCCGAATACCAAGGCGATCGTGGTCATCAACCCGAACAACCCGACCGGAGCACTGTATCCGGTCGAGGTGCTCCAGCAGATCGTCGAAGTTGCTCGTCAGCATCAGTTGATTGTCTTTGCGGACGAAATCTACGACAAGACCTTGTACGATGGCGAAACGCATACTTCGATTGCATCTCTAGCTGACGACGTGCTGTTCATCACGCTGAACGGCCTGTCAAAGAACTATCGCTCCTGCGGCTACCGCTCTGGCTGGATGGTCGTATCCGGCGACAAGAAGCCGGCCAAGGATTACATTGAGGGCCTGAACATGCTGGCGTCGATGCGTCTTTGCGCCAATGCGCCAGGGCAGTTCGCGATCCAGACCGCGCTCGGCGGCCACCAGAGCATCAATGACCTCGTCGGTCCCGGCGGCCGGCTGCTTAAGCAGCGCGATCTTGCGCACAAGCTGCTCACGGACATTCCCGGCGTGACTTGCGTGAAACCGAAGTCGGCGCTGTACATGTTCCCGAAGCTGGATCCGAAGGTGTACCCGATCAAGGACGACCAGCAGTTCGCGTATGAGCTGCTGGCGGAAGAGAAGGTCCTGATCGTGCAGGGCACCGGTTTCAACTGGATCGCGCCGGATCATTTCCGCGTCGTGTTCCTGCCGAATTCGGACGACCTGACCGAGGCAGTCGGACGGATCGCACGCTTCCTCGATGGATATCGCAAGCGTCACGCCGCCGCGTAAAGTTTCAAACCTGAAGTAAGAACCAGTTCCGGTAATTGCCGGAATCCCGCAGCGTTATATTTTTGAAGACTATGAAACCCATCAAAGTAGGCTTATTAGGCATCGGTACCGTCGGGTCCGGCACATTCAATGTTCTGAAGCGTAACCAGGAAGAGATTACGCGTCGTGCCGGCCGTCGTATCGAGATTACGATGGTGGCCGACTTGAACACCGCGCGTGCCAAGGAGCTGACCAACGGCGAATGCGAAGTCGTCAGCGACGCCAACCTGGTGGTGAACAATCCCGAAATCGATATCGTCATCGAGCTGATCGGCGGCTACGGCATCGCCAAGGAGCTGGTGATGAAGGCGATCGCCAACGGCAAGCACGTGGTCACCGCGAACAAGGCCTTGCTGGCAACGCACGGCAACGAGATTTTCAAGGCGGCGCAGGACAAGGGCGTGATGGTCGCGTTTGAAGCGGCAGTGGCCGGCGGCATCCCCATCATCAAGGCGCTGCGCGAAGGCCTGACTGCCAACCGCATCGAGTGGATCGCCGGCATCATCAACGGCACCACCAACTTCATCCTGTCGGAGATGCGTGACAAGGGGCTGGACTTCGACGTGGTGCTGAAAGAGGCACAGCGCCTCGGCTACGCTGAAGCTGATCCGACCTTCGATATTGAAGGCGTCGATGCGGCGCACAAGGCGACCATCATGTCGGCAATTGCATTCGGCGTTCCGGTGCAGTTCGACAAGGCGCACGTGGAAGGCATCACCAAGCTGCAGGCAACCGACATCCGCTATGCGGAACAACTTGGTTATCGCATCAAGCTGTTGGGCATCGCCAAGCGCACGCAGGTCAACGGTACTGCGGGCATCGAACTGCGCGTACACCCGACCCTGATTCCGGCCAAGCGACTGATCGCCAACGTCGAAGGCGCGATGAACGCTGTACTGGTCCACGGCGACGCAGTTGGTGCGACGCTGTACTACGGCAAGGGTGCCGGCTCCGAGCCGACGGCTTCCGCAGTCATCGCTGACCTGGTTGATATCACCCGCCTGGCGACGGCTGATCCGGAACACCGCGTGCCGCACCTCGCATTCCAGCCGAATGCGATGGTCGACACACCGATCCTGCCGATGTCGGAAGTCACCACCAGCTACTACCTGCGCATGCGCGTGTCCGACCAGCCTGGCGTGCTGGCCGACGTCACCCGCATCCTCGCGGATTCGTCGATCTCGATCGATGCAATGCTGCAGAAGGAGCCGGATGAAGGCGAAACCCGCACCGACATCATCATGCTGACGCACCAGACACAGGAGAAGAACATCGTCTCCGCGATCTCGAAGATTGAGGCGCTGCCGACCGTGGTTGGCGAAGTGACCAAGATCCGTCTCGAACAGTTGAGTTGATGTTGATGCCCGCTCGTTATAGCGGGTAATGCACAAAAAACAGCGGCCCGAAGATGCAAGTCTTCGGGCCGCTTGTCATTTGTGCGCTTGGTTCAGCGATGCGTGACGACGAGCAGTGCCTTTGCTTCCGTCTTGCCGACGTTGCGGATGGCATGGTTGCGGTCGGCCTGGTAGCGGGCCGTGCCGCCGGCCTTCAGTTTTTTCGTCACGCCATCCACTTCCACTTCCACCGTGCCGTGCAGGAGCGTCAGGTATTCGGTCGTTCCCGGGTCATGCGGGTTAGACACCAGTGCGCCTTCCGGTGACAAGGTGAGTTCATACCACTCGTACTTCCCGGCCAGTTCCATCGGGCCAAGGATCCGCAGCACATAGCCGGCATGCGCGCCGGGCAGGGTGGGAGTCTCGTGCGGTTCCAGCACGTGGATCGGTTCCGGCTCCGGCTTTTCGCTGGACAACAATTCTTCGATACCGATGCCAAGCGCGTTGGCAAGGCGCCAGGCCACGGCAATCGTCGGGTTGGCCTTTTCCCGCTCAATCTGCGACAACATGGATTTCGATACGCCAGCCGCGCGCGACAGGTCATCCAACGTCAATCCGCGCTTGAGCCGCAGCTTTTGAAGGGTGGCCCCGACTTCCGGCGGGGAACTTGGTGGACCGAGCTTTTTCATAAGGGATGCTTGCAAAGTTCAATGGATGTGCTTAGTATTCAATATATTGAACTTGTGTTCTTAATATTGAATTTATCGGATTTTATTGAAAATGCATCGTAACAGATGCCAAACGATAAGGATACGTGCCCGGCGTTGTCGAGCCGGGATCGAACAAACAAGCCGGGAGAGTGATGATGGGTGAGAGGAGCGCAAGGGAAAGTTTTTATGCCGGACTGGAGAGCAATCTGGCCGGGTTGCGGGAGCAGGGGCTGTACAAGCCGGAACGCGTCATTGCTTCGCGTCAGGGCGCGGAAGTCGTATGCGATGATGGCCGCAAGCTGATCAATCTTTGCGCCAACAACTATCTCGGCCTGTCCGGAGACGAAGCGACGGTACATGCGGCCATCGATGCGACCGAAAAGTATGGCTACGGGCTTTCGTCGGTGCGGTTCATCTGCGGCACGCAGACGGTGCACAAGCAACTCGAGCGCGCCTTGTCCGAGTTCCTCGGCATGGAAGACACGATCCTGTACGCGGCGGCTTTCGATGCCAACGGCGGCGTATTCGAGCCGCTGTTCGACGAGAACGACGCGATCATTTCCGATGCACTTAACCACGCCTCCATCATCGACGGCATTCGTTTGTGCAAGGCGGCGCGTTTCCGCTATCAGCACAACGACATGGCGGATCTGGAAACGCAGCTGCAGGCGGCTGCCGGCAAGCGCCACAAGCTGATCGTGACCGACGGTGTGTTTTCGATGGACGGCACGATCGCGCAGCTGGACAAGATTTGCGATTTGGCCGACAAGTACGGTGCGCTGGTGATGATCGACGAATGCCACGCCAGCGGCTTCATGGGCAAGACCGGGCGCGGCACGCATGAGCACCACAATGTGATGGGACGCATTGACATCATCACCGGCACACTGGGCAAGGCGCTCGGCGGCGCGATGGGAGGATTCACTACGGCTCGCAAGGAAGTCATCCAGACATTGCGGCAGAAGTCGCGCCCTTACCTCTTTTCGAATTCCCTGGCGCCAGCCATTGCGGGCGCTTCCCTGGCTGTAATGCAGCGCTTGTCGACGTCGACGGAATTGCGCGACCGCCTGCATGCCAACACGTCGTACTTCCGCCACGCGATCAGCGAGCTTGGTTTCACCATCAAGCCGGGCACGCATCCGGTCGTGCCGGTGATGCTGTTCGACGCGCCGCTGGCGCAGAAATTCGCGCAGCGCCTGTACGAACTCGGTGTGCTGGTGACCGGTTTCTTTTATCCGGTCGTCCCGATGGGGCAGGCGCGGGTGCGCGTGCAGTTGTCTGCGGCGCATACGACGGAACAGCTTGATCGTGCGCTGACGGCGTTCAAGCAGGCAGGGCAGGAACTTGGTCTTGTGAAGAATTGAAGGAGCGGAACGATGGAACGCATTCTGGTGATAGGCGCGAACGGCCAGATCGGAAGTGAGCTGGTTGAAGCATTGACGGCGCGATTCGGCGCTGGAAACGTGATCGCATCCGATATCGGCCCGCGCAGCCTGTTTGGTGCGGGGCCCTACGAAACGCTCGATGTCCTCGATGCCAATCGTATCGCCCAAGTGGTTGAACATTACGGCATTACGCAGGTCTACCAGTTGGCTGCGTTGCTGTCGGTGACTGGCGAACAGGCACCGCTGAAAGCCTGGACGCTGAACATGAACGGCCTGCTGAACATTCTCGAGCTGGCTCGCGAGCGTGGGCGGGCCGGCAAGCCGCTGAAGGTATTCTGGCCATCGTCGATTGCAGCCTTCGGCCCGCATACGCCGGCGGTGGACACGCCGCAACTGGCGGTGATGGACCCAACGACCATCTACGGCATCAGCAAGCAGGCCGGCGAGCGGCTGTGCGAATACTATTTCAGCAAGTTCGGTGTCGATGTGCGCAGCATCCGCTATCCGGGCATCATCAGCCACAAGTCGCCTCCCGGTGGCGGTACGACCGATTACGCCATCGCGATCTTCCACGCGGCGGCGCGCGGCGAAGCTTACGATTGTTTCCTCGGTCCGGAAACGACGCTGCCGATGATCTACATGCCCGACGCCATTCGCGCGACCATCGAACTGATGGACGCGCCAGCCGACCAAGTGCGAATCCGTTCCGCCTACAACGTCGCCGGCCTGAGCTTCAGCCCGCGTGAACTCGCCGATGCGATCCGCAAGCGTTTGCCCAAGTTCGAGATCCGTTATCGCCCCGACCATCGTCAGGCGATTGCCGATACCTGGCCGCACAGCGTGGACGACACCTACGCCCGCGCCGACTGGGGGTGGAAGGCGAAAATCGGCCTGGATGGACTGGTCGATGACATGCTGGCGAATATCCGCCCGGAGTTGCATAAACTGCACCACGCCGCCTGAGCAAAATGCCGTCTGGAGGCGGGTCGGCAGTTATAATGCAGGATTCGGCTGAAAAGCCCCTTTGCCTTGCAGGGAAGGGGCGCCTGCCCCCACATTAATAAATTTTCAAGAATTTATGCAATACGTCTCCACACGCGGTCAGTCTCCGGCGCAATCGTTCTCCCAAATTCTCCTCGGCGGCCTCGCGCCGGACGGCGGCCTCTACTTGCCGGTTGAGTATCCGAAAGTCAGCGGCGCCGAACTCGATGCCTGGCGCAAGTTGTCCTATGCCGACCTCGCGGTGGAAGTATTGAAGAAGTTCGCAACCGACATCCCGGAAGCGGACTTGAAGGCACTGGCGCACAAGACCTACACGGCAGACGTGTATCGCAATGCCCGCGCCGGCGAGGCTGCATCACAGATCACGCCCCTGCGCGTGCTGGAAGAAGCGAACGGCACCAAGCTCACGCTGCAGGCGCTGTCCAACGGCCCGACGCTGGCCTTCAAGGATATGGCGATGCAACTGCTCGGCAATTTGTTCGAGTATGCGTTGGCCAAGCAGCATGCTGAGCTGAATATTTTCGGCGCGACCTCGGGCGACACCGGTAGCGCAGCAGAGTATGCGATGCGCGGCAAGAAGGGCATCCGCGTGTTCATGCTGTCTCCGCACAAGAAGATGAGCGCGTTCCAGACCGCGCAGATGTTCAGCCTGCAGGACCCGAACATTTTCAACATCGCGGTCGAAGGCGTGTTCGACGATTGTCAGGACATGGTCAAGGCGGTATCGAACGATCTCGAATTCAAGACGCGCCAGAAGATTGGTACCGTCAACTCCATCAATTGGGCTCGCGTGGTGGCGCAGGTGGTGTACTACTTCCGCGGCTACCTGAGCGCGACCACGAGCAACGACCAGAAAGTGTCGTTCACCGTTCCGTCCGGCAACTTCGGCAACATCTGCGCCGGCCATATCGCTCGCATGATGGGCTTGCCGATCGACCAGTTGGTAGTTGCAACGAACGAGAACGACGTGCTGGACGAATTCTTCCGCACCGGGATGTACCGCGTGCGCAAGTCGGCCGAGACCTACCACACGACCAGTCCGAGCATGGACATCAGCAAGGCGTCCAACTTCGAGCGCTTCGTGTACGACCTGTTGGGCCGCGATGCCGAGCGAGTGCGCGCCCTGTTCAAGAAGGTCGAGACGCATGGCGGCTTCGACCTGTCGGGCAAGCCTGGTAGCGACGGCGACGAATTCAAGAAGGTGAAGGAATACGGTTTCGTGTCCGGTAAGTCGGTGCATGCGGACCGCATCGCGACCATCCGCGACGTGCATGCGAAGTACGGTGTGACCATTGACACCCATACCGCGGATGGCGTGAAGGTCGCACGCGAAAATCTGACGCCTGGTGTACCGATGATCGTGCTGGAAACTGCCTTGCCGGCGAAGTTCAATGAGACAATCCGTGAAGCTCTGGGCCGCGATGCCGAACGTCCGGCAGGTTTCGAGAACATCGAGGCGCTGCCGCAGCGCTTCGAGGTGATGTCCGCCGACATCGACAAGATGAAGGCATTCATCGCGAAGCATACCGGTTTGTAACCTTCTAACCTTGGCCGGGGCGGGCATGACTGACAAGAAATCCATGTTGAGCGCACTCGAAGCGCTCCATATCCTTTTCACGGCGGTCCGACCGATTGCGGAAACGGAAACGCTTGCCACGCTCGAGGCAAACGGCCGCATTCTCGCGGCCGACCAGGCGTCGCAGCTCAATGTCCCGCCGATGGACAATACCCAGATGGACGGGTATGCGGTGTGCGCGGCCGATTGCGCCAGCGGTAATGCCTTGCTGCCGGTATCGCAGCGCATCCCCGCCGGCCATGTCGGTCAGCCACTCCAGCCCGGTACTGCAGCGCGCATCTTTACCGGAGCAATGATCCCGGAAGGCGCAGACGCTGTCGTCATGCAGGAGCAGTGCGAAGTGCAGGGCGATTCCGTGCTGGTCAAGCATGCACCGCAGGCCGGCGAATGGATCCGCCGCACGGGCGAAGACGTCAGGGCTGGCGGAATCGTACTTTTCCGCGGCACACGCCTGCGCGCGCAGGAACTCGGGATGGCGGCGTCGGTAGGATTGGCGACCTTGCCGGTCGTTCGCAGGCCGCGCGTTGCCGTGTTCTTCACCGGCGACGAGTTGGCCATGCCCGGCGAGCCGCTTAAGCCAGGCGCCATCTACAATTCCAATCGTTTCACGCTGCGCGGCCTGCTCGAGAACCTCGGCTGCGAGATTACCGACTACGGTATCGTGCCCGATTCGCTGGACGCCACGCGCGAGACGCTGCGCAAGGCGGCAGCAGGACATGACCTGATCATTACTTCGGGTGGCGTGTCGGTCGGCGAAGAGGACTACATCAAGCCGGCAGTCGAGGCGGAAGGGCGGCTGAACATGTGGCAGATCGCCATCAAGCCTGGCAAGCCGCTGGCCTTCGGCGAGATCAACCGCGATGGCGCGCCGAGCGCGTTCTTCATTGGCCTGCCCGGCAATCCGGTGTCGAGTTTCGTGACCTTCTTGCTGTTCGTGCGTCCCTTCATCCTGCGTCTACAGGGCGTAGCCGAAGTGATGCCGAAGGCCTTCGCGATGCGGGCCGACTTTTCCCTGCCCAAGGGCGATCGCCGCAATGAATTCCTGCGTGCGCGCATCAATCCGGCCGGCGGGCTCGACCTGTTCGCTAACCAGGGTTCTGCTGTCCTGACCTCGACCGTATGGGGCGATGGCTTGATCGACAATCCTCCGGGGAATGCGATTACTCAGGGCGACGCGGTACGATTCATTCCTTTCAGCGAACTGCTTTACTGAACATGCAAATCCAACTTCGCTTCTTTGCCAGCGTCCGCGAGGCGGTGGGCACCAGCCAGGAGAACGTGAGTCTGCCCGATGATGTCGTGACAGTCGGGGACGTGCGCTCCTTCCTGCGTGAGCGTGGGGGGGCATGGGCAGAGGCACTGGCCGAAGGGCGGGCGCTGCGTATGGCCTGCAACCAGCAGATGACCGACGCCGGCACGCGCATCAGCGAAGGCTGCGAAGTAGCGTTTTTCCCACCCGTGACCGGCGGCTAACCCCATGGCAATTCGTGTCCAGATCCAGGATTTCGACCTCGGCAAGGAGGTTGCAGCCTTGCGCGCCGGACAGGCGCAGGTCGGGGCGGTCGTCGCCTTTGTCGGCACCGTGCGCGACATGAACGAAGGCGCTGGCGTCACCGAGATGGAGCTGGAGCATTATCCCGGCATGACCGAAAAGGCGCTGGAGGATATTGTTGCGCAGGCGAGTGCACGCTGGAACATCATCGATGCGCTGGTCATCCATCGTGTCGGCCCGCTGAAGCCGCTGGACCAGATCGTGCTCGTGGCGGTCACTTCGAGACATCGGGGCGAGGCCTTTGCCGCCTGCGAATTCATCATGGATTACCTGAAGACCCAGGCGCCGTTCTGGAAGAAGGAAGTCACGTCGCAAGGCGCCCGCTGGGTGGATGCGCGCGTGACCGACGACGAGGCACTGGCGAAATGGGGTATCCAGTCCTCCAACTCCGGCAAGCCCGCATGAGCTGGCTGGCGGTCGGAGTGGGGGCTTCCCTGGGCGCATGGCTGCGCTGGGGGCTGGGCATCCTGCTTAACGCGATACATCCACAGTTGCCATTGGGAACTGTTCTAGCCAATCTCGGCGGCGGTTACCTGATTGGTATTGCGGTCGCCTTCTTCTCCGCGCTGCCGGATCTCTCGCCCGAGTGGCGGCTGTTTGTCATCACCGGATTTCTCGGCGGATTGACGACCTTTTCCAGCTTTTCCGCAGAGTCTATGGCGCTCCTGCAGCGTGGCGACTATTTTTGGGCGCTCGGGCACTCAGCGTTGCACCTGGTCGGCTCGGTGGCGCTCTGCATTGCTGGATTCGCCACCTACAAGGCGATCGCCTAGACATAATGTATTGACCTGCCGCACCTCAAGAGACGCGGATTAAGCTTGAGGTTTTTCAACCCAGGCTCAGAGCCGTAATTGAGGGGGCAGGCCGTGAACGAGTTTAGCAAATACGTTGGACTGGATGTGCACAAGAAGACGATCGCGGTCTCTGTAGCCGAAGGCAACGGTGGTGAGGTGCGCTATGTGGGAGAGATTGCCAACACGCCGGAAGCGCTGGGCAAGCTGGTCCGGCAGCTTGGCAAGGGCGGTGCGGCGCTCTCGTTCTGCTATGAAGCCGGGCCGTGCGGCTATGGGGTGTACCGGCAGTTGCAAGGGCTCAAGCAGGACTGTTTGGTGGTGGCGCCCTCGTTAATCCCGAAGAAGGCCGGCGACCGGGTCAAGACGGACCGGCGCGACAGCTTGAGCCTGGCGCGGTTGCATCGTGCCGGCGAACTGACGGCGGTCTGGGTGCCGGATGCGGAACATGAGGGGTTGCGGGATTTGACGCGGGCGCGCGAGGATATGAAGCATTTGCAGCGGCAGGGCAAGCAACGCTTGCTGGCCTTTCTGCTGCGGCATGGCAAGCGCTATGACGGCAAGAGCAAGTGGACTCAGGCACATTACCGATGGCTGGAAACGGTAAAGTTCGAGCAACCGGTGCAACAAATCGTTTTCCAGGAATATGTTGATACGGTCCTGTCATGCCATAAGCGTGTGCAGGGGCTGGACCGGCAGATCGAACAGGTTGTGCAGGCCGCGTCGGTGTGACCGGTGATCGAGGCGCTCATGGCGCTGCGCGGGGTGAATCTGCTGACGGCGGTCACCATAGTGGCCGAGATCGGGGATCTGAAGCGCTTTGCCAATGCGCCGCAACTGATGGCATATCTGGGCTTGGTGCCCAGCGAGTATTCCAGCGGAGGCAGTGTGCGCCGCGGCGCGATCACCAAGACCGGCAACAGCCATGTGCGGCGGGTGTTGATCGAGGCGGCGTGGACCTATCGGCATCCGGCACGCAAGACGGCGGTCCTGCAAAGGCGTACCGAACGCACACCGGAGGCGGTTCAGGAAATTGCCTGGGCTGCACAAAAGAGGTTGTGCCGGCGGTACCGGCTGCTCGACGAAAAGGGCAAGCTCAAGGTACAAGTCTGCACAGCGGTAGCACGCGAGCTGACCGGTTTTATCTGGGCGGTCGGGCAGGCATTGCCAGCCACACGCAGTGCAGCAACGATTTGAAGGATAAGGACATGAATCAACAGCGGGCTGACAGCAGCGCAGGCAACGGTCGGAGAACCCTCGCACCCTCTATGAGGCGCCAGATCACCGGATGATCCTCGACACTAGAGAGAGGCAGCTCCACGACGAATCTTTGTCATGCGGTAACCAACCCGCGTATATCAGACTGATCAACCGTCGTTTCGCCGCCTGTTCTGCTGTCAGCCCGTTGTAACCATGAAGATTTTTTTGATGACCTTGACGGGTCAATACATATCAGAGGGTGTTATGAACTAGGGAAGGGGGCGCCCCCTTCCCTAGTTCATAACACCCTCTAATTCAGCATTCTCGAGCCGGAAATGACGATTTCGGTACCGGGCAGCGGCAGTTCAATGTCCCAGTCCGCTCTTTTCACAGCCTCCCGCAGCAGGGAGCAGAATCCATGCAGCACCTGCTGCGCAAACGCGATCTCGAAGCCATAGCCATCGGACGGCGCAAGGTTCATCCGCATCGGCTGGCCCGGGTCGAGGTTGAAATTGGCGGTCGAGATCAGGATCGGCGTTTCTCCCAACGGGAAACCGGCAATGTCGTCCTGATAGGGATTGTTGAAGCTGCCGCTGTCACGGATCGCTTCGACGCTCGCATGGTGTTCCATTTCGACAACATCGCCGCTGGCATGCGCTGCCTGCGGCATGTCCAATGCCACCTGCTTTTCCATGGCATCGACCATTGCCGGCCACAGGCCTTTGATCATGCGCCGGGTCAGCCAGGCGCGGACTTCCTGCAGCTCGCTGTCCTCAGCCTTGAACGAGGCCCGGCAGAGGATGCGGTCTTCTTCTGCCTCGTAAGTTACTTGAATTTGATGTAATTCCATCGCCGGCTGGTACTGAAATGGTCAGAATCAAGAAATCCATTCTTGAAATGTGGTCTCGAGACCCTAATTAAAGGTCAACTTGAATTCCGGAGGGTTACATGCGCCTCGACAAACTGACAACCAAATTGCAAGAAGCCCTTGCCGACGCCCAGAGTCTGGCAGTCGGCAATGATAACCAATACATTGACCCGGTGCATATCCTGACCGCCCTGTTGAACCAGGAGGACGGCGGCGCCAAATCGCTTATGCAACGGGCCGGCGTGAACGTAGGCGGGTTGGTCGTCACCTTGAAATCGGCCCTTGAGCGCCTGCCCAAGGTCTCCGGCACGGGCGGCGAAGTGCAAATCGGTCGTGAATCAGTCGCCCTGCTGAACCTCGCCGACAAGGAAGCGCAGAAACGCGGCGACCAGTTCATCGCCAGTGAAATGGTGCTGCTCGCGCTGACCGAAGACAAGTCCACCGCAGGCCAGCTGGCACGCGACAACGGCCTTACACGCAAGGCGCTGGAAGCGGCGATCACCGCGGTACGCGGCGGTGCGCACGTGAATTCGCAGGACGCGGAAGGCCAGCGCGAAGCACTGAAGAAATACACGCTCGACCTGACCGAGCGCGCACGCATGGGCAAGCTCGATCCGGTGATCGGCCGCGACGATGAAATCCGCCGTGCGATACAGGTATTGCAGCGCCGCTCCAAGAACAACCCGGTGCTGATCGGCGAGCCGGGCGTGGGCAAGACCGCGATCGTAGAGGGCCTCGCCCAGCGCATCGTCAATGGCGAGGTGCCGGACAGCCTGAAGTCCAAGCGCGTCTTGTCGCTCGACATGGCCGCCTTGCTGGCCGGCGCGAAGTATCGGGGTGAATTCGAAGAGCGCCTGAAAGCAGTCCTGAAGGAAATCGCCCAGGACGAAGGCCAGACCATCGTCTTCATCGACGAGCTGCACACTATGGTGGGTGCGGGCAAGGCGGAAGGCGCGATCGATGCCGGCAACATGCTCAAGCCGGCGCTTGCGCGCGGCGAGCTGCACTGTATTGGCGCTACCACGCTGGACGAATACCGCAAGTATGTCGAGAAGGATGCCGCGCTCGAGCGACGCTTCCAGAAGATCCTGGTCGACGAGCCGAGCGTGGAGGCGACGATCGCCATCCTGCGCGGTTTGCAGGAAAAGTATGAGGTGCACCACGGCGTGGATATTACCGACCCGGCGATCGTCGCCGCGGCCGAGCTGTCGCATCGCTACATCACGGACCGCTTCCTGCCGGACAAGGCGATCGACTTGATCGACGAAGCCGCGTCCAAGATCAAGATCGAAATCGACTCCAAGCCGGAGGTGATGGACAAGCTCGATCGCCGTTTGATCCAGCTGAAGATCGAGCGCGAGGCGGTGAAAAAGGAAACCGACGAGGCCTCTCAGAAGCGCTTTGCCCTGATTGAGGACGAAATCCGCAAGCTCGAGCGCGAGTACGCCGACCTGGAGGAAGTCTGGAAGGCCGAGAAGGCGACCGTGCATGGCGCCCAGCATATCAAGGAAGAGATCGAGAAGGTCCGTCTGCAGATGGACGAAGCCAAGCGCAAGGGCGACTGGCAGAAGATGTCCGAGCTGCAGTACGGCAGGTTGCCGGAGCTGGAAGCCCAGCTCAAGCAAGCCGATACCGGCGACGGCAAGCAGGCCGAGCGCAGGCTGCTGCGCACCCAGGTCGGTGCGGAAGAAATCGCCGAGGTGGTGTCGCGCGCGACCGGCATACCCGTGTCCAAGATGATGCAGGGTGAACGCGACAAGCTGCTGCACATGGAAGAGGAATTGCACAAGCGCGTGGTCGGCCAGCACGAGGCGATTGTGGCGGTGTCGGATGCAATCCGACGCTCGCGTGCGGGCCTCGCCGATCCGAACCGTCCGTACGGCTCGTTCATGTTCCTCGGCCCGACCGGCGTGGGCAAGACCGAACTGTGCAAGGGGCTGGCGTCCTTCCTGTTCGACACCGAAGAGGCCCTGATCCGCATCGACATGAGCGAGTTCATGGAGAAGCATTCCGTGGCCCGCCTGATAGGCGCGCCGCCGGGCTATGTCGGCTATGAAGAGGGCGGCTACCTGACCGAGGCGGTGCGCCGCAAGCCGTACAGCGTGATCCTGCTCGACGAGATCGAGAAGGCGCATCCGGACGTGTTCAACGTGCTGCTGCAAGTGCTGGACGACGGCCGCATGACCGACGGGCAGGGGCGCACCGTGGACTTCAAGAACACGGTGATCGTGATGACCTCCAACCTGGGTTCGCACAAGATCCAGTCGATGGAGGACAGCGATCCGCAGCTGGTGAAGCTGGCGGTGATGGCCGAGGTGAAGACGCATTTCCGTCCGGAGTTCATCAACCGCATCGACGAGATCGTGGTGTTCCACGCGCTCGACGAGAAGCATATCGGTTCGATCGCGCGCATCCAGCTGCAGGTGCTGGAGAACCGCCTGGCCAAGATGGACATCAGGCTCGAAGTAACCGACGCCGCTCTGCAGAAGATTGCGGAAGCAGGTTTCGATCCCGTGTACGGCGCACGCCCGCTCAAGCGTGCGATCCAGCAGGAGATCGAGAATCCGCTGTCGAAGTACATTCTCGAGGGGCGCTTCGGGCCGAAGGATATCGTGACCGTCGTCGCGCGCAACAACGAGCTGGTGTTCGAGAAGACCGGGACTTACTAAAGCTGTAAAACAACAGGAAGACGGCCGCCGCGTGCGGCCTTCTTTTTTGCCGGCGCCGGTCATCCGCGGCGGGCGAACATGAGGACTGCCGCCGAGTGCCGCATCACGCAGCCGTGTTCTTCAGGCCCGGCACAGCGATCATTTGGAGCGACGGCGGCACGGCAGGCGGTTTTCCTACGCGCTCTGCTAACGCTCCCGGCGCGCAAAGAAGGCGCTGGGAGATTGCCCGAAAGTCTTCTTGAACATCGACGAAAACGCCGACTGGCTGGCGTAGCCGAGCTCCGCCGCGACGTGCGACAGGGGCATGCCGCGGGCAATCAGGGGTGCCGCATGTGCCAGTCGAACTTGTTGCCGCCACTGGCCGAAGCTCATGCCGAGTTCGTTTTCGAACAGCCGTGCCAGCGTCCGTGCGGATGCGCCGACCCGCGCTGCCCAGTCGTCGAGCGTGAGCGTGGAGGCGGGCTCGGCGATCAGCATTTCGCACAGGTTCTTCAGCCGCTTGTCGTCGGGCAGGGCGACACGGATGGGCATGGTGGTCGAGCGGGCGAGTTCGTCGATAATCAGTGCGGCGAGCATCGATTCCCGTGGTTCGCCGGCGTCGGCCATTGCCAGCGCGACGATCAGCTCGCGCAGCAGGCTCGACACCTCAAGCACTTCGCAGGCGTCGCCATGGAAGGGCGAAACATCCGCGTGCACATAGAGTGCGCGCAGGCGGGCTTTCTCAAGCGTTGCCACTTCATGCATCGCCTGCGGCGGAATCCATATCGCGCGTTGCGGCGGTACGATCCAGGTGCTCTTGCCGACGGTCACCCGTACCACGCCATCCAGCGCGTAGGTCACCTGGCCCCAAGCGTGGGTGTGAGCGGCCAGCAGTTCAGACGCATTGAGGTCGCGCGCCACCAGGCGCACCGGACGCTCGGGCGTCGGCGCTCGCCCGGGCAGGTTCAGGCGGGTATGGGTAACGGGTTGGATCGGCATGGAACCTCCGGAACCGTGGTGGCAGAAATTCGACAAAAGTTGTCGCTCTATCTTAAAACAGACGGAGGCCTTTTGCTTAGACTGGTTTTATCGCCGTTCCAGCAAGGAGTCTCATGTCTACCGCAGCCGTTTCCGGATTTCGTCAGGATGCCCAGGTCATCAGCCTTGTCGGCATCGCACATGGCGTGTCGCATTTCTTCCATTTGATCCTTGCGCCGCTGTTTCCATGGCTGAAGGAAGAATTCAGCCTGTCCTATGCGGAACTGGGCTTGCTGATGACCGTATTCTTCGTGGTGTCCGGCATCGGACAGGCACTTGCGGGTTTTGTCGTCGACCGGGTCGGCGCGCGCGCGGTCTTGTTCTCGGGCATCGGCTTTTTGGGGCTGTCGGCGCTTGTGCTGTCGCAGGCCAACAGTTATCCGATGCTGCTCGCCGGATCCATGCTGGCAGGTCTCGGCAACAGCGTGTTCCATCCCGCGGATTTCACGTTACTCAACAAGCGGGTTTCGGCACCGCGTCTCGGCCATGCGTTCTCCGTGCACGGCATTTCCGGCAATCTCGGCTGGGCGGCCGCACCGGTTTTCCTGACGGCGATGGCCGGCTTGTTCGACTGGCGGGTTGCGTTGCTTTCGGCTGCTGCCATTCCGTTCGCGGTGCTGGCCTTGCTCTTTGTCTATCGTGACTTGCTGCGCACCGACGAAATCAGCGCCGCGGTGACGGCACCGAAAAAGAGCGATGGCGGCCATCTTCTCGCATTCATGCGCTTGCCCGCGGTCTGGATGTGCTTTGCTTTCTTCTTCATCACCGCGATGGCGCTTGGCGGCATCCAGAGCTTTTCCTCGTCGAGCCTGCGCGAGTTGTACGGCATGTCGCTGGCGTCCGCGACAACCGGATATACCGCTTACATGCTGGCGTCCGCGGCGGGAATGGTGTGGGGCGGTTTCCTCGCTTCGAAGACCACGCGTCATGACCGTACGATCGCGATTGCATTTACTGCCGCCGGTGTGTTTGCGCTGGTAATCGCCGCGGGCCTCGTGCCGCCGCTGGTTGCCGTCGCGCTCATGGGAGCAATCGGTTTCGGCGCAGGCGTCGCCGGCCCCTCCCGCGACTTGCTGATTCGTTCCGCTGCACCAAAGAATGCGACCGGGCGGGTGTACGGCGTCGTATATTCAGGCCTGGATATCGGGCTTGCCGCCGGCCCCGTGCTGTTTGGCGCGTTGATGGATGCCGGTCATCCGTCGATGGTGTTCGTCGGGATCGGCATCTTCCAGTGCCTGGCAATCCTGACCGCGGTTGGTGTCGGCGCAAATACGGCCAGGAACGCAACGAAGGTCCAGGCGGCTTGACGTGAAGATCGATACGGCACTGACGCATCTCGGGCGCACATCGGCGGCCGCGGCACAGGTGGTCAACCCGTCTGTGGTCCGGGCGTCGACCGTCCTGTTCCCGACGCTCGCTGAGTACAAGGCCTCGTACCAGCCGCAGCCGTTCGAGGCCTTGCGTTACGGGCGGACCGGCACGCAGACGCATTTCGAGCTGCAGGACATGATGTGCGCCCTGGAGGAAGCCGAAACTTGCCTGCTCGCGCCGAGTGGCTTGAACGCGATCGCCTCCGTGCTTCAGGCGTATGCCCGGCCAGGTATGCATTTGTTGGTGGCGGACGGCGTGTACGGTCCGACGCGAGAGCTTTGCGAGAAGGTTCTGCGTCCGCTTGGCGTTCAGGTCGAATACTTCGTAGCGGGCGCGGACATCGCGCCGCTACTGAAGGAGAACACGGCGCTGGTGTTCATCGAAACGCCCGCTTCACTGACGATGGACATGCTGGACACCCGCGCGATCTGTGCCGCCGCCCACCGCCGCCAGGTGCTGGTTGCCGCAGACAATTCCTGGGGGACGCCGCTGTTCTTTCCGGCGCTGGCCAATGGGATCGATATTTCCATCCACGCCGCGACGAAATACATCATCGGCCATTCCGACGGCATGCTGGGCACGATCAGCGGATCCCGCCGGGCGCTGGCGCTGGTACGCGACTGGATGGCAAGGACCGGTGCCTGCGTCAGTCCCGATAGCGTGTCGCTCGCGCTGCGCGGGCTGCGGACCCTCGCGGTGCGGCTTGAGCGTCACCAGGAGAACGCGCTGCGCGTTGCCCGTTGGCTAGACGCGCATCCTGCCGTCGTGCGCGTGCTATATCCGGCCCTCGAAAGCGATCCAGGGCACGGGCTCTGGAAGCGCGATTTTTCCGGCGCCAGCGGCCTGTTCACATTCGAACTCGTTCCCTGCAGCGAGGAATCCTTCACTGCATTCATCGATGGCCTGGCGCTGTTCGGGCTTGGGACCAGTTGGGGCGGATTCGAAAGCTTGGTGATGCCCGCCATACCGCATCACCTGCGCAGTCTTGCACGCCAGCCCGACGCCGGCCGGCTCGTGCGCCTCCACATCGGTCTCGAGGATCCGAACGACCTGATCGATGACTTGGCGCAGGCCCTCGCAAAGTTGTAAAAGCGCTTCCGCACGGTCGATCGCTTACAATCCCGAGTTATTTGCCACATCTCAGGAGGAAACGATGACCTTTGCAACCTGCGACATCTGCGACGCCAACGAAGACAAGATTGCCGCCGGCACGCTGTCGGTGCTGCCGCCGGTATTCCAGAAGTTCGGCAAGCGCACGGCGTTCTCCGGCCAAGCCGCAACGCTGAAGGTATTCGAGGACAACGTGCTGGTGCGCGCGACGCTGGAAACGCCGGGCAACGGCCGGGTGCTGGTGGTTGACGGCGGGGGCAGCCTGCGTTGCGCGCTGGTCGGCGGCAACCTCGGTGTGCTGGCCGAGAAGAATGGCTGGGCCGGGATTGTCGTCAACGGATGCATTCGCGACTCCGAGGAAATCAATGTCTGCGACATCGGCGTACGCGCACTGGCGACACATCCGCAGCGCAGCGTGCGCAAGGGTGTCGGCGACAAGGAACTGCGTGTCTCGATCGCTGGCGTGGCGATCAATCCCGGCGATTGGATTTACGCCGACGCCGATGGCGTTCTGGTATCCGCGCAGAAGCTGGACTGAGCGGAAAACCGGTCGTGACGACGGCAGTTCCGGATTCCTCGCTGGCCGCGCAACCCATCCTGCGATCCTTGCCTCCGGCTGTACTGAAGCAGCTGTCGATGCTGCCGGTGCTGGAAATGCCGGGCGGGACACAGGTGTTCGAAACGCGGACACGTTGCAGGGGCTTCCCGATTATTCTCTCCGGTGTGGTACGCGTGTTCCGCCACCTTGCCAACGGACGGCGCATCGAACTTTACCGCGTCACACCCGATGAGGTCTGCATCCTGTCCCTCGGCTGCCTGCTGGGCGGCAGCGCGTATCCGGCGGCCGGTGTCACGTTGGGGGCCACCCGCATGATCGTCATGCCGCCTGACCTGTTCAATGAATGCCTGGCCGTCGACGGGCAGTTCCGGACAGCCATTTTCCGCGCGCTTGGCGACAGGCTGGTGCACACGATGGAACTGGTGGAGGAGGTGGCGACGCTGCGCCTGGACGTCCGACTTGCCTCGGCCTTGCTTGCGCATGCCCGGGATGTTAAGGCGGCGGATAACCCATTGATCGCGGTGACGCATCAAGAGCTTGCCGATGAACTTGGCACCGTGAGGGAAATGATCAGCCGCCTGCTCGATGACTTCGCGGATCAGGGCATGGTGGAACTGGGGCGCGGGCGCGTACGGATTTCCGATAGCGGGAAGCTCCAGGTCCTGGCGGCAATACGCTAGTAGATCATCCAGATGAATTTAATGGATAAATCCGGCGCATTTTCTGACGCGCGTCGGGGGTGGTAAAAGGCCAGTCGATCGTCGCCCTGGCTTGGTTGCGTTTTCTTTCATAGACCGCAATCTCCTTCTTGAGCCTG
>DASPMC010000004.1:0-98053 GCA_035627275.1 Noviherbaspirillum sp.
GAGCCAGCGGGACACGAACATCGCTGTGGGCAACAAGCTGTCGATGGCGATCAAGGACGCGTGGAGCGTATTCGTCGCGAAGGCCGGGATCAAGCTGTTCGCCGGCAAGGGCCGTGTGCAGATCCAGGCGCAGGATGACGAGATCGAAGCGATCGCGAAGAAGGATATCAAGGTGACGTCTGTCGACGGGCACATCGAAATCACTGCTCCGAAAAGCATCCGCCTCACTGCCGGCGGTTGCCAGATCGAAGTCGGGAACGGGCAAATCACGTTGAAGGCCCCCGGGCCAGTGAATATTCATGGAAGTGTGAAGAATTTGACCGGACCGACATCCGTCACACCGGAAATCCCGCAGCTGCCAAAGATTCCTCTACCGGTCGATTTGGAGAAACCGTTGTTCAGCCAACAGTTCGATTTGTCGCATCTCATCCATAACGACGGGGTAATCGGGTTCTGCAGCAAAGGAAAGCCGTATTCGGTCTACGACAAGCAAGGCAACTTCATTGCTTCTGGCACTATCGACGAAAACGGGCTGACGAATCGTGTCTTTACCAACGAACCGAAAGATCTCGTGCTATTCGTGGATGAAGGAGATTGGCAAGTAGAGGAGTACATAGAAAACCCTGATAGGGAACTTGATGGTACGAACGACACGGAACAAGGAATGGCATGACTGGACAACGTAACTTCTATATCGTGAAAGATCGAGACACGCTGGCGAAAATCGCCCGTGAAAACGGAACGACGGTCAGCGAGTTAATGAAGATCAATGGGATCAAAGATCCGAACAAGATCGCGCGTGATCAACGTATAGCTTTACGAAAGGAAGCGACATGCGGCGTACAAGCGCTCTTTCTTGATACAGATCGAGCTCCCATCGAAGGCCTCAATTATCGGATTGAATACTGCAATAAAACATCCAACGGCAGGTCTGGCAAAGATGGGAAAAGCCACCGGATATATACGGAAACCCCGGAGGATTTCGTGCGAATCCGTATTCAACGGTTAAATGGCACCTGGAAGCACGCAGCAACCGTCATCTCGGATACTGGCAACAAACTCGTTACCCTTGTTGGCGGTCATCTAATGGTGGAGGCAAAAGCAGAAAAACATCCAGAGTCACCGGACAAAAAAGCACCTAACCCTTATGAACGTCCAACACCGGCACACAGCCCAGCGAAACCACCCCCACCGACTTCAGATAAGAAAGACTTTGGTCCGAAAACCAAAAAAAGTAGCACCTCAGACGGAAAACCCATAACAATTGTTTTAGGTGATCTTCCGGGCTTGGACGAATTTCTCGACAAGTTCAACGGTGAAAAAATGAGTGATGCGGACTACGTTTGGGCAGCAAAGGAGCTCAACGTTGAGGAAGCTGCAGTTCGTGCTTTTGCAAAAGTAGAATCTGGAAGCGGGGGTTTTATTGAAATAAGTGGTCGCGAGTTACCCAAAATTCTATATGAGCGACACTATTTTTCGAAACTGACGCAACATCAGCACAGCGCAAAGAATCCTGATATCTCGCTTCCAACCGGTTATTACGTCGCAGGAACTAAGTATGTACTAGCCGACAGTGACTACAAGAAGAAACGCAACGTCCCACAAGAGGTTCAATACTATCGCCCGATTAACAAAAAGGACAGCCAACAAGTCAAGGAAAGCGCTATAGAGTTACAGCAGATGCTTCAGAGCGGAGTGGCAACTGCAGAGAAGGACAAATACCTAGCTGGCGTCTTGAGCTATAAACGATTATGTAAAGCATACCAACTCAGTAAGCCGGCGGCCTTGGAGAGCTGTTCTTGGGGCGCATTTCAAATTATGGGTAGTAACTGGAAGCAGATGGGATATGCATCTGTTCATGACTTTACAAAGGCAATATCACGTTCTGAAAAAGAGCAAATCAAGGCGTTTGTCCTATTTATAAAGAAAGTAAAGCCGGCAATTGCGGATGCACTAAGAAAACTTGATTGGGATACTGTAGCAAGGCTCTATAACGGAACGACGTACAAACAAAATCAATACGATATAAAGCTTGAAGCTGCATATCAAAAGTTCAAAAAAGAAAAATGAAACCGCACAAATTATCAACCATCCTGTTAACTTGTTCGCTTGTATTTCTTGAATGCGCGGCCTCTTACGCCAAGCAACCAAGTCACTCAGTCCGCACTTCTATTCTTGACAACCCATACGTGGTTCTCGCCGAAGATCCCAAAGAGAAGTCTTTATACGGCTATGTTGCTGCGTTACGAACGGCACCGGACAGAACTGACGAGTGTAAGTTCTTTTTTAAAGGCGAGCCATTTAGGAACGGCATCTCCCGCCTACTGATAGCAGATACAACTATTTATCGATCGCCATCCGCCACGCAATCTCGCGGCCTCGCTCATGGGGTTATTAAGAATGTAGACGACAAACATGTATTAGAAATTTCCGATGCCGATAGACTTGGAAACTGCGACTGGATATTAGGTTTTATTGGGGAGCCGTCCGTTTCTCAAAAAGGCAAAAACTTCAAAATTTCCGTCAACGGCGAGGAAAACGGAGATTGGAATTCTCTTGCTGTTATTTGCAACAAGAAAGCACATTTCTTCTCCGAACCGAATGAACAAAAAAAACGAAAGGCGTTCGTTGTTGCTGGTGATCTCATATATGTCTACGAACAAACGGCTGATTGGTACTACGCAAAGTATTCTTACGGCAGGTCTGAAACAGTCGGATGGATCAAGAAAGTCGACACCATACAAATTCAAGGCGGCAAAATTGCTCCTGGCTGCAACTGAATCGATGTACGCAGGATAGTCACCCGGTGCACAAGCAAACAACAAAATCTCAAGAGAGATTACTCTGCCGTTCAAGAACTCTGACGATGAGGCTCGTTGCGTAAAGGCCATTGCTGATTCAAGTGGAAGTATTGGAAAAGTGGAATTTGATCTTGATGAGGCTAAACGCGCCAAGCGCCTAATGGGCGACGAACTAGGATTTCTTGCAGAGGACCTATATGACTTATCGACGTACGAAGTTTAAAAGCATGTTCACCTTGTTTGCATTCGGCGGCCTCCTTCTTTCCAACGAATCATTTGCCGCCTGCAATCTCCACGAAACTCCTTTGACGAATGAGAGGGCGTGTGCTCGATTCAAAGCGGCTGACATAAAGCTTAATAAGACATACAAGAAGCTAATGTCGGGATTGGATTCGGGCTCGAAATCTTTGCTTAAATCATCTCAAAGAGAGTGGATTGACTGGCGAGACGAAAAGTGTGACCAAGTACAAGAAGAAAGCGGCTGTCAAAACAGCTCATGCAATGGTGTCGCTCATGACATTTGCATTATTGATCTCACCAATCAACGTACGGAGGAACTAGAGGAGTATTCCCGGAGTACAGACAGTGCCAAGAAGCGGAGGTTTGCATTCTCTAGGAGCTATAAGTAATTTTCGCGCGGCGGGCCAGAGCGGAGAAGTTATTGCCTTGTGAGCCTGAATCGATCCATAGCACAGGGGGCAAATCATTCAATTGACAGGGGGGGGAAAACCTCCCCCCCCCCGTTCTCCGATACCTTCTTGTCGGCATCATACGGTAATCCTCTTCTTTGCCAGAGTGGTCATCACATGACTACGCTTTCCGGGCTCGCGTTCCCGCCGCGCTGCGTTCTCTCCAGTAAGCAGAAATGGATAAAGTCGAGCCAAGAACTCAATGCTTGTGATGCTCCTGTATTGCCTGTGTCCAGATCGCCGTATCCTCCAGCGACATATTCCCCAGCGGTTCCAGCCGTGCATCCTGCAAGCCCTCCTGTTCGATGTCCTTCAGATACTGTTCGCGCGACAGCAGTGTGCCAAGGCAGATGCTGTGTTCGGGCGAGGGTGAATGCGTTTCCAGCCGCAGTCGTTCGATGAGCTCGTCCATCACCGCCGGCGGCACATGGTGGCGCTCCGACGGATAGGCGAAGCCGAACAGCACAAGATGGCTCATCAGCACCCGCCAGTGAGGACCGAAGCGGCGGAACAGGCGCGGCCAGTCCAGCTTCTCGCCGCAGGCGTGCAGCAGGTGAATGATATCGGCGCCGTCGAAGCGCTCGCGCTCCATGATGTAGGCCTTCGACCAGATCATCTCTTCCGGGGGGCAGATCTTCACATCGACGCCAAGCACCTGTGCGTCGACCGCATACTCGAACCACACATCATCCACTTCCGCGATGCCGTTGCCGGAACTGAAGATGAGATCGATGTACACGCCGTTGAAGTGAATTTTTCCCAGCCAGTGCGGAAAGGTCAGTTCGGTCTCATGTCCGCGTTGTCGCAACGCCTCGGTAATGCGTTCGAAATCCACACGTCGGATGAAGATATCCAGGTCGCGCGTGTGCCGGTTGATTCCGGTATAGCGGTTGAATGCGTAGGCGCCGCCCACCAGGAATGGCACGCCGGAGTCATTCAGGATGTCGAGTACCTGGCGGTAGAACGCCGCGGTTGCCGGTTCCGGCTCTGCGCTGGCGCGCAGGAGGGAGATAGCAGCTTGCATGATGCGTCCCAAAGTGATGTCTACAAGAATCAGCAAAACTTATGCCACGAAGTTATTGTCATTAGAGTGCATGTCATTAGTTTCAAGAAAAGGAGCGCACCGTGGGACCACAGGAAACTATTCGATTTGCGGCAGTGGGCGACATTCATTGCAAGAAGGAATCGGCGGGCACGCTGCGAAACTTGTTCGCCCAGGCGGCCGAATCGGCGGATGCGCTGCTGCTGTGCGGTGACCTGACCGACTACGGACTGCCGGAAGAGGCGCGCGTTCTTGCCGACGAGCTTTCCGCAGCCCGCATCCCGATCGTCGCGGTGCTCGGCAACCATGATTTCGAATCCGACCAGTCGGACCAGGTCAGGCGCATCCTCACTGAAGCCGGGGTGCGCGTGCTCGACGGCGAACCGATCGAGATCCACGGTGTGGGCATTGCCGGCACCAAGGGCTTCTGCGGCGGTTTCGGACGCGGTTCGCTCGGCCCATGGGGTGAGGTTGCGATCAAGCAGTTCGTCAACGAAGCGATTCACGAAGCGTTGAAGCTCGAGGCGGCGCTGGCCAAGCTGCGCACGACACAAAGAATCGCACTGCTGCATTACTCCCCGATTGCCGCGACCGTGCAGGGCGAGCCGGTGGAGATTTTCCCCTTCCTCGGATCGAGCAGGCTGGAAGATCCCTTGCTGCGTTATCCCGTCAACGCGGTATTGCATGGCCACGCGCACCGCGGCACCCTGGAGGGAAAGACCGCCAACAACATTCCCGTCTACAACGTTGCCAAACCGCTGCTGCAGCGCACTTTTACGGACCGCCCGCCTTTCCGGATTATAGAAATTCCAAAATCCGAGCCTGCGCCCATGTAAAGTTGACCGACCGTGATTCCCTGAGAAATCTTTCATTCCACTGTCGCCCTTTAGCGACCGCAAACAGTGCGGTCGACAGGGCTGTCCATTTCGGTTCGCACCCTACAATCCAGATGACCGGCACAATGCCACGCGGTGCCGCACGATCGCATTTTTCATAACAATCTTCTCATCGAGGAGAGCGCAGTGCAGAAATACGATTACGTCATCGTGGGCGCCGGTTCTGCAGGCTGCGTGCTCGCCAACCGCCTGTCCGCCGATCCCTCCGTCACCGTGTGCCTGCTGGAAGCGGGCCCGCCCGACCGCAGTCCCTTCATCCGTCTCCCGATCGGCATCATCGCGCTGATGATGAGCAAGACACTCAACTGGCGCTACTTCACCGAACCGCAGCGCCAGCTCGATAACCGCCGGCTGTTCTGGCCGCGCGGCAAGACGCTGGGCGGATGCAGTGCCAGCAATGCGATGATCTACACGCGCGGCCACGCCAGCGACTACGACCACTGGGAAGCGCTGGGTAATCGCAGTTGGGGCTATGAGCGGGTGCTCCCCCTGTTCATGCGATCGGAGAACCACGAACGCGGTGCGACGCCCTTCCACGGCACCGGCGGTCCGCTCAACGTCGCCGACCTGCGCTCGCCCAATCTGCTCACGCAGGTCTTCATCGACGCCGCAGCCGAAGCCGGCTATCGCATGAACGACGATTTCAGCGGGGAGAACCAGGAAGGCATCGGCCAGTACCAGGTCACGCAAAAGAACGGCGAGCGCTGGAGCGTGGCGCGTGCCTTCCTGCATCCGGTCATGCATCGTCCCAATCTCACCGTGATGACCGGCGTGCGCGTGACGAAGGTCCTGCTGGATGGATTGACGGCTACCGGTGTCGCCTGCGTGCAATCGGGCAAGACTGTCGAGATCGGCGCGGCACGCGAAGTCATCCTCGCAGGCGGCGCGATCAACTCGCCGCAACTGCTCATGCTGTCCGGCATAGGGCCGGAAGAGGAACTGCACAGGCACGGCATAGCGGTGCGTCATGCACTGCCCGGCGTCGGCCGCAACCTGCAGGACCACCTCGATGTGCTCATCGTTCACAAATGCGTGAAGCCGGTGTCGCTCGGCATCTCATGGCGCAACCTGGCCGCGCTGCTCGCCGCCGGCATCAACTACCTGCTGTTCCGGAAGGGACCGCTGACCACCAATGCGGCGGAGAGCGGCGGCTTCATCAAGAGCGATCCGGCCTGCGCGGTGCCCGACCTGCAGCTGCACTTCACGCCCGCGCATCTCGACGAACACGGACACACTGCCGCCTATGCAGCGGCGACCATGCTCGGCCACGGTTATGCGCTGCATGTATGCGACCTCAGGCCGAAGAGCCGCGGCCATATCGCACTCAAGAGTGCCGATCCATGTGCGGACGCGCTGATCGAACCCAACTACCTGTCCCACCCGGACGACATGGAGAAGCTGCTGGCAGGCGTGAAGGCCGCGCGCCGCATACTGGCGGGCAAGGCTTTCGATCCGTATCGCGGTGAGGAAATCTATCCCGGCAAGGATGTGCGGACCGACGACGAGATCCGTGCATTCATCCGCCGCAAGGCAGGCACCATTTATCATCCGGTCGGCACCTGCAAGATGGGGCACGACGAGATGGCGGTGGTGGACGATACGCTTAAGGTGCGCGGCGTGCACGGATTGCGCGTGGTCGATGCATCGGTGATGCCGACGCTGATTGGAGGGAACACCAATGCACCGGCAGTGATGATTGCGGAGAAGGCGGCCGACATGATCATGCACGCACACTACGGCGTGGAAGCGTCGGCGGATCTTGCGGCAGTCGCTGCCTGATGGATGATTCCCCGCGTTAATTCGCGCCGCAAGTATTGAGAAATCGCAAGAATTTCGCGGCGACATCACATATTCATGAGAGGCAGCGCGAGAAATTTTTCAACGTGTTTGAACATCGCGAGCCATCTTAAGTCTTGCCTAAGTTTTGTATGGGAATATTCTTCGCGTCAATTGCAGGAATGCAGCTCACGAGGCCGTTCCTGCCATCAACCGGAGGATTCGAACATGTTAGACAAGTCCATTTCACCCGTCCGCCAATCCGTTGCCGCCGGCGACAAGCCGCGTACCGGCGATGCCATGATCCGCGTTTTCCGCAGCCGTATGACCGAGCGCCAGCGTGCCGAACGTGAACGGCGTGACCGCTACGGGCGCTTCGGTGGCCGTTGATATGTGGTCGCTGATGGGCCGCAAATGATTTGCAGTTGTTGAGAAAGGCCTTCTCGCGAGAGAAGGAACGAGGAGACGAGGTTAGGGCCCGCATCGAAAGATGCGGGCCCTTTTTGTTTCAGGTTTCGTGAATATTTCTGCAAGGATTGCAGCCTGCCTGCCGGCGCGCCTACAATCGGGGGATTCCGCAATTCCGGCGTCCGCCGCCACCCCGCAATGAAAGTACTCCTGGTAGAAGACGACATCATGATCGGTGAAAACATCCAGATCGCCCTCGAAGGCGAGGGACTGGCCACCGACTGGGTGAAGGACGGCAGAGATGCCGAAAGGGCGCTGGGCGCCAACACCTACGATGCCATGCTGCTCGACCTCGGCCTGCCGCGCATGGACGGTATCGACGTGCTGCGCAACCTGCGCGCGCGCGGCGACCGCCTCCCTGTCATGGTGATTACTGCGCGCGACACTGTTGCCGAGCGCGTGCAGGGCTTGAATAGCGGCGCCGACGATTACCTGATCAAGCCCTTCGACCTGGAAGAACTCATCGCGCGCCTGAATGCGCTCATCCGTCGCGCGACCGGCGGTGCGGAGCCGGTGTACCGGCGCGGTGATGTGATCGTCAATACCGCCACGCGCCAGGTACTCGTTGCCGACAAGCAGATCATGCTGTCCTCGCGTGAATGGGCGGTGCTCGAAGCCCTCGTCACGCGTCCCGGCGCGATCCTGTCGCGCGCCCAGCTGGAAGAGCGCCTGTACGGCTGGACCGGTGATGTCGAGAGCAATGCCGTCGAGGTGTACATCCACGGCCTCCGCAAGAAGCTCGGCACTCAGTTCATCGTCAACGTCCGCGGACTAGGCTATATGGTCGAGAAAACATAGAGGGTGCTATGAACCAGAGAAGGGGGCATGCAACCCCGATAACAGGCCGCCTGCGGTGTTGCGGCTCCTTGCCGTGGAGCCACCACGATGCGTCGCCGCGCCTAGCATTCGGCCGGTTCCCGTGGCCGCCTGCCCCCTTCTCCGATTCATAACACCCTCATGCGCTCGCTTCGCATACGCCTGCTGATCCTGCTCGGCGCCGCCATCTTGATCGCGACTGCGGTGCAGTTTGCTGTGTCCTTCCGCACGGCGATGCGGCAGGCAAACGATCTGTTCGACTACCACATGGAACAGATCGCGCTGGCGCTACAGGATAGCGCCTACCAGCAGCCGTCCTGGTACAAGTCGTCCAGCGGCGGCGACCTGGCCGGCTTCGATTTCGTGATCCAGATCTGGACCGATGACGGCGTGCGTGTTTACCAATCGCGGAAATACCGTAACCTGCCCGACCGCGGCGAACTCGGTTATTCCAACGTCACGCTCGACAACGGCGACTGGCGCATCTACGGCGTACAGAACGGCACGCGCGTGATCCAGGTTGCACAGAAACTCGAAACGCGCCGCGACCGCGCGATCTCGCTGGCGATGCATTCGTTGTGGCCGGCCATCCCGGTTTCGCTGCTGCTGTTTGCGGCCGCGTGGTGGGTGGTCAGCGCTGCACTCGCGCCGCTCAACCGCATCGGGCACGACCTCGCCAAGCGCAATGCCGACTCGCTCGACCCGGTCGACGCCAAGGGGGTGCCGAAGGAGGTATCGCTGCTGGTGGCGGAACTGAACTCGCTGCTGACGCGCATGGCGCTCGCCTTGCATGCGCAGCAGCGTTTCGTTGCCGACGCCGCGCATGAATTGCGCTCGCCGCTGACCGCGCTCAAGTTGCAGGTGCAGACGCTGGCGCGCGCGAAGGATGAAACAGCCCGCGCGCAGGCAGTCACCCGCCTGCAGGGTGGCGTGGACCGTGCTTCTCGCCTGGTCGAGCAATTGCTTGCGCTGGCACGCCAGGATCCCCTGTCCGAGGCAGCGGAAATGTCGCTCGTCTCGCTGCCCGCCTGTATCGAACAGGCGGCCGGCGACGTGGCTCCTTTCGCGCACAACCGCCATGTCCAGCTGGAATACGGTGCCTATTCGCATGTCGAAGTCATGGCCGACGGGGAAGGCCTGCGCATCCTGGTGCGCAACCTGCTCGACAATGCAGTGCGCTATGCGCCCGAGCACGGCCGCGTGCGCATCGACCTGGTCGTCGACCGCGAGGTCGCCTGCCTGACCATCCAGGACTCCGGCGCAGGTATCCCGGAGGAAAATCGTGACCGCATCTTCGACCGTTTCTACCGCGTCCCCGGCACCAGCCCGAGCGGCAGCGGCCTGGGAATGGCCATCGTCAAGGCAATTGCCGAGCGACACAACGCCACGATTGAGCTTGGCGAAGCGGAACTCGGCGGGCTCGCGGTCACAGTCCGCTTTCCGCTGCCGGAGGATGCCAAGCCCGAGCAGCCGGCCATATTGTCAGCCTGACAATCATTTTTTGGCGCCGCCTTAAGTTTCGCCTAAGTCTAGTGGTGCAAGATGACGTATCTCAGCCGCGAGCAGCGAATATCGAGCTTCTATCGTGCTTACGTCGCCGAGACAGAGTCAATCTGATTTCCCTATTCGGCCCGCTTGGTTCAACCCATCCGGGCCGTTTTTTTCGTGCCGGTCATACCGGCAATTCACCATCACAGGAGCATACATGCCGGAATTCCTCACAGGCATGGCCGACCTCGTGTGGCCGTTTGCAATTGCGCTCGCCTGGCTTGCCGGCGAATTTGTCCACCGTTTCGCCGGCCTGCCGCGCGTTACCGTCTACGCACTGACAGGCTTCCTGCTGTCCCATGCACAGACCGGCCTGCTGCCGCTGCCGAGCGAAAGCGCCGCGATGCTGTTCGCCAATATCGCGTTCGGCCTCATCCTTTTCGAATTCGGTTACCGGATCAACCTGCGCTGGCTTCGCGCCAACCCGTGGATCGGCGCCACCGGCCTGCTCGAGTCTGCGGCTACGTTCGCCATCGTGTTCGCCGTTGCGGACGCGTTCGGCATGGCGCCGCTTGCCGCGATGCTCCTGGCCTCGCTGGCGATTGCCACGTCGCCGGCGGAAGTGCTGCGCGTGGTGAACGAGCAGCGCAGCTCCGGACAGGTCACCGAGCGTGCGCTGCACCTGTCGGCATTGAACTGCGTGATTGCAGTCTTTGTGTTCAACATCATCATCGGCCTGTGGACCTTCCAGTATTCGGGCAGCCTGCTGGGGGCAGTGTCCAACAGCCTGGTCCTGCTGGTCGTGTCCGGCGCGCTCGGGGTTGCATTCGGTTTCGCCACGCCGGCACTGCTGCGCAAGCTGGGTACGCTGGGCCGCGACGCCACCATGGCATTCGCCGTTGCGGTCATCCTGCTGTGTGCACTGGCGCAGGCGCTCAAGATGTCTCCCGTGCTGGCCGCGCTTACGTTTGGATTCGTCGCGCGCCATCGCCGCGTCACCCTGGGGCAGGCGCAGCGCAACTTCGGTGTGCTCGGCGACATGCTCACCGTGCTTCTGTTCGTGTTCATCGGCTCCGCGCTCGCATGGCCGCGCATTGCGACCGGTTTCACGATTGCCTTTGCCATGCTCGCTGCACGTTTCGTTGCGAAGCTCGCCGGCGTCCTGGTATTTTCGCGCGTCAGCGGCACGACCTTGCGTAAGGGCCTGCTCACTGCGGTCGCGTTGTCGCCGATGTCGGTGCTGGTAATCGCGATGCTGGTGCGCACGCGCTATATGGGGATCGACCTGATGGACCAGCTCGCGCCGCTTGCCGCAGCGACCCTGTTCCTCGCGATCATCGGCCCGCTCCTGACGCAATGGGCGCTGAAACTGGCCGGCGAAACCGCCGAGAAGGAGGAATGACATGACGTTGGAAGCCTTCAAATCCTCGCACCCACTGACGCTCGGCGTCGAACTGGAGCTGCAACTGGTCAGCCTGAGCGACTTTGACCTGGTCGATGCCAGTCCCGACATGCTCCATCTGCTCGGACGCAAACCCTTCCCGGGCCAGGTCGTGCCGGAGATCACGGAAAGCATGATCGAGATCGCGACCGGCGTGCACTCGAACTACGGCGAGCTGCTCGCGCAATTGCACGAAATCCGCGACAGCCTGGTACAAGCGGGCGACATGCTCAACGTTGGTGTGTGTGGCGGCGGCACCCATCCGTTCCAGAAATGGTCGGAGCGCAAGATCTTTTCCAAGACGCGCTTCAAGGAAGTGTCTGCGCTCTACGGCTACCTGGCCAAGCAGTTCACCGTGTTCGGCCAGCACATCCACGTCGGCTGCGCGTCGGGCGACGATGCCTTGCAGCTGCTGCATGCGCTAAACCGCTACATTCCGCACTTCATCGCGCTGTCCGCTTCATCGCCGTATTTCCAGGGCAGCGATACGCTGTTCAATTCGGCCCGGCTGAACTCGGTGTTTGCATTTCCGCTGAGCGGGCGCGCGCCCTTCCTGCTGCGCTGGGAAGACTTCGTGCGCGATTACTTCGCGCGCATGGAAGATACCGGCATCGTCCGCAGCATGAAGGATTTTTACTGGGACATCCGGCCCAAGCCGGAATACGGAACGATCGAACTCCGGGTCTGCGATACGCCGCTGACCGTGGAGCGCGCCGCCGCGCTGGCCGGCTATCTCCAGGCCTTGTGCAGCTACCTGATGGAAGGCGCGGAGCCGATGCCCGCCGAAGACGATTACCTCGTGTACAACTACAACCGCTTCCAGGCTTGCCGTTTCGGCCTTGAGGGTGCGATGGTCCATCCGCAGAGCCACGAGACGGTCGTGATACGCGACGACATACTCGCGACCCTGCAACGGATCGAACCCTACGCCGAATCGCTAGGCGGCTTTGCGGCGCTGGAGCACATTCGTCGCGCGGCCAGCGAAGGCAACGACGCCGCCTTCCTGCGCGCAGCGCGTGCGGGCAGCGGCAGCCCGGAAGGGATGGTGGATGCGGCAATACGGCGCTTCCGGGAAGGCGGCGCGTAGCGAGCCGCCGTGGCATACTCCCTACCTTTCACCGTCCTGCGCCACTGTTATGAAATGTGCCATCGTCCCCGTCACGCCCTATCAGCAGAATTGCAGCATCCTGGTTTGTGAGCAGACCAGACGCGCTGCGCTGGTCGACCCGGGTGGCGAGGTGCCGCGCCTGCGCGACGCACTCAAGCAACTGGACGTGACGCTGGAAAAGGTCTTCCTCACGCACGGCCATATGGACCACTGCGCCGCGGCCGACTTGGTGCGCAAGGAATTCGGCGTGCCGATCGAAGGTCCGCACATCGACGACAGGTTCTGGATCGACCAGCTGCCGGAAGCTTGCCGCCGCGTCGGTTTCCCGCATGCGGATGCGTTCGAACCGGACCGTTGGCTGAACGACGGCGACACGGTGTCCTTCGGCGCGCAAACGCTCGAAGTGCTGCATTGCCCCGGGCATACGCCGGGCCATGTGGTGTTCTTCCACCGGGAAGTCCGCCTCGCGCAGGTGGGCGACGTGCTGTTCCAGGGTTCTATCGGTCGCACCGATTTCCCGCGCGGCGACTATGACACGCTGATCGATTCCATCCGCAACAAACTCTGGCCGCTGGGCGACGACGTCATGTTCGTGCCCGGGCACGGCCCAGCCTCGACCTTCGGCGACGAACGAAAAAGCAATCCCTTCGTCGCCGACATGCGATTCGGCTGACTGCAGCGCCTTGTCAGGGCGCGGAGAACGGGGAGCGTTACTCGGTGTGGCAGGTGCTGCAGCACCAGGAACACCCGTTCACCTTCTCGTAGTGTCCGCTGGCAGCGTGAAGCGCGTCGCTGCAGTTGGTGAAGGATCCCAGGTATAGACCGTTTTCGCCTTCCGGAAGATAGGAGCAACGAGGGGTATGCACTTCGTGAACTCCGTTTTCCTTGGCCTGATTGTCGACGTAGTAATGCTGCACTGCGCACCTCCTGAAATTGTCGATGTCACTGCGCGCCCCATGCTAAACAAGAGAGCATGGGTTTTCCTTAACCTGAGATAAGTTCGTCAAACAAATTACGGTGTGAGAATCCGGTCGGTGGTTTTCCCATGCGCCGGACGCCGTACCGCGCCCATTGTACAGGCGAAAAAAAGCCCGCAGCAGCGTGCGGGCGAAGCCATATCGACTGATATGGTAGAGACAACACCTTGGGATTATTTGCAGCGGCGCCTTCGAGGTCCGGATTGTCCGGTCCTTGCAACGGCCCCGCTTTCAATGCGCAATATGCCACCCCTCACAACACAAGCCATCCCACACGTACGTGGTGAGGGCGGCAATTCTGGCATCAGAACGTGTGGCGAACGCCGAGGTTGAACGCCTTGTCACCCGAACCGGCTTCGGTGTTGTTGCCGACAGTGAAGGTCGCGCCACGCTTGTTGTCGATGCGTGCATAGGCAGCGTAGAAGTCGGTGCGCTTGGACAGCGAGTAGGTGTAGCCCAGAGCGATCTGGTTGGCATCGCGGTTCAGCGTGGAGTCGTCATCCTTGCGGATGTACGAAGCCATCACCTTGTGCGGACCGAACGGCACGCTCACGCCGACCAGCAGGTCGTTGTTGTCGACGGTGCCGGTGCCTTCGTTCTGACCGTAGGCCAGGAATGCCTTGGCCACGCCGAAGTCGTAGGAACCGCCTAGCACCAGGTTCTCTGCGTCGTCGGTTGCGGTTGCGTTGTTCAGCTTGTGGTAGCCCAGGCCCACGCGCACCGGACCTGCTGCGTACTGCAGCGAGGCGCCCACCGCACGGCTGCGGGAGGAGTCGCCGGCGACTTCACCGAAACCGTATGCGAGGTCGGCCGTGAAACCGGAGATGGTCGGCGAGGTGTACTTGACGCTGTTGTCCATGCGGGTGCCGGAGTTCGCCATCAGGTTGGAGAAGCGGCCGGCCGTGCCGTTGCCGAACGGGTCGGCAGCGGCGGAAACCAGGTAGTGCGGGGTGTACTGGCGGCCGAAGTTGGCGGCGCCGAAGCCGCCCTTCAGGCCGACGAATGCCTGGCGGCCGAACAGCAGGCCGCCGGTCAGTGCGCCGGTATCTTCATTGAAGCCGTTTTCCAGCACGAAGTTCGCGGACAGGCCGCCGCCGAGGTCTTCGGTGCCGCGGAAGCCGATGCGCGAAGCGGAAGCGACGCCGCTGGTCAGCTTGGAGACGCTGCCTGCCGCACCGCCGCGTTCCAGCACGATGCCGGCGTCGACGATACCGTAGATGCTCACGTTGGTTTGGGCCGAAGCGGCACCGGCAAAGCTGCCGATGAC
Organism: Noviherbaspirillum sp.; assembly: GCA_035627275.1. Taxonomy (GTDB): domain Bacteria; phylum Pseudomonadota; class Gammaproteobacteria; order Burkholderiales; family Burkholderiaceae_D; genus Noviherbaspirillum. The sequence continues at coordinate 14,770 of DASPMC010000004.1, forward strand.
GGCAAGAGCGAGTAGCGATTTCTTCATTCTTGTTCCTTGCGTTAAGGGGATCATCCAGGAAGTGATATCCGCAGCAGCGGATGCACTGAACGATAGAGGCAGTGCTGGAGGGTAATCCAGAGGCTTGGTGCGATGACGAAAGCCGGCTGGTCAAAAGCCGATGGAGGACGCGAAATCACGTCGTGTTTTCACAACGGCATGTGCGCAGATCGCAACATGGCACCGATTTTGTACCGCTCATCGCGCCAAGTAACCGCAATGCCGTTCGCCATCACCGAGAAGGCGCGGACAGTAAGTGAAATTACGGATACAGGCGATGTTGCCAAATAGTTACGCTACGCATTCCTTCATCTTGCGGAGCAATGCGCTTCGCTTCTCCACACAGGCAAAGCAAGCATGGCAACTCGTGATTTACTGCCGGTCATCCGCGCGGCGCGTGCAGGCGACGCAGCAGCACAAGTCGCACTTGGAAGGCACTATCTCTTCGGCGGCAACGGCCTGCCGAAGAACATCAACTCTGCCTTGTACTGGCTCGAACGGGCAGCGCGCCAGGAAGTTGCCGACGCATGGCTTCTGATTGGCGAACACATTCCCTACGACTTTGCCTGTGTCGCTACAGATAAGGTTGCCTTGCTGTCCTGGTACGAGCGGGCATTCGAGTCGGGCGTGCAACGCGCAGGGCTGACACTGGCGCGCCTCGTCCTGGGCAATCCCCAGTTGCGAGCGGCATGGTATGCGAGAGCGATACGCATATTGCGTTCGATGGCACAGGCAGCAAATGCGGATGCGCAATGGCTGCTTCAGCAGCATGCGCCGGACGCTGCGCCAGCAGGTGCGCGCCTGTCGCAGTTGGAAACCGGCGCGACTTCCCTCGTTGCCGCAAGAGCGAAGCCGGTGTCGCCTCTCGGGCGGACGGTCGGCGCGGCGGACGCCAGTTTGCCGTCCGCACGCCGTGTGCTGGCCGAACAGGCATGGGCCGTCGCCGATTACACCGCCTTCCTGCGCTGGTCGTTGCCGCTGGCGCGTGAAGTAATGCAACGCTGCCGATGACCATGGCGCGCCTGCTGCAGCTGTCGGCGGAAGAGGTGAGCCTGCTGGCACGCACAGCGCACGCGCTGCTGAAAAGCGCGGATGGTGACAAGCAAGAGGCAATGGGCTTCCTCGAGTGTGCGGCGGCTGCCGGCGACAGCGATTCGCAACTCGCGATGGGATTGCTGTTGGCTCGCATGGATGTCAACGGCAAACGCATCGACGGCATCGACGGAATTGCGAATTACAAGGAAGCGATCCGCTGGCTATTGCTCGCCGGCGAGCAAGGGCTTGGCGAGGCCTGGTATGCCATCTCGCGGATTTACCAGAAATCCGAGTTCTCCCAGCGCAGCCTCGCGCAGTCACATCACTACCTTTGCAAGGCTGCATCGGCCGGGTATCACGCCGGCCAGAGAGAACTCGGCATGATGATTTGGCGCAGACGCAAGGGCGACCAGACACGTGACGTGCTCGCGGTCTACTGGCTGCAGAAGGCGGCAGCCCAAGGGTGCGGCGAGTCGGCGGCGCACATGGAAAAACTTGCATCGCATGCGTCGCCGTCTCCTTGGGCGATCGCCGCGCAGAGACAGCTGGCCGCGCATGCGTTCAAGGTGCCCGTTATCATGAAGGCGCGCATTGCGCTCGCTGCGCGTTTCGGCCTGTCGATTCCGGAGGCACTGCTGATCGATCTGGCTTCTGCCGATCGCGGGCATTGCCTGGTGGTTGATATCCGTGCGGCCTATGCCCGCGGCAGGCGCCGTCTCATCCTCGTGAATAACGATGAGCAGCGCGCCGAAATCAATCGCATCGCACGCTCTTTGGAGGGCATGGATTGCGGGCCCTCAGGGCCCGAAGGGCGTTACCGCCAGAGGCTGTACCGGCTGAAGAAATTGCTGCCCGACTGGAGCGAAGTGCAGAGAGCCGCCGGGCTCGGCACTGAAGATTCCTGACTAGTATCAAGGAGGCGAGGCCCGATCGAGGACCCCGCCGGCGCAATCGAGATCATCTTGGTATACTTTCTCGCAATGTAACCCTCACAGGGCAAACCGGTTGAAAGACCGGGACGCAAAGCTTCCGGCCTAAAAGAGAAACTCTCATGGTAGCGGAGCCGCCTCCTGAACGCGGAGTCTCGCATCAACGATGGCATGCCCTGTCTGACGACAAGAACAGACATGTTGAAGCAAGCCCTCGCCGTCCTCCTGCTCGTCCCCGCCGCCACCTGGGCCGAATGCGGATTCGCCAGCGGTGATGGCGAAATGATCATCGTCGTCGGCAAGCAGGCCGACAACAAGTGCTTCGCCTCCGGGAAATTCCGCGAGGCGTTTCGTGCCAACCTGGTGGCGTCGGTGAAGCACATGGAAGACAGTTCACCCCAGCCCGTGCGTGTCGCGCGCCGTCCTCCCGGACAGAAATCGTCGTCGATGGAACTGCCGGTACAGCAGGCCGTGCTGTACTACGGGCAGAATCCGAAGCGCTGAGCCGGCAGCGCGCAGTGGTTTTTCAACAGCCTGCTACAGCGACTGGTCCCTATACCAGACCATCTGATGCGTGGTGGCCAGCAGGATGCCGTTTCGCGACCAGACCTGTCCCTCCTGGTCGTAGTACCCGCCGTTGAATGCATTGGCCTTTGCTTTCGCAAAGGTGTGATGGCCTTCCAGTTTTTCGAGTGCCGCGCCGTCAACGTGGAAGTTGATGGTGAGGGAAATGGTCGCAATCGGTGTGGGGCCGCCCTTGCGCACAAACAGCCGTGGAATGAAGGTATCGCAGTGCGCCGCAATCGATGCGAAGTCGAGGCGGCGCGACGGCACATCGCCAATCCAGCATTGCGTCGCGCTGTCGGCGCCGCCCGCAAGCGGATTGCAGTCGACGTAGCGCATGTCGTACATCTCAAGGAAGGGCACGTTGGCCGGCGATGCATAGCGTGGCAACGCTTCCGGAGCAACCGCATTCGGCATCGCCGACTCGGTGTCGGACCAGGCATCGCGGCGCACTGCGAAGACGGCGGTGCCCGTGATCAGCGGTTCCGCTTCGCCGTCCTGACGGATTTCCATCTGCCAGTGCTGGGTAGAGCGGCTGGTGCGCACCGGATGCGCGCGGACCGTGAAGGCGCCTTTCCGGATCGGCCCGGCGAAGTTGACCGTCATCGCCAGCGGATCGCCCAGGCGTTGCGGATGCAACAGGATCGCCTGCAGCAGGGTGGCGACCGTGGTGCCGCCGAAAGGCGAAATGGCGTTCCAGTAGTGTTCAGAGGTATGGCCGGCAAAGAGGTCGGCGCCTTGCGGTTCAAGTGCAATGGCCTGGTCGAAGGGATGCGTCGTCATCGGGTTGGCGGAATTAAAAAATACGAACAGTCGTGCTTTTAATGGTAAACAAAAAAGCGCGCCTGTGCTGGCGGCGCATTGATTTGAGGAAAATCAGTAACAATTCAAAAAGTTTCCATACGGATACAAAATCCTAAATCACCTGCTATACTTCCCTAACAATTCACGCAGGGCAAACCGGTCGAAAGGCCGGGACGCAAAGCTTCCGGCCTAAAAGAGACGTGTTCTCTCATGGTAGCGGGGCCGCCTTCCGGAGCGAAGTCAAGCTCCATGCTTTGGCATGCCTGCGCCATTTGAGAGGTTGCCAATGCTGAAACATTTCATTGCCATCTTGCTGCTCCTGCCCGCGTTCGCATATGCCGAATGCGGATTCACTCGCGACGGAAATTCTATGGTCATCGTCGTCGGCAGCAACGCCAAGTGCCTGTCCTCGGAAGGCTTCCGCGAGGCGTTCAAGGCCGGCGTCGCACAGGCGCTGGAAGAATCCGATGCCGTGCGGGCAGCCGAACAACGGCGCGCTTTCGACGACCGCAACCCGCGGTCGTCGAAACTCTGGACCATCGCGGAGCGGAAGTACCAGGAATCGATGCCGGGCGGACGCTATTTCGGCCAGAAGCGCTAGCAGACTGTTGAAAAACGACTGCGCGAGCCGATCTTGACGCCTGCGCTTCTCGGCATCAATCTCGGTTCGCTCGCTACGTTTTTCAACAGCCTGCTAGATTTCTTTCGGCCCGCAAAGCGCCTTCTACCAGTCTGCCGGCCTCATCCACGAACTGCTCACGCATACACTGCACGCGCACCGATTGCCGTTTTCCTTTTCTGGACTGTCGCCGTCAATCCATGCCGCAGTTCGACCAGTTGCGCCGGCATCGCTCGCGGCGAATCGGGGTAAAACAGCAGCCAGTCCGAGCTGCCCATGCCGGCCTGGTTCACTTCAAGCAGTACCTCGGTACAGAGCTGCCGGGCCAGCTCCGACGCCATATCGCGAATGCTCGTCTCGCTGTTGACGGCGATGCCGACGCCGGTTGCAAATCCTTCCGTGTAGTCGACGATGAGCGGGCCGTCTTCTTGATGGTCGAGGCCGAAAAGCCGCGACAGCGCGTCGACCAGTTTCCCATGCGGGATCCTGTCGCGCAAGAACAGGACAATGTCGGTCGCCATGATGGTCCTACCCCATCCTGCGACGAAGGCGTGCAATAAGCAGCGTGCCGCCGACGGCGATGGGAGCGAGCGGCAGCAGCTGCAGGATTGCCTGGCGGTCGACCAGGCCGTTCCGCTCCAGCAGGATGACCATGCCGACGAGGATCAGCATGAGCGGGAAGAACAGGCCTTTGTTGCGGTGCTTCGTCGCTTGTGTGTTTTCCATTTCTGCCTCCTTGAAAGATGGTTGCACGATACGCGTCCGCTCCCGGCGGCACCACGGAGATGCGACGAACTGCCGGGATCGTGGAGTGAAATGCATGCTGGCGGCGCAGAAAAAAGGCCCGCGCAGGCGGGCCAAGTCCATACCCAGGATATGGATGAGACAGACGGTTGGTGGATGCTTACTTAAGTCTCAAGACTTCCATCAGCTGCCCGAAGAGGCGTTGACGCGCGCTTTTGCCGCGCGGATCGCTTCTTCGCGCACCTCGTCGCGCGTCTTGCTGGTGGCAACCTGCGTGTGTTCCACGAATTCGCTCTGTTGACCGACCTCGCCGCGCGCGTAGGCCTGCTCAAGTTCGGCACGAACTTCCGCGCGGGACTTGCCGCCGGCAGTGGCGGTGTGTTCGACGAATTCCGTTTGTTGCGTGCCGGACTTGCCTTGCGCGACCGCCTGGTCGAGTTCGCCCCGGACAGCAGTCCGTGTTTTCGACGGCGCGACAGTCAGGTGCTCGACGAATTCAGCCTGGCGGTTCAGTTCGCCGCGGGCGTAGGCTTGCTCGAGTTCGGCGCGCACTTCGGCGCGAGTGAGGGGCTGATCGGCCGCGAATGCGGCGGCGGACGTGGCGATGAGGGCGAGGGCGATGCTGGACAGTTTGGCGTTCATTTGAATTCTCCACAGTAAAGTAAGGGCGGCAGATCCATGCCGCAGCCTGGCAACTTGTCAAAAAGAAGCCGCTCCCTGGTGGTGGAGTGACTTGCAATTTGCAAGCGACGATTCCATCATAAACCAGTGACTTTTATTTTGCAAGTTAGTACAATCGAAAACATGGAAAAGCCTGAAAAATCCGAGAAACCCTGTGCGCCGCTGACTTGCCCGATCGTCCGGTCGGTGCGCCTGATCGGTGACGAATGGGTGCTGTTGGTGCTGCGCGCGCTGTTTCGCGGCGCCCACCGTTTCGACGAACTGCAGAAGCAGACCGGCGCGGCGACCAATATCCTCACCAACCGCCTCGCGCGGCTGGTCGACAGCGGTCTCGTCAGGAAGAGCCCCTATCAGGAGCGCCCGGTGCGGTTCAAGTACGAGCTGTCGCCATCTGGCGTGGCCTTGTTCCCGGTCGTGATGGAACTGATGCGCTGGGGCGACGACTGGCTGCCGCGCGAGGACGCTCCGCCGGTGCGTTTGATGCACACCGAGTGCGGCAAACTCTCTCGTCCGGGGCAATGCTGCTCCGAATGCGGCAAGCCGATGACCGTCCGGAATGTACGGCTGGTGGAATCCGAGGAAGGCAAACCGGCACCGGTCGCATCCCCCTCGTCTACGTAGAATCTCTAGTACCGACGCGCCTGCCGCGCCTTTTACACTTCCTGAAAACAGCACAGGAGGCAGCATGCGGCAAGATCGTCCAAGCGAAACGGCTTACCGCTGTGCGGTCGCCCGGGCACGGCACCAGGTCTGCGACATCGACCGGATTATCGACGACCCCATCGCATTGAAAATACTCGACGCCCCCAAGGCGGAGGAGATCCAGTCCGGGGTTGATCAAGGCAACCGGTTGGAACGCGCAATGCGCCTCGCGCTGGCTGCGCGCAGCCGCATCGCCGAGGACGAACTGCATCTCGCCATCGAGCGCGGTATCCGGCAGTACGTGATCCTTGGCGCCGGATTCGATACCTTCGCCTACCGCAATCCCTACCCGCCGTCGAAGCTGCGCGTCTTCGAGGCCGACCATCCGTCCACCCAGGCCTGGAAGCGCGACCGTCTCACTGACTCCAAGATCCCGTTGCCGGCATCCCTCACGTTCACTTCCGTGGACTTCGAAACCCAGGCGCTTGCCGAGCGGTTGGCGAAAACCGGTTTCCGCCTCGACCAGCCCGCCTTCTTTTCATGGCTTGGCGTGACGGTATATCTCTCCCGCGACGCAGTGATGGCGACAATGAAGCACATTGCCGACACGATGTGCAAAGGCAGCACGGTCATCTTCGATTACATCCTCCATCCGAGCGAACTGAGCTCGTTCGAGCGCATGCTGACCGCCGGCCTGTCCTGGCGTTACGCGCGGCTGGGCGAGCCGTGGAAGAGCAGATTCCGTCCTGACGAACTTGTGCGCGACCTCACCGCTCTTGGCTATTCGCGAGTGGAGGATATCGGCGCCGACGCGATCAATGCGCGCTTGCAATTGCCGCGCACGAGCGGGCAGGTCTACCGGCGGCCGGGCCACATGCTGCTGGCGCAGCTCTGACGCGACGACGTCCCTGGGATAGAATGCGCGTTTCCGGCCACGCATCCGGCCGGACCTCTTGCATCCAACCAATTTCCGACGATGAGCGCAAATCCTGTCATCCACTGGAACGAGGCAGGCCAGGAACGCTCTGCCCGTTGGCGCTCCGAAGCAGGCGTGCCGCCGCCGAAACGTGTCGTCATTGCCGACGACCGCATGAATGCCGACGCCGCCTACCGGCTCGCCTGTGAAGGCACGGCCCTGTTGTGGCGCGGAGATTTCCAGAATGCCCGCCAGTTGCTGCAGGCGCTGGCGCGCCGCACCGACCGCAAGCCCAAGACCGGGAAGACGCCGCCTGCAACGCCTGCCGAAGCCTTCCACCTGCATCGCAAGGCGCAGGCACAGCGCACGCGGATCCTCGGGATGCTGCTGTTGCCCTTCGAGCCTGGCCATGTCGTGCCCTTGCGCCGCGCACCGGATGTGGCCACGGCCTGCGAGGAAGCGTACGGGCCGGCAGACGAGCCGTATGTCACCTCGCTGCGCGAGCTGCAGGGATTGATCGGCGCGCACGAATGGCGCAAGACGGGTGTCGAGATTCCGGCGCTCGGTGCGCGCATCCATCCGTGGTACGGCGTGTTTTCACCGGTGCGCGGCGAATATGTTGACCTCGTGGCGCAGGCGCCGCTGCCGTCGAAAGCGCTCGCCTTCGACATCGGCGTCGGCACCGGCGTGTTGTCCGCCGTCCTGGCGCGCCGGGGTGTCGCTCGCGTCGTGGCGACCGACCAGGATGCGCGTGCGCTGGCATGCGCGAAGGAGAATATCGACAGGCTCGGCTTGATGAAGCAGGTGGATCTGGTCACGGCCGACCTTTTCCCGCCGGGCAGGGCGCCGCTTGTCGTCTGTAATCCGCCATGGGTACCGGCACGGCCGAGTTCACCCATTGAATATGCCGTCTACGACCCCGACAGCCGCATGCTGCGCGGCTATCTCGAAGGCCTCGCTGGGCATCTCGAGCCGGGCGGGGAAGGGTGGCTGATCCTGTCCGACCTGGCCGAACATCTCGGGCTGCGGACGCGCGACGAGCTGATGGGCTGGATTGCGCAGGCGGGTTTGAAGGTGATCGGGAAACTGGACGCGCGGCCGAAGCATTCGAAGGCAACCGATCCCTCCGATCCGCTGCACGCCGCACGCGCGGCTGAAGTCACTTCGCTTTGGCGCCTGGCCGCCGCCTGATCGCTACTCCGCCGTCTCCACCCGGTTGCGCCCGAGGCGCTTGGCTTGCAGCAGCGCCTGGTCGGCCGCTTCCGTCAGGCCGGCGGCGGTGTGATGGATGCTTGGAAAGGCGGCCACACCGGCGCTGAAGGTCGCATACAGCGCACCCTCCGGATGCGCATGCGGAAGCGCCGAAAAATCGCGGCGGATGCGGTCGATCACCGGGATCGCGCGCGACAGGTCGACACCCGGCAACGCGATCATGAATTCCTCGCCGCCGTAGCGCCCGATCAGGTCCACCGAGCGCAAGCGGCCTTTCAGCAGCCACGCCAGACCGCGGATCACCTGGTCACCTACCGGATGTCCGTAGGTATCGTTGATCGCCTTGAAGTGGTCGATATCGATCATCGCCACCGTGAGCGCGCCCTGCATTTCGGTTTCCCGCACCATCGCCTGCAGGCGGGATTTGGCCGCGGTATGGTTGAGCAGGCCGGTCAGGCCGTCCAGCCGCGTCGAGCGCCGCGTCTCGCGGAAACGTTCAATGCGGGTCTTGACTACCGCCGCCAGCAGTACCGGGTTGAACGGCTTCATCAGGAACTGGTCGCCGCCGAGGCGCAGGGCTTCGACCTGCATGCCCACATCCGATTCGCCGGACAGGTAGACGATGGGCAGTGCACTGTAGGCAGCCATCTGGCGCAGCACGCGCGTCGCTTCCACGCCGTTGAAGCGCGGCATGTACATGTCCATCAGCACCAGGTCGGGCTTGTAGGATTCGAGCGCTTCCAGCAGCTTGGCCGGATCGTTGATCGCGCGCGTGTCGATGTCGTGCTGCGCCAGCGTGCGCTGGATCAGCGCGACCGCGACGCGGGAGTCTTCCACCACCAGCACGCGGTACTGCTCCTGTTCGTTGCTCTGCACCAGGTCGAGCACGCAGTTGAGCACCATCGCCGGCTGGTCTTCGGCAGGAATCGTGACGTCGATGCCGGCGCGCATCAGCTCGACGATGGGTTCGATCGCCGATTGCACGCCGAGATAGAACAGCTGGCTGGCCGGGCAGTTCTTGCGGATCACCGAAATGCAGTCGAGCAGCTTCGCGTCCGACTCCTCGCCCGGCGGAATGAACAGTACCGCGAGCGGCATGTCTTCCGGCAGACGCGCGGCATTCCAGTCGAGCGGGAAAATCTTGAAGCCGAAGAACTTGAGTTGGCGCGCCAGCCCGTCGGCCATGTCGCGCTTTTCCGGCGCCGCGACCATCCAGATCGCGCGCGGTTTGATCCAGTCCACATCCGCCGAGGCGGTCGGTTCTTCGTTACGGCGTTCCGATGCAGACGGACGGGAAGTGGCGACCGCGCCCAGCAGCGCATCGACTTGGCGCTGCAGCGAAAGAACGTCTTGCTTCGGAATCGGATGCGTGCCTTCGTCGCCCAGTTTCGCCAGCGCGGCGTTTTCCAGGCCTTCGCACAGTCGCACCAGGCCGGGCAGGCGCAGGCGGTTGAAGTATTCGGCGAGGCTGTTGACCGCTACCGCGAACTCGATGAACTGCTCGAAACGTCCCTCGGCGACATAGCGTTCCCAACGCGTCCGCAACACGTACAGGCGGTCTTCGATCGGATCGGGCGGAAGCATAGAGGGTGTTATGAGTTGGTTTGGGGGGCGCGCAGCCCCGAGAACCGGCCGAATGCAAGGCGCGGCGACGCGACGTGGTGGTTCCACGGCAAGGAGCTGCAACACCGCAGACGGCCGGTTATCGGGGCTGCCCGGAGGGTTCGGTCGAGAAGGGACGCATTGCGGTGTTGCGACGCTTGCTCAGGGCCCCACCCTGAGCGGCGCGCCGCGCCTAGCACTGTATCCCTTCTCGACCGAACGCGCCCCCCAAACCAACTCATAACACCCTCCGTGGAACGGATTATCCCGGATCGTTGTCTCAAAAGAAAGCTGCTTGCCAGCTTGCAGCACGATGCTAAGCTGAATCATACGCCGCCAGACCACAAAGTTGCAAAAGGGAAACTCCATGCGCATGAGCGACGAAGAATATTTCCGCAGTTGCGTGGCAAAAGAGCGTCATCTCGCTCAACTGCTCGGGCACGAGGTCGAGGAGTATAGCGACAGCGCGGGCACGCTGTGGGTCAATACCGAACCGGTGCCGCAATGGACTCGCGACTGGCATGCGTGTGGCGCGCTCCTTACCCAGTACGGCATTCCGCTCAGCTTCCACAAGGAAGAAGGCGAGAGGCGCCCCAGCACCGTCAAGGCCGGGCCGGTGATCGTGCATTTCGAAGACCATCCGAACCGGGAGCGCGCCGTGATGTACGCGATCGTCAAGGCGGTGATCCACCTGCTCGAACATGACAAGTCCTACAAGGACCTGCATCATCCGCTGCACCTGCCGGGTATGCACCATCATCACTAGCCGGCAACTCCATGTGCCGGCGCCAGCTCTATGCGGCCCTCGACGGAAAATCGATCGCTTTCTCAAAAAAAGTCCGATTGCCTGTCACAAGTCGCTCCCCCCTGCCGTCTTACAGACATGGAAGACGCCTGGCAGGCTATTGAATGGCTACTGCGCGAGCCGACCTTGACGCCTCCGATGCTCAGCGTACGCCTCGTACGCTAGTGCTTCCCGGAATCAATCCCGGCTCGCTACGTTTTTCAATGGCCTGTCAGGGCATGTTTTTTTATCTGAAGGAAAGGCAAATCATGAAAATCGTCGTCATCGGCGGCACCGGGCTGATCGGCTCGAAGACCGTCGCCATTCTGCGCCAGGGCGGCCACGAGGTCGTCGCCGGCTCCCCCAAAAGCGGCATCAACAGCATCACCGGCGAGGGGCTCCAGGAGGCCATGGCCGGTGCGCAAGTGGTGATTGACCTCGCCAACGCGCCCGCATGGGAAGATCAGGCCGTGCTGGAATTTTTCCAGACGTCCAGCTGCAACGTCCTTGCGGCGGAGGCCGCAGCCGGCGTCCGGCACCATGTCGCGCTATCCATCGTCGGAACCGACCGGATGCCCGACAACGGTTATTTCCGCGCCAAGATCGCGCAAGAGAAACTGATTGAGGCTTCCGGCATCCCTTACACCATCATCCGCTCGACCCAGTTCATGGAATTCCTCGGCGGCATCGCCGCTTCGAGTACGGATGGGAACATGGTCAGGCTTTCGCCCGGCCTGTTCCAGCCCATTGCGTCGGACGACGTTGCTGCCATCGTTGCCGACGTGGCGCTCGCGGCGCCGCGCAACGGCATCGTCGAGATCGCCGGCCCGGAACGCGCGCCGTTCAACGACTTCATCGCCCGCTATCTGAAGGCGATCAACGATCCGCGTGAGGTCGTGAGTGACCTCGAGGCCCGATACTTCGGCGGCCGCGTCGAGGAGCATTCGCTCGTGCCGCTGGGCGAGGCGCGCCTCGGTCGCATCGGTCTTGACGAATGGCTCCGCCGCTCAAAGGCAGCGGCCTGATTCCCCATCCGTCAACCCAAGGAGATCTCCATGAAACGCATTCTCTGTTTGCTGCTTGTCGCCACCCTGCCGTTCGGCAGCGTCCTCGCGGATGCGCCGAAGGCGAAGAACGCCAAGGTGACCCTCGTCTACCAGCACGAACTTCCGAACGTCCCCGGCAAGAGCATGAAGGGCGTACTCGTCGAATACGGTCCGGGCGGCTACTCGCCTGGTCACACGCATGCGAAGTCCGCCTTCATCTACGCGACTGTGCTTGAGGGCGCGATACGCAGCCAGGTCAACGACGGACCAGTGACCACCTACAAGGCCGGACAGAACTTCTCCGAGCTGCCTGGCGACCGTCACCGTGTCAGCGCCAATGCCAGCAAGACGAAACCGGCCAAGCTCCTCGCGGTTTTCGTGGTGGATACGAATGAGACGGAACTGACGACTCCATTCGAATGAGGTTTGGTATTTTTCGTGTAGAGATATCGCGCCGCGGGAAAATGCAGGACGCCGATGCACGCGTCCCTGTATGGAGCAGATCGCAGGCATAAGCCATGCGATGCCTAATCACCGCTCTCCCAGTGTCCCGGAGCCAGCGGCGACGACCACAGGTGCAGATGCAGTTGCGAAAGGGAATGCGGATCGTCGAGCAGCGCATTCTTCTGCGCATTCCCCAGCTGATCCGGACCACCCCGGATCAGTGCCGGCGTTATCACGATGCCCACGTCCGCACTCGGCCGCGGCCTGCCGGCGGCGCACGCAAGCGCATTCAGCACCGGGTCGGCGGCGGCGTCGGAAAATGTCGCCGTCCTTGTTGTAGCGCGGTGATATTGTTCCGTCGCCTGCAGTTCAGGCGGTGGTGACAGTTCTTCGGGAATCGCAAACAGCTTCGCCTTGCGGAACCACTTCCCGAGCGACACCCGGCTCGACAGCACCGATACCGGCCCCGCCAGCGCCAGCCCGCCTGCAATCGGCAGCAGCCAGGGCAGGAAGGACGGGTTGAGCAGATAGACACCGGCAGCCCACGCCACGCCGAGCAGCATATGCGATCCATGCTTGGCGAGCGCTTCGCGCCAGCCGGTTTCCGAATCCGTGCGCGGCGGCGACTTCCAATGGATCGCCCAGCCGAGGAAGGCGGCGGAGACGAACCAGGTGTGGAACAGCATGCGTACCGGTGCCAGCAGCATCGAGAACAGCACTTCCAGCAGCATGCCCGAGAGCACGCGCAACCATCCGCCGAATGCCTGCGCGCCACGCACCCAGACCAGCAGCACGCTTAAGAGCTTGGGCATGAACAGCAAGGTCGCGGTCGCGCTAAACAGCGCGATGGCCTTGTCCGGGTGCCATTGCGGCCAGATCGGGAACAGCTGGCGCGGCTGGGTGAAATACGCCGGCTCGGTCAGCGCGTGCTGTGCAAGCATGCCCGTCGACAAGGCAAGGAACAGGCACCACAGCGGCGCTGACAGGTAGGCCATCACGCCCGTGATGAAGACCGCGCGATGCACCGGATGCATGCCGCGCGCGGTGAGCAGGCGAAAGTTCATCAGGTTGCCGTGACACCAGCGGCGGTCGCGCTTGAGTTCGTCCAGCAGGTTGGGAGGCATTTCCTCGTAGCTGCCTTCAAGGTCGTAGGCGATCCACACCGCCCAGCCAGCGCGGCGCATCAGGGATGCTTCGACGAAATCGTGCGAGAGGATTTCACCGGCCAGCGAACCGCGGCCGGGCAGGGGCGCGAGCGCGCAATGGCGCATGAAAGGCGCGACGCGGATGATTGCATTGTGTCCCCAGTAGTGCGACTCGCCGAGCTGCCAGTAATGCAGGCCGGCAGTGAACAGCGGACCGTACACGCGGGTGGCGAATTGCTGGATGCGCGCATACAGCGTTTCGCGTCCGGCCGCAATCGGCGCGGTCTGGATGATGCCGGCGCCGGGATTGGCTTCCATCAGTCGCACCAGCTTCGTGATGCAGCCGCCGCTCATCACGCTGTCGGCATCCAGCACGATCATGTAACGGTAATTCTTTCCCCAGCGGCGGCAGAAGTCATCGATGTTGCCGCTCTTGCGCTTGACGCGCCGCTTGCGGTGCCGGTAGAAGATGCGGCCGAAGCCGCCGACCACGCGGCACAGCTCCGCCCATGCGGCCAGTTCCGCGCTGCGCACATCGCTGTCGCTACTGTCGCTGAGCACGAAGAAATCGAAGTGCTCCAGCTCGCCGCTGCGCGCCACCGATTCATAGATCGCGCGCAGGCCTGCCATCACGCGCGCCACGTCCTCGTTGCAAATGGGCATCACGATCGCCGTGCGCGCTTCTTCCGGGATGGGGGAGGATTCGTCCACCTGCCGCGCGACCGCGAAGCGGTCCCTGCCGCGTATCAGGACAAGGAAGCCGGCCATCCCCGTCCAGAAACCTGCGGAGACCCAGCAGAACAGGATGGCGAACAGCGCAAGCAGCATCATTTCCAGCTTGGCCGTCCCCTGGTAAGGCAACACCTTGGCCATGTACCAGGTGGCCAGCACCGTTTGCGCGAGCATCAGCACGAGCAGGATCACCCGCCGGATATTTCCGCGAATGCGCCAATGCACATGCAGGTCGGGAGCATTTTCGCGGTCATCGCGTCCAGCAGGCAACGGCATATCTGCGGGCCAGGGACGGCGGTGCTCGCCCTCGCCTTGGCGTTGCTGCCAGTCGGCACGCCGCCGCATGCGCGATTCGGACCAGCGCAGGATCGGATTCAGTTCACCCCACGGATGGGGAGCCATGGGCGCGCGGTTGACCGGAGGCGTGAATTGCATCCGTACATGCTTGCGTCGCTCGAAATCTAGTTGGCGTACATTGCCGGCCGGTTGCTCGGCCGGAGTGCGTCGATCATAAGCGAGCTGCAAGCGTGCCGCGATCGAACCGAAGGCAGGATTGCTGCGGTCCGCATGCCTGCCGGCCAACGCATGGTGCAGGTTGGCCATGGCTTCATGCGGCGGCGATGACGCAGCGCGCGCTTCGATATCGCGTCGGCGTTCGGCCGCGAGCGGCAGGCGGTCGAGATAAGAGCCCAGCTGCGGACCGGTTCGCTGTGCACGTCGCAACCCGGATAATTCACCAGACCGGCCGGCAACTTGAACGGATGGCACATGTTTACTCGGGTTGTGAGGCATGGCTGTCAGATCCCATTTGAATATCCGGCCTGTGCGGCGTGATATATCCGGGTTAATCAGGAGGCAGTATGTAGCTCCACGTTTCCGATAAGGTGCTGCTGTTGCTGCTGAGGTATCCGCGCAACTCAACGGGTTTCTTGTCGTCGATGCGGCGCAGCCGGACTGTCATGCGCCATCCGCCCGTCGCATCGTTGCGGATGGTGTTCGTCTCCATGATCTTCCCGTTGGCGTCGCTGCTGATCACGGCCTCGACCTTTTCGCCGGAGGCCATTTTCTTCAGCGCAGGGCCTTCGAAATCGACGGCCAGTGCGAGGCTGTCATCCGGCTTTTTTCCCCAGCCATGGCCGCGGCGCGTCTGTACCGCCCATGCGGACGGCGGACGCTTTTCCGCTTCCTTCTGCCACAGCAACCGGTATTCGAAATCGAAAGGCACGCCGGGGCGCGGCGGGTTGTCGGGTACCCAGAAAGCAACGATGTTGTCGTTGGTTTCGTCCGGGGTCGGGATCTGGATCAACTCCACCCGCCCGGCACCCCACTGCCCCTTCGGCTCGACCCAGGCGCTGGGGCGCATTTCATAACGCGCTTCTAAGTCTTCGTAACTGTTGAACCGGCGATCCCGCTGCATCAATCCGAAACCCGCAGGATTGTTCAGTGCATACGAGGTCACCAGCAACCGCCTGGGATTGATCAATGGACGCCAGATCCATTCGCCGGTTCCCGACTGGACCGCCAATCCGTCGGAATCGTGCACTTCCGGCCGGTAATCCTCGATCTGTGGGCGCTGGTTTTCGCCGAAGAAGTACATGCTGGTCAGCGGCGCGATGCCCAGCTTCGTGATGTTCTCGCGCAGGTGCAGTTGCGCCTTCACGTCGACGACGGTATCGATGCCTGGGCGCAAGGTGAAGCGGTAGGCGCCCGTCAGGCGCGGCGAGTTGAGCAAGGCATAGATGCGCAGGTCCTTGTCCGCCTTGTCGGGACGTTCGACCCAGAACTCGGTGAATTGCGGGAATTCCTCGCCGGAACTGAGGGCGGTGTCGATCGCCAGTCCGCGCGCGGACAATCCATACAGTTGTCCCTTGCCGACTGCGCGGAAATAGCTGGCGCCGAGGAAGACCAGCACTTCATCCTTGTATTTCGGCGTGTTCACCGGATAGTGCACGCGGAAGCCGGCAAAGCCCAGGCCGGATAGGTCCTTGGGGTTGAGTTCGTTGGTGCCGTAGTCGAAGGACCTCGGGTCGAAGCGGATTTCCTGCACGTTCCTGCCGACAATCTCATGCACCTTCACCGGCGTGTCGAAGCTCCGCCCCTGGTGGAAGAAGGCCAGCTCGAACGGCAGCTTCGCATTGCGCCAGTACGACTTGGTCGGATCGAAGCGGATATCGCGGTACTGGTCGTAATCGAGGCTGGCCAGCGCCTTGGAAACATTCTTTGCCGGCTTCGTGTACGCGGTGGTGGCGAGCCGTTTCGCCTTGGCAGCGACATCGTCGAAGTCGAATGCCTGCACGGCTGAAGCGTTGAACAGGAAAAGCGCGAAGGCTGCAAATGCGACGCAGCGGGCGGTGTTGCGATAAGTCATTGAAATTGCGGACATTGTCCTCGTTATCGACGGTATATGCGCGTATGGTGCAGTGCACGCTTGTTACCGCTTTGAGCGTGGGCAATCAAAGTCGAATTCGTCGCATTTGCCATGGAGATGCCCCCATGCTGTTTCTTAAAGGACTGTACAATGGCCGCTCGACCGGCAAGCCCGCTTGCCGGTATTCAATCGACACCTCCAGCAAGCAGCAGGCGAGTCCAGGATGAGCGGAGATGGGATGAGATTGGCAACCTTCATCGTCGACAACATCGACCGGATCATTGCCGGCTGGACCGGTAACGTTGCCGAAGCGCCGCTCCTTGGCAGCCAGGTCAAGCCGATCCTGATGGCTGTTGCGGCCGATATGGAATTGGCCTCTCACGACTCAAGCCCCTCGACACCCGCAACCGTCCGTGCCGGCTTGCGCTCCCTTCCCGACTTCAACCTGCGTCAGGTAAGTGACGAACTGCACGCACTGCGGCACTGCGTGCTTGGCCTCTGGCCTGTTCCCGGGATGCAGATCGAGCCCGGCGTGCTTGCGCAATTGCAGACATTCCATTCGTGCGTAGACCAGGTGGTCGGTGAAGCGATCACCATGCACGGCGAGCAGGTCGAGCGCACCCGCTCGCTCTTCCTCGGCATGCTTGGGCACGATTTGCGCACGCCGCTCAGCGGCATCGACATGGCTTGCGATTACCTGCTGCGGGACGACGTGCCGCAGGAGCGCAAGGCCGAAGCCGTCGAGCGTATCAGCCGCTGTTCCGCTGTGCTGGAAAGCATGATCAGGGACGTGCTCGATTTCGCACGCGCGCGCCTCGGCAAGCGCATGTCGATCACGGCAAAGCCGTCGGATATCGGCGCCATTTGCGAGGCTGCCCTGGAACAGGCACGCGCCGCGCATTCGCGCTGCGAATTCCGATTCGAGGCGGCGGGGAGCCTGGACGGCATGGCCGATCCGGCACGCATTTGCCAGGCGCTGCGCAATCTCCTCGGCAGTGCGGCGAAGAACGGCGCGCGCGACATGCCGGTCCTGTTCTCCGCAACAGGGGGAGCGGGTGAGATCCTGCTGCGCGTGAAGTGCCAGGGAACCACGTTGTCCGAGGACAGCTTGCGCACGCTGTTCGACCCCATCGCGCAACTTGCCGTAGCCGATGCGAACCCCGATGGCAATCCGCCCGCCGACCTGGGACTTGGCCCGTTCATCGCGCGCGAGATCGTCCACGCACATGGCGGCGGGATCGGCGTGAATGCGCCTGCGGAAGGCTGCACCGAGTTCCTGGTGCGCTTGCCGCGTTAAGCCGATGTGCCTCAATTGCGTCTCAGCAATACTGTCTTGCTTGTATTAGATCAAGGCCATAGAATTTTCTTTCCGGCATCATGACGGTTCACACGCCGTGCCTACCCGCACGAAACACTGCCATGATCAAGAAAATCCGACTGGACCAGCTCAAGGTCGGGATGTACGTCCATGACTTCAATTGCTCGTGGATCATCCATCCTTTCCTGACCAATCGGGTGCTCGTCTCTTCCGACGCGCAGCTGGAAAAGATCAGGGGCGCTGGCCTGCGCGAGCTGTACATCGATACCGCCAAAGGACTGGATGCCGACGACGCGCCCACTGCCGGGCAGGCGCAGGCTGCACTGGAAAGCGAACTGCAGGCCATCGCCAGCCGGCCGTCTTCCATGCCGCTACGTGTGACCATCGGCGAAGAATTGTCCCGTGCCGCACAGATCAAGCAGCGTGCGCATCGCCTGGTGCGCAATGCAATGCACGACGTCCGGCTCGGCCGCGCGATCGAACTCGACCAGGTCGAGCCCGTCGTGCAGGAAATCACCGAATCCATCCTGCGCAATCCCGGCGCGCTGATCGGCCTCTTGCGCATCAAGAGCAAGGACGACTACACCTTCCTGCATTCGGTGACTGTCTGCACGCTGGTGGTTGCCTTCTGCCGCTCGGCCGGCGTGAATGCGGACACCATGCACCAGGCGGGCCTGGGCGGATTGCTGCATGACGTGGGCAAGGCGCTGGTGCCCGACGAGATCCTGAACAAACCCGGCAAGCTGACAGACGAGGAATTCGCGATCATCAAGCGTCATCCGCAGGACGGCTACGACATCCTGCTGCGCTCGGGTTCCGTCGGCGAAATCCCGCTCGACATTACCCTGCACCATCACGAGCGCATGGACGGCAGCGGCTATTCCAGGCAACTGCCTGGCGAGAGCATCAGCATGCTGACGCAGATGACGGCGCTGGTCGACGTGTACGACGCGCTGACCTCCGACCGCTGTTACCACAAGGCGATCCCTGCAGCCGAAGCACTGCGCAAGATCTTCGATTGGAGCAAGAGCGAGTTCAACCCGCAGACGGTGCAGGCCTTCATGCAATGCGTCGGCATCTATCCGGTCGGAACACTGGTACGCCTGCAGTCCGGTCGGCTCGGCGTGGTGGTCGAACCGCACGAGACAAACCTGCTCGCACCCAAGGTAAATGTGTTCTTCAGCACCAAATCCAACACCTACATCCGGCCGCAGCAGGTCGACCTGTCGCGGCCCTTCGGCATGGGCGGCGGCGACAGGATCATGAGCCACGAGTCGCCGGACAAGTGGCGCGTCGATCCGCTCAGGTTCATGACTCTGCACTGACCGCCATGCCGCCGAACATCAGGATCTTCCCCTCGTAATCCTTGCCGCGCCCTGAACAGGGTGGCGAGCCGACGTTCAAATGTCGCATTCATCGAGCAGGTGCTGCAGCGCTATCCGCATTTCCGCCCTGACTTGTCGTGGGCGTGCATGCCAGCGCCTGCTGGTCTACACTGAATCCAGGCTACGGGAACCGGTGCAAAATTCCGCCGGGCAAAAGAACGGCGAGACCACGCGAAAGGAGCCAGCATGCACGCCTATATCGTCAAGACTCCGGACGGTTACCTGTACCCGTTCGCCGATGATGTGTCCCTCACTGATGACCAGACGCTTGCCTGGCATTTCCTCAGCACCCGTGAGGCGCGCGAAATGGCAGAAAGCCGTGGTTATTACGACGGAGGCTTCGATATCCTGAGGGTGGAAGTAGACCAGGGCAAACTGAACAGGCAGTAACCGGGAATCGAACCTGTCTCCAATAGAACTCGCCTGTTTGCGCGGCCTCTAACCGGATTCATGCGCTCGGTGCCGGCCATGCCGGCATCGTTTCACCATGCCAAGGAAAGGAGCTCGCGATGACCACCACCAATCCGAACCGTGACCGGGTCAAGTCGTCGGATCCCATGGAGATGCAGCGGCGGAAGCAGTCGGGCGACCAGCATATCCTGCCGGAAGACGAGCCGAAGGAAGATCCGCATCGTCCGCACCGCATCAGCCGGGAAGACATGCAGAAGCTGCGTCCGGCCGATCCGGATCCAGATGACCCGACATCGCCGTAATCAAACCAAACCTTTATAAGGAGCAGGCGGCGCGCCGCCTCGCCGTCTTAACCCGGCGTCGGCGGTGCTTCCGGCAGGACGCTGCCCGGCATCGTAGTCGTTTGCGTCGGTTCGCTGCCCTGTCGCGCGCCGAACACCATCTCCGTCATCCAGCCCACCAGCAGCGAGGTATACGCACGCTGCCAACGGTCTTCCGACAGGCCGTGGTCCGCACCTTCGATTACGCGGTAAGTCAGCGAATGCGAACGCACGCAGGCATCGCGATAGCTGCAGATGACTTCATGCGGGATCACCTTGTCGCATTCCGACTCGACCAGCAGCACATCGCCCTTGAAATCGGCGCAGGCGCGCAATGCCCGGTTGTCCTCGGGGCGCACCAGGCTGCGGCGGTAGGTGGCGAGATCCTGTTCCCTGTGCAGCTGCCGTTTCGGCAGTCCCCAGCCGTTGTCCATGTATAGCGCGGGCACCCGCAGCACCAGCCACTTCACCGGTCGGAGCGAGGTCAGGATCGCGCCGAGATATCCACCGTAGCTGCTGCCGACCACTGCGATCGCAGAAGAGTCGACCGCACGGTGGCTGGCGAGCACGTCGTATGCGGCCAGCACGTCATGCAGGTTGTTCCCCCGTGTCACCGTTTCATGTTGTGGCAGCGTGCCCGCGTGGCCGCGCAGGTCGAAGGTGAGGCAGACGCAACCGAGCGCGGCCACCTCGCGCGCGCGCGCCAGGTACTGCTCCTGGCTGCCGCCCCAGCCGTGCACGAACAGCACGCCGGGCAAGCGGGTGTTGGGCGTGACAATCGTGCCGTCGATATGTCCGCCGTCGACGGCAATGCGGATCGTATCGTCATGTGTTGCCATACTCATCCAATCTTGCATACTTCGTGAGCGGGCCGACGCGGTCGTCCTCGCCCTGGAAATACACCGTGGCGCCGGAGGGCAGCACCGGTTCCGCCCCATAGACCTCGGTGGTCGACGCGCGCACCACGGAGAGCGAGGGATCGTCGAGGAAGGCTTCCAGCGCCGCGACTTCGGCGCCGCTGGCGCCGCCGATGCGCCACGATTGCTCGAGGACACCGGAATACCAGCGTCCTTCCTCATCGACACCTTGGGCGATGTCATAGTTGCATCGCGATGCGAACATTCCCGAATAGCAAGCCATGGCAGCCGCGTGATAAGTGCGCGCCTGCGAAATGGCAACTTGCACTTGCTGGCCGAGCGGCAATTGCAGCAGGCCATCGAAATCGCCGCGCACCACGATCAGGTCCGAACCGCCGTAGACCTCGGCGCCGTTGTTGCCGATGGTCAACCGCTGCGTGCCGCAATAGGTCACCAACAGATTGCCGACACGCACCTGTCCGATGCTTCGGGTATCCGGCTGCACCAGGTTGCGTTCGAGCACGAGACCGATGCTTCGTAGTTCGTCCGCATCGAGCGCCTCGAGTTCACCTTCCAGTTGTTCCCGGCTGGCGACGACGGCTTGCCCATGGCCACCGATGCCGCTCGGTTTTTTCAGGCGGATCGCACCTCGTTCGAGCAGCTGCAGTCCGGCCTCGAGCGCATCGCGGCGCGAGAAGGTCGAGTAGCCGGGCAGCACGACATCGCGCACCCGGCGGGCAAAACCTTCCGACCAGCCTTCCGGGACATTGGCCGCACCCGGCGGCAATTCATGGGTGATGGTCTTGGTCGCGACAAAGGGATGGGGCACGACGCCGCCGAACAGGTCCAGCTCGCCGCGAATGCCGAGCGCCTGCGCGGATGCAGGTTCGACCAGGGTGTCGTTCGGTACAAAATACAAAGGCTTGTCATAAACACATCCGGCGATATACTCGCCGCCGAACTCGTCGCCCCTGATGGCGGCAAGTCTTTTTGCCAGTCCGGTATGCGTCGCGGCTTCGTGCCTGCACAGGTCCTCCTTGCAGGAATAGACCACGACGATACCATGGGTATTGATGGGAATTCGACCGCTGGTCGCAGAGATGGAGGTTGCGGAAGTCATGAGCAGTTCTCCGGAAAACATGCGTGCCGGCTGCCGCAGGGCATGTCTTCCATCTTGGAAGCAAAAAACAGGCCGTGACGAGGTGTAACAATCGGAAAAAGTCAACCAACTGCCGTGACGTTCCTGCTACCAAATTCCTTGCAAAAACGGTTACGATGACGACTGATTTCAAGGTTTCCCGCCATGATCGCCAGTTCCAGTCTCACCGCGGCCCAGCTCAACGGCATTCTCAGCATCGCCGATGACGCCATCATTTCTGTCGACAATGAACAGAAAATCATCCTGTTCAACCAGGGGGCAGAGCGCGTGTTCGGCTGGAAAGCCGAGGAGATCATCGGCAAGGAACTGAACAAGCTGCTGCCGCCGCGCTACCACGAAAGCCATCACAAGCACATCGACGAGTTCGACCGCTCCGGCAAGGACGCGCGCAAGATGGCGGAGCGCCGCGCGATCTATGCGATGCGCCGCGACGGCACCGAGTTTCCTGCGGAAGCGTCGATCTCCAAGCTGTCGGTCGGCGGCACCACCATCCATACCGTGATCCTGCGCGACATTTCCGTCCGCAAGGCCTATGAGCGCGAACTCGAGGTCGCCAAGGAGCGAGCGGAAGCGGCGATGCAGGCCAAGAGTATGTTCCTGGCCAACATGAGCCATGAGATTCGCACGCCGCTCAATGCGGTGATCGGCATGACGAGCCTGCTGCTCAACACGCGCATCGATGAAGAGCAGCGCGATTACGCGCAGACCATCCGTGCCAGCAGCGAAGTGCTGCTGACCATCATCAACGACATCCTCGACTATTCCAAGATCGAAGTGGGCAAGCTCGACATCGAGCGCCAGCCCTTCGACCTGCGCCGCTGCATCGAGGAATCGCTCGACCTGCTGTCGTCCAATGCGGCCGAGAAGAACATCAACCTCGCCTACTTCATCGACGACAGCGTGCCCGCGCAACTGGTGGGCGACGTCACGCGCCTGCGTCAGATCCTCGTCAACCTGCTGTCGAATTCCATCAAGTTCACGCATCGCGGCGAAGTTGTGGTGACGGTGTCGGCGCAGCGCAAGGATGAGGATGCGTTTGAGGTGCTGTTCTCGGTCAAGGATACCGGCATCGGCATTCCGGAAGACCGGCAGGCGGAGCTGTTCCAGGTGTTCACCCAGGTCGACGCTTCCACCACGCGCAAGTACGGCGGCACCGGCCTCGGACTGGCCATCAGCAAGCGCCTGGCCGAAGTCATGGGCGGCCGCATGTGGCTGGAAAGCGAAGTCGGCATCGGCTCGACCTTCCACTTCACCATCGCGGCGGAAGCCTCCGGCTCGCAGCTTGCGCACAGCTTCCTGCAGGAGCGTTCATCGGCGCTTGCGGGGCGGCGCGTGCTCATTGTCGACGACAACAGCACCAACCGCCGCATCCTGGTCAAGCAATCGCTACTGTGGGGCATGGTGCCGTCGGCGGCGGCCTCCGCCATCGAGGCGCTCGACCTGGTGCGTCACGGCCATGCTTTCGACGTCGGCATCCTCGACATGAGCATGCCCGAGATGGACGGCCTCGGCCTGGCGCTGGAAATCCGCAAATACCGCGACGAATATGCGCTGCCGCTGATTATGCTGACTTCGGTCGCCAACCGCCCGCGCGACGCCACGCTCGCCCTGGTCAAGTTCGCCGCCTACCTGAACAAACCGATCAAGCCGACGGCGCTGTTCGACTCCCTGCTGCACGCGATGCGCATCGAATCGGCGCAGGCACAGGCGCCGCGCGCGCGCGCAACGAACGGCAAGCTGGCCGAATCGCATCCGCTCAAGATCTTGGTGGCCGAGGACAATACGGTCAACCAGAAAGTGGTGCAGCAATTGCTCGCCCATCTTGGCTACCGCGCCGATGTGGTCGCCAACGGCGTCGAAGTGCTCGACGCGCTCGAGCGCCAGAATTACGACGTGGTGCTGATGGACGTGCAGATGCCGGAAATGGATGGCCTCGAAGCGACGCGCCGGCTGCGCGCCCGCTACGGCACCGGCGGTCCGCGGGTGATCGCGATGACCGCCAACGCCATGCCAGGCGACCGGGAAAAATGCATAAGCGCTGGAATGGATTCGTATGTGTCCAAGCCGGTCGAACTCGAAGACATCCGTACCGTGCTGGTCGCCGTCGCCGATGCCGGCCGCAAGGAATCGGAGGACGCGTCGCCCATCATCGACCGCCGCCGTATCGACCAGCTGCTTGAACTGCAGGACGAGAACAACCCCACGCTGGCTAACGACATCATCCAGCTGTTCATCAACGACTCGCCGAAGCATTTGCAGAACATCGCCGACGCGCTCGCCGTGCAGAGCCCGGACGAGCTCCTGTCCGCCGCACACCGCTTCCTGTCCAGCATCGAGAACCTCGGCGCGCAGCGCATGCGCAAGCATTGCATGGACCTGGAGCAGCTGGGCCGGGAGGGGCGGCTGGATGGCGGGAAGGCGCTGCTGGAAAGCCTGCGGCGTGAATTCGACATCGCACGCCAGCACCTGCTGACCATCATGCAATCAGTCTGAGAGTCTGAGCGGCAAACCCGAGGAATTTCGCCCGTCAGTGCGCCGGCAGCACCATGTCTGAAGTGCCCGGACATACCCAGCGCGCATATTCACGCGTGGTGTCGATGCATCCGCCGTCGACGTACACGCCGCTGGGCTCGCGATGACGCAGCATCTTCGCCAGGATGCGTTCGACTTCCCCGGCGTCGCTGCGTGATGCCCGCACCCGCTCCTCCACGATGCTTTCATCGATCCGCAACTCGCCCTCGTCATCGCGGTAGGTGGCATGCCGCCAGTGGTACATCTCCAGGCATTTGCCGGTCAGCGTGTATGGCTCAGCACGTTTCCAGAAATTGCTGAACAGGCCGCCGCCGAGATACATCACCCACGATCCTTCATAGCCGCTGGCGTCCGATGAGTGATCGTCCGGGTTGCGGAACCAGGTGCGGTCGCCGGGTACAAAGTACCTCAGCGGCAGCGGTGCTTCCATCGATCCATGCTCCCGCAGGAAAACATCATGGAATTCGCCCGACATGATGGCGCGCGATTCCCAGTGCCGTTGCAGGCGCTCCAGCAGCTCTGGATTGCAGCATTCGATCTCCTGTGCGATCGCGAGCAGGATCACGTATTCGGTGGCGCGATAGCAGGAGAAGGAGTACAGCGAGCCCGATTCCTCCGGCTGGGTTGCCTTGCGCAGCGCGGCGATCAGCGACTTGCCGGGCAGGAGCGTGAAGCCGCGGCCCTGCATGTAAGTCCAGTAATCCGCGGGGCGTTCTGCCTGGCTGGTCGCGAATGCCAGCGCCGTCCTGCGCGCGGCGTCCACGATGTTGCGCCGGATATGCACCGCGCACAGCAGCTCTTCGAAGGAGGGAAAGGTGAAGGGGATGGGACCGGCCAGCATGGCGATGAAGATCTCGCGTTCGAGGTCCGGCGGATTGGTCGTATCCAGGTGCAGCGTCTCGCACAGGCCCGTCGTGTCGCAGTATGGCGTCCACGCGAGATAGGAATCTTCGTCGAGCTGAAGCCGCATGGTATGTGTGCAGGCATTCTCGATGCATTTCACCTGCCGGTGCAGGCCGAGTTCTTCGAGATGTCCGAACATCTGCATCCGCGTCCTGTCCGCTGCGCTCGAATCGGCGCTCCTGACGAGGATGCCGCCGGCCCCCATGCCTTTGGCGTGGAACGATGCGACCATCGTGGTTCTCCCTCTTCTTGTCGCCGGTCCTCGTCTTGATGCGAGGTGTGGCAGTTTTTTATGGCGCACGGCATCGGTTGCCGCGCTCGAAAGACTATATCCGGCCAAAACCGATGCAGTCAATTCCGTATAGAAAGCAGGGGAATAAGTGAATTCGCGTTCACCGAACTTCTTCGAGAATGCGCAGCCGGCTGTCGAAATTCCACACCCGCCGGATTTCGATCACGTCGAAACGGCGCGCGAGTTCCGGTGGAAAGGTACTGTAGCGCGCATTTATCCGCACAATGCGAAGCACCGCTTCGTCGAGTTCCGGCCGGCCGCTGGAACGGTGGATGACGACGTCCTCCACGCTGCCGTCGCTGCGGATCGCGACGGTCACCACCGGGTCGCCGTGCGCCTTGTCGACCGAGGCGCGCGGATAGTTGATGCTGCCGTTGCGCTCGACCTTCAGGCGCCAGCTTTCCACGTACATCATCACGCCGACGTCGACATCCTTGCTGCCGAAGATGGAACGGCGGCGCGGCGTGTCCATGTTGCTGTCGGACTGGCGCGCTGAAGGCGGTGCAGTGCGCGATGCATCGCCCTGCAGCATGTCCCCGCGCCGCGCCTGCTCCAGCGCCTGTCCTGCTAGCCCGCCGCCAGTGAGCTTGCGCGGCAGGGCACCGATGCGTTCATTGGCGCCGGGACTGTCGCCCAGCAGCAGTTCGGGGTCGCGTTCACGCTTGGCTGTGCTGGTTGCTTCCACCTGCTTTTCGCGCTCGCGTGCGGCAGCCTGCTGTCGTGCCGCCTCAGCGGCGGCCTCGGCCTGTTTATGTGCCTGGAGTTCCATCGCTTCACGCTGGGCACGCTGTAGTTGTTCGGCCTGCAGGCGAAGCGCTTCGGCGCGCTGCCTTTCTTCCAGTTCCAGCGCACGGCGTGTGGCCTCCTCGCGTTCGCGTCGCAGAATTTCGTCTTGCTGCATCTGCAGCGCGAGCGCGGCGGCTTCACGTCTTGCCGCTTCCTCGGCCTGGCGGCGCTCCTCGCGTTCCCGCGCGAGCCGTTGCGCTTCCTGTTCCGCAGCTTTTTCCACCTCTTCACGCTGCTTCGCTTCTTCGGCGCGTTGCGCTTCCAACGCCAATGCGCGCTCGCGGGCGACTTCTTCCTCCTGGCGGCGCACAGACTCGATGCGCTGCTGCTCCGCCTGCAAGCGTGCTTCCCGTTCTTCAGCTTCGCGCTGGCGCTGTGCGTTTTCTTCCTCTGCCAGCTTCTGTGCTGCCAGTTCGCGGTCCTGTTCTGCGGGATCGTCCGCCGGCGCGGCATCAGCCGGCACGGGCAGGGCAACAGGAGGTGCGGCGGTTTCGGGCTCGGGCGGAGTGAGGATTTCGTCGAGGGCAGGAGCCGGCACGTTGAAACTGTTTTCGCGCGCTTCGTTCAGCGCAATGACCGGCGTTTCCCGCTTTGCACGTGCGCGCGGCGGACGTGCGGCGGCGACGGGCTTCTCCTTCTTGCGCTTCGACGCCGGTTTCTCTTTTGCCGGCGCTTTCGCCGTCTTCGGCAGCGGCACAAGCCGCAAGCCGGTGCGTGGCGCTTCAGCCGGTACGGGGGGCGGTGCGGGCGGCTCGGCCGATGCTTCCGGCGCTGCCGGAGCAGGTGCCGGGTTCGCCAGCACCACGTTCAGGTCGACCGCCTGCGCGCGGCGCTCGCGCCACGGCATCTCCAGCGTCGGGAGGCCGATACCGGGAACGCCGAACTGCATCGAAATGATCAGCCCGTGGATCAGCAGCGAAACCGCCATGGCCCCGGCCAGCCGCACACGGTACGGTCCTGTCGGCGCTGTCGTCGAGTTAGCGCGCTCGGCGGTCTTGGCTGTCATGCAATGGTTTGGGTGCGGGCAAAATTGTTCCGCCACATTATTGCACCTTGCGTGAGGCCAACCCCGATTCCCGTCAATGCGAAGAGCACAAGTGTGGTTTGGCGCCAGCAGACCGGCGCTTACCTAGGCCAGGAAGGCCAGGTTGCTGTAATGACACAGCCGTAATTTTCTCCAGTGGAATTCTCGCTCTTTGCAGGCAACACTTATACTGTTGCGCTAACAGCATTTACGAATTGAGCACGGCCCCCAATGTCCAGTACCTTCAACATCCTGATCGTCGGTGCCCTGTTCTGCATCCTGATGCTGCTGGTTCTGAGTTCGCTCTTGCGCAGCGGCATGGGCGGCATCCGAGAATGGTGTGCGGCCAATGCACTCGCCTGTGTGGCGCTCATCCTCTATGCGTTCGGCCGTGAATTGCCGCCTCTGATTGCCTATGAGATTGCCAACGGCGTGTACGCGGCGGCCTCTGCAGCCATGCTGGCGGGATTTCGCCGTTTCTTCGGCAGGAGTCGGCTGACCGCATGGCTTGCTGCCGCTGTAGTGCTGGTGATGGCGGCGATTGCCCTGTTCCACTATGTCATCGATTCCTTCGCGCTGCGCACCATCGTGGTCGCCGTTTTCCAGGGAGGGATCTGCGCCGGCATCGCAGCCACCGTCATCCTGGGGCGCGGCGACTGGCGTTCGCACTATCCATCCCTGTTTACCATCGGCATGGCGGCGACCGTCACGCTCGGCCACATGGTACGCAGCGTGATCTACCTGATGCACACGACCGATGTCACCTCGCTGCTGCAGCCTTCGCCGTGGAACCTGTTCTTCGTGTCGGCGGGAACCTTCGTGCTGCCGGTGCTCACCTTCGGTGCGGTGCTGATGATGCACGACACCATGCTGGCCAAGGCGGAACTGGCGGCCAACCGGGATTTTCTGACCGGGGCGTGGTCGCGCCGCGCATTCTTCGATCTCGCCGAACGCGAAATGCTGCGCGCGCGCAGGACAGGACGGGAAATGTCGCTGCTTCTGATGGACGTCGATCATTTCAAGAGGATCAACGATTCGAGAGGGCATGCGGTCGGCGACCAGGTGCTGGTCGACCTGGTGAACCGTGCGGGGCACGTGGTACGTACCGTCGATTATTTCGCCCGCATCGGCGGTGAGGAGTTTGCGGTCCTGCTGCCGGAAACATCGATCGAGGCTGCCGCGGGAGTAGCCGAGCGCCTGCGGGTGGCGATCGACAAATCCGGTACGGAGAAGGACAAGTACCGATCGAAAATCGCCGTTCCACACTACACGATCAGCGTAGGCATTTCATCCTTGCGCGGGTTCGAGTCCTTGCCTGACCTGATGCGCCGGGCAGACGCTGCCCTGTATGCAGCCAAGGCCATGGGACGAAACCGGGCGGTCTGCGAGGCCGAAACCGAGATCTGAACCGCCCGCGCAAAGATCAGAGCGTGCGCACGCACAGCCTGAAATCCGGATCCTCCTCGTACTTCCTGACCTCGAACTCCAGGCTGCGCATCAGCTTGAGCATCGGCGCATTGTTCGTCAGCACCAGTCCTTCAATCTGCGCCAGCCCCTTGCTGCGCGCGACATCCATGATGGACAACATCATGCGCGATCCCAGCCCCTGGCCGTTGAACTCGTCGGCGATCGCCAGCGAGAACTCGCAGGTGTTCTGGTCGGGATTGGTCACATAGCGCGACACGCCAATGATGCGTTCGGTTTCCGTGAAGCCGCCATCCTCGGCCGGCGTTCGCTCGCGATAGATCGCCACCAGCGCCATCTCGCGGTCGTAGTCGATGAGCGTGAACTTGGCCAGCATCTTCACCGATAGTTCACGCATCGTCGACACGAAACGGAAGTAGCGGCTTTCTGGCGACATGCGGCGCACGAAATCCTGCAGCATCTGCGCATCGTCCGGGCGGACCGGCCGCACGCTGTAGATGCCGCCGCCGCGCATCGGCCATTCCTGCTCGCGCTCGGACGGGTAGGGCAGGATCGCCAGGTGCGGGAAATTGTCGGTGCCGTGCGGCGCATGGTCGATCACGATGCGCGCATCCACCACCAGCGCGCCGTTCGAGTCGACGATGACCGGGTTGATGTCCATCTCGCGCAACTGCGGCAGCGCGCACACCATTTCCGACACGCGCAGCAGGATCTGCTCCAGCGCTTCGCGATCCGCCGGCGGGGCACCGCGCCAGGTGCCCAACGTTTCTGCGCTGCGCGCGCGGGAGATCAGGCGTTGCGCGAGGAACTGGTTGAGCGGTGGAAGCTCGATCGCGCGGTCGGCGATCAGTTCGATCATCGTGCCGCCCGCCCCGAAGGAGATCACCGGCCCGAAAGGTTCGTCGGTGGTCACGCCGATGTACAGCTCGCGCCCCTGCGGCTTGCCGGACATGTTCTGGATGGTCACGCCGTTGATGCGCGCGTCGGGGCGCAGGCGCTGCACCGTCGCCGTCATGTCCTGCCAGGTATCGCGCACAGCCGCGGCGTTCTGCAGGTTCAGCGCCACGCCGTGCACATCCGACTTGTGCGTGATGTCCGGCGAATCGATCTTCAAAGCAACCGGATAGCCGAGCTGGTTGGCGACCAGGATCGCCTCGCTGGCCGAGCGCGCGAGGATGGTCTTGGTGACCGGAATGTGGAAGGCCGACAGCAAGGCTTTCGATTCCATCTCGGTGAGCACTTTGCGCCGCTCTGTCAGCACGCTTTCGACCAGGATGCGCGCGCCTTCGAGGTCGGGCTTGGCCAGCTGCGACAGCGGCGGCGGGGTCTGGTGCAGCAGCTGCTGGTTCTGGTGGAAGGATGCGATGTTGTGGAATGCGTCGACAGCCGCTTCCGGCGTGCGGTAGGTGGGGATGGTCGCGCGCGACAGGATCTGGCGCGCGGCCGCGGCACGCTCGTCGCCCATCCAGCAGGTGAGCAGCGGCTTGCCGACGTCGGGATAGCTGTCGGCGAGCGCCTGTGCGACGGCAGCGGTGTCGAGTTCCGGCTTGGGCGACAGGATGACGAGGATGCCGTCGATGCCGCCGGCAGCCGCGCATGCTTTCACGGCCGCGCGATAGTGCGCCGGATCCGCATCTTCACCGAGGTCGATCACCGATTGCACGGTGGCCGTCGGCGACAGCTGGAGTGCAAGTTCGGCAGCGGCTTCCGACGGCAGCGAGGCGAGCTCCAGTCCCAGCTCGTTGGCCCAGTCTGCAGCGAGCACGCCGGGACCGCCGCCATTGCTGACGATCGCCAGCCGGTTGCCGACCGGGAGGTTGCGTGCCGACAGTCCCTTTGCGGCTGTGAACAGCTGCACGAAGGTACGCACGCGCACCGCGCCTGCACGCTGCAGCGCGGCATCGAACACGTCGTCGCTGCCGACGATGGCGCCGGAGTGGGTCAGCGCGGCACTCGATCCCGCCGGTTTGCGTCCGGCCTTGAGCACGAATACCGGCTTGGCATTGGCGGCGGCGCGCAGCGAGCTCATGAAGCGCCGCGCGTTGCGGATGCCTTCGAGGTAGACCACGATGCTTTGTGTGCTGCGGTCCTCCGCAAGGAAGTCGAGCACCTGCGCGATGTCCAGGCAAGTATTGGGGCCGAGCGAGACCACTGCCGAGAAGCCGACACCGTTCTTCACCGCCCAGTCGAGGATGGAAGACGACAGCGCGCCCGACTGCGACACCAGTCCCAGTCCGCCGGGTTGCGCGAGCGGACCGAGCGCGCTTGCATTGAGCGACAGCTTCGGGCGCTGGAAGCCCATGCAGTTGGGGCCGAGCAGGTAGATGCCGTGCTGCTTCGCGATTGCGTGCAGTTGCGCAGCCAGCTTCGCATCGACGCCGGAAGACAGGATCAGCGCCGCCTTGCTCTCGATGCGCCCGGCGACGTCGAGCGCGGCCGCGAGCTGATCGTGCGGCAGAGCGATGATCGCGAGGTCGAACTTCGATTGCGCGAGGTCGCCGAGGGTACCACTCATGCCGATGTCGAGGAAGCGCACCGGGCCACTGTAGCCGCCGTTGCGTAATTGCTCCGCGATCTGGCGGCCATAGATGACCTGCGAACCGGGATCGTTCGCATCGCCCGCGAAAACCGCCACCGAGCGCGGAGAGAAAAGGGGATTCAGATAATGCCTGTCCATGCTAATCGTCTGTATGTTGTTACTGCAGTCGACCGGCTCCCTGTCTGCGCATGGATGCCGGAGTGAGTCCCCTTGCTACTCTGCTCCTATCAGTACCTTTACATGCGCCGCAACGCTACGTGCCAGCGGCGACAGCACATAACCGCCTTCGAGGCAGGAAACCACGCGGCCGTTCGCGTGACGCTTCGCCACTTCCATCACCTTGCGCGTCACCCATTCGTAATCGGCTTCGACCAGGCCAAGGTTGCCCATGTCGTCTTCGCGATGCGCGTCGAAGCCGGCCGAGATGAAGATCATTTGCGGGCGGAATGCATCGAGCGCCGGAATCCATCCCCAGTCCACTGCCTCGCGGAAGGCATCGCTGCCCGATCGCGGCGACAGTCCGATATTGACCATGTTCGTTCCGCGTGGTTCGTCGCCGCAGAACGGGTAGAGGTTCGTCTCGAAGGTCGAACACATCAGCACGCGCGAGTCGCCGCACAGGATGTCCTCGCTGCCGTTGCCGTGGTGGACGTCGAAATCGACCAGCGCAACGCGCTGCAGCCCGTGCACATCTAGCGCATGACGGATGCCGACTGCGACGTTGTTAAAGAAGCAGAAGCCACCCGCGCTGTCGTGCTCCGCATGGTGTCCGGGTGGGCGTACGTTGCAGAAGGCCACAGGCGCTTCGCCGCGCAGCACCAGGTCTGTCGCCAGCACGGCTGCCCCGGCCGAGCGCAGCGCCGCCTGGTAGGAATGCGTGTTCATCCAGGTGTCGGGATCGACCTGCGCATAGCCCGATTCCGGTACCTTGGCCGCGATTTCATGCACATGATGGATTGCGTGCGCGCGGCCGAGCTGTTCCTCGGTCGCGAGCGGCGCGTCATAGAGCTGCATGAACTCCAGCAGTCCCTTGATCAGCAAATGGTCGCGGACCGCGGAAATGCGCTCCGGGCACTCCGGGTGCAGCGCACCCATTTCATGCTTGAGGCAATCCGGATGCGAGATGTAGGCAGGTAGCATGCGTCTTTGACATCAAAATGGTTGCATCGTGTTCCACGCTTCGTTGTGGGGAACACGTGTTGCCGGGTTTTCAGTCATACACACTGATGCAAACGAACATCGATTTCCTTGTCTCAAATCAACTTCGCCCCAAACGGTCTTTCACCGCTTTCCTCATTTCGCTCCATAACGTACAATATTTTGTACAAATAAATGGTGAAGGAATATTCATGGGAATCTCTGCAAGCGATGTAGTAGCTTTCTCCCAAGCGCGCGCCAATCTCTCCGAATTGGCTGAACAGGTCAAGGCGGGTGCAGAAAAAGTCATTACCAAGAATGGCGAAAGCTATGTCGCGCTGATCGACGCGCAACGTCTTGACTACTACCACCAACTTGAGCGCGAACATATCCATTTGCTGTTAATTGATGAGGCACGCAAAGGATTGGACGATGTGGCGGCCGGTCGGGTAAAGGACGCACGGACGGCCATTAAGGCACTGAAGCGTCGCCGTAGCGCTTGACTCAAGACGCTACGCGACCATCGTGACCCGAAAATCCGTCGTCAAGCTCACCGCAAATTTCGAGCGAAATCTCGAAAGCATCGACCAGTTCCTGCTTGAGGCTGAGGCAACACATGCCTTCGATGCCTTGCTTGATGAGCTGACTGAAACAATCATTCCCAATCTGGAGCACTTTCCCGATATTGGCCGTCCATTTCTGGACAGGCCTGCCCGTTCGGTTGAGGCCGCCAACGGAGTCGCGGCAGTACGCAAGCAGCTCGAAATCATCACCAACGCCGGCGATCTGCGCGAGTATATTTTTACCGATTATCTGGTGCTCTATGCAAGCTGCGGTGACACGGTTTATCTGTTGTCGATCAAGCACCATCGCCAGCTCTCGTTTGACCTTCAATCGCTTTGGCTTGCGCCGTAGTTACAGATATTCATGACCACGCTCGTAAACAAGTGTGGCCCAAAGAAATGATCGATTATCAAGAATTAAAACAGCTCGAAGACGATTTATGGGAGGCCGCTGACCAATTGCGTGCCAACTCCAAGCTCACCGCCAGCGAATACTCCATGCCAGTGCTTGGACTGATCTTCCTGCGCCACGCCACTACGCGCTTCAATGCGCTCCTGCCTGAAGTCGAGAAAACAATTCCAGCACGCGCTAAAGGTACATTGCGTGAAGACCGCATCAAGTTGGGTTTTCAAGGCAAGGCAGCGATTTATCTTCCTGAGACGGCACGTTACGACTATCTTGCCTCATTGCCCGCAGGCGATAACGTGGGAGAAGCGATTCGCAATGCGATGATCGAGATCGAAGACATCGTCACCGACCAGAACGGCAACAAGCTGCTGGCCGGCGCGCTGCCCAAAGACTATCTCGGCATGGAACGCGATCTGCTGGCAGAACTGCTCAAGATTTTCAACAGTCCAGCTCTGGTCAACGCAACTGGCGACGTGTTCGGCCGCATTTACGAATACTTCCTGAACCAGTTCGCGCAAAGCGGCGCGCAGGAAGGCGGCGAGTTCTTTACTCCGCCCAGCCTGGTGCGGATGATCGTCAACGTGATCGAACCTGACCACGGCATCGTGCTGGACCCGGCCTGCGGCTCGGCGGGCATGTTCGTGCAAACCGGACACTTCATCGAGGATGTGCGCCATAAAAACGCGCACGACATCGACATTGCCTTCTACGGGCAGGAAAAGGCCGACATCAACAGCAAACTGGCCCGCATGAACCTCGCGGTGCATGGGCTGGAAGGCAATATCCGCATCGGCAACACCTTCTATGAAGACCATCACCAGTTGCTGGGCAAATGCGACTTCGTCCCGTGCTGACATTACAGGAGCGTGTTCAGGCACGGCTTGATCGGATGCTGATGCAAAACCCCAGTCGCATTGATCTGTACAAGCGTTATCAGGAGATCATCGCCGAATACAACCGCGACAAAGACGATGCGGAAATTCAGCGAGTGTTTGATGAACTGATCCGACTGCATGACGCGCTGGATCAAGAAGAGCAGCGTTATGTCCGCGAAGGTTTCAGGAGCGAGAAAGAACTCGCAGTGTACGATCTACTTGCCAAGGACAAGGCTGCCATCACCAAGGGCGATATTGACAAGATTAAGAAAGTGGCACAAGAACTGATGGCCGCAATTGACCAACGTCGTCGCGAGATGGGTGATCTGCGTGATCGCGCGTCTGCGCAGGCGCAGATGAAGGCGGCGATTATCGATCATTTATTGGACGGCATGCCTGCCGAGTTCTCGAGTGACGAGATTGAGGCTAGAGCTCAAATTGTTTTTCAGTATGTGCAGCAGCAGATGCACAGCAATGCAGTTCATTGAACAGCACCGTACTGCATGGCGGTGCATGCATTGATCTCTTCCTTAATTTCGGGAGAAATCAATTGTCGTCAGCTATCAAACTTCTTCCCTCTTGGAATTGCGGGCAGGTACCATTTTGACTTTGAGCACCAAGGGCCCCATGCGAACGACTGTCAGAATCGCGCAACTTATACCTGCGCTGCCTAAATAAGGCGCTTGCGAGCCGCCGCGCTGATCGCCACTACCGCCGGGTGGGACAACCGCCGCTCCACGGAGATCGCGTAGAACTGTTCGATGACCTCGTTCGTCTTGCCGACTTCGACGACGCCGTACTGACGCTTGATCTGCGCTGCGACGAAGGCGGGCATGCAGAACACGCCGACACCAGCCTCGCCGAACTCCTTCAGCAGCGCACCGTCATCGAACTCGCCCGCGATGCGCGGCCGGACCCGTTCGCGTTCGAACCATTTCAACAGGCGCGGCCGTACCGCTGAGTCCTCGCCCGGTAGCAGGAAGGGCGCACCGTCGAGGCTCTGCGGAAAGCCCTTCTTTACCTGCTTTGCCAGTGCCGGCGCGGCGAAGAAGGTGATGCCGCATTCGCCGAGCAGGTGGCTGTAGCCGCGCACATTGCTGTTGGCAGGCATCGGGCCGTCCGCGATCACGATGTCGAAGCTCTGGATCGCGAGACCGGCCAGCAGCGTGGACAGCTTGCCTTCGCGGCACACCATGCGCAGCGTCTCGGGCAGCTTCAGGGCTGGCTCGAGCAGCATGTAAGCGATCGACTTCTGCACGGAATCGACGACGCCGACGCTGAACTGCAGCGGCCGGTCACCGGGGCGGTGGCGCAGCATGTCCTCGAGCTCCTCACCAAGCGAGAAAATCTCGTCCGCATAGCTGAACACCATGCGGCCGGTGTCGTTGAGCTCGATGCGCCGGCCGACACGGTCGAACAGCGCGGTGCCGAGCGTTTCCTCCAGAAGCGTGATTTGTCCGCTGATGGTCTGCGGTGTGAGGTGCAGCTGTTCGCTCGCACGGCCAATACCGCCGCACTTGGCGACGACCCAGAAGTAGTGCAGGTGCTTGTAATTGATGGCGCTCACGATTGTTCGGTTTTTTCGAGTCGAGTTTTTACTATATTCGAATTTTAAGCAGGCAAGAGTGTGACTATATTGAATTCAAGGCCGGCAGCAAAGCAGCCTGGCCCCAACCAAGAACATTCAGGAGGTTGTCATGAAAGTCGATGTCCATGCCCAGGGATTCCCGCTGACCGATGCACTGACCGAGCACACCGAACGCCGCTTGCGGTTTGCGCTGAAGCACGCAGCCGACAAGGTGCAGCGCGTGACGGTGCGGCTGGCGGATGTGAACGGACCGCGCGGCGGCGTCGACAAGCGGTGCAGTGTGCATATCACGATGAACGGCGTGCCGGATATCGTGACCGAGGATACCGAGGCCGACATGTACATCGCGATCAACCGCGCCGTCGACCGCGTCGGGCGTACCGTACTGCGCCGCATGCCGCACTAAACTGAAATCTGAATTCAGGCCCGCATCGTCCGGTGCGGGCCGGCTATTTTTCAAGGAGAACTCCATGCAATGTCCCGTCTGCAGCAATGTGCAACTCGTGATGTCCGAGAGGCAAGGAATCGAGATCGATTACTGTCCGCAATGCCGGGGAGTCTGGCTTGATCGCGGCGAGCTCGACAAGATCATTGAACGATCCGCCGCGTCGGCCGCGCCAGCACCGGAAGGATTCGGCCGTCAGGCATCGGCGCCGCCGCGCGACGAACGGTCCTATCCGCAGCAGGAACATTACAAGGACGACCGTTACAGGAGTGAGCACTACAAGAGCGACTATCACCATCGGAAGAAGAAAGGTTTTTTAGGCGAACTCTTCGATTTCGATTGATCTGTCTCCGTCCGTCCTCCACAAGGAGGACGGAAAATGGCGTTCGACGATAAATACAAACTCGACACAATGAGCGTACGCGATTCTTCCTTCGGCACCCGCATCATCCTGCTCTGGCTGTTGCTGGCCGTGCTGTTTTATCTTGGCTATATGACGTTGCGCTGGTTCATCGTGCCGGTGGTATGGGCACTGATCCTCGCCTATGCGACTTGGCCGCTCTATGCGCGTCTGCGGCAGGGCATGGGCGGCTCGCCTACCTGGAGTGCATTACTGATGACGCTCCTGCTCACTGCCGCCTTCGTGCTGCCGCTGCTCGCGCTGATCGGCCTGCTGCAGAACGAGTTCGTGCTGGCCTACCAGGCGGTGTCGACGTATCTCACCGACGGCCAGCAGCGCCTGCCAGACATCCTCAAGAGCATTCCCTGGGTGGGCGAGCGCCTGCAGCAGGTGTTCGATCGCATTGCCGGCGATCCGGAAGCCTTGCGCACCGAGGCGCTGCAGTTTGCGCAGCGCTGGTTCGGCCAGGTGGCGGAACTGGTCGGCGGCGTCGGCCGCAATGCCGCGAAGATGGGCCTCGCCGTGCTGACCGTGCTGTTTATCTATCGCGACGGCGAAAACCTGCTGGACCAGGTGCGGCGCGTGCTGCGCCGTTTCATCGGGGTACGTACCGATGACTACCTTGCCCACATCGGCGGCACCACGAAGGCGGTGCTGTACGGCTTGGTCCTGACCGCGCTGGCGCAGGGCACGCTCGCCGGACTCGGCTACTGGGCAGCCGGCATCCACGCGCCGGCGCTGCTCGGCGCCTTTACCGCCCTGATCGCGCTGATCCCCTTTGGCGCACCGGTCGTCTGGGGTTCGCTCGGCGTCTGGCTGCTGATGACCGGCGAGACGCTGGCCGGCATCGGCCTGCTGCTGTGGGGGGCGCTGGTGGTAAGCTGGGTCGACAATCTGATCCGGCCGCTGGTCATCAGCAGCGCTTCGCAGATCCCATTCCTGCTGGTGCTGTTCGGCGTGCTCGGCGGTCTCGGCGCATTCGGCCTGGTCGGCATGTTCGTCGGACCAGTGATCGTCGCCGTGCTCATGGCCGTCTGGCGGGAGTGGCTGGACGAACATTCTTCGGATGACGTTCGGGTGCAACGCATTCGTGAGTAAGGCGTTGGCATTCCGTCATTGATCCGATTGTTACATTGGCATGTCTGTTGCCATGTGGAGACTCGCCGTCCGTCCCGCTCGTCTGTTTCATTTGCATTTCCGAAATTACGATGCAAAATGGAAATATGACGTAAGAGCCCATTCGCAAATCTACTGCGGGGTTCGAGTTTGGTCCTCCGGTGCTCGGCGTACTACCGTACGCGTCCGCTCCTCAAACCAAACTCGAACCGCTCGCTACGATTTGCAAATGGACTCGAAGGGCAAACCTGTTGAAAGGCAGGGACGCAAAGCTTCCGGACTTCGCGCGCAATTGGGCAAGTCAGCGGGGCCGCCGCGGGCGCAGCGCCGCCCTTTTTCCGTCTGCCTTGCCGGAGAAAGGCGACACATGTTGTACCTCAATTCGTTCCCGTCCGGTGCGATTGCACTGGCAGCGCTGGCCGCAATGGCATGTCCGGCGCAGGGGAGCGATTTTGCGGTCGAAGGCGAGCAGGCCGAGGTAAGCCTCCCCGATGTCCCCTCGGTTGCCGATGCCGAACACAGCAACTCCCCATCCATCTCGAACCGTATTCGTGCCGAAGCGACTTATTTCCAGGTTGCCGCCGTGCGCACCGGAGCCGCCGGCTTTTTAAGCTCCGCCCTGAACGAGGCGCAGGCCGCGCAGGACATATATCCGGCGGCCGGTCTGGCGGAACCGGGTGCCGGACGGATCGAGGTATCGCGCGCCTTCGGCAACGCCGCGCTGTCGCTCGGATCGCATGCTTCGATGCGCACCTTTCAGGTCGGCGGCGCCTACATGATCGCGCCCAAGCTGGCCATTGCCGGCCAGGCGGCATATGGAATCGTGCCGGTAGAGCGCAGCGGCGACAATCTTGCAGCCGGAATCGCATCGGCCCGCGCGAATGCCTTCTCGTTTGCGCTGGTTGCCACCGACCGGGTCAGGCGCGGCGACCGGTTGAGCGTGTCGCTGTCCCAGCCGATGCAGTCCTATTCCGGGCGCATCGTGATGGACATGCTTCCCCGTTCGGGCGGAAGCGCTTCTCGCGAACGCCTGGTGTTCTCCATGGTACCGATCGGACGCGAAATGCGCGCCCAGCTGAATTACCAGATGCCCGTCGGCCAGGGGGCAACCTTCGGCATGACCTTGATGGCGCGCCGCAATCCGAACAACCTGATGGATGAACGGGTGGAGACCCGGGTAATTGTGCGTTATGTGAAGTCGTTCTGAACGGGAGGAAGCCAAACACTGGACGCCGACTTGCCGGGACGTTAAGCTGAAAATATAAAAACGCCGCGGCCCCATGCCCGGTTCATGACGCCATTTATGGAACCCATCACGACCGACACACCAACCGTGCCCCAAACGGAGCTCGAGCAGACCTTCTGGGGCCGCCGCCGGAAGTTCTCCGAGAAGGTCGAAGCCGCATTCCAGGTCGAGATGGATCGCATGCGCGAACGCCGCATGCGCAAGACCGGCATTGCAGCCGTGCTGCTCTACAGTGCCTTCGCCATCAGCGACCGCATCATGATCCCCGATGCCTACATGAAGGCATGGGCGATCCGCTTCCTGCTGGTCGTGCCGCTACTTTTGCTGTGTACCTTCTTCGTTTACCGGATCCGCGTGGTCGCTTGGCGCGAAGCCCTGTTGTCCTTCACGCTGCTCGTTTCGGGTATCAGCCTGCCGTGGATCGCCGGCTACAGCAGCCATCCCAACGCCGCGCATTACCAGACCGGCATCACCCTGATCGTTCTGTTCGGCAATATCGTCTTGAGCCTGCGCTTTCGCAGCGCGCTGGCGACCTCGGTTCTGATGACGGTCATCTATTGGTTTACCATCGGCCGCATTGAAGCGATGCCGCCGGAAGTACGCTTCAACAACTGGCTGTTCTGCTTCGCCGCCGTGGCGATCAGCCTGATCGCCAATTTCCGCATGGACCAGGACCAGCGCCGCGCCTACTTCGCACGCATGCGCGAGCATGAGCGCAACCTGGAGCTGAGCCATGCAGTGGAGCTGCTGGCCAGGCTTTCTGCAGAGGACGCGTTGACGCAGACCGCCAACCGGCGCGAGTTCGATCGCCGCCTCGACATCGAATGGGCGCGCGCCCGGCGCGACGGCGTGCCGCTGGCCCTGATCATGGTCGACGTCGACTGCTTCAAGAACTACAACGATCATTACGGCCACCAGGCGGGCGACGCCTGCCTGCAGCAGATTGCCGGCCAGCTGAAGGCGGTACCGCAGCGCGCCGCCGACCTGGTCGCCCGCTTCGGCGGCGAGGAGTTTGCCGTGCTGCTGCCGGCCACCTCGGAGGAAGACGCTGCCGGGCTGGCCGAGCGCATGCGCGGCGCCATCGTCGACCTGCAGATCCCGCACGCGACCTCGCGCGTGGCGCCCGGAGTCACGGCCAGCTTCGGCGTGGCCGCCATGCATCCCGTCGGCAACCTGAAGGCATCCGACCTCGTCGCGGCCTCGGATGCCGCGCTCTATGCGGCGAAGGAAAAGGGGCGCAACCGCGTCGTGCTGCGCGAACAAGGTGAAGAGCTCACCATGGCCGCCGGCGTCGTTCACTAAGGCATCGCACAGATAAGCCTCGCAACGCCTGGCGCGTCCTTGTCATTCCGGCCACGCTTTGCGCGCCGCATTGCCGTAGAATCGCCCCTTCCGCATTTCACCGCTTGCCCGCCATGTACCAGCGTCCCATCGTCATGCTCGACTTCGAAACCACCGGACTCAGTCCAGGCATGGGCGCGCGCATTACCGAAGTGGCGGCCCTGCGCATCGAAGGCGCGCGCGTCGTCGACCGTTTCGTGTCGCTGGTGAATTGCAATGTGGAGATCCCCGCCTTCATCACCGCGCTGACCGGTATCACGCAGGACATGGTCGACAGCGCGCCCTGCGTATCAGAAGTGGTGCCAGAGTTGCTGCACTTCATCGGACGCGACACGCTGTCCGCGCACAACGCGAGCTTCGACGAAAAATTCCTGCGTGCGGAAGCCCGCAGCCTCGGGCTGGAACCGGAGCATGAGCGCCTGGTGTGCTCGCTGAAACTGTCGCGGCGCCTGTTTCCCGGCTTGCCCAGTTACAAACTTGCCACGCTGTCTTCGTCGTTGGGCATCCGCTTCAGGGGCACCGCGCACCGGGCCGAGGCCGACGCCCAAGTCAGCGCGGATGTGCTGATTCGCATCGCCGGCCATCTCGGGCGCACTTACGGCGTCGACAGCATCGATCCGCAATTGCTGGTGCGCGTGAATGCGCTCAGCGCGGCGAAAGTGCCGGACTTCCTGCGCAAGGAATTCGGCGGACGCGGATAATGCCGCCGCGGGCGCTGTCCAAGAATCATGGCGCCCGTCCGATTCATGTTTGCACTCCTGCTTTCGCTCCCGGTTGCGGGCTGTGCCAGCACGGTTGCCGACAGGCAATTATTGGAGGCGAAGGGGGATGGTGCAGCCCGCAAGCAGGATGTTCCTCGTCGTGCCATGCCAATGGTGATCGAGCGTCCGTCGCCAGCCGCCCCGTCCGCGCCGCGTACAACGGCGCCTTCGATTCCGCAAACCACGGTACCGCCCGGGCCGTCACCGGTTACCTCGTGCGACGCGGGTGGATGCTGGAGCGGCGGGCAGCGTTACCAGGGCGGTGCCGGCGGCACCTACCTCGACCGCAGCGGCAGGCTCTGCCAGAGCAACGGCACCTGGATGCAGTGTTACTGATCAATACAGTCCGCGCGTCTGTCCGTACAGGCGCACCAGTCCGAGCAGCGCATTGACGTTCGGCGTCGGCACGCCGATGAGCTTGCCGATCTCATGCACAGAGGTGACCAGCGCATCGATCTCGAGCGCCTTGCCCGCTTCCGCATCCTGCAGCATCGAGGTCTTGAATGCGCCCAGCTTGCGCGTCACTTCCATCCGGTCCTGGCCGCTCTGCGAAATCGGGCATCCGATCCTGGCGCCGATGGGTGCAGCCTCCGCCATTGCATCGAGACAGAATGCATGCACCAGCGGATCGTCGAGGATGCGGTCGCAGGTCGCGCCGGTGAGCGCCGATACCGGATTCATCGTCATGTTGCCCCACAGCTTGTACCAGATGTCGCTGCGGATATCCGCACTCGTCTCGACATCGAAGCCGGCCTTCTTCAGCAGCGCCGCCAGTGACTGCATGCGATCGGATATGCCGCCGGCCGATTCGCCCAGGATCAAGCGGTTGCCGAAGCCGAGGCGGATCATGCCGGGCTCCGGGCAGGAGGCGGACAGGTGCACCACGCAGCCGAGCACCTGCGCCGTCGGAATCGCCCGCTCCAGCGTGCCATCCGGGTCAAGCGACGGCAGGCGCGTACCTGCGTAAGGCACGCCATCGCCCGAGAAGAACCACCAAGGCACCCCATTCATGGCAGTCACGACGACCGTGCGCGGACCGATCAGCGGGGCCACACGTTGCGCGACATCGGCGAGAGCGGTGGCCTTGACGGCAATGATCACCACGTCCTGCACGCCCAGCAAGGCAGGGTCCGCTGCAGCGCGTACAGGTGCGGTCTCATTCTGTCCGTTGACGACGAGCCGCGCACCGTTTGCATTGAGCGAAGCAAGCGTTTCGCCACGCGCGACGGCACTGACTTCGCAGCCGGCAAGCGCAAGGCGTGCGCCGATCAATCCACCGACTGCGCCAAAACCATACACAGCAATCTTCATGGTGTTCCTCTTTTTTTCGTAGTCGAATGCCTCTGGCAGGGCAGTGTAGCGCGTCCCGTGATGGAATGCCGCACGTTCACATATTCATGGTATGTATCCGCGCCGCACGCTGTGTTACCTTCACCGCACGTTCACTTTTTTACTCAAAGGCAGGAGATCCAACGTGAAGACGCTTCTGGTCATGCTTCTCATTGGCATATGCGCAATCGGAGTGCGCAGCCCCGAGATCATGCAGGCCATCGGCATGGCAGGGTCGGCACAGGACCCGGCAATTTCCGTCAAATCCTTCACCGCGACGTCGCAGCAGAAGCAGCAGCAAACGCCGATGACCGCCGAAGAATTCGCTGCGTTGAGCAAGACCGATCCCAACGCCTACCAGAAGTTCATCAACAGCTATCAGGTGACTCCGCCCGAGCGTACTGAAGTCGACAAGCTGATGAATTTCCTTGCACGGGGAAAGTTCGAATGATCATCCATTGCGGGTAGTTCCACTCCTCAGTCCGCAACCTCCAGGCCGGCATTTTATGCCGGCCTTTTTTCTACGCGCTCCGAACCAAAGCGCTCGAGCATGAACTCCACGAACGTGGTCAGCTTGGGCGTCGCCTGCCGGTCACGCGGATAGACCAGATGCATCGGGCGCGGCGCCGGAAGATAGCCCTGCAGCAGCGGCACCAGGCATCCGGCCGCTACATCTTCGGCAAGCAGGATCTCTGTCTGCATCACGATCCCGTGGCCGCGCAGCGCCGCCATGCGCAGCGCCTGCCCGTTGTTGGAGCGGAAGCGGCTTGCGGGGACTTCCGGCGCATCGGCATGCGTGTCGTTCAGCCGCCAGCGCAAGCGCTTGTTCCAATGCATGAAGTCGAGGCACTGGTGCGTCGCGAGATCGGCCGGTGTGCGCGGCGTGCCGGCGCGGGCGAGGTAGTCGGGCGATGCGCAGATCATCATGCGGTAGGGCGCCAGCGGACGCGCTACGAGCCCGGAATCGTCCAGCGCGCCGATGCGCACTGCCGCGTCATAGCCTTCCTCCACCAGATCGATCACGCGGTCATTGAGGTTCAGGTCGACGCTGATCTCGGGGTAGAGCGCAAGGTAATCCGCCAGCGCGGGCGCCAGCCGGTGCGTGCCGAAGGATACCGGTGCGCTCACCTTGAGCGTGCCGCGCGGCGTCGCCCGCATCGCTTCCGCGCCCGATTCGGCAGCGTGGATGTCGGCCAGGATCTGCCGGCAGCGCTCCGAGTACTGGCGGCCGATCTCGGTCAGGCTCTGGCGGCGCGTCGTGCGCGTGAGCAGACGCGCGCCGATCAACTCTTCCAGCATCCGGATGTGCTTGCCGACCATGACCGGTGAGATGTCGAAGGCTTCTGCCGCCGCCGTGAAGCTGCCGGCATCGACCACGGCCACGAAGACTTCCATGCTGCGCAGCTTGTCCATAGATTGCGAACTGATGGTTAGGAATGTTGTTCATGGTACTGCATTTATTCGCGTCAGGTTCGCAACAATAATCTCCCCAACGGCTGCCGCAATCCCGCGCCGGCCCATCACTCCAAAGGAGATTGCAATGAAAGTCATCGTCATCGGTGCAGGCGGCACCATCGGCAGTGTGGTCGCGGAACAGCTCGCCGCACGCCATGAAGTGATCCGCGTCGGCAAGGCCAGCGGCCAGTACCAGACTGACATCGCCGACATCGGCAGCGTGCAGAAACTGTTCGATCAGGCAGGCAGGGCGGACGCGGTGGTGGTTGCGGCGGGAGATGTGCATTTCGGCCTGCTGTCCGAGATGACGCCGGAGCAGTTCCAGGTCGGGCTGCAGCACAAGGTGATGGGGCAGGTGAACGTGGCGCTGGTGGCGCAGAAATACCTCAACGACGGC
This sequence comes from Noviherbaspirillum sp., assembly GCA_035627275.1. Lineage (GTDB taxonomy): Bacteria > Pseudomonadota > Gammaproteobacteria > Burkholderiales > Burkholderiaceae_D > Noviherbaspirillum. Next base: position 59,089 of record DASPMC010000004.1, read on the forward strand.
GGCTCGATCACGCTCACCACGGGCATCGTCAACCACGAGCCGATCCGCTACGGCGTGAATGCTTCGACGGCGAATGCCGCCATCGAAGGCTTTGTGCGCGCTGCGGCCATCGAGCTGCCGCGCGGCCTGCGCATCAATGCGGTCAGTCCGACCATCCTGACGGAGTCGCTGGACAGCTATGGACCGTACTTCTACGGATTTGAAACGGTCCCCGCGAGCCGGGTGGCACAGGCCTATGTGAAGAGCGTGGAAGGCCTGCACACCGGGCGCTTGTACACGGTCTGGTAAGTCTGCCGATGGACCGGTTCCCGGACCGGTCCGCGCGAGGTGCGCACGATCTGGTTGAATTGACAACGCTATTTCAACTAAGAAATAGTACGATACGGGTATTCCTACCTATCATTCCGAACCAGGCATTGCGGCAAGGACCGGCCTCCGCGTTTTGCCTGTGTACGGCAGACGAGTTGCGCACCAGGAGGCCCTATCATTCCCGCCCGCCCCGAGGCCGATCCTTTACAGGACAGCGAAGCCCAGCCTCGCCAAACGTTGCTGGAATACCAGGCGATCCTCGACAATGCATCGCTCGGCATCACCTTTACGCGCAACCGCACCTTCCTGCACTGCAACCAGCGCTTTTCCGAGATGTTCGGCTGGCAGAGCAATGAGCTGCTCGGCCAGCCAACTTCCATCGTTTATCCCTCGCAAGAGGCCTACGATGCGCTGAGCCGCATGGCCGAGCCCATCCTCGCCAGTGGCGGGCGCCTCGACACCGAGCTGCAGATGATGCGGCGCGATGGCAGTACCTTCTGGTGTCGCATGCTCGGCCGCGCGATCGACCCCAGCGATCACGGCAAGGGCACCATCTTCATGACCGAGGACATCACCGAGCGCAAGCAGGCCGACGAGGCGCAGAAGCAGTTGCTGCTCGAGTACCAGGCCATCCTCGACAATGCCTCGCTGGGCGTGACATTCACACGCAAGCACCGCTTCCTCCATTGCAACCAGCGTTTTTCCGAAATGTTCGGCTGGAGCAGCGAGGAACTGCGGCAGCACTCGACCGAGATTCTCTATCCGTCGAAGGAAGCCTACGAAGAGCTGACCACCCGGGCGCGACCCATACTCGCCAGCGGCCAGCGGCTGGAACTCGAGGTGCAGATGAAGCGGCGCGACGGCAGCCTGTTCTGGTGCCGCGTGCTGGCCAAGGCGATCGACCCCGGCGATCGCGCCAAGGGGACGATCTACCTCACGGAAGACATCACCGAGCGCAGGAATGCGCAGGAAGCGCTGTTGCGCGCCCGCGACGAGCTGGAACTCCGGGTGCAGGAACGCACCTCCGAGCTGGAAATGGCCAATGCCCGGCTGCAGGCGGAGATCCAGGAGCGCAAGATGGCCGAGCAGCAGATCCGCTACCTCGCCAACCACGACGCGCTGACCGGCCTGCCCAACCGGCGCCTGCTGGAAGACCGGCTGGAACAGGCGCTCGAGATGGCGCGCCGCAATATGCACCAGGTCGCGATCCAGTTCATCGATCTCGACCGCTTCAAACCGATCAATGACCGCCTCGGCCACCGTATCGGCGATTTGCTGTTGCAGGCGGTCGCGGTGCGCCTGCGCTCGCTGCTGCGCGGCGTCGATACCGTCTCGCGCGTGGGTGGGGATGAATTTGTGCTGATATTGCCGGAGATGCAGTCGGCCACCGCCGCCTGCGAGACCGCGCAGCGTGTGCTGATCGCGCTCGCCCGTCCGTACTCGATTGGCGGCCACGAATTGCAGGTGACGCCGAGCATCGGCATCAGCATGTATCCCACCGACGGCAGCGATGCAGAATCGCTGCTGACCGCCGCCGACACTGCAATGTACTACGCAAAGCAGCAGGGGCGCAGCAATTTCCAGCTGTACCAGCCGAGCATGCGCAGCATGGGATCTGAATAATCAGAGGGCAGGGCGTCCCTGCAGCAGCTTTTCGAATTCCTCGGCCGGCACCGGCCGGCTTGCCAGGTAACCCTGGTACATGTCGCATCCCAGCGACCGCAGGAACGCAAGCTGGCCTTCGTTCTCCACGCCTTCGGCCAGCACCTTGAAACCCAGCGTATGTCCCATCGCCACGATGGCAGCGGCGATGGCGCCGTCGTCCGCACGGTGCGGAATGTCGTCGATGAATCCCTTGTCGATCTTGAGTACATCGAGCGGGAAGCGCTTGAGGTGGGCCAGCGAGGAATATCCTGTGCCGAAATCATCGATCGCGAGGCGTACGCCGATGGCACGCAGGCAGTTGAGCAGCGCAACGACATCCTGCTCACGTTCCATCAGCGCACTCTCCGTCAATTCCAGTTCGAGGCTGGTCGCGGGAAAACCGGTGTCGTCAAGGATGCGCGCCACGGTGGCGCCGAGGTCGCCATGCAGGAACTGCCGGGGAGAGATATTCACCGCCAGCGTGAGCCGGGGCAGCCCGGCATCGATCCATTTCTTTCCGTGCAGGCAGGTGTTGCGCAACACCCATTCCCCCACGCTCGCGATCAGTCCCGTGCTTTCGGCGACCGGGATGAAGCGCGAGGGCGGGATCAACCCCTCCTTCGGATCGAGCCAGCGCACCAGCGCTTCGGCGCCGCGGATGCGGCCGGTGGCGATGTCGACCAGCGGCTGGAAATACACGCGCAACTCGTCCTGCCCGATCGCACGGTGCAGGCGCGCTTCGAGATCGATGCGTTCACGTGCCGCGTGAGTCAGGTTCTGCGAGAAGTACCGGAAGCAGCCGCGGCCTTCGCGCTTGGCGCCGTACAGCGCGGCATCCGCATGCTGCAACAGTTCCTGCGTGGTGGCGCCATGATCGGGGAAGATGCTGATGCCGATGCTCGCGCCGGTACGGACCTCGATGCCGCCCGGCAGCATCAATGGGCTGCTCAGCGCGCCCATGATCTCGTTGGCGACCATGCCGGCATCTTCCGCCGCTGCGATATGCGGCAACACGACCGCGAACTCGTCGCCGCCCAGCCGCGCCACGGCATCCATGCCGCGCAGCCGGCTGCCCAGGCGTTCGGCCGCCAGCTTGAGCAGTTCGTCGCCGGCGCTGTGTCCAAGGCTGTCGTTGACGTCCTTGAAGTGGTCAAGGTCGAGCATCAGCAGCGCCAGCCGCGTGCCGTCGCGCTGGGCGGCGCGTATGCCGTGCTCCAGATGCGACAGCAGGAGCACGCGATTGGGCAGCAGGGTCAGCGGATCGCGGTGCGCGAGGAAGTCCAGCTTCGATTCCGACGCCTTGCGCTCGGTCAGGTCCATGTTGGTGCCCGACACGAGGACCGCAACGCCTTCGTCATTGCGCTGGACCATGTAGCGCGACAGCACCGGGACATAATGGCCGGCCTTATGGCGCAGGCGGATCTCCACCGAGTAGCCCTGCTCATGGTCTGCGATCGCATCCTTGAAGCCGCGCTCGGCCTGTTCGATGTCGTCCGGATGAATCAGGCGGCGCCACAAGCCCGAGTCCGCGGGCAGCGCATCCGGCTCATAGCCGAGCATTTCCCAGCAGCGAGGGGAGTAGTAGATCCGGTTGTTCTCCAGGTCCCAGTCCCACCAGCCGTCGTTGGTTCCGCGAAGAACACGCTCCAGCCGTTCCTGGTAATGCGTCGAGGTTGCCAGTGCGTGGTCGAGCGAGGCCTGCCCTTTCCTGATGAGGACATAGAGCAGCAGGCTGGTGACGGCAATGAAGAACATGCCTTTGAGCGTGCCGACGCGCTCGAACTGTGCAAGGTCGCTGAACAGGAAAACCGCGATGCGGTCCGAGACCGCAATCCACGCGGCGGCAAACAGCGCGTACAGCAGGACAATGCCGCCCGGCGTGCGGATGGGGCGTTTTTCCTGGCGTCCTTGCTGCTTGTCCATTGAAGATGAGGGGGTGATAAGCGCCGCCTACTATATCAGTATTGCAACGTTGTCGGCGTCCTCAAACCCGATCCGGTTCATGACGCCTGCTATTGCACGTCGATGTGGTACATGCCCCAGGGACAGTTGCCGAAACGTTCGTTGACCGGCTTCGCCGTCATATCCGGGAAGCGGTCGGCGTCGAAGACCGCCCACAGCGGGCCGAGGCCGCCCAACGGCATCGGCTTGTCGTCGAGGTGGGTGGCCACAATGAAGCGGTACTTGCGCGCGTCGCCGATGCCGATCGCCGGTGCGTAACCGTCGATGGCGCGCAGCACGAGCTTGCCCGTGTAATCCGGCGGCATACCGGCCGTGCGCAGTAGATCGGTCAGCAGCGGACCGCGCAGAGTGTGCATCTTGCCGTCATATTCGAGTGTCGGACGGATCGTGACCGAGGGCAGTGCTGTGAGCGCGGCAAAGTCGAAGGCATGGGCTTTCTCGAATTGCACGCCCTGTTTCTTCATCATCTGGTCGAGTGCCGGATCGAGCGGTCCCCGGTTGCTGCGCACGGTAGCACCGGTGACGGTCAGGAGCACCGGCGCGCGCGGCGTCCTGGTGCGCGCTTCGGCCGGGATGGACAGTGCGGCGGCGCCGAGGGCCGCGGCGGAGATGAATTCGCGTTTGTTCAAGATAGGAAGTCCGCTTCGTGTCGTGGTTGGAATGCAGACTGGATGATGCCATTTCCGAAACGTGTTCAGCAACGCCGGGGTTCAAAACCTGTCCTGACAGGAAGAAGGCGGGTGCTCAGTGTTCCGGCGATTCGTTGAACTTGCGATAGATCGCGGCGTACGACCCGTTCTTGCGGATCGCCTTCAGTCCGCTGTTGAATGCGTCGCGCAGTGCGGCGTCGCGGAATACCGCCTTGCGCGCGCTCGGCGCAAAGATCTGGTGATGGACAATGGTCTGGGTCGTATCGATGGCGGGTTCGATCTGGCGATTCAGGTAGCGGAAGATCAGCCGGTCGCCGACCACCACATCCACCCGTCCGGTGTACAGCAGGCGGTTCTGCGTGATCTGCTGAGAGTGCTCCTTGTAATCGCGGTGGCGTTCGGCGAGCGCCTTAAAATCCGGTCCGAGGATGAGGCTCGCGTTCTGGAAAGCGGCGATCGAATATCCATCGAGATCGTCGATGCTGCGCAGCCGGATGTTGCGGCTGGAGAGCGTCGTTGCCACGTTCTGGTAGTACATGTAGGTATCGGAAAAGAAACCGGCGCTGCCGATGCCTTCATCCACGGTCAGCATGCCGTCGAGCCTGTCGGCGCGCAGCATCGCCAGCGCGCGCGCAGGAGGCAGGTGCTGCGCCACCATGCGGTAGCCCGAGGCCTCCAGCGCCTTCTCGGCGATCTCGTACTCGATCCCGGTCGATCCCGGGCCCAGGATGTAGGGCGGCTTCGTCAGGCCGATACCGATCTGCACTTCGGGCATGGGCGCTGCAGCGAGCGGCGCGGTCAGCAAGGCAAGTACGGTTCCCACCAAGGCGAGGCACAAGCGGCGCGGCGAATCGGAAGTGCGGGATGCAAACATGGTCGTGGGCAGCATCAACGGCGTGTCGCAGGGCAGACGGAAATACTGCCATGGCGGAAAATGCTGAATCGATTATAGGCTGCCTGCAGGCGTCGCGGTAACAGCATTTGCATCGATGTTCGATGCTGCATCACTATGCACTGCGGTGGTGCGGGTCGATCATCGATGGACGGCCGGCATTGATGGTTCTGCCGGATGCCGGGGCACGCATTCGTGCGCTCACGCCGTATGCGAGGACGGTCAGTTGTGCGAGGATGTTCAGTCCTGCGACGCTGGCGATGAGGACACTCTTCACCACGACAAGCGCGTAGGCGATGGTGATGGACGCAATGACGATCCAGCCGCCCCATGCCAGCAACGAGATCGACAGGCGGGATTCCCGGTCGCGGTGATATTTCAGGATTTGGGGAAGGTAAAGTGCCGACGCTGCAATCCCCGATACGCCGTACAGCACGCTCAAAATCTGTTCCATGATTTCCTGCGCCGCGGATGTTGCGCGGCGTCCCGATTCTACGGGCGATTGGGAACAGGAAATTGTTCTGTTGCAGAAATAAGTTGTGAAGAGTCGTAACACGACAACAGAAGTTGCCATGCCGGCAGCGAAGCTTCTCCATTGTGCAGATCGCGTTGCACCGACACATCGCTGCGCACGATATCGAATGTGCCGGTTGCACAAAATTCCCTCGCCTTGTGACAGGCAGTTAAAAAGACATGGCGCGTCTGCACGTTCTTCTGCCCGCTATTGCCCATTGCGGGCCGATAGGCTTTGATGCAAGGACATGGATATAAAGTTATCCAGGTACCGGTCGTTACAAAGCATATGTCTTCTCGACGAGGGTTGCCATGAAGATCGACAATGCCAATATCCAGTTTGCCGCCTCCCGGCAGGCAAGCGTCCGGACCGAAGTCAGGGAGACGCTGCGTGCATGGGTAGGCGACCAGCCTCCGCCTGGGCAACAGGAGCAGGCGGCCACTTCCGTCGTTGCGATTTCCGCTGCCGCCCGCATGGCAGCGCAAGCCGTCGCGCCCGAACCCGTGCCGGCCACGCCCGCGGCGGAGCAGGCGGAGGCCATCGAAGACTTGGCCGAAAATGCGGAACACGATCCGGTACTGTATTTCATCAAGCTGGTCGTCGAGATGATGACCGGGCTGCGTGTAAAGACCGTTTCAGCGGAGGACATCCAGCCGGGTGGACCGCCGCCCGATGTGCCGCAACACGAACACGCCGAGCCGCCGCGCCGCGCCGGTTTCGGCGTCGCTTACGATCGCCACGAAGTGCGTGAAGAAACCGAGCGCACGGCTTTCCATGCCGAGGGCGTGGTGCGCACGGCCGACGGCAAGGAAATCCGGCTAGGCCTTGATCTCGCCATGTTCCGCAGTTATCGCGAAGAGTCTTCTGTCTCGCTGCGTGCCGGCGACGCGGTGCGCAAGGACCCGCTGGTGATCAACTTCGACGGCACTGCGGCGCAACTGCAGAACCGGCGTTTCAGTTTCGATATCGATGGCGACGGTTCCAAGGAGCAGGTGCCACTGTTGGTCGGCAATCGCGGTTATCTCGCCCTCGACCAGAACGGCAACGGCAAGATCGACTCCGGCAAGGAATTGTTCGGCACGGCCAGCGGCGACGGCTTCGCGGAACTCGCGCAGTACGACAGCGACGGCAATGGCTGGATCGACGACAACGATCCCGTCTTCGCGCAGCTGCGCGTATGGATGCAGGATGACAAGGGCGGCGGCACGCTCAATACCGCGAAGTCGCATGGCGTCGGCGCCATCTACCTCGGCCGTGCCGAAACGCAGTTTGCGCTCAAGGACGGCAGTAACCAGGACCTTGGCGAAGTGCGCAGCAGCGGCATCTATCTGAATGAGAATGGCAGCGCCGGGACACTGCAGCAGATCGACGTGATGGTCTGATCCCATGGCCGCGTTACCGCTGCGATACTGCCGCGCCGGCAGCGTGAATCCGTTTTTGCATCCGGTTCGTAGAAGACGCATTGACGCTTCATGGACCCGCAATGAAACGACTTGTACGCATTATCGCGGCATTGATTCTTGCCGCCCCCTCACTTGCCGCTGCACATGAGTTCTGGCTGCGGCCTTCACCGTTTGCGATCGTACCCGGAGGTAGTGCCACGCTGGCGATGTATGTCGGCGAGCACTTCAACGGCGAGCAAGTTGCCTTCTCGCCGGGGCATGCGGCATCGATCCACGTCCATGCCGGCGGCCTGCAAACCGACCTGCGCAGGCAACTGCGCCTGCGTGCGGAGCAGCCGGTGCTGCAGCTCGCCTTTCCCAGGACGGGCACGCATGTCATTGCCTTCGACAGCGCCCCCAGCCTGCTCACCCTGTCAGCAGACAAGTTCCATGCCTACCTGCATGAGGAGGGACTTGATGCAATCATCCGCCAGCGCGAGCAGGACGGCAGCGCGGCCACGCCGGGGCGCGAGCGTTATCGCCGCAATGCGAAAACGCTGGTGCAGGTGGGCCGCCCGGACGCGAACTACGCGGCTCGCACCGGACAGAAGCTGGAAATCCTTCCGCTTGCCGATCCGTTGAAGGCAGTGCCTGGCGATAGCCTGGGCTTTCGCCTGCTGTTCGATGACAAGCCTCTTGCGAATGCGCTCGTGAAGGCTTGGCACAGGCGGGACGGGCAGACACTGACGATACGCGCGCGCAGCGATGCACAGGGCCGGGTGCGCTTGACCCTGCCTTACGCAGGCGCGTGGATGGTCAGCACGGTGCACATGGTTCCGGTGAGCGACGTCAGTGAAGCAGACTGGGACAGTTACTGGGGCAACCTCACCTTCGCGATTGGCGCCAAAGAGGGTGTCAAAGAGGGTGTCAAAGAGCGAGAAGTGCTGCAGGAATAATGGTGATGCATGCTTGCATTCTTGTAAGTCCATCAACGCGCCCTATACTGAATTTACCGGGTACTCCATACAGGAGGCAGTCATGGACAGCATCAATCGTTGGCAAGACAGGCTCGAAACAGCCGTCGGCGTCTGGTTGTGCATCGCGCCGTGGGCCTTGTCGCTTCCCGAAGCGGCAGCGTGGTGTGCGATCGTGGTGGGCGTTTTCGTGATCGTACTTTCGGTGGAAGACATCTTCCTGCCCAACCAGATCGAGGAATGGGGTAATGCCATACTCGGCGCCGGACTGATGATCTCGCCGTGGGCCTGGGGCTATTCAACCCATATGGCCGCGACGGTCAACGCATTCATTTCAGGTTTCCTGGTGTCCGGATTCGCCTTCTGGGCGCTGGAACGCCTGTACATGCGTTATGAGGAAAGCCACAGGGCCAGTCATTCCTAGTCCTGAATCAATGGAAGAGCGGGAAGCGCCGTGCTTCCCGCTTGTGAATGATTTTGGTTCCGAAGGTCGTTACGTCAGTCTCAAACCACTTCAAGGATGACGCCGTTGGGCGCCACGCGACTCATGTTGTTGATCGGCATGACGCGTGGGCGTCCTGTCGCGTCTTCCAGGAACAGCCATTCGCCGGCGATCCCCGTCACCACGCCGCGGAAGTCGGCCACGTCTTGCGAATTGCACTTTTCCGCAACGCTGCGGCGGAACGCGACGGTGTCACCTACCCTGATGTTGCTCATTGCCTTACCTCAAGAAAATTGACGCGAGGATAGACACCATCCTCTCAGCAATGTTCCCCCGGGTAAATATTCAACGCCTGAGTTGTGGCGCTGCACTGACATTTGTGCTGGCACAACTGTCGTCCGGCATGTGCGTTGAATAATGGTCGTGCCGAATCGGCAACCGCATACAAGATTGCTCAGCAAGGGGGAAACTTGAAGCAGGCAGCCAATGCCGACTACAGCAGCCTTCCGCCGCGCGGCGGCGTCGAGAGGATTTTGTCATCGCAGCGCCGGAAGCTCTTCGACGCTTTCACGGCGTTCAGGCAATCCGAGCCACAGGGCACGGTGCTCAACCTGTATATGAAACCGACCACGCTGTTCGACAACAGCGATTACCTGTTTGCATGGAGCGATCTGCCGGACAGGATGCGCATCACCCCCTGCGAAATGGAACCGCCCGCGATATCGCGCAAGATTCCCGATACGCGGCTGCCGTATCCGGACGGTACCTTCGATTGGGTTTTCTGCAATGAAGTGATCGAGCACAGCGGCAGTACCGAGCGCCAGTATGCGCTCGTGGCGGAGATGTACCGCGTCGCACGCAAGGGCGTGTTCGTGGCGACGGCCAACCGCCGCTACCCGCTGGAGTTCAAGTCGCGCCTCCCGTTCATCCACCTGCTGCCCGACGCATGGTGGCGCCGCCTGCTCAAATGGTTCGGCAAGGGCAAGTGGGCATCGGTATCGATGCTCAATCCGGTCGACGCACCGGCGCTATACCGGTTCGCCAGCCTGCTGCCCGGCAAGCCGGAACATGATGTCGGCCACAAGCGGGTGTTCGGCATCAAGGCGCATTTCTTCCTGATGATCCGCAAGCGGAAGCACTGATGCGGGAAGGTATTGCCTGCGGGCCTCGCAATTTTTTGCTCGCTGCCTAGTCTGAAGAGTGTGCCGCCAGCGTGCAGGGTGATTTGCGTGCGGCGTTCCTCCATACTCTTCGGAGCACTTCATGCAGACAACATTCAACGCCTCCGATTCGGGGCAAGCGATCATCCAGAACACCAGCGCGGCCGGCATCGAAAAGCTGGTCGTCAACCTGCATCCCGGCAATGATTCCATGATCGACGTGCAGATCAAGGAAGAGGGTAGCGGAGACGGGATGCTGGTTTCCAGCTCCATCTCAATCAACCAGGAGGGATTGCAGAAACTGGTCGAATGGCTGCGCGACCAGGGCGCGATACAGTAAGAGCCTGTTCGAACCCTCCGGGGCTGCGTGCATGCCAGCGTGCATGCCAAAAAGATGCTGAACAGACTCTAACCTCAATTCTGTTGTTCGAACGCCTGGATATCGCTCTCCAGCGAAGCCAGACAGCCGAACGCAAGGTCCAGCACGTTCACCGACGCATCGACCGGATTGTCCCAGGCGTCGCGCGTGGCGACAGCGGCGTTGTAGTGCTGCAGCGCCGACTGGAGTTCCAGCGTTTTCGGCGATACGCCGCCGTGGTGATCGACGCGGATCTCGGCACGGAACGCCGCGATCAGCGCGTCCAGCTTACGCCCGATGACGCGCAGGTTGAAAGCAAGCACGATCGCGTGTACATCCGGGTCATAGCTTCCGGGATGGGAGAGGCGCAGCGCCACCTGCTGTTCATGCAGGCGGCGCGCGAAATCCAGCGCGTCTTCAACGCCGCGGTAGCGCGCGTACAGCGGGCCCGGAGGAAAGAGCAGGGTGAGCGGCATGCATGATTAGACCGGCGGGCCGCGCAAAGATGCCGGAACCGGCCGATGAAGCCGCCGCGTTATCGTTCGACACCCCGTTCAGACAACGGGTTCGCACGCCGGAAGCGACGATGTGCGGCGGGCATTGCGGCCTCACTTATTTGAAAAAACGGTCGTGGTACTGGTCGGTGATTTTCTTGAGCCAGCCGTCGGTGCGCATCCTGTTCACCGTCTGGTTGAGCGCCGCAATGCTTTCCTCCTGCGTCGTCGGATGGCAGGCGATGTAGTGGTCCACTTCCTTGAAGACCAGCACCGGTTTGATGTCCTTGGCGCCGACATCGGCGGCGATGGCCTTGCCCCGGTACAGCCCGGTCGCCCACAAGTCGATGCGGCCCGCCGCGAGCTTTCTGACATTGGTCAGATGGTCACCGACCATGTCCACGCGAATTCCCTGCGAAACCAGGTACACCGACGGCCCGTCATTCAGCAGGCCGCCGATTGCATATTTTTCGGCGTCCGCCAGTGTCTTGAACGTGCCGTCGAAATCGCTTCGGGCAAACAGGACCCATTTGTTGACAAAAAGCGGGCCTACCCATTGGAACTGCGATTCACGTTCGGGCAGACGGACCAAGGGAAAAACGCAGGTATCCGGAATGGAGCTGGCCAGCGCAAATGCGCGCGCCCAGGGAAACAGTTCAAGGGTATAGGCAATCTTCGCCCGCCTCGCTGCCTCGACGGCGATGTCAGTGGTGATGCCCGTGATTTTCCCGGTCGCCGGGTCGGTGAAGGCGAACGGCGCATTTTCGCCGGACACGAGTTTCAATGTCTGTGCGGGTGCGGAGGCAGAGGCCAGGACGATGAGCAGGCATGCGGCGCTGCGTAGTAACGGTCTCAGCATGGACTTCGCTCAAGGTGGGAGACGTCGAAACTGATTTCATTGTAGGCGAGCAAGCCGGGATTGCAGAGGGAAATGAGGCGCGGCAGGCACCGGAAAAAAACAACCCGCCGGTGCTGGCTGCACCATGCGGGTCGCGAGTAAGCGGCGGTACGGCCTCTTGTGCTACTTCTTGTAGTAACCCGTCGAGATGATCATGTCATCCAGCTTCTCGAAGTACGCGGACTTTGCCTGGATTTCCTTGGTGACGGGGTTGGTCCATTTGTAGTCCACCCAGCCGTTGTTGCCGGCGGCGGCTTTGGTGACGACTTCCTTCATGAACGGCTTGCCGTCGGCGTCCTTCAGGTCGATGATGTCCTTGCCCACCAGCTTCTGATTGGCACCGTGCGCAAGCACGACCGCCTTGGTGCTCCACACGCTGATGTACAGGTCGCGGTCGACGAACTGCCCCTTGTTGTTGCCGACCTCGGCCAGGAACTTGTCGCGGCCGTTGGCTTTCGCGTACGCGACGCCCTTCTTCACCATGGCCTCGGCCTCGGCCGCCGTGCCCTGGTCCGCCGCGGATGCCGCAGCCGTGAATGCGAATGCGCTTGCGGCAAGCAAACCAAACAGAATCTTCCTCATTGTCTCCTCCATGCAGGTAAAAGGCCGGGACTTGTGTCGCACGAGTGCGCCACTCCGTCCACTGCGCGTCTCTTGGTACGCGTCGACTGATCCTGAACCGGATGTTGCCGTATGTCAACGTATTGGGCTTGGAATTGGCTGACGAGGTGGGAGTGTTGTTTAGATGCGATGACAGGAATTCAAGACCAGCGCTGATGGCTAGCCTTAGGGCTCATCCTTCCCCGGTACCGTCTTTGTACGGCGGCTCCGCGTAGAGCCGCTCGACGGCGGCAAGCAGCTCCTCGTTGCTGAAAGGCTTGCGCAGCACAGCATCGGCCCCGAGCGCCAGCGCCTGTTTCAGCCTGTCGTCCGTATCCGCCGAAACGACCAGGACTTTGAGCGGCCCAGGGAGGCCGGTTTGCCGCAGAAAACGCAGGACGCCCAACCCGTCCACACCCGGCATGCGCAAGTCTAGGGTAATCAGGCCGGGGCGGAAGGTATGGAGCATGGCGCCGGCCTCAAAGCCATTCGAAGCGATCGCCGTTTCGAACTTCGCCTGGACCAGGACGCGTTCGATGGCACGCGCCATCGCCGGTTCGTCATCGGTGACCAAGACGCGCCTGGCCGGCATGACGGGAGCCGTCGGGTCGGGAATGCCGTTCTCGCGCATGAAGCGCCGCAGCTCCTCCATCGGAACCCGATGGTCGCCCCTGCCGGGCAGCTTGTACGCGTGCAGCAGGCCGCGGTCGATCCAGCGGATGACCGTACGGAAGTTGACCCCGCAAATACGTGCGGCTTCCCCGGTAGTCAGTACGTCCGACATGGCAGCAATGTTCCCGATTCAAAAAGGGATGGCGCCGGGAGGCGTGGATTGCATGTGTTTACATAGTAGAAAGGGTGTGGTCATTTGTCAACAAAGTCATATTTGACAGGTTAGACAGGTTGGCCTACATTGAAGCAAAGCAACACCGATGCTGCCAGTCAACCGGATCAAGGGGGGAGGAGACATGCAAACCTACATCGAAGATTCCTGCATCAGGGTCAAGGCATCGCCCAAAGCAGAAACGGAATTTGAACGGGCGGTCACACGCGAGCAGTTCTCGCTGCGGTATCAACCTTGGATCGATCCGCGCGGCGGCAGGGCAGAGGGTATCGAGGCGCTGCTGTCCTGGCGACATCCGGTGCTGGGGGATATTCCCCAGTCCCGCTTCATGCCGACCGCCAAAGCGATGGGCTTCGCCGACGTCATCGTCGAGCAGTTGCTGCACGAAACTTGCGGGCATGGACAAGGCTGGCTGGACGCGGGCCTCTCTTCGCTTCATCTGGCCGTCAATGTGCCGGCTGAGAACGTCGCCTCCTCAGAGTTTGTCTTCCTGGTTGCCCAATGTCTTGACGATAGCGGATTGGCGCCGGAAAACCTCGATCTTGTGCTTGCGTTGCGCGATGCGCTGGCTCACGCGGACAGGATCGTCGAATCGATGCACGCGCTACGGGAACTGGGTGTCTCGCTAACGATCGCTAATGTCGACAGCGCGAATGCTTGCATGGGCCTCGTGAAGCTGTTTCCTGCGAACCGGATCAAGCTGGATGACTACCTCGTGCGGCGCCTGAGCGTCGATCCGTCCGCTTCGTCGGTTGCCGAAACGATCGTCAACCTGGCCCATGCAAAGGAAATGCTCGTGATTGCCGAGCAAGTGGATACCGCCGCGCAGGCGAGTCGTCTCGCCGACGATCTGCATTGTGATCTGCTGCAGGGGAGCCATTACGGGCAGGCGCTTGCAGCCGGCGAGTGTCTGGAGTTGCTGCGATCTGACGGAGTGCAGCCCCGCGAACCCGCCGGCAGGCCGGAGGAAAAGCGGTTTCATTTCCCGGCAGTCTGGGGTCGGATCATCTGCGGCCATTCGGCATAGCCTGTCAAAACTCGAATCGGGGCGAGAGCCGGTCCAACATCCCGCTCTTTGGCGGAACAGCGGCCGCCGCCGAGTCGTGCATCGCTTCCGCAACGGCCTCGGAGGCGCATCGGTACTGTGTCGGCTTGAGTCCCATTCTCGAAAATACACGCCGCCAGGCCTGTATTTCCGGCAGATCGCCTTCCGTACTGCTGGCGAGGCGCGCCTCCGCCATAGCGGTGAACCTGTCGATCCGGGCAGAGACAGAAGCGTCCTTTGTGATACCGCTGCAAAGACTACGCCGGGCACAAGTTCCGGGTAGTCGCGCCAGATTTCGCTCGAATGAAAGAAGTGCATGAGATCACCCCTGCTGTGAAAAAACGGCGTCAAGAGTGGCTGTCTGGCGCCATACGGCTGCGGCACTGCGCAGGCGAATGGGAGGTGCTGCCCGCACGGCCACCTGAAAAACCCAGGCCGAGGACGGCCGCAAGCACGCAGCCGATGCCGATCATCTGATGCAAACCGACGTGCTCTCCCAGGAGGACAGCGGCGAGAAGCAGGGCCGATACCGGTGCCAGAGCGGTAAACAGGGAGGCCTCGGCGCCGCTCACCCGCTCAGAGCCCGCATACCACAATAGAAAACCGCCCACCGTGGGGACAAGCGCATAGTAGGTGACCGCCCACATGGATTCCGCCGTTACTTCAACGGTCCAGGGCGTTTCAACCATGGCGGGAACCACCGCAGCGGCCAGTCCGATACCTGTCATGAGGGTGGACAAGGCAAGCGGCGGAATTTCGGTACCGAGGCGTTTGTTGAGCAGGATGAACAGACCTTCACAGATCACCGCTCCGAAAATCAAGGCATTGCCAAGCAGGGAGCGCCCGGCAGTTTCGTTCGATTGATAGGCGATCGAGAACACACCGATCGCGGCAAGCGTGATCGCAACGAGCAGGAAGCGATGCGGACGCTCTCCGAGGAAGAGAATGGCGATCATTGCCGAGACCACCGGCAGTGTCCCGGCAATGATGCCTGCATCGGCCGCCGACGTGTATCGCAATCCGGAAATTAGCAGCGTGGTATAACCGACACTGCCTGCCACGGCTTGTATGACCAGGATGAACCAGTCCCGTCTTTTCAGCGAAGGCCACCTTGCGCCGCTCATGCGCATCAGGACAAGGAAGAAGGGGAACGCAATGGCGAACCGGAGCGCTGTCGCGGTGAAGGGGGGCAATCCTGCGGCGATCACCTTGCTTGCGATCACAGTGCTTCCCACCAGCATCATCGCCAGCGACAGGTACAGATATCCTGGCATTTTTCTGGACATGGCCTCTCCCGTACAAATTTGGAAAGGCCGCAGGTTAGCTGATCAGCTACGTCCTGCCTTGAACAAAATTGCAGGTGGAATGTGGAATCAGGTCACGGCGTCGGCATACACGCGGGGGGAGACGCCATACTTCCGCACGAAGACGCGGGTCATGTGGCTTTGGTCCGCGAAACCGCTGGCTGCCGCTGCATCCGCCAAAGGCGCGCCCTGTGCGATCAAGTGGCGCGCAAGATGGATCCGGCGCTGAATCAGGTAGGCATGCGGTGTGAATCCGGTCGCCTTGGCGAACCCTCGCAGCACCTGGAACCGGCTCAAGCCGCTTTCCCGTGCCAGGTCGTAAAGCGTGATGGGCGACGCAGGATCATCATCAATGAGGCTTTGCGCCTTGAAAATCGCGTCGGGGATCGATTGCTCTGTGCCGGAATCGTTCTGTCGGCGCATCACATCCGCCAGCAGCATCAACAACGACTCTTCGCGCAGGAGTGCCGTTCCCGCGGTGCTGTCTGTCGTCATGCTATGGAAAAGCTGCTGGAAACGGCCGGCGATCGCTGCATCCCGGATGACCGGGTGCGAGAACTCGAAGGTCTTGGTCTTGCCTTCGCTCATGTCGTGGATGGCGTCGACGACCAGGTCAGGATCGAAATAGAGTATCCGCCACGACCGCCCGGCATCACCGATCGGAGCACCGTCGTGGACTTCGCCAGGATTGACGGTTATCGTGTCGCCTGCCCCGGCTTCAACCATGCCGCGGCCGCTGTACGATTTTTGTGCGCCGTGATCGATGACGCCAATGCCAAACCGTTCATGCGTGTGCCGTGCAAACGTGTGGCGCGTTCTTGCCTCGACTGCTTCGACGCCGGCAATCGCGCAGCGAAGCATCTGGAACTGTCCTTTCACTCTTCGCGCCTTTCAGTTTTGCGTTGCGGCACAAGCAAGATACATTGCCCCGCAACGCGTGCAGTCACACTTATCGCGTCACCGGCTTGTAGCGAATCCGCTTCGGCTTCGCACCTTCTTCGCCGAGGCGCTTGATCTTGTCCGCTTCGTATTCCTGGTAGTTCCCGTCGAAGAACACGACCTTGGAGTCGCCTTCGAAGGCCAGGATGTGCGTCGCGATCCGGTCGAGGAACCAGCGGTCGTGCGAGATCACCATCACGCTGCCGGCAAACTCCAGCAACGCATCTTCCAGCGCACGCAGGGTTTCCACGTCGAGGTCGTTCGACGGTTCGTCCAGCAGCAGCACGTTGCCGCCCATGAGCAGCGTCTTGGCCAGGTGCAGGCGGCCGCGTTCGCCGCCGGACAGGTTGCCGACGATCTTCTGCTGGTCGCCGCCCTTGAAGTTGAAGCGGCCGAGATACGCGCGTGACGGCATTTCGAAGCGGCCGACGGTCAGTATGTCCGCGCCGTTCGACACGTCTTCAAATACCGTCTTCTTGTTCGACAGGTCATCGCGCGACTGGTCGACCAGCGACAGCTTGACGGTCGGGCCGACCACCACTTCACCGCTGTTCGGTTGCTCCTTGCCCGCGATCATCTTGAACAGCGTCGATTTACCCGCGCCGTTCGGGCCGATGATGCCGACGATCGCGCCAGCGGGAATCTTGAAGCTGAGGTCGTCGATCAGCAGGCGGTCGCCGAACGACTTGGAGACGTTCTTGAACTCGATGACTTCATTGCCCAGTCGCTCGGCGACCGGGATGAAGATTTCCTGGGTCTCGTTGCGCTTCTGGTATTCGTGTTCGCTCAGTTCATTGAAGCGGGCGAGACGCGCCTTGCTCTTGGCTTGGCGGCCCTTGGGGTTCTGGCGCACCCATTCCAGTTCCTTCTGGATCGTCTTCTGACGTGCGGATTCGGTGGCTTCTTCCTGCTTCAGTCGCGCTTCCTTCTGCTCCAGCCAGGAGCTGTAGTTGCCCTTCCACGGAATGCCGTGGCCGCGGTCGAGTTCGAGGATCCATTCGGCCGCGTTGTCGAGGAAGTAGCGGTCGTGGGTGATGCCGACCACGGTACCGGGGAAGCGCTGCAGGAACTGCTCCAGCCATTCGACCGATTCCGCATCAAGGTGGTTGGTCGGTTCGTCGAGCAGCAGCATGTCGGGCTTGGACAGCAGCAGCTTGCACAGCGCGACGCGGCGCTTCTCGCCGCCGGACAGCACGCCGACCTTGGCATCCCAAGGCGGCAGGCGCAGCGCGTCGGCGGCGATTTCCAGCTGCTGGTCGAGGTTGCCGCCGCCGGAAGTGGCGATGATCGCCTCCAGGCGTGCCTGTTCGGCCGCGAGCGCGTCGAAGTCGGCGTCGGGTTCGGCGTAAGCCGCATAGACCGCGTCCAGTTTGGACTGCGCTTCGGCCACTTCGCCCAAGCCGGATTCCACCGCCTGGCGCACCGTCATTTCCGGATCCAGCTGCGGCTCCTGCGGCAGGTAGCCGATGTTCAGGCCCGGCATCGGCACGGCTTCGCCTTCGATATCCTTGTCGATGCCGGCCATGATCTTGAGCAGCGTCGACTTGCCCGAACCGTTCAGGCCGAGCACGCCGATCTTGGCGCCGGGGAAGAAGGACAGCGAAATGTCTTTGAGAATCTGGCGCTTGGGCGGAACGATCTTGCCCACGCGGTTCATGGTGTAGACGTATTGAGCCATGGAAATTCCGAGTGATGTGAAGCGGATGAAAAGGGAGAGTGCAAGGATACCCGATCAGGATGGGCTGCGGTGGCCCGCGCGGCAGGCGGGCTCGCTTTATCGCGAAAGCCGGGGATCTCTATTGAAGCAATGTAATCCCTTATGACTTTTACGGTTATTCGTTTGTCTGGATTGACGATTTTGCCATGGACGGAGCGCCAGACTTATTGTTCCTACTTCGCTTTCCAGTTCTGCCACAGCCCTTCCAGCGAGTACACCGCCAGCGCGCTCCAGATCAGCGCAAAGCCTGCAAGGCGCGCGCCGCCGAACGGTTCGTGATACAGCCACACGCCGAGCAGCAATTGCAGCGTCGGCCCGATGTACTGCAGCAGGCCGAGCAGCGAGAGGGGAATGCGGCGCGCGCCGGAAGCAAACAGCAGCAGCGGAATGGCCGTGATCGGCCCGGCGGCGGCAAGCAGCAGCTGCGATTGCGTCGACGCGGTAAGAAAACTGTTATGTCCTTCCGCCGTCAGCATCAGCAGGTAGCCGAAGGCCAGCGGGAACAGCAGCAGCGTCTCGAGTGCGAGACCTTCCAGCGCGCCCAGCGATGCCGTCTTGCGCATCAGTCCGTACAGCGCGAAAGTCGTCGCCAGCAGCAGCGCAATCCAGGGAAGGGAACCGCCATGCCAGGTCAGCCAGGCAACGCCGCCAGCCGCAATCGCCACCGCAGCCCACTGCACCGGCCGCAGCCGCTCGCGCAGGATCAGTGATCCCAGCAGCACGTTGAACAGCGGATTGATGAAATAGCCCAGGCTCGATTCGACCACATGGCCGTTGTTCACTGCCCAGATATAGATGAACCAGTTGCTCGACAGGAGCACGGCGCTCGCCGCAAAGCCGGCCAGCACCTTCGGCTTGCGCAGCACATCGCCCAGCCACGTCCACTGCTTGCGGAACGCCAGCACGATCACCACGAACACCAGCGACCACACCATGCGATGCAACAGGATCTCCATCGGCGGGATCTCCTGCAGCGACTTGAAGTACAGCGGGAATACACCCCACAGTGCGTAAGCTGCGGCGGCGTAGAGGATTCCAATATTCATATCGTTGTATGGAAGAAGATGCGCCCGGTAAGGCAGCGTGCGATTGCGTAAAGGGTGGGCAATGCGGACGTTATTATCACAGCAATTCGAAAGCCGTGCCGCCGCGCTATGGCAGGGCGTCCCGCAAACGTATATGATCATTGCCGACCGAAGTCACGCCCACCGCCACCCGCAATGACAGCCACACCCGACACTCTCATCAACATGCTCCGCCAAGCCGCCTGGGCGCAATCACTGACTGCGGAACAGATGGCGCGTGTCGAGGTGGAGGTGACGGAACGCTTTGTCCCCGCCGGCGGGTACGCATGCCGCAAGGGCGAGCCGGTGGAGCACTGGACGGGCACTATCGACGGCCTGCTCAAGATGAGCAGCGTTTCGCCCGAAGGGAAGATCATTACTTTCACCGGCGTGCTTGGCGGTGCCTGGTTCGGCGAGGGCTCGCTGCTGAAAGATACCGTGCGCCAGTACGACGTGATCGCTCTGCGCGATACGCGTCTGGCACTGATGCCGCGCGCCACCTTCCACTGGCTGCTCGACAACAGCATCGGCTTCAATCGATTCGTGATGACCCTGCTCAACGAGCGCCTCGGCATGTTCATCTCGCTGGTCGAGTACGACCGCATGCTCGACACGACCGGACGCCTCGCGCGCTGCCTTGCCGCGCTGTTCAACCCGCATCTCAATCCTGGCATCAGCCCCAAACTGAAGATTTCGCAGGAAGAGCTGGGCTACCTGTGCGGCGCCTCGCGCCAGCGCGTCAACGGCGCGCTCAAGGCGCTGGAAGAAGCCGGACTGGTCAAGGCCGAATATGGAGGCATCACCGTCCTTGATGTGGAAGGATTGCGCCGCTATCCATCCTGATCTTGCAGCCGCAAGCGTGAACTGTTTCCGGTGCGGCTGAACTCCAAGTATCATCGGGTACGAAACGGTGCGGCACGCGATGGAAAAGTTCCTCATACAAAACGAATTCGGCCAATCCCAGGAGTTGCTGGGAGAAGAACTCGTCGTGCCAGGCTTCGAAGAACTGCAATTCATCCTGCATGCCTGGCTGTACGACAAGCGCGGTGGCTGGGCCGTAACCGAGCGCTCTTCCGGCAAGCGCATCACCAGCGGTCCCGCAGGGACGGAGCATACGGCGCACGATCAGCTGGAGCGCCAGTTGCGTCTGCATGGCAAGGATGCACTCATGCGCGTGTTGGGTCATGGGAAATTGTCGAGCTGAATCATGACCGACCCATACGAACTGCAGCGATTCGTGGACGCGCAACAGCCCGTGTACGAGACCGTCTGCGCCGAACTGCGTGCAGGACGCAAGCGCAGCCACTGGATGTGGTTCATCTTTCCGCAGATTCACGGCCTCGGCTACAGTCCGATGGCGCACAGATATGCGATCTCGTCGCTGAACGAAGCACAGGCCTATCTTGATCACCCTGTGCTCGGCGAAAGGTTGCGCGAGTGCAGCCGCATTGTTGCCGCACTGGAGGGGTGCTCAGCGGACGAAGTTTTCGGCTATCCCGACGACCTCAAATTCCGCTCCTCGATGACCTTGTTCGCACAGGCATCGCCGGGAGACGTGTTCGACGCGTGCCTGCAGAAGTACTTCGGCGGGCGGCGAGATACGGCGACGCTCGATCGTCTCTGACTAAGGAATCAGCCGACCGGATAGCGCGTAGAAGCCTTGATTTCACGCATGGAAAAACTGGAGTGGATCGCGGTCACTCCGGGCAGCTTGCGCA
Source organism: Noviherbaspirillum sp. (assembly GCA_035627275.1). Taxonomy (GTDB): domain Bacteria; phylum Pseudomonadota; class Gammaproteobacteria; order Burkholderiales; family Burkholderiaceae_D; genus Noviherbaspirillum. Next base: position 79,999 of record DASPMC010000004.1, read on the forward strand.
ACACATTCGCGACAAATTCCCCGTACGATTCCAGGTCCTGCGCAACGACCTGCAAGTAGTAGTCCGACTCGCCGCTGATGTTGTGGCAGGACAGCACCTCGGGAATCGCCTGCACCGCCGCCTCGAAACGCGCCGGCGACTCGTCCGTATGGATCGCAAAGTTCACATGCACAAAGGCCAACAGCTTGTATCCCAGTTTGCGGCGGTCGAGGTTGGCCTGGTAACTCTCGATATACCCCTCCGACTCGAGCCGCTTCAGACGCCGCCACACCGGCGTTTCGCTCAAGGACAGCCGTTCCGCCAGGCGTGCGGCTGACATCCTGCTGTCTTCCTGCATCAGCCGAAGAATGGACCTATCCGTCGCATCAAGATTATTTTTAGAGGAATTCATTCGAAAACTCCAAAGTGACGAAAGGAATTCACTCAAATTTAATGAAATCAGGGGGGTAATTTGCAAGAACATTCCTGCCGCTGGGGAGCACAATGCTGCATGCGCCGGTACCGACAACAGGCGCGGGCAACGCATTCAGACCGATATCAGGAGGCACAACATGATCACGAGAATCTGGCGCGGATGGACCTCTCACGACAATGCGCCGGTTTACCAGCAATTGCTGCTGACAGAAATCTTCCCCGGCATTGCCGCCCGCAACGTGCCCGGGTACCGAGGCATTTCTCTCGGGCGTCGCGACCTCGGCGACGAGGTCGAGTTCGTCACCATCATGTGGTTCGATACGACCGAGGCGGTCAAGGCGTTCGCAGGCGAGGCCTACGATGTGGCGGTCGTGCCACCCAAGGCGCGTGCCGTGCTCGCGCGCTTCGACGATCGATCGGCGCACTACGAAACCGTGGTGCAACCTCCGCGCAATTAATGATTCAACAGCGAATCTTCCGCCGCGGGACCGGGGGATCTTATTCCTCGAAGAATATCAAATGCGTATCTATAAGTTGCCCTAAGATGGTATGGAGCAGGGCGAGCGTAAAGTCCTGTTTGGCCGATGCAAGTCCGGCCCGCGTTCTTTGCGCCAGTGAAAAAAGTGCCAGGGAAAAATCATGGCAGCTCATACCAGCCTCCCGGCGGTTCTTGCCATGGACGCCGCAGGAAAGATCCGTAGCTGGAGCGCCGAATGTCAATGGCTCTTCGGCCTCACGCCAGACGAAGCAGTCGGGAAGGCATTCGGCATCTGCCTTGCCCCCGGTCACGAACATGACTTCATCACCCAGGTCTCAGCCGCCGGGACAAAGGCAGTCAGGCGCAACATTGACCTGCTCGCCAACGACAGGACGGCATTTACCGCCGCTCTCACCATCGTTCCGCAGTCGCAGGGCAGCGGCCGTGCGCCCGGGCACTACATCCTGATTGTCGAAGCCGACCGTCCCGGTGAAGTCGAAAAGGCGCCGGACACCGACGCGGTGCTGTTCAAACGATTCGCCGAAAGTCTGCCCGGCCCCTTTTATGTGCTCGACCAAGTCGGTCACCTTGTCCTGTGGAATCGCGTGCTCGAACAAGCGACGCAGATGAGCGCAGAAGAACTGACCGGCGTGCATGCGCTGGATTTCTTCGACGAAGCGCAAAAGGCCACCATCAAGCAGAAGATGCGCAACGCCTTCGAACTCGGCAAGTCCAGCGTCGAGGCATGGGTCATTGCGAAGGACGGCAGCCGCACGCCTTACCTTTTCAACTGCGCGCGTACGATGGTGGACGGTATGGTCTGCATCTGCGGCATGGGCATCGACATCACCGAGCGCAAGAAGGCGGAAGAAATCCTGCACCTGCACAAGCGCGCCGTGCATGCCAGCGTCAACGGCGTCGTCATTGCCCGCCGCGACGGCGACAGCAACACCATCGAACTGGTGAATCCCGCTTTCGAAGACATCAGCGGGTACAGTCAGGATGAAATTGCGGGGCTCGACCTGCTTTTCATCTGTCCGCAGGACGTCGATCAGGCCGAGCATAGAAAAGTCCGCTACGCGCTCCAGCAATGCCACAGCGTCCACGTCGTCATCCGCAGCCGGCGCAAGGGCGGGGAACTGTTCTGGAGCGACCTGAAGATTGCGCCAGTCGCCAACAGCGCAGGCACGGTCACGCATTTCGTCGGCGTCCTCAGCGACGTGACCGAGGCCAAGCATTACGAAACGCAGCTCGAGCACCTCGCCAACCACGATCCCCTGACCGGCCTGGCCAACCGCAACCTGTTGCATAACCATATGGAGGTGGCGATCCAGCAGGCCCGGCGGTACGGAACGCTCACGGCCTTCGCCTTCATGGATGTCGACAACTTCAAGTTCATCAACGACACGTTCGGGCACGCCGCCGGCGACCAGGTCCTCAAGGTTATTGCGCAACGCCTGCGTGCCTGCGTGAGGGAAATCGACACCATCGCCCGCCTCGGCGGAGACGAGTTCGTCATCATCTTCGCCAACCAGCCGAACGCCGATCACATCGTGGAGCTGCTGGAGCGTATCCGTCACAGCATTGCCGAGGCCATCACGACGGAAGAACAAGCCATCCATGTCCACCTCAGCATTGGCGTCAGCGTCTATCCGAGGGACGGCACGGATGCGGAAGCGCTTCTGCGCGCAGCCGATGCCGCGATGTACCACGCCAAATTCATAGGCCGGAATAATTACCAGTTCTACTCGCCGGACCTGAACGCTACGGTGCACAAGCGCTTGCGACTGGAAGTCAGCCTGCGCCATGCCATCGACCGCCAGGAAATGTTCCTGCTGTTCCAGCCCAAGGTGGACATCAAATCGGGCAGGATCGTCGGCGCGGAGGCGCTGGTACGCTGGAGGCATCCGGTTCAGGGCATGCTGTCCCCGGCCGAGTTCATTCCGGTCGCGGAAGATACCGGGCTGATCGTCCCGCTGGGCGACTGGGTCATGTCGCGTGCCTGCGCGGTGCTTAAGGACCTGCACGACCAGGGGTTCACGGGCTTCTCGATTGCCGTCAACCTGTCGAGCCGCCAGTTCAAGCAGAGGAAGTTCATCGACTGCGTCGCCGACCACGTCCATGCCGCGGGATTGAATCCGGCATCGCTCGAACTGGAACTGACCGAAAGCCAGCTGATGGACAACCCCGTCCAGGTCGCCCAGCTCCTGTCGGAACTGAAGGCCCTTGGGGTGCGCCTGTCCATAGACGACTTCGGTACGGGCTATTCCAGCCTGAGCTACCTGCAGAAGTTCCCGGTCGATTCCATCAAGATCGACCGCTCATTCGTGCACGACGTCAGCAAGGAAACGGAAGATGCCATCATCACCAGGGCCGTGATTTCGCTGGGGCACAATCTCAATGTGAAGGTGATCGCGGAAGGTGTGGAGACGAAGGAACAGCTCGCCTTCCTGCGGCATTACAAGTGCGACCAGATACAGGGGCATTACTTCAGCGCCCCCGTGAATACAGATGCATTGCGCGATTTGCTGGAGTCAAAGAGGACGCTGCAGTTTTCCTGATATTCCACTCACCCGGCCTTGCTGGTGCCCTGGCTCGCAATAAGCGTGGCGCCGCATGCCGTCATGTCACCCTCCCGGGCGACCGGGCTGCCGTCTACGATACACGTGCCGTCGCCCGACACGATCGGGTTTGCACCATGTCCCTTGATCGGACAGGTGGTCATGTCGCCGACGCGTGCGGGGGCGATGCCTTCCACGGTGCTGGACGGTGCGGCGGAAACGACGACGCCGCCATGGCTGGTGCGGTCGCCGAGGCGAATGATCGGTTTTGACATGGGTTGCGCTCCTGATTGGCATTTAAGGAATACGGGAGTCCGGTGCCAGCTCGAGGCGAGATGCTTCAAGGCAAGACACGCTGGACGGCGACAAACATCGGCAATACTGTTGTCAATTTGATATTATAGTGATGTTGTCGAAATTAAAACATTTCCCCGAGGCCTTTCATGCGTCCGTCCTACCGCCAAGCCGTCGTCACACCGTCCGTCTGGGACAGGCTGCATGACGACAATCCGAGGGATCCGGGTGGCGACGATAGCGTCGCTTATATCGATCTTCGTCACTTCAAGCAGGCCGTCGCGCGTGACCTGGACGCCTTGCTCAACTCGCGTTGCGTTGATCCCGACGAGGATATCGAACGTTATCCGCATGCCGCCCGCTCGGTACTCAATTTCGGCATCATCGACCTGTCCAGTCTCAGCCTGCTCAATCCCGACGACAGGGCGCTGCTGCGCGACAAGATCCGGCAGACGATCGAGCGGCACGAACCCCGTCTGACCCGTGTGCGCGTCACGCTCGACGTACCGGACGGCATGCAGCGCATGCTCCGCTTCCGCGTCGATGCGGTACTGAAGGTGCATCCAAACAAGCCCCCCGTGACCTTCGACGCGATGCTGCAACTGTCGTCCAATGCCTACCAGATCGAGGGGCGATAAATGCTGGAAGACCTGCTGCCCTATTACGAGCGCGAACTCGGCTACCTGCGCGAGCTGTCGGGCGAATTCGCCCAGCGCTACCCCAAGATCGCACGCCGGCTTTCGCTGGAAGGCGACCAGTGCGAGGACCCGCATGTGGAACGCATGATCGAGGCATTCGCCTTCCTGACCGCGCGCATCCATCGAAAACTGGACGATGAATTCCCGGAGATCACCGAAGCGTTCATGCAGGTGCTCTATCCGCATTACACCCGTCCCTTCCCGTCGTGCACCATCCTGCAGTTCGAGACCGACCCGGACAACCCCGAGATCCAGGCGCGCTATACGGTGCCGCGCCACCACCCGGCAATTTCACCGGCTGTAGGCGGAATGACCTGCCGTTTCCGCACCTGCTACGACGTCGACCTGTATCCGCTTAATCTGGTGTCGGCGAACATCCATCTCGCGCAGGGCTCCGAATACCTGCGCCGCATCGCGCCCGAGGCCGCCGCCGCGATCACGCTCGAATTCGAAACGCAGGGCGCGTTGCCGATTGCCCGGCTCAAGCTCGACAAGCTGCGCTTTTTCCTCGACGGCGACGCTGCTTTGATGCATTTGCTCCATGAACTGCTGCTCACGCGCGCACTGCGTGTCCGCGTGGATGACGGTTCGGATGATCCGGACAAGACGGTGATGCTGCCGCCCACCGCCCTGCGCCCGGTCGGCTTTGGCCAGGACGAGAGTCTGCTCGATGCCGATGAGCGGACCTTCTCCGGCTTCCGCCTGCTTTCGGAATACTTTGCATTCCCCGACAAGTTCCTGTTTGTCGACCTTACAGGCCTGGACGCGCCAGCCCTGCAACACGCAGGAACTCGCCTCCGCGTGCAGATCATGCTATCGAGTTATCCCGACAATGAGCGGCACAGCCGCCTCGCGCAATCCCTGGTGCCGCATCATTTCAAGATGGGCTGCACGCCGGCCATCAACCTGTTCCGTCATGCGGCGGAGCCCATCCGCCTGACCCACCACAAGGCAAGTTACCCGGTGCTTGCCGACGGCCGGCGTCCGCTCGCTTTCGAAGTGATTTCCATCGATTCGGTCACGACCGTCGAAAAGAGCGGCAGCCAGACAGGCTTCCACGAAGTGCCGCCTTTCTATTCCATCCATCACCACAGTCGCGACGAGCAGCAACGGGCATTCTGGTATGCGACCCGAGAAGCGTCCGTGCGTGAGTTCGACAAGGGGACGGATGTCGAACTGTCTTTTGTCGACCTGAACTTCACGCCGCAGCGTCCGGACGCCGAAGTCCTGTCGCTCAACCTGACCTGCAGCAACCGCGACTTGCCGGCGCAGCTGCCGTTCGGCGGCAGCGCCAGCGGTGCTCATACCGACTTCATGCTGCCGCAGATCGGCATCGTCAAGCGGGCGCGTCCGCTGCGCAAACCCACGCCCACGCTGCGTCCGCCAAACAAGCGCGGGTTGCAATGGCGGCTGATCTCGCACCTGTCGCTCAACCATCTGTCGCTCGTCTCGCAGGGCAAGGACGCCCTGCAGGAGATGCTGGCGCTATACAACTATGCGCAGTCGCAGAGCGCGGCACGCCAGATCCAGGGCATCACCGCCGTCCACAGCCGACCTGCGACGACACGCGTGAGCGGCAAGCATTTTTCTGGCTTTGTCCGAGGTATCGACGTTACGCTCACCGTCGACGAACAGGCATTTGTCGGCGCCGGCGCAGTGCTCTTCGGTAGCGTCCTCGAACGCTTCCTTGCCCTCTACTGCGGACCGAACAGCTTCACGCGCCTGACGCTGCGCAGCCAGCAACAAGAACAGGAGTTAGCCAAATGGCCAGCCAGGACCGGCGAAGCGCTCGTGATCTGATCGACGAAGTCAGCAGGGACGCGCCGCATTTCGGTTTCTTCCAGGCGGTCCGGCTGCTTGCCTTGTCCGCACCGGATGCGGACCGCGCATCCATTCCGCCTTCCCTGCGTTTCCGCACGCCGCTCTCGCTGGCCTTCCCGGCAAGCGAGATTACCGATGCCCGGGTGATCGAAGAACTCGCCGATGAGAGCGGTAGACAATGCGAGCCGGAAAAGGCAGCTGCACGGAGCGCGCTCAGCCTGACCGTAGGCTTCATGGGCATGACCGGCCCCTCCGGCGCATTGCCCGTCGTGTACACGGAAAACCTGATCGAGCGCCGCAACTTCCATCGCGACACTGCTGCCCATCACTTCCTCGACATCTTTACGCACCGGGCCGTCAGCGTGTTCTATGAGGCTTGGCGCAAACACCGCTTTCATATCGGCTACGAGGCGGGTAACCGCGACGGCTTCACGCGTAATGTCCTCGACCTTGTCGGCGCCGGCCTGACATCCCTGCAGTCGCGGCTTCAGCATAAAGACGGCGTGCCGGACAAGCTGCTGAGTCATTTCGCCGGACTCTTGTCCCAAAAGCCGGTTTCCGCGACCAGCCTGGCAGCGCTGCTGCGTGGTTACTTCAACGTGGATGTGACAGTTGAACAGTTCGTCGGGCAATGGGTACACGTGCCCGAGAACGAACAGACCTGCCTGGGATCCGGCGCCTGCGTATTGGGCGAAAGTGCGTTTGCGGGAGAGCGGTTGTGGGACAGGCAGAACAAGATCCGGCTGAGGATCGGGCCCCTGGATGAGCGGCAGTTTGCCGACTTTCTCCCCGGCCAGGCGGGCGCCACTGCAATGATGGAACTGGTCAAATTTTGCGTCGGCCAGACGCTCGCTTGCGACGTCACGCTGGTCGTCGCAAAAGCCAGCGTTCCACGTGCCGTCATCGCTGCATCGAACCCGCTTCGCCTCGGTTACAACGCGTGGCTGCACCAGCATACGCCGTACGCGCACCAGGACAACGCGTGTTTTTCTCTTTTGAACTAAGAACCGGATGATTCTCAACCTGACCGTACTGCTTGCTGCCGGCACAGCATGGGTTGCCGCCTTGTGGCTTGCACTCGCGCCTGATTTCTCACATTGGAACATGGCCGGCATTGCTGCGGCGCATGTCCTTCCTCCGCTACTTGTCTGGTTGCTCTGGTACGCCTTGCGCAAGCGTGCGCATGGAAAACGTGCTGCCGAGGCGAAAGCGCGTGAAGAAGCTGCCCAGGCGGAGCGAAAGGCTACGCGCGAGGCGGCTCAGAAGAAATACGAAGAAGAAATGCGGCAGCGCCGCTTCAGCTGCGACTGCCGGATGGTGGCGATTCCGCGCCTGGGCCTCCCTGTGGAATTGCCGGCGGTGGATGTTGATCACCCCAGTATCGACATCCGGCCCACGATTCTGGACGATCAGGAAGAACGGGAAGGTATTACGGCACTGGATCGCCTGGAACCCGCCATTGCCGATGCGCTGTATTCGATCTATTCCACCAGTCGCGCAAGCGCTGCTTTCCCGATCTTTGTCCAGCCGCCAGCTGAGACGTCGGGTGAGGAAGTGCTCAGCCGCTTGCGCGCGATCCACGTTCAGCTTTCCAGCGAGATCGCGCCCGAGCTTAAACAGGGCAACGCGCATCCCCCGATCCTGTTTCTTCCGGCAAGCGATAGCGTGCCGAACAGCATAGTGTCATTGTTTGAAACCGCGCCCGATCTGCCCGGCGCCGTCATCCTCGCGTTCGACTCGCCTTTCGCCCGCAGCACCGCGGAAGAGGATGACTTCTATGACGAACCCGTGTCCGATCCGCGGGAGCAGTTCACCGGCAAGCCGAGCGAAGGCGTGGTCGCCTTGTTGATGACCAACGCCGAACTCCCGTCGATGCTAGCCGCTATCGCTGACGCCACGCCGCGCGACGAGCAGGACAGCATGACGCCTTATTGGGAGAAAGCAATGCAGGCTGGAGGACGGCTGGAGATGCTCGCTCGTGCCACGCCGGAACTGCGCACGGAACTGTCGGAGGCACCCGTGCTCGGCCGCGTGCATCGGGCCGTTGTCCAAACCGCAGCATCGTCCGGTGTGCTGGGATTAACGCGGCAACTGCAGGAAGTGCTGGAACAGGCCCAGATCAACGCCGGCCTGATCGATCTCCCTTTCGACCTCGACGGCAAGTCTGCCGACAAGGACGATACCGTGCCCGATGCCGTAAAAACGCGCTGCGGCGCAATCGTACATAACGCCGGCAACGTGGACGTCGCAGGCAAGCGCCTGGCGGCGCTTGGCTCCGCCCTTTACTACTTCAATATCGACCTCAGCCCGGTCGACCAGGAAGCCGCCGTGAATATCGTCACCCGGATCGGTGACCTGGGGCGCGCCGCGAGGGTAGGCCAGCTTGCGCTCGGCCTTGTTTGTGCTGCAAGGCATACGGCCCCAGCTTTGTACGCGGAATTCATGGGTGGCGAGGGCATTGCCGCCTCGTTTGTCATGCCAGCCATCGCAGAGTCAGCCCAGGCAACGTAGCAAAAGCCGCAGCACGTGTACATAGTCAACGAAACGAAATGATCAAACAGGAGTGAATGATGGACCAGAACCTGCTCAACCAACTGATGGCGCCCATTCCCGGAGATCATCCCGGCGGGGAGGATATTTCGTTCTCGACGCAGCTGGACGAAATTCGCGAAGCTCGCCGGCAGGACGATCTCAGCCTGGCGCAGGGCGAATGGGAAACCGAACTGAAAACCGCACAATGGCCGCAGGTGCGCCGGTTGTGCGAGGAACTGCTGATCAACAAAAGCAAGGACTTGCAGATCGCGTGCTGGTATGCCGAAGCGTTGTGCAATATCGACGGCTTCCGCGGGCTCGCGTTCGGATTGCAGGTGTGGGAGGTGCTGCTTACCGACTTCTGGGAATTTCTTTATCCGGACCTGCTCGAGGATGGGCTGGACGAGCGGGCTGGCAAGATCGAATGGTTGAACAAGCAGCTGCCGATGGCCGTGCGCAACATCCCTTTGACCAGCAAGGCAACCGGCGCCTACTCCTGGCTCAAGTGGGACCAGTCGCGCGGCGTCGACAATCTGGGCTTGAAAGATCCTGCTGCACGGGAAAAAGCAATCGCCGACGGCAAACTCACGGGTGAAGCATTCGACAAGGCGGCAATCGCCACCGGGCTTTCCTATTACGAGAACCTGCTTGGCGACATACGCGAAGCGGCAACGCGCCTGGCAGCCATTGAGAAACACGTGGACGAGCGCTTCGGAGATGACTCGCCGGGCTTGAAGGAATTGCGCAAGGCCGTGGCCGATTGCGACGACGTCGTGGTAAAGATCATCGGCAGGTTGGGCGGATCAACAACGCTCGCAGATGCCGGCCAAGCTGCGCAGCCTACGCGGTCCGACACCGCACACCATTCGATCGTTGCAGCGGTTCCGGCAGGTACAGAGGCTTCCGGACCGATTCGTACTCGTGCGGATGCCGTCAGGGCTTTGCGCCAGGTATCGCAATATTTCAAGCAGAACGAGCCGCACAGCCCGGTGGCGCTGCTCGCGGAGCGTGCGGCCAAATGGGCGGAGATGCCTCTTGAACGCTGGCTCGCTTCCGTCATCAAGGACGACTCGACACTGAATCAATTGCGCGAACTGCTGGACATCCCGCGAGAAGCCTGATCGAGGGACGGCACAGCCCGCCGGTCAACGGGGCGACGCGTCACGCGCCATCCCCGATAACATTACATGGTGGATGAAAGCTTGCCGGGACGATCGCCGGTCTTCGCCGGTTTCTCCGTGAGGGAGCGCAAGACCGGCTGCGCCTGCAGATCCTTGAGATCATCTGCTGCGTTGCCGAGAAGCGTGGAATACACCAGAAACACCACCACGCCGACCACGGCCAGCAAAGCATAGAACAGCCATAGCGGCAGTTCATGCCGCACATACTGCTGGAAGCGCTGCGGCAGCTTCCAGTTCGGCGCGAACTCCACTTTTCCGCCTCGTACCTGGGTGATTTCCTGGTTGATGCGGCTGATCAGGTAGTTCAGTTTTTCCGTGCCTTCCAGCAGGTACTTGCCCTGGAAACCCAGCAGCAGGCAAGTGTGGAATACCTCGATCGTTTCGATGTTGGTCGCGGGATTGGTGCGCAGGATTTCCAGCTTGTCGAAGAAACGGTCACCGGCAAGATGCTCGCCAAACATGCGCAGCTGCAGCGGCGCACGCTCCCATTCCTCACGAATGCTGAAATCGGACGACAGCACGATTTCGTCCATCAGTGCGCAGAACGCGTACTTCGCATCCGACACTGCCTGCTGCGGCTTGCCGAGCGCGCGGGCATGCTTTTCGAACTGCGTGAGGAACTGGTCGATACGCTTGTTGAACTCGCTGGCCGAATTCGGTGCATTGCCGTTCTGCAGCAGGAACAGCAGATAGACGCCGTCTTCCAGCAGGTCTTTCAAGCTCAGCGTAAAGGTGGCGACCGGTGTCGCCGCGGTAGTCGCGATCGGGGCTGCGGACGTAAGTGATGTCATGAGAGATGGCCTTGTCTTGTTAGCGGAACACCGCGATCAGTTCAAGCTTGAGTTCAAGCAGGGTCTGCGGAACATAAATACAAATGCTGCGAGCCTTCAGCATGCGTTCATAGATTTGTCCCTGCGGCTCGACAGCGAAATAGTGGTTGCCCACGCGGACGGGCAGGGAGGCTGGCGTTTGCGCCGCATGCACCAGCCGTGCGCCGGGCAGGGCGGAGTTGAGGATCTTTTCCACGTCGTCCGGAGAACCCATTTTCAGTTTCATCGGGACCACATCCAGGATTTGCGCGGCGGGCAGCTCGCTTGACACGGACAGGTAGAAGTCGACGTTCTCCACCAGCCGCTCGCTGTCCAGGCGGCCGACAAAGAAGGACGGTTTTGGATTCGCCAGCGGAATGACTGCATGTCGATTCGATACAACCGTTTCCAGCAGTTCGCGCAGTAATGTGTCGATCTTTCTGAAAACCGGCGTCAGATTCTGATGGTCATATGCGGGAATGTCGTTCAGCGACAGGGTGGAGGAGAACGTCATCAGTTCGCCGCAAAGCTGAGCCAGCGACGCGTACAGGGTTTCCGGATGTGCCCCCGTATGCGACAAATGCTTGAGCACCGGGAAGCTGCGGTTGACGGTATGCAGAAGCCAGAAGGACGAGATGTCCGCGGTCCCGTACTCGACCACGCTTTTGACCCGTTCACGATGGGCGCTGGCAAGGGCCTGGCTCTTGACCAGCAGGATATCGAGAAGGCGTCGTAGCATGACGGTCAGCGACGGCGAGCCGTGCAGTGTCAGTAACGGCGGTACATACGATTCATCGATCGACCAGGCCCCGGTCGCATTCTTGCCGATGCGGGCAATCGGCACACACTGATATCCGTCCCGGTTTTCCTGCTCGAGGAGAATTCGCACGTTGGCGTGGAGCGCGGTGACCTCTGTTTCGAGCGCATTGGTGTACAGGTCGTTGACTTCCACCTGCCGGGATGAAAACCGTGCGGGACGAGGCGCCGCGGCATCGTTCTCCGTCGTGTTTCCGCCGAATGCATTCAGGGCCGGAAGGCAGGCGTATACCAGTGCTTCAGTACCGGCCTGTGGAATGTCGGCGAGATTGCGTGCCTGCGGCAGCGGCTCGTATTCCGGCGCGCGCACAATGGTTCCATCCTGGTAGCGCACTTCCAGCCTGTCCACACGCAGCATTCCCGAGCGCAGGGCATCACTATCGAGCGAAACCACACGGAGTCCCCAAGGATTGGCATGGATCTCACGCAGTACCTGTGCGAGCCCCTGCTCAAAAAACAAGTCCTGCTGTTGAAAATGCTGGGGACGGAGGAACATGCCTTCACCCCACAGGATACGGTTGACACGCAACATATCAGTCTCGGCGCAAAAATGATTGAACGGTGTGAGTTCAGGGATTCATGCTGCCGCAATGCGCGCGCAGTCGAATCCTAGCTCTTCGGATCGGTATCGGTCGTCGGCTGCCTCAGGGTTTTTTCGTCAGCACGGATTCGACAATCTGGCGCCCGCTATCCGTGACACTGTTGCTGCGCCGGTTGGCTGGTATCGCAGTGTTTTGGCGCGCAGGTGTCGAAGCCGGTACCGTGGCGGCCTGCGCCGCACGGCCATCACTGAAAGCGCATGTCACGGGCGGATTTGCTGGCTGGCCGGGGATCAGGCTGGGCTTGGGTGTCGTAAGGGAAAGATAGCAATCCTGTATCCGGAAATTGAGGCCGCTGCTGCGGACCTTGTCGGCATCGACCAGCATGCGCCACCAATGCTGATCCGGTTGCCGGAAGAATGCGACGACACCGACGTGCTTGGCGTCCTGGTGGATCTTGTCTGTGCCGACGTGCTTGCCGCCTGGTACCAGCATCACTTCGTTCATTTCAAGCAGATCCTTCCCCAGCGACTCGGATAGCGGGCGCCCGCTTGCCAGCATGTCCAGCGTGAGTTTCGAAAACGCGTCGGCGTCTTTTAACTGGTAGACGTGGACGACGACGGACAGCGGATTTCCGGTCACGTCGCGATTGATCAAGGGATCGGCCACCGCCCGGATTTCATATGTTTTAGGGCCGGTGGCGCATCCCTGCAGCGCAAAAATGCAGATCAGTCCTGTTCCGAGCAACCGCATCAGATCACGACTTTTGTTTCTTGAAGGCATGTAATTCATCCCCGGTCGAGTGAAACGGCAATGGCAAGTTGCCAAATAGTTGCAATTATTTCATCACATCTTGTATATTACACAATATTGCAAAAAAGCCAATAGTTCCCGCTGCTATCGCCAAGGAACTCAAGGCATTCGAGATTGAATGAAAAGCGTAACGGAAGGGGAATCGTGAGCTGGACTCGCCCTTCCGTCTGCAAGTAACTTGAAGAAGTTGAGCTACAACAATGCTGGTCAGTGTCATCGCTTGCCTGTGCGCGACAATCGCCGTCTTGGGATGGGTCGGCTGGCGTTATTTTGTCGCTCCGGTGCCGAGCCACGGAAGTGGTGCGGCGGTTTTGGTCGAGCCGGCTGCAGGATTCGCCTCCAAGTCAGCCGAGACATCGGCAGTTACCGAAGCGTCCAATCGGAGCACCTACCGGTCGCTGTGGCTTGCACTTCTTCTCGTATCCGCCACAGCCGCTGGCGTGCTCACCTTTTCCGGCAGCTTCTCGCTGGACCCGTTGCGGGCGCACGACATGGTGCGGCAAAAACACATTCAGGCAGCGCTTCGTCCGGAAGCCTTGGTGCCTCCGCCGCCACTGCCGCCTTCGACGTTTATCGGCACCGAGCGTCCCGGTCTCGAAACGGCGAATCGAGATTGGGCCCGCCTCGACCCCGATTTCATGAATCTTGCGCTGCGCGTCTTTGCGCGCATGGAGGCACGCGGCTACCCGCTCGCCTTGCTGGAGGGTTATCGAAGTCCGGCTCGCCAGGATGCGCTTGCGGAGTCCGGCTTTCATGTCACCAACGCTAGGGCCTTCCAAAGCAAGCACCAATACGGTCTGGCAATGGATGTCGCACCCATTCGCAATGGGCGGCTTGTGATTTCGGAACGCGACCCATGGGCAATGCAGGCTTATCTGGCACTGGGCGAAGAGGCGGAAAAAGAAGGGTTGACCTGGGGCGGACGCTGGAAGCTGCGGGATTACGGACATATCGAATCGTCAGTCCAGATCGGCCAGCTTCGTTCGCGCAAATAGCTGTGGCGGATCGGGATAACGGCGGAATTTGATTTAAGGAAGAAACATGTGGAAGTGGCTGCAAAACGCGAAGTTCGCGTCGGCACTTGGATTCTTGATTCTGATCGGATTGATCTGGCTGGTCGGCCCTTACGTTGGCCTGACCTCGCGCGACGCGCGGTTCGCATGGATCTTCGGCGTCATGATGATCTGGGTGGTCACATTGATGGCAGGTCGCCTGCTTGCAGAGCGGGCCGGCAGCGTCCTCGAAAAGGTATTGCGCGGACAGGCAGATGATGCCGTCATGGGCGCAAGCCCGGACAAGCGGGCGGAAATTACCCGCCTGCGCCAGCGCATGCTGGCAGCGATGGACACACTGAAGACATCCAAGCTCGGCAAGGCGAGAGGCAAGGCTGCTCTTTACGAACTGCCCTGGTACATGATCATTGGTCACCCTGCCGCAGGCAAGAGCAGCGCAATCCTCCACTCGGGACTGAACTTCCCGTTCGGCGACAAGCAGGCGGTGCAGGGCGTTGGCGGCACCCGGGATTGCGACTGGTTCTTCTCTACCGAAGGCGTGTTGCTCGACACCGCCGGCCGCTACGCGACACAACGCGAGGACCGGGGCGAGTGGCTGACCTTCCTCAAGCTGCTCAAGAAGTACCGCAGCAAGGCGCCGGTCAACGGCATCCTGGTTGCCATCAGTTTCCCGGAGCTGGTTCAGTTCCGGGCCGAGCAGTTCGCCATCTATGCACGCCAGGTGCGTGAGCGCATCAATGAAATCGACGACGCGTTCGGGATCAAGGTTCCGGTTTACCTGGTCTTTACCAAGATCGACTTGTTGGGTGGTTTTGCGCAGTTCTTCGAGGATCTTACCGAAGAGGAGCGCCAGCAGGTTTGGGGCGCTACGCTCTCGCACGACCAGGGCAGCGAGTTCGATGCAAAGCGCGCGGTCTGCCAGCAATTCGATGAACTGTACCGCGGTCTGGCGCAAATCGGTGCACAAAAACTGGCGAATAACCGAGGCAATGCAAAGCGCCCCGCCTTGTTTGCATTCCCGATCGAATTCAACGCGATGCGCGATGCGATCGCGAAATTCGTCGAGCTCCTGTTCCAGGAAGATCCGTACCATAGCAAGCCGCTTCTGCGTGGTTTCTATTTCACCAGCGCCCTGCAGGAAGGCTCTCCGCGCATTTCTGCCGGCAATCGCGTGTCCACGCAATTTGACCTGTCGAAACCGGGCTTCGATGCCGCTCACCCACCTTCCTCGAACAGCTTCTTCCTGCGGAACTTGTTCCGCGAAGTGCTCTTTCCCGACCAGCATCTCATTACCAACCAGTTGAAAACAGGGAACAGCCGGGTTCGCATCGCAGGCATTGCTGCCGGCCTGCTGGTTCTTACGCTGGCCACGGCGGCGATGACCTGGTCATACGTCGGCAATCAAACACTTATCGCCACTGCGAACGAGGAACTGCTTGCTGCACGTGCGCTCGCGAAGGAAGGCGAGCTGGTTGACAAACTGAAGGCGCTCCAGATTCTCCAGCTTCGCCTGGAACAGCTCTACAAGTATAGAAAGGAGGGCCACCCGATTGTCCTGGGTATGAATCTATACCGCGGACAGGAGGTGGAGCGCACGTTGCGAGCGGAGTACTTTGATGGCGTACAGTCGCTGATGCTTGCACCCGTTACGACCAGCCTGGAACGTACGCTGGCAGGTATGAAAGCAGGCGCCGCTGCCCGGCCGGTACAAATCGTCCCGGCAGCGCCCACGCAACCGCCTCAGGATGCGGCACAGCCGGACGCGCAAAGACGCAAGCGACGTGAATCCGGTGCTGCACTGCCGGTCATTCCGATCAGCCACCTGTCCGAGACATTCGAAGATGGAAAAGCAATGCGAGCGGGCTTCATGCTCTCAGGCGGTGTATATCCTCCGCTCCCGCAGAACCCCGGCGCTCGCCTCATGAAACAAGTGGGTGTTGAAGTGTTGCGCATTGCGGCGCCAGCTGCCGCGGTCACGGAGGCAAAAGTGCCGACTTCGTCGACCGCGCCGCATGCACCGCGCCATGCCTCAATCAATACCCTCGAAGACGGCTACAACGCACTCAAGACCTACCTGATGCTCGAGAACAAGGAACGCATGGATGCCTCGCATCTGTCGGACCAGATTCCGAAACACTGGCGCACATGGATCGAGGCGAACAAGGGTAAAGGAAACCTGGAAGAAATCAATCGCCTAGCGGAACGCGTTGTTGCGTTCTACATCTCTCAGCTTGCAGAGCCGGACTTGCCGCTGATAGAAAATCGCCTGGACCTGGTGGCGGAAACTCGAGAAGTCCTGCGCGGGGCCCTGCACCGCATGTCGGCGAAGGAGCGTGTCTACAACGAGCTGAAGGCGCGCGCGAATACTCAATTCGCGCCTGTCACCGTCGGCCGGATTCTCAACAACCCCGCCTTGAATGTCGCCGCGGGCAGTTACGCCGTACCCGGTGCCTTTACCCGTGAAGCGTGGGAAAAATACTTTCGCAACACCATTATCGAAGCAAGCAAGGGCGAAGTCAGGGGCGATGACTGGGTGCTCGCTGCGACCACTGTTGACGACCTGGGCAAGGACGGAAACGCCGAGCGGACACGCAACGAACTGGAGGCGCTGTACAAGGCTGAGTACACTCGCGAATGGAAAAAATTTCTCCAGGGCGTGGCGATCCAGGACTTCGCTTCGATTGACGCCGCTGCGCAGGCGCTGGGTCAGTTGTCCGATGCCCAGAATTCCGCTGTCAAGCTGATCCTGGCGAAGGCCGCCTATGAAACTGCATGGGACAACCCATCCCAGATTTCGACGTCGATTCAGTCAGCGAAGAGCTCCGTCATCGAGCGCACGGAAAAACTGATTCTTGGCAGTTCCCCGTTGCCGCCGGTTCAAACTGGTAACAAATTCGGAGAACTAGGCGGAAAATTTGCAGGATTGTCCTCGATCGTGACACCGGCAGAAGGAGGGCGCACACCTCTCAACGCCTATCTCGATACGCTTGCCAAACTGAAGATCAAACTGTCGCAGCTCGCAGCGAATGGCGAACCGGACGGAGCGGCGCGCCAGCTCGTGCAGGCTACCCTGAATGGCAGTGGTTCGGAACTGGTCGAAGCCCTTGCCCAAGTCGACGGGGTGCTATTGGCCAATGCAACAGACGAAACGAAAGAACTCGTCCGGCCATTGCTCGTGCGCCCGCTGATCCAGGCCTACGCAGCATTGATCCCGGCAGTGGAACGCGATATCAATCGCGCATGGCAGGCAGAGGTCATGGGGCAATGGCGAGGTTTGGCGAACAAATATCCGTTTGCCGATTCGGCCAATGAAGCATCCATGGCGGACATTGCGAAGTTTCTCAAACCCGGCGAAGGGACATTGTCGAAATTCATGGACAAGCATCTCGCCGGATTGGCTGTCCGCCGCGGCGACGCGCTTGTTCCCCGCACCTGGGCCAATATCGGCGTCGGCTTCAATCCCGCACTCCTGGCTGCCGTGTCCCGGTTGTCCACGATCGGCAACGCAGTCCTGCAGGAAGGGGACAGCGCGAAATTCGAAATCCAGCCCATCCCTACGCCGGGGTTGAGGGAGATCCTGCTGGAGGTCGACGGACAGTCGCTCACCTACCGCAACGGTCCGCAACCGTGGACGGCGTTCACCTGGCCTAATCCCGCAAACCAGAATGCGCAGGCGGCGCGTATCCAAGCCGTGTCGTTCGCAGGCGTTTCGACATCAGTGGCCAGTTTCAACGGGCGTCTCAGCCTGATGCGCCTGCTCGCACAGGCGAAGACCGACAACCCGTCCAATCCCACCGTCCAGCTTGAATGGCGTTTCAAGAAGGATCGTTCGGGCGCGGAGCAGGAACTGGTGAGCGCGCGGCCGGATGCCGATACCGACATTGTCCGGTTCAACTTCCGTATGGTGAGCGGATCCAATCCTTTGGCGTTATCCGGTTTGCGCCGGGTAAGCCTGCCTGAAAAGATCACAAACTGAGGAGCCAGCACGATGACGGTACTACCTTTCAGGCGGGCTGAGACGGGCACGAGCGCCACCTACGCACTGTACGGCAAGTTGCCAAACCGTGCCGACTTTGTGCGCGTGAA
>DASPMC010000005.1:0-47789 GCA_035627275.1 Noviherbaspirillum sp.
GGAGCCGGCGCCGATGCTCTTGGGCTTCATCATCGGGCCGATGATGGAAGAGTACCTGCGCCGCGCGCTGCTCTTGTCGCGCTCCGATCCGATGGTCTTCCTGCAGCGGCCGATCAGTGCCACCATGCTGGTGCTGGCCGCGCTGGCGATGATGGTGGTGTTGAGCCCGAACCTGCGCAAGAAGCGTGAGGAAGCATTCGAAGAATAACTGCGATACCTTCAAACAGAGGGAAATCTCAAATGACGATCTACAAACTCGATGAGCACGTCCCGGAAATCCATCCGAGCGCCTATGTGGCCAGGGAGGCCTCCGTGATCGGGAAGGTCCGGTTGGCGGAGAACACCAGTGTCTGGGGCGGCGCGGTGCTTCGCGGAGACAATGAACCTATTGTGATCGGCAAGAACAGCAATGTGCAGGAGTGCGCGGTCCTGCACACCGATCCGGGATCTCCGCTCCGTATTGGCGAGGACGTGACCGTCGGCCACCAGGCCATGCTGCATGGCTGCACCGTCGGCGACGGTTCGCTCATCGGCATCCAGGCCGTCGTCCTGAACAACGCGGTGATCGGCAAGAACTGCCTGGTGGGCGCGGGTGCGGTCGTTACGGAAGGGAAGGAATTCCCCGATGGCTCGTTGATCGTCGGCGCGCCGGCCAAGGCGGTCAAGCAGCTCGCGCCGGAAATGATCGAGCGGATGAAGAAGGGCGCGGCGACCTATGTCGAGAGGAGCGTGTTCTACAAGAACAAGCTCGTTGCGATCGACTGAGGCAGCGATGCCCGTCAAGGCGGAGAATAGCGCCGGTGCTGCATTTTCATGACGCTTTACGGGCACATATGGCACGTCTTTCCAAAGTTCCGCTATAATTGCGGCCTTTCTTGCCCAGATGGCGGAATTGGTAGACGCGCAACGTTGAGGTCGTTGTGTCTTAGGACGTGGAGGTTCGAGTCCTCTTCTGGGCACCAGTCACATGGAAGGTCCGCTTCGGCGGACCTTTTCATTTCCGCCCCGGGATTTATTCCCGCAGGTTGTAGCGTCCCTGCATTTCTCCCACGACCCGGGAAATGACATCTTCCGGCCCGGCGCCGGCACCGTCGAAATCAACACGCCAGTTGCAGCCGCCCGCATCGGGTGTCGTTCGCTGCGGCAGCGGCACAGGTACGATGGCGTCAGTGTCCAGCACCTCTTGCTTCGTATTCAGCCTGGCATCGATTTCCCTTTGCAATTCTTCGGGACTGACAAGTTTCCGTTCCATAGCTTCCTCCTGCACGCGGGAATGGGGATCCGTATAACTCACTGAGTGACCGAGGGGAAGCCCGGTTCCGCTCGGGTTTGCGGGAAATCTCGTGCAAGCCCTCGGGCAATGCAATTCGACATGAACCCAAAAGAAGTTGTCATGAAAACGGCCGGCATTTGCCCGGGTGCAGTAGATGATGCATGAATCGCAGGGAACGTGGCGGGACTCGCTTTTGCGCGAGACCAAAGGCTAGGTCCGTTTGTCGCGCGACCTCGGCGCGCTTTGTGTGCAATCAACGCAGTTGCAGCATGCGTTCTGCACAATCGGGGCATCAAAACAAGACTACCTGAATCGTTGACGCGACACCGATAATTCGCTGGTAAAGCGCGGCTGGTCCATCGCCGGCACATCGCGATTCAACGCCACGCGGGATACGCATCCCGTGCCGGAACGTCTGCCGGTCCTTCATGTTCACCGCAGGCATACACATCCACGCGCCAGCGTCGCACGCTGAGCCGGGCGTTTTGTCCTGCCCGCGCTTTTCGCTGCGGCACCTGGATTGATCGATCATCGAACCGGGGAGGGAAGATGCAATGATTGTCTTGCAGGTTCACAGCGGACTCGGAAACCAGCTGTTCATGTATGCGGCCGCGCGCGCGTTGGCGGAACGCCGCAACACGTCGCTGTGCCTCGATGTCGACACCGACTGCCGCGACGGCGTCGATACCGGCCAGTATGTCGGTCACTCATTCCAGCTGGACAAGTTCCGGATCAAGGCGGACTTCCTGCACCGCATGCCGGCATCGGTGCGAAACGACAGCGCCTCCGCAAGCGGTGTTCTCAAGCTCAAGGCCCAGCTCAGGAACGTCGGCGTCGTACGCAAGGCCGTGCGTCTGCTGCGGTATCAGGGCGTGGACATTACCAGCGTGGCGATGAAGGTATCGGGGACGGACAAGCGGTTCTTCCGCGAGGCGCGCGGGGACTGGGGATACAAGCCTGAATTCCTTGACCTGCCGGACGACACCATCCTCCGCGGCTGCTTCTTCTCGTACAAGTATTTCGACTGGATGCGGGACGCCTTGCGCGAGGAGCTTTCGCTCAAGGCGGAACTGTCTCCGCGCGGCAGGGAAGTCGAGCATCAGATCCTCAACACGAATTCGGTCAGCCTGCACATACGGCGCGGCGACGTGGTGACGAATCCCGAATACCGGAGCTGGTACGAAGGCATCGTGACCGAGACATACTTCCGGAACGCGATCTCTTACATGCAGGAGCACGTCCGCGAGCCGCACTTCTTCGTGTTCTCGGACGAAATCGCGTGGGTCAAGACCCATCTCGCGATACCGGGCAAGGTGACGTACGTCGATCACAACGGCCCGGAGGGCGCCTATGAAGACCTGCACCTGATGAGCCGGTGCAAGCACAACGTGACCTGCGGCTTCAGCTCGTTCAGCTGGTGGGCCGCCTACCTGAATTCCAACCCGGACAAGATCGTCCTGCGCACGCGGCGCATGAACGCGCTCCCGCATCTGGACCGGCCGGAGGATTTCTATCCTGCGGACTGGGTTGTAGTCGAGTCCTGAAGCAGCTAGTCGTTGCGATCGCCATCCCCGCCCATGTATTTGGGATCCGGGGCAACGTAGGCCTGGAGCGGGCGGTTCAATACGCCCGGAGGCGCCACTTTTGCGAGATCGAAGTTGGTGACTCCGGCGGCGACATTGAACGCCCAGGCAAACGATTTCCCGGCGACGTCGAACCGGACGATGTCGCCGCCTGTTACGTTGACCCACTTGGTATCGGGTTGGATGACAATCGTCGAGCCTGCCGCCTCCACAGGGGCGGGATCCCCCAAAAAGCTGGTCGGCACGTCGGGATTCAGGTGGCCGCATGCGGATAGGAGAATCACGGCGACAATTTGGCTGGCAGGAAGTTTCATATGCGCGCCTTTCAGGTGTGCCGGGGTTGGACATGCATGTTGCATGGCTGTTCGGTTGCCTGGCGCGCGTGTTTTGTGCCGGAACAAGGCGGGGCAGGGTTTCGGGGATTCCGATGGATTGGCCGCCCTTCGAAGACGACTACTGGCCGGTGTTGCGGCAAAAAAATGGCCGCGTCGTACGAAGGGCTGGTTCAGGCCGCCTGGGCCAGCACCGGGTGCACGCAGAGCAGCTTTGCCGCCTGTTCCGCCGCAAGATCGATGCGCGCGTGGAGTGCCGACGGCGCTTCGGCCGGAATCGCATGGTTCACGAAGTCGGAATCCTTCACATAGACACCGGCCGGGACCGTGACCGTCTCGAAAAAACTTGCAAGCGGGCGAAGTTGATGCTCGATGACGAGCGCATGCCTGTCGCTTCCGCCGGTCGTGGCCAGCAGCGTCACTTTGCCTTTCAGTGCGGAAGGATCGAGCAGATCGAGGAAGTGCTTGAACAGGCCACTGTAAGACCCCTTGTAGGTCGGCGATGCGAGGATGACGAGGTCGGCTTCCTCGATCAGCTTGTGCGCGCGTATGACGGATGCGGGAATGTTCGAGAAGGACACCGCACCTGCGAGTTCGCCGGCAAGATCGGCGATATCCACGACCTGGATACGTGCGGTCGTACGTTGGGCGATGCGATCCGCAATGTATTCGGTCAGGGAGCGGGTGCGGGACGGCTTGCTGAGGCTGCCGGAAATGGCGACGATCTTTTTCATTGTTTCATCCAGTATTCAAAACGGTGTTCATTGGTTGGCGGTGATCACGGCTAGCCGCGTGACGCCGGCGCGTTCAATCACGGCCATCACCTTGGCGACGGAACGGTAGGGCACATCCTGGTCTGCCTGCACGTGCAGGGTGAGCTAAGGGTTGTCCCTGCGCAATGCCGTCAGTTCGGCCTCGAGTGCATCAGGTGTGATTTCCCTGCGGTTGATGTACACCTGCGAATTCGAAGCAGCTACCTCCGGGCGCTGCTGCAGGATTAACAGGAGAGGGGAGCGGGTGTGCAAACACACGCAGCGAGGAAACAGGATGTCAAAGGTGCTGCGGCTCGCCCTTTGACGGAATTGGTGGAAGTTGAACTCGACTCAAGTGCCGGACATGGATCGCGTGACGAATGTCCGAAACCCGGTGGCAAGATGGGGTGATGAAGCAGGTCGCGCCCCAACCTGTTTCATCACCCCCTCTGGTAGAACGTACACAAAAAAGCGTGGCAAACCGCTGCCACGCAAAGAAAGACACTTTACTGATCCGGGCGCTTCATCTGGCAGGACGTCGGCTGCGAGGCGAGGTAGGTGTCGAGCTTCTGCTCGGTTTTCCAGCCATAACCCGTGTTCTCCTGGTCGTACCTGACATCCTTGCCGTTGACCTTGGCCCAGGTGGCGATATACAGCGGTTGCTGCAGTTGATGATCCGTCTTGCGCATCTCCACATCGCCGTTCAGGCTCTTCGCTTTCATGCCTTCCAGCGCAAACGCTACCTTGACCGGATCGATCGAGCGTGCTTCCTTGATCGCTTTGGATAACATCGTCACGATGGAATAGGTCGACATCGTGTAATAGTCGTCGTTGAATTTCTTCTTGTAACCCTCGACGATGTCCTTGCCGGAGAAGTTTTCGTTATTCACGTTCCAGTAACCGACATACTTGACCCGGCCTGCGGCGCCCGGACCCATTGCAGTAGGAACACCCGAGCTGACAGCGTAATACGTATAGAAATCGGTCGTCAGGTTAGCATCCCTGGCGGCCTTGATCAGCAGTGAAAGATCGGGGCCCCAGTTGCCGGTCAGTACGGTGTCCGCGCCGGAGGCCTTGATCTTGGCGACATACGGAGAGAAGTCCTTGACCTGCATGATGGGGTGCAGGTCGTCGCCGACGATCTCGACGTCCGGGCGTTTACGCTTGAGGTATTCCTTCGCGGCCCGGGCGAACTGGTGTCCGAACGCGTAGTTCTGGTTGACCAGGTACACCTTCTTGACGTTCGGGAGCTTTGCCATGTAGCTGGTCAATGCTTCCATCTTCATATCCGCATTCGAATCGAAAGCAAAATGCCAGAAGCTGCATTTGCTGTTTGTCAGATCCGGATCGACGGCCGAGAAATTCAGGTAAACGACTTCCTTGCCGGGGTTGCGCTCGTTGTGCTTGTTGATGGCGTCGAGCAGGGCCAGGGCGGCGCCGGAGCCGTTACCCTGTGCGACGTAGCGATAACCCTGGTCAATCGCGCTCTTCAACTGGTGCAGCGTCTCTTGCGGGCTCGCCTTGTTGTCGAAGCCGACAAACTCCAGCGTGTTGTCCCCTGCCAGTTTTTGTTTATTGGCCATTTCCGCAAGCATCTGGAATGCCTTGAGCTGATTCTGGCTGATCGGCGCGACCGGGCCTGATAATCCATCGATGAACGCGATCTTCACGTTCTCGGCAAGCGCGCCCGTCGAAGCCATCAAGGCGGCGGCACACAACGTCAGGTGAATACAGCCGAAGTGTTGTTTATTCATTTACGTGTCTCCTTTGGATTTGTTGTTTAACAACAAAGCCGACGATAAACCCTGACATCGGGTCAGGGTCAAGCAGGAGCAACGGTTTTTTTCGGCGACGGTGTGGTTGGACTGGCGGCGGCAGCCAGGCAGGCGTCACGGATATATCCGCACGCTTGCGCGCTGAGCGCCATCCCGGCCTGGATTATCGGCTCGTTCCATATTGCTTGAAGGAACCGCTCCTTGATCGATGGGTCATTGCCAGTAACCCGGTCAACCAGATTGCTCCAGCGGACCGCCAGTTGCCTCGCCAGCTCGCTGTTCACTGATACTCCGTTGTGGGCCAGGCGTTCCGCGGCATTTCCAATGCTGCTCCATTCCACGTCGGGCAACTGCTTTATCCGCATGAGCTGGGCCGGTTCGAAATGGCGATGGAACGCCTCAAGACGCAGATCGACTGCCATGGAGATGTACTCCAAAAGCTCCGCATCGATGCCGCTGGATCCATGTGTAATCGGCTCCTTCCGGCACATGTTTCCCCAGCGCTGGATAAGCTCGAAATTCCCTTCCATCCATCGCACCGACAAGTCCATCCAGCGCCGTGCGAGCATCTGGACCTCGGTCGAGAAAACTGGAACCGCTCTTTGCATCGCACTACGGATGCCAGCGATCACCGGTTGCCATTCGGCGTACAGCTTGTTCCAGTTGTCCAGGATTTTTCGCAATTCGTCCGGACTGAAATACCTGCTGTAGGTTGCCATCAGGCCGAGCGTCGACAGCCATGTCCCGATCTCGGGGTCGACACCGGAAGCGAACTTCTCCTGTATGAACAACAGACGGTTTCGCAGCTCCGCTGCCTTCGCCATTTCGTGTTCCAGCGCCTCTATCTGCTGGGAGATGATCAATGGCAGGGAAGCGCTGCCTTCCTCGAACAGGCGACCGATATCGCCCAACGACAAATTGAGGCGACGCAAAGCCTGTATACCGTGCAGGCGCGCGACGTCGGCCTGGTTGTAAAGACGGTAGCCGGATTGCGATCGGCCTGAGGGCTTGAGGAGACCAATCCTGTCGTAGTAATGCAGTGCCCGGACCGTCAGTCCTGTGTACTTTGCAAGTTCTCCAACCTTTAAAAGCACGATTCCCCCGTTCTGAAAGCGGCATGGCCAACGAAGGATTAATAATACTATGTCAGAATGGCAACAGACCGACGGAGCTAGACATAATGTATTGACCTGCCGCACCTCAAGCTTAATCCGCGTCTCTTGAGGTGCGGCAGGTCAATACATTATGTCTAGTTGCTTCCGGTGGGAGCACTTCGCCGGGTGGGGCTCTTGCCGTGGAAATGCACCGCGTTTGCGCGGCACACGCCAGAAACGGACTTCGACGCAATCCGATCGGAATTGTCGGATTGCGCTACTGGGTCATCGTAATGACGTGTCTAATAGAGCAAGGGGGCGCTGTCGTGCCTGCAGTGGCTCGGTTGGCGTGGTGGGGGGAGAAGGAGTTGAACCTTCACCCTGTCTAGCAGACTCCGGAATTACGCTCCGGGGCGACTTAACCGATATTCGCCTTCCCCCCGATACCAGATGTAACGATACGATTCTGGCCGTGACCATGTTTGATCTAAGCTAAGCCGCAAAAAGATGTAATAAACGAAGTTTTTGATCTATTGCTCCATCGATGCATTGGCATTTCTTGAGTGGTGTCCGACACCCTCTAGGGTCGAAATATCATGGTTCACCAGCAGATTTCCTATGTCGACTTGGTGATCCGGAGCAGCCGTTCGGAAATCGATAACGATAGGCGACGTGCGGCCAGAACCTGCCACTCGCTCTGCTATGCATACGGTATTGCTTTAACAACACGTCCACGCAAACATCTATCGACATGAGCACACTGGTCTGACGCCGTTACGAAGCCCGCAACGCGGTAAAACCGGGCAAGGCCGGAATGCGCGCCTCGAGGAAATCGAGGAGCAGGCGCGTGCGAAACGGCTGATAGCGGCGCGACAGATAGATGAGGAACATCTCTTGCGGCAGTGCCTGCCATTTCGGCAATACGCGCTGCAGTTGACCGCTGGTGACCAGATCCTGCACGAGCCAGACCGGGCATAGCCCGATACCAGCGCCCATCACCAGGCTCTCTCGGAGAGCCAACGCATTATTGACGCGGTAGCGACCGCGTATCTTCACTTCGACCGAGCCTTGCGGGCCTTGCAATTCGACGATGTCGCCACTGGAGGACCAGGCGAACCGGATGTACTCGTGATCGGATAAGTGCGCGGGTGAGCGTGGTTTGCCGTGGCGGGCAAGATAGTCTGGCGCGGCAACAAGCCATCGCGGCGCCGTCGCGATCTTTCGCGCGATCGCATCCGGCGGTAACTGCTGGCCGAGGCGTACCACGACATCGACGCCTTCTTCCACAAGATCGACAAAGCGATCGTTAAGGATGAGTTCGATCTCGATCTCCGGATAGGTGTCGAGGAATTCCCGTATCAATCCATTGAGAAGGAACTGTCCGAACCCGACCGGCGCATTGATCCGCAGCAGTCCGACTGCACGCTCTGTGAGACCGCGGGCGTCGGCGACCGCATTCTCGTAGTCCTCCAGTAAGCACTTGGCACGCTCGAAGAACCGGCTCCCCTGGTCGGTCAACGCGAGGCCTGTCGTGCTGCGTTCCAGCAGCCGTACGCCGAGTTCCGTTTCGAGCTTGCCTACGATCTTGCTGACCGTCGACTGGGTCGTGCCGAACTCGCGCGCTGCTGCCGACATGCTCCCCAGTTCAACAGTACGCGCGAAGTATCGCATCGCCTGGATCGTGTCCATGATCCTTCCCTCTATTCCGAATTGGAATGACACATAGTCAATTCTGCATAGTACCGCAACAAAATGGAATGCCCTAATGTAGGCATACCTTCTTACTTAGGGAGCTAATCGTGTTCATGAATTGGAAATTGGCCGTTGCGGCAGCCCTTGGTGCCGCTTTCATGAGTCCCTCGCTGCATGCCGGCAACGGGGAATCCGGCCCGCGGTGGGTCTCGACCTGGTTGGCAAGTCCGCAGCCGCTCTGGAACAAGGAGTTCATTCTGCCGACCGGTATCCCAGACTCGCTGCAGGACAGTTCGATGCGCGAGGTCGTGCGTATCAGTGCCGGCGGCAAGCGCATTCGCTTGGTCTTTTCGAATCGTTACGGCGCCGCGCCGGTCAGGATAGCGGAGACAACGGTTGCGCTGTCGGCCGGCGGCGACCGTATCGATCAATCAACGATGCACATGGTCACGTTCGGTGGTGACCGCAGCGTCACGATGCTGCCGCATGCATCGGTGGTCAGCGATCCGATCGATTTCGAGGTACCGGCGCTTGCACTGCTGGCAGTCACGACGTACTTTCCGCAACGTACAGCGCTGTCGACCTTTCATTGGGGGCAACAGCAAACTGGATTTATCACCACCGGCAATACGGTCACGGCAATCGCGTCAGGTCGCGATAAGCCGCTGGCGGGCCGGCTGTTCCTGTCGGGTGTGATGGTCGAGTCAGGCACCGTCCATCATACCGTGGTGGCCTTTGGCGACTCGATCACGGACGGAAATGGCTCGACACCGGATGCGCATAGGCGTTGGCCGGACGCGCTCGCACGCCGGCTCGCGGCACGACATGTCGCGGTCGTCAATGCCGGAATCTCGGGCGCGCGCGTGCTCGGCGACAAGATGGGGATGAACGCACTGGCTCGCCTTGAGCAGGATGTGCTCAGCCATCCCGGACCGAAAACCCTGATCCTGCTGATGGGCATCAACGATATCGGGTGGCCCGGCAGTCCGTTTGCACCGGGAGAACGGCAGGTGACCGCGGCGGAATTGATCGCCGGCTACCACCAGATCGTTTCGGCAGCACGGGCGCACCAGGTGAGGGTCGTCGCCGGCACCTTGCTGCCATTTGAAGACGCGCTGCAGGGTACGCCAGTTGAAGGACACTACAGCCCTGACAAGGAACGGCTGCGCCAAGAAGTCAATCACTGGATCCGCACCGCCGGCGCCTTCGACGCCGTGGTCGACTTCGATGCGGTGCTGCGCGATCCGAAGAGGCCAACGAGGATGCTGCCGGCATTCGATTCGGGCGATCATCTGCACCCCGGCGACGCCGGCTACCAAGCGATGGCGGATGCGATTGACTGCATGGCGCTGTTCGGCATCGCATGCGACGTCGCGCAATCAGATGCCGCGGACAGGGAGCGCATGCGATGAACGATATTCTTTTTTCACCCTGGCGGGTAGGCGACCTCGAACTTCAGAACCGGATCGTCATGCCACCCATGACGCGGTCGCGCGCCGGGATTGATGGCGTGCCGACCGAAACGATGGCGCGGTATTACAGTCAGCGTGCATCATCCGGACTCATCATTAGCGAAGGCACCCAAATCAGCCAGGAAGGACAGGGTTATGCATGGACGCCGGGACTGCATACGCAGGCGCAAGTAGCAGGATGGCGCGTCGTAACGAGCGCGGTCCATGCGGCGGGTGGACGGATATTCGCGCAGCTCTGGCATGTGGGCCGTCTCTCGCATACCTCGCTGCAGCCCGGCGGCGGCGCGCCGGTTGCACCGTCCGCACTAGTGGCGCCGGGCGTCAAGGTCTTCATCGATCCCGAACGGCGCGGCCCGGAGAGCCGTGCCAGCGAAGCCGTGCCGCACTCGGCTCCGCGTGCGCTCGAAGAGAAGGAGATCAGCCGCATCGTGGGCGATTTTGCCCGCGCAGCCGAGCGCGCACTTGAGGCCGGATTTGACGGTGTCGAGCTGCACGGCGCTAACGGGTACCTGATCAACCAGTTCATCGATTCCGGCTCGAATAGCCGCACCGATCGCTACGGAGGCAGCGTCGCCAACAGATTACGTTTTCTGCACGAGGTGGTCGTCGCAGTGACGACCGTCGTGGAACCTCAACGTGTCGGCGTTCGGCTGTCGCCGCTGACTTCGCTGCAGGGAACCGTCGACAATACGCCAGAAGCGACCTATCTGGCCGCAGCGAAGATACTGGGCGATCTGCGGGTCGGCTATATCCATATCGCGGAAGCAGACTGGGACGATGCGCCGACCATGTCACCAGCATTCAAGGAGGCATTGCGGATCGTCTACCCGGGCACACTGATCTATGCGGGTCGATATGACAAGACGCGTGCCGTCGAGGCTCTGGATCGCGGCTGGGCGGACCTGATCGGGTTCGGGCGGCCGTTCATCGCCAATCCGGATTTGCCGCACCGGCTCAGGCACGGGCATGCATTACGTCAAGGCGACACGTCCACCTATTTCGGTGGTGGGGTTGCCGGATATATCGATTACCCCAGCCATCCTGATCGCAATTTCTCATGACGTCCGCCCATCTAGGTCCATCATGCGAGGCGTTAACGCCTCGCCCCGGGTCTCTTTGCCGTTTGGAATTCGGCCTGCGGTGTCCAAACGGCGCCCACACCGAATGCTGAATGTCAGGTTCAGAGAGATTTGAAAGGCGGCCTCGGTCGAAAGCTGCCGCCCAGGTAGATCAGCAATCGGCCAAAAAGCATGAACGACATACTGGCGCGAAGCGACTCGGACTGGCATTCCGGTCTACGGAACTACCAGACAGCTTGCAGTTACAATGCATCATCCTGCTAATTTCATCTAATTGTTCATGCACATCTGGGTCGACGCCGACGCCTGTCCTGCGGCCATTAAAGACATCCTGTTTCGGGTGGCCGAACGCCTGCAGCTTGACGTCACGCTGGTGGCCAACCGGTTGATCCGTGTACCGGGCTCGCGCTTCATCCGCGCGCTCCAGGTCCCGGTTGGCGCGGATGCGGCTGACGCCGAAATCGTCGAGCGCGTCCGTCCCGGCGACATCGTCGTGACCGGCGACATTCCGTTGGCCTCCCTCGTACTGGAAAAGGGCGGGTTGCCGCTCAATCCCCGCGGCGAGTGGTACACCAAAGACACCATTGCGCAGCAACTGACGATGCGGGCTTTCATGGAAGAGCTACGCAGCAGTGGTGTCGACACTGGCGGCCCGGCGGCGTTCAGCCACGCCGACCGCCAGAACTTCGCCAATGCGCTTGACCGCGAGCTCGCGCGGCGCAGGATTCGCGGCGATTCCCGATAAGTACTGTTTCAGTTTGCGATGACGTTTCACTGATCAAGCGGCTCGCCTCCGTACCTCCGTCGTTTGTGAATTGCGCGGCGTATCCAACCCCAGATTCTCTCGATCCCTGCGCCCCTCACACTCCTTCCGGAAAATTCCCCATCGCTGCAGCTCCAGCACCGCCAGCCGCGTGAAGTCCTTATGCTCGTCTGGCAGGTAGGGCGGCACCAGATTGAAACAATCATGTTATCGCTTCTCGTTTTTTCGTCTGAGCCTTGTTGTGGCACCTGTGATTCAAAGGCATCACTTTACCAGACGCCTTTGTTGCCGATGTGCAATAGCCCATTTATTGCCGTAAGCTAATATCTTCTCGCCGAGGTCCCGTTCAAGAGGTGCCCGTAATCCGTTCAATCTTGTTGCTGAAATCACCATGTCTGACGCGCTTTCTATCCAATTCTCCGATCCGTCAATTTTCAAGAAGGAGGTTGTCTTCGTTGACACTTCTGTCGCCGACTACAAGACGCTCAAGGCAGGTGTCGCGCCCGGCATGGAGGTCGTGGAAATCGACCCCGGCCAGAGCGGCCTCGCCCAGATCGCCGAGTGGGCCGAAACCCATGGCGGTTATGACGCGATTCATATCCTCAGCCACGGCAACGAGGCGACCCTTTTCCTGGGCAGCGACGCCCTGACCAGTGACAAGCTGCTGAGCGCAGCCGTCCGGGGCGAACTGGCAAAGCTGGGAAGCGCTCTCAAGCCGGGCGGCGATTTGCTGCTCTATGGCTGTAACATGGCGGCGGGCGTCGACGGGCAACAATTTATTGCCAGCTTGGCAGCGGCTGCGGGTGTAGACGTAGCGGCCTCGACGGATGAGACCGGCGCGGTGGACAAGGGCGGAGACTGGTCCCTGGAGGCGCAAACCGGGTCGATTGATACGCATGCGTTGCAGATCACCGATTTTCAGGGTGTGCTGGTTAACGTTGCGTTTTCCAGTTCTGACCTAGACATGGGCTTCGGGTTTACCTCGGTCAACAGGACGGTCAGCGGAACGGCTATCACGTTTACAGGGGGAGCCGCAGCAGGCGGACTGGGTACCAATACCGATTACGGCGGCGATGGACTGTATGCCTATGAGGGATCGAGCGGCAACGACATCAAGCTGACCATCACGGCAGAAAGCGGCTATTCCTTCGATATCAGCAGCTTCGATGTCGGTGTCAGCTCAGGCAGTCTGACAATCAAGCTGACGTACGCTAACAATTCAACAACGACCTTCACGCAGAACGGCCTTAATACGTCTTCCTTCGGAACGCTGTCCAGCATCAGCACCGCAATCAACGACGTCAAGCAGGTGGAGCTAACATCGAGTGACTTTGGTCTTTTCCAGAATTTCGATATCACCGACGTCAAGGCGATTCCCCCGGCCCCGACCGTTACCGACGCGAAAATCAGTATCAGTGGCGCCAGCGGCGCCAGCGGCGTCTACAAGATCGGCGACACCGTCACCGCCACCTGGAATAACACCGCCGCCGGCGATAACAATGCCAGCATTACCGGCGTCACAATGGACTTCAGCCAGTTCGGCGGTGGCGTAGCCGTGACGGCCGCCAACTCCAGCGACACCTGGACCGCCAGCTATACCATCACGGCCGGCTCCATCGACGCCATCAACAGGAATGTCTCGGTCAGCGCGACGAATTCCGGCGGCACGACCACCAGGGCCGACACGACCAATGCGTCCGTCGACAACCTTGCCCCCACAGTAACGGACGCGAAAATCAGCATCAGCGGGGCCAGCGGCACCGGAGGCGCCTACAAGATCGGTGACACCGTCACTGCCACCTGGAACAACACCGCTGGTGGTGACAACAATGCCGACACCATCTCCGGCGTGACAGTGGATTTCAGCCAGTTCGGCGGCGGTTCGGCGGTCAGCGCCACCAACTCCAGCGGCACCTGGAGCGCGACATACACCATCACGTCGGGCGCCATCGATGGCGCAAACAAAAACGTTTCCATCACGGCGACCGACAACGCAGGCAATACCAAATCCACAGCCGATACCACCAACGCCAACGTCGACAATATCGCGCCTACTGTTACCGATGCGAAGATCAGCATCAGCGGGGCCACCGGCGACGGCGGCGCATACAAGATCGGCGACACCGTCACCGCAACGTGGAACAACACGGCGGGCGGTGATAATAATGCCGATACGATTGCGGGCGTTACGGTCGACTTCAGCCAGTTCGGCGGCGGTTCCTCCGTGAGCGCCACGAACTCCAGCGGCACCTGGACGGCGACCTACACCATCGTTTCGGGCATCGTCAATGGCGTCGCAAACCGCAACATCGCCGTTTCCGCCACGGACGACGCGGGCAACACCACGACCACGTCCGACACCAGCAATGCCACGGTGGACAACGTCGCACCGGCCATCACCTTCAGCGGCGCGGCACTGTCCGCCGACACCGGCTCAAGCAGCAGCGACTTCGTTACCAGCACGGCGTCGCAAACGATTACGGCCATGCTGAGCGGCGCGCCCGCCGGCGGTGACATCGTGTACGGCTCGCTGGACAACGGCGGCACCTGGACCGACATTACATCGAAGGTCTCCGGCACGACGCTTACCTGGAACGGCGTTACGCTTAGTGGCAGTAATACGCTGAAATTGAAAGTCACCGACGTCGCCGGAAACGACGGCACGGTGACGAGCCAGGCTTACACGCTCGACACGTCGACGCCGGCAGCCCCGTCGACGCCGGACATGACGAGCGGTACCGACACAGGGTCTTCCACCAGCGACAACATCACCAGCACTACCACGCCGACCTTCGCCGGTACCGCCGAAAACGGCGGTACGGTGACGCTGTACGACACCGACGGCACGACCGTCCTCGGCACGGCGACCGCAACGGGCGGCAACTGGTCGATCACCAGTTCGGCGCTTTCGGCCGGCAGCCATACCGTGACGGCGAAGGCGACCGATGCGGCCGGTAATACGTCGGCGGTGTCTTCCGGCCTCTCGGTCAACGTGGACAATGCCGCCCCGGCCGGCCTCGGTTTGAGTGCCACGACCATTGCTTCTGTCGGCGCAACCAGCACGTCGACCGTGGCGATCATTTCGGCCACCGACAGCCAGGCAATTACCTACTCGCTGGCTGCCGGCAACGGTACCAACGATGCCGATAACGGCAGCTTCACCATCAGCGGCACATCGCTCAAGGTCGGTGGCGCGTCCCTCAGCGCCGGCACCTACAAGATTTATCTGGCGGCCACGGATGCCGCCGGCAACGTGGCAAACCAGGCATTCACGCTCACTATTGTCGATGCGCCGTCCATCAGCAGCATCGTTCGCACTGGCGGCGCGTCCGCCACGGTCAATACCTCGGCCTCGTCGCTCAGCTACACCGTCACGTTCAGCGAATCGGTGACAGGCGTGGACGCGAGCGATTTCACGCTGACTGCCACCGGCACGGCATCGGGCAGCATCGCCAGCGTCACCGGCAGCGGGACGACCTACACGGTGGCCGTGGACAGTCTCGCCGGCGACGGCACGCTGCGGCTGGACCTCAGGAGCAGTGGCACAGGCATCCAGAACGGCAGCAGCGTAGCGATCGCCAGCGGCTACACCTCTGGTTCCACCTACACGCTCGATCATACCGCTCCCACTGCGCCGTCAACGCCGAACATGACGAGCGGCACTGACACCGGCACCTCCAACAGCGACGACATCACCAGCAACACTACGCCGACCTTCACTGGGACGGCCGAAAGTGGCAGTACGGTGACGCTATACGACACCGACGGCACGACCGTCCTTGGCACGGCGACCGCAACGGGCGGCAATTGGTCGATCACCAGTTCGGCGCTTTCGAGCGGGAACCACACCGTGACGGCGAAGGCGACCGATGCGGCCGGCAATGTCTCCAGCGCGTCGAGCGGCTTGGCCGTGACCGTGGACAGCAATGCGCCGACGGTTACGTCAGTCAGTGTGCCTGCGAACGGCGCATATTCAGCCGGGCAGGTGCTGAGCTTCACCGTGAACACGAGCGAGGCCGTCACTGTGGACACGTCGGGCGGCACACCCCGCATTGCCCTGGTGATCGGTTCTTCCACCGTATATGCCAACTACGCCTCCGGCTCAGGGTCGAATGCGCTGGTGTTCACCTATACGGTGCAATCGGGCGACACCGACGTCAACGGCATTACCGTCAGTGCCTTGTCGACGAACGGAGGAACGCTGAGGGACGCGGCCGGCAACAGCATGAACACGACACTCAACAGCGTGTCGTCTACGGTGTCCGTGTTGGTCGACACGACGGCACCTACCGTCAATTCGGTCACGGTGCCATCCAACGGCACCTACTACGGTAACCAGTCGCTCGACTTCACCGTGAATTTTTCGGAGGACGTGACTGTCAATACGACTGGCGGCACACCCCGCATCGCACTCACGCTCGATACCGGAGGCACCGTTTACGCGACCTACTTGTCGGGCAGCGGCACAAACGCGCTGGTCTTCCGGCATGTGGTGGCGAACGGCGAGGAAGATGCCACCGGCATCACGGTCGGCGCGCTGTCGGCCAACGGCGGCACCCTGCGCGACGGGGGCGGCAACAATGCCAACCTGACGCTGAACAGCGTGGGCAGCACAGCATCCGTCACCGTGGACGCCAACATGCCGCAGGTAACGGGCGTCACGTCTTCCACAGCAAACGGGAGTTACAAGGCCGGCACGACCATCTCCATCAGCGTCGATTTCAGCAAGGCCGTTACCGTGGACACGACCGGCGGCACCCCAACGCTCGCGCTGAACAGCGGCGGCAGCGCCACCTACGGCAGTGGCTCCGGTTCCTCCACGCTGGTATTTACCTACACCGTGGGCGCCGGCGAAAACAGCGCTGACCTTGACTACGCGTCCACTGGTGCTCTCGCTCTGAACGGCGCCACGATCAAGGACAGCACCGGCTCCCACCTCGACGCGTTGCTTACGCTCGGAGCGCCTGGCACAAGCGGCTCGCTCGGCAACAACAAGGCCATCGTCATCGACACCGTCGCGCCGGCGATCACACTCTCCGGCATTGCGCTGTTGAGCGACACCGGCGCTTCGGCCAGCGACTTCATCACCAGCGCCACGGCGCAGACGATCTCCGCCACCTTGTCTGCCGGCCTTGGCGCCGGCGAAAAACTCTACGGATCCGTCGACAATGGCGGCAGCTGGACGGACATCACTTCCAATGTGAGCGGTACCGCGTTGTCGTGGACGGGGGCCACGCTGGGTACGGGGACGTCCGCCTTGAAGCTGAAGGTCAGCGACGCTGCCGGCAACGACGGTACCGTGATGACCACGGCGTATACCGTGGATGCCACTGCACCAGCGTTCCAATCGGCAAGCGTCGACGGCACATCGCTGGTCATGCGCTACACCGAATCCGCCACGCTCGATGCGGCCAATGCCCCGGTGGCTGGGGCCTTCACGGTTACGGCCGGCAACGTGGCGGTTGCGGTCAACGCCGTGGCGGTCAGTGCCGCGGCCAAGACGGTGACGCTGACGCTGGCTTCTGCTGTCTCCAGCGGCCAGGTTGTGACAGTCGCCTATACCGACCCGACAGGCGGCAACGACGCCAATGCGATCCAGGACCAGGCAGGCAATGATGCCGCCACGCTTGTCGCAACCAATGTGACAAACAACACGCCGGCGCAAGAGGAGCCTCCATCGGCGCCGGCAGCGCCGTCCGGCGCCACCATCGATGGCGTCAGTGTTCAAACCGGCACGGTGACCAATTCTGACGGGACAACTTCGACACAAATCACCATCCCGGTCGTTTCGCAGACGCGCACAGAACAAGTCGGTAACAACACCGTAGCCGACATCCCGCTGGTCACGACAACTGGTGGCGTCAACGTGCTCACCGCGCAAGTACCGACCGGTATTGGTCTGGTGGTCCAGGGTCCGGCTGCGCCGAAGGCAGCCGGATCGGCACTAAGCGATCTGATCCGCGAGATCCAGGCTCATACGACCTCCGGATCGACTGACCAGAACACGCTTACCGGCGGTGGCTCCGGTTTCCTGCAGGACTTGCCAAGCAACACACCATTGCTGGTTCAGACGATCGTACCGGCTGCCGCACCATCGAGCGCCGCGCCGACCGAGCCGTTGGTGATTACCGGTACGGCGCCCGCTGCCGGCAATCCGTTGACTGCACTGGTCATCGACATGCGCAGTCTGCCGAACAGCACTGAGATCCAACTCCAGAATGTCGAATTTGCGGCGATTATCGGCAGCGCCAGGGTCACGGGTGGTGCAGGATCACAGACCGTCTATGGTGACGGCAGCGAGCAGGTGATCTTCCTCGGGGCAGACGACGACATCCTTCACGGCGGTGCAGGGAACGACACCGTAGGCAGCGCTGGCGGCAATGACCAGATCTTCGGCGATGAAGGCAATGACCTGGTGTTTGGAGGCGAGGGTAACGATGTCATTGATGGTGGCACAGGCACCGACACTGTTCGGCTCGCCGGCGCAGGAAGATCCGACTACACCATGCGCGTGGAAAACGGCAAACTCTCCATCGCTCAGCGCAACGGCGGGATCGACGGCAGCGATACTGTGTCGAATGTAGAAAAGCTGGTCTTTACAGGTGTGGATGCTGACATGACCGCGCGCGGAACCATTACACGCCTGTATGACGCATTATTCGACCGCTCACCAGACCAGCAAGGGCTGGACTATTGGGTAAAGATGAGCCAAAGCGGCATGTCGACGCATGACATCGCGTATCAATTCATTGTGTCGATTGAGGCGAAGACATTGCTCGGAACAATGTCCAATGCTGATTTCGTTGGCAGCCTCTACCAGTCGACGCTTGGACGCGCTGCTGATGACGCAGGTCGAGCATACTGGAATGGGGTTCTCGATGAGGGTAAGGACGACCGCGCGAATGTGCTGCTTGCGTTTGCCGATTCCGTGGAGAAGCGGGCGCAGGAGAAGGCAAACGGCGCTATGCTTGATTTCAACCGCACGGATGTCGCCATGCTCATACGCATGTACGACACGCTGTTCGACCGAAAGCCGGATGAGGCAGGCTTGAACTACTGGATTGCGGAAAGCGAAAACGGCATGGCGTTGCGTGATATCTCAGCCAGTTTCATCCAGAGCGTCGAAGCGAAACCGATTCTCGGCAACATGAGCAATACCCAGTTCATCGAGTACCTGTACGTAACCGGCCTGGGACGGCAGGGAAGCAATGCGGAGGTTGCTTCATGGGCAGGGCAGCTTGATTCAGGCATGATAAGTCGCGGTGACGCCTTGTTAGGGTTTGCCAACTCGGCCGAGAAGATTGAACTGGTTGGTGTGATGAGTACGTCGATTGACACCATCTAGAGGGCAGCGAGCCGTCGCTCGGCATCGAGCTGGCGCTGGCCGCTATCTGATTATCAGGATATGCGGGAGAGGAGCAAGGCCCCTCCCGACACGTCCTTCGAAGACAGCTCCCTGAGCCGAGTGAGTCGATGCTTATGCCGTGCCGGGAACCACCAAATGCAGGTGCTGCAGGTCAATACATCCAGGCGATTCCGCTACCGAAGGTGATCCCAGCGCGCCATAAATTCACCCGTCCAGGCAGAGCCTTTCGTGCTCTCGATGCGTCCCTGGATCGACTCCGTATGGCCCGAGATGGTGCTGGCAGCCTGGCCACCCCATACCTGCTCAAAGGTTTGGTTGTTCTGGGTGAAGCTACGTAGGAAAAAGATTCCGTCACGCGACGCCTGTCCTTGTATGCTACCCACATCCAGTTGGTTTGCTCCGCTGAAAATGCCCCTGAAGGTGCCATCCGTCTTTTGATCAAGGATGTAAAACTCGCCTGAGAATTGGGGAGCAGAGGCTAAGGCTGCAGAAGTGTCGGCGGCAGACCATTGCCAAATGCCGACCAGAAAAGGCGTTGCTTCGCTGTACCTTTTCACCTGTTCCACAAAAGTGGATTGGCCACCGTCGGCACGCTGTGACCTGAATTGCAAGGTGAACGTTTGCCCAAAGTGCTCATAGGTGCCATCCACAACCGATTGCGCGGGGTTCTTGGGTCGCAGCGCCGGTGGCAGCGTACCGACGGCACTGAGTACAGATGTAGTGGGATTGAACGTACCCGTAATCGCCTGAATGACATTGTCTGCCGCATTTGGCTCTATCCTGGCAAGAGCCCCGTAAACCACAAGATCCGGTCCTCCTTGCGCTGCGTGTTTTATCCTCAGAACGACAGTATTTTCGCCCACCTTGGTCGCGGGTTTTACATATGTCCCCACAAGCGGGTGTACTGACGGCACTTGCGCCAACACGGTCTGATAAATTCCGCAAAGCGCAAGCAGGACCGCGAACAATGCCGCGATCCATTTTGGTTGGCGTTTCATGATCGATGCTCCTATAAGAACAATCTTGCCGGCCCGCGAAGCGCATCTGGGAAGGCTGGGATGCCCATCCTGCAAAGCGGGCCTGGTCGCGCTACAGAGAACCCGCCTTTCCCCTGCAATTGCTGCCAGCATAGCCATGCTCTTGGCACATTGGGATGCAGGAACTACATGAGTCTTGCATTTCACAGGAAGGGTGTCAGAGGAGGCATCGAATTGTCGAAGCCAAACCAACAAGGCAAGGAAAAAGACTCTTTGTTTGGCTTCGCAGAAAAGAACGGGCTTACTTTCACCCTAGTTTCCTTTTCCCGCGCGTCAATGCAACGAATCCGGCGGGTTTGTGGAATATCAAACCAGGCATCGAGATGCTTGCGCTGCAGCTGGAGGGCCGAAAGTGCGAGCATCAGGATGGCCTTCACGCCGTTTCTCGAAGTGTCCTCGCCGCGGCGACCATGTTCTTCAGGGCCGGGATTACCTCTTCCCAGCCGCGCGTCTTCAATCCGCAATCCGGATTGACCCAAAGGCGTTGTGCCGGAACGCGTTCTGCCGCCTTGCGCATCAGTTGCACGATATGTTCCTGGCTCGGGATGTTCGGTGAATGGATGTCGTAGACCCCGGGCCCGATTTCATTCGGGTAGTTGAAGTTGTCGAACGCATCCAGCAATTCCATGTCCGAGCGGGAAGTTTCGATCGTGATCACGTCCGCATCCATGTCGGCAATCGAGGCGATGATGTCGTTGAACTCCGAGTAGCACATATGCGTATGGATCTGCGTCTCGTCCCGCACCCCGTTTGCCGCGATGCGGAAGGATTCCACTGCCCACTGGAGATAATCGTGCCACTGTGCCCGGCGCAGCGGCAGGCCCTCGCGCAGCGCTGCCTCGTCGATCTGGATCACGCGGATGCCGGCTTTCTCCAGGTCCAGTACTTCTGCCCGGATTGCCAGCGCGAGCTGGTAGCAGGAAACCGACCGCGGCTGGTCGTCGCGAACGAAGGACCAGTTGAGGATCGTGACCGGCCCGGTCAGCATGCCCTTCATCGGCTTGCCGGTTAGCGATTGCGCATACCTGGCCCATTCCACCGTCATGGCCTGCGGGCGGCTGATGTCGCCGAACAGGATGGGCGGTTTCACGCAGCGGGAGCCATATGACTGCACCCAGCCGGACTGGCTGAACGCGTAACCGTCGAGTTGCTCGCCGAAATACTCGACCATGTCGTTGCGTTCCGCTTCGCCATGCACGAAGACATCGAGTCCCAGCGTTTCCTGCTCGCGCACGCAGCGCGCGATCTCGGCTTGCATTGCCGTCTTGTAGGCCGCTTCATCCAGTTCGCCCTGCTTGAAGCGGTTTCTGGCCTGGCGGATCTCTGCCGTCTGCGGGAAAGAGCCGATGGTCGTCGTCGGATACGCAGGCAAGCTTAGCAAGGCTGCTTGCCTGTCTGCACGCTGTTTGTAAGTGCTAGAACGTTGCCCCATTGCCGCATCGATCCCGGCGATGGCGGCCTTGACCGCAGGATTATGCACGCGGCTGGAATTGCGCCTTTGCTCGATGGCTGCATTGTTGGCAACGAGCGCTTCCTGTACATGTACGCGCCCCTTGTTCAAGGCGGTGGCTAGGACCTGCAGTTCGTCCAGCTTTTGCAGCGCAAATGCCAGCCAGGAGCGGATTTCGCGGTCCATCTTCTGTTCGCTGTCCAGGTCGACCGGCACATGCAGCAGGGAGCAGGAGGGCGCGAGCCACAAACGGTCCTGCAGCAGCCTGTGAACCGGCTCCAGCCATTCGAGTGTCGCATGCAGGTCGGTTTTCCAGATGTTACGGCCGTTGATCACGCCCAGGGACAGCACCTTGTCCGCCGGCAATTGACGGACCACCTGGTCCACTTCAGCGCGGGCATTGATGGCATCGATGTGCAAGCCATGCACCGGCAGTGCGCACGCCAGGGGCAGGTTGTCCTGCAATTGGCCGAAATACATGGCCAGCAGCAGCTTGACCTTGCTGTTCCTGAATGCATCATAGGCCGCGACGAATGCCCGCCGCCATGCATCGTCCAGTTCCGTGACCAGCACGGGTTCGTCGATCTGCACCCACTCGATCCCCTGTTCGGCCAGACGCTCCAGCAGCGCCGCATATACGGGCAGCAGGCGCGGCAGCAGTGCGAGCTTGTCGGAATCGTCCTTGGCCTTGCCCAGCCACAGGTAGGTCACCGGTCCGATGACGACCGGCTTCGCTTTCACGCCGAGCTGGTTCGCCTGATCGATCTGCTCCAGCAGGCGGGAAGCGTCGAGAGAGAATTCGGTCCCGGCGGTGAATTCCGGCACGATGTAATGGTAGTTCGTATCGAACCATTTGGTCATCTCGCCGGCATGCACGCAGCTGCAGCCGGAATCCTTTGCGGAACGGCCGCGGGCGACACGGAAGTAATTGTCGAGCGCGTTCCCGTCGAGATGACGCACCCGGTCGAGTATATTGCCCAGCGTGAAGCTCATGTCGAGCACCTGGTCGTAGAACGAGAAATCGCCGACCGGAACAAGGTCCAGTGCCGCCTGCTCTTGCCAATGGCGTTGGCGCAGTTGCGCGCCCAACGCGATCAACTCGTCCCGCGACGACAGCCCTTTCCAATAATTTTCCAATGCGAACTTCAGTTCGCGTTTTGCGCCGATGCGGGGGAATCCGAGATTGTGCGTGGTCACCATGATGAATCGCTCCTGAGATGAATGGCACCCATCATAGTGTTTTCGATTCATGAAAAATAGTGGCATTATTTCATTTATCTATTACTTTCATTCATGGATTGATCATGCTCGAACGCATCCACCTGGCCGTCATCCGAGAGGTCGACCGGCAAGGTTCGCTCACCGCTGCTGCCGATGTGCTGTGTCTGACCCAATCGGCGCTTAGCCACACCATCAAGAAAGTGGAGCAGCAATTGGGCACCGCCATCTGGACAAGAGAGGGGCGTAACCTTCGGCTGACGCAGGCCGGGCAGTACCTGCTGGGCCTGGCCAATCGGCTGCTGCCGCAGCTGGAGCATGCGGAACAACTCATGCGGCAGTATGCGCAAGGCCAGCGCGGGACCTTGCGCATCGGCATGGAATGCCATCCCTGTTATCAGTGGCTGCTGAAGGTGGTGTCGCCTTATCTGGCGAACTGGCCGGACGTGGATGTGGACGTCAAGCAGAAATTCCAGTTTGGCGGCATCGGCGCCTTGTTCGGCTATGAAATCGACATCCTCGTCACGCCGGATCCGTTGCATAAACCGGGGCTGCGTTTCGAACCTGTATTCGATTATGAGCAGGTGCTGGTCGTAGGACGACAGCATCGCATGGCCGGACAATCCCATGTCACGCCGAAGCAGCTTGCCGAGGAAATCCTCATTACCTATCCGGTCGAGATCGAGCGGCTCGACATCTACAACCAGTTCCTGCTTCCCGCCGGCTGCATGCCCAAACAACGCAAGGTGATCGAGACGACCGATATCATGCTGCAGATGGTGGCAAGCGGACGAGGCGTAGCAGCCTTGCCGGGGTGGCTGGCCGCCGAGTATGAGGAGAAAATGGCGATCACTTCAGTTCGCCTGGGACGTCATGGCATCGCGAAGCAGATTTTCCTGGGAACGCGCGAAACGGATGAGGAAATCAAGTATTTGCGGGCATTCGTCGAGCTTGCGCGCAGTTCGAGCAGGCCCTCTCGAGTTACCGGCCGCAGGAAACAAGCCCGTTGAAGGGAGGCGCTCCCTTTGTCGGAAAGGAGCGCCTTCCCGCTTATCGCTTCTCGGGCGCCAGCAATTGCAGGATGCTGGAAAAATCGAGCGCTCCCGCACCGGCCCGGCTATGCAGCGAATACAGGTTGCGCGCCAGTTCCCCAAGCGGAATCGCAGCGCGCGCAGACAGCGCCGCTTCCGCCGCCAGCCCGAGATCCTTGAGCATCAGGTCGACGCCGAAGCCGCCGCTGTACCCGCGCGAGGCCGGCGTGTTGTCCATCACGCCCGGATACGGGTTGTAAAGCTCCAGTGCCCAGTTGCGGCCGGAACTCTTGCACATGATGTCGGACAGCACCTTGGGATCGAGTCCGTTGGACACGCCGAGTGCGAGCGCTTCCGCAGTCCCGGCCATCAGGATGCCCAGCATCATGTTGTTGCAGATCTTGGCGGTCTGGCCGGCGCCGTTGCCGCCGGCATGGAAGATGTTCTTGCCCATCGCGGCGAGGATCGGACGCGCCTGTTCGAGTGCCGCAGCGTCCCCGCCGACAATGAACGTCAACGTACCCGCCGCCGCGCCCGCAGTGCCGCCCGAAACAGGTGCATCGATCATCGCCAGGCCGCGCGCGGCTGCCGCCTGTGCGACTTTGCGCGCCGATTGCGGAGCGATCGTGCTGCAGTCGATCAGCAGCGCGCCGTCGCACATGCGCGGCAGGATGCCCTGCTCGCCGAGGTAGAGCGCTTCGACATGGGCGCTGGCAGGCAGCATCGATATGACGATGTCCGCTTCGGCCACCGCGGACTGCGCGTCGGGTGCGGCCTTTGCGCCGGCTTCGACCAGTTTGCCGACCGCTGCCGGCGACAGGTCGAATACGGTCAGCTGGTGTCCGGCCCTGACCAGGTTGAGCGCCATCGGTGCGCCCATGTTGCCCAAGCCAATGAATGCGATGTGTTTCATGGATTTTCTCCAGATTGAATAGTCGGTTAGAGCGATTTGCTGATCAGCGTACGGGGCCAATCTCGAACCTGCGGTGCTCGGCGTACTACACGTACGCGTGCGCTCCTCGGCTCGACCTTGGCTCCCGTACACTGATCTTCAAATCGCTCTAGAGATCGGCTAACGGATGCCTGTCCCATGCAGGCTCAACGAAATAGCTCTCCAGCATCTCCGGCGTCACTTCCTGCAGGGAAGCCGGATTCCACTGGGGTTGGCCGTCCTTATCGATCAGCAAGGCGCGAATCCCCTCGGCAAAATCGTGACGCGCCGCACAGTGCAGCGAAGCGACGTATTCCATGCGAAAGACATCGGCCAGCCGCATGCCTTGCGTGCGCACCAGCAGCGCATGCGCGAGCGCTGCTGAGCTGGGGGAACCTGCGGCAAGCGAGCTTGCGGCTTTGTGCAGCCACGAATCGTCGATGTCGAGCGTGGTGATGGATGAAACAATCTGCCGGATATCGGGACCGACGCACAACGTGTTGATGAGGGAAAAATGCTTCTGCAGCGGGCCCGGCTCGGCGAGCCCGGGAGCAGCGAAGCGTCGCAGCACCTGCGAGAGCAGGGCATCATTGTCGCGGCGTTGGTCCGTCCACGGTTGACGGCGCAAGGCGTCGAATACAGCTTCTTTACTGGAATGGGCGAGCGCATGGTCTGCCAGTCCGGCAAACAAGGCATCGGCTGCCCGCACCTGCGCGCCGGTGAGCGCCAGGAACAGCCCAGCCTTGCCCGGCATGCGCGACAGCAGCCAGGAACCGCCGACATCCGGGTAAAGGCCGATCGAGATCTCCGGCATCGCCACGCGCGAATGCTCGGTAACGACGCGATGGCTGGCGCCCGCCATCAGACCGACGCCGCCGCCCATCACGATGCCGTGGCCCCAGCACAATACCGGCTTGGGGTAGGTGTGGATCAGGTAATCGAGCCGGTATTCATCT
Organism: Noviherbaspirillum sp.; assembly: GCA_035627275.1. Classification (GTDB taxonomy): domain Bacteria; phylum Pseudomonadota; class Gammaproteobacteria; order Burkholderiales; family Burkholderiaceae_D; genus Noviherbaspirillum. The sequence continues at coordinate 25,805 of DASPMC010000005.1, forward strand.
GCAAAGAACTGCGCGGCATAGTGGTTGGCGGCAATGTCGTTGCGCGCATCCGATGCATGATGCTCCCGCATCGAGCGGTACAGGTTGTGCAGGTCACCGCCCGCGCAGAATGCCTTGTCGCCTGCAGCCTGCAAGACTACCAGCGCGATGTTGTCGTCATCGGCCCAGGCGCTCAGCCTTTCCGTCAGAAGATGAACCATGTCCAGCGACAACGCATTGAGCGTTTTTTCCGCATTGAGCGTGGCGATGCCGATACGCTTGCCAGCGGCGGCAGAAAGTTCCTCGAACAGGACCGGGTGCGTCATGCGTTCCTCCATTGCGGTGCGCGCTTTTGCAGGAAGGCATTGACACCCTCCTGCTGGTCATGGGTGTCGAACAGGTCGACGAAGGCTTCGCGCTCGAGCGGCAAAACCTGTGCCAGCGGCTGGTGGCGCGCGCCCTGAATCAGGCGCTTGCAGGCGGCGATGCTGGTGGGGCTTTGCTTGTCGGCCAGTTTTGCCAGTTCCAGTGCGCGCGCCAGTGATTGGCCGGTCGGCACGACTTCTTCCACCAGTGCGATCTGCAATGCGGTGACGGCATTGACGCGCTCGCCCAGCAGCACCATGCGCTTGGCCCAGCCTTCGCCGACAAGCCACGGCAGGTTCTGCGTGCCACCGGCGCAAGGCAGCAAGCCGACGGTGGCTTCGGGTAGGGCCATCTGCGCCTGCGCTTCCGCGATGCGGATGTCGCAGGCCAGCGCGCATTCCAGCCCGCCGCCCATTGCATAGCCGTTGATGGCGGCAATCGTCACGCCACGAAAGCGCGACAGGGCTTCAAAGGCTTCGCCGAAGCGCCGTGCCATCTCGCGTGCCATCGCCTTGTCGCCGTCGGCGAACTGCTTGAGGTCGGCGCCGGCGGAAAAGAACTTTTCGCCCTGGCCGGTCACCACCAGGCTGAAGATTTCGCGGTTGGCATCGAGATCGCGCACGAGTTGCGTCAACGCGACCAGGCCGTCCCGGGTGAAGGTGTTGGCCGGCGGATTGGCCAGCGTGACGAGTGCGGTATGGCCGGTGATCTCGACCTGCAGGTTGGTGTAACTGGTCATCGAATTTCTCCTGTCGTAGTGGTGTCCAGCAAGTGGCGGGCGACGATGCTGCGCATGATTTCGTTGGTGCCTTCGAGGATCTGGTGCACGCGTGCGTCGCGTACCAGGCGTTCCAGCGGGTACTCGCGGATGTAGCCGTAGCCGCCGTGGATCTGCAGCGCCTCGTTGCAGACCGTGAAGCCGATGTCCGTCGCCAGCCGCTTGGCCATCGCGCAGTACGTCGTCGCGCTGGGGGCCTTCGCGTCGAGCTTGGTTGCTGCGAGCCGGACCATGTGGCGTGCCGCGACGAGTTCGGTCAGCATGTCGGCGAGCTTGAACTGGATCGTCTGGAAGTCCGCCAGCACGCGGTCGAACTGCTTGCGCTCGGTTACATAACGCTGCGCGGCGTCGAGTGCACCTTGTGCCGCGCCGACCGAGCAGGTCGCAATGTTGATGCGGCCGCCATCCAGGCCGCGCATCGCGATCTTGAAACCTTCGCCTTCCTGACCGAGCAGGTGGTCGACCGGGATGCGGACATTGTCGAAGGTGATGCCGCGGGTCGGCTGGCTGTTCCAGCCCATCTTTTCTTCCTTGCGGCCGTAGGTGATGCCGGGGGCATCGGCCGGGACCGCGAAGGCGGAAATGCCGGCCGCGCCTGGGCCGCCGGTGCGGGCCATGACCACCAGCAAATCGGTATCGCCGGCGCCGGAGATGAAGGCCTTGCTGCCGTTGAGGACGTAGCTGTCCCCGATGCGCTCGGCCCGAGTCTTCAGGGCCGCGGCATCCGAACCGGCGCCGGGTTCGGTCAGGCAGTAGGAAGCGAGCTTGCGGCCGCCGGTCAGCAGCGGGCCCCAATGCTGGCGCACTGCCGGCACGCCCCAGGTGCACAGCATCCAGGTCGCCATGTTGTGGATCGTGAGGTAGGCCGTGGTGGATGGATCCGCCGCGGCCAGCTCTTCGAACACGATCGTGGCGTCTAGCCGGGGCAGGCCGAGCCCGCCGGCTTCTTCCGGCGAATAGATGCCGCAGAAGCCGAGCTCGCCTGCTTTTGCCAGGGCGTCCTTCGGAAACACGCCTTGGGCGTCCCAGTGCGCGGCATGCGGGGCCAGTTCGCCGGCCGCGAAGTCGCGTGCCGTTTTCCGGAACGCCATTTGATCCTCTGTGAGGTCGAAATCCATCGCGTCCTCCGCGTCACTTCAGCGCGATGGTGGTGTTGACGCCGACGGACAGGGTGCTGTCGTCGAACCAGCGCTGCGTGACGGTCTTGGTCTGGGTGTAGAAGGTCACGACCTGTTTGCCGTAGGGACCGAGGTCGCCGAGCTTCGATGCGCGCGAGCCGGTGAAGGAGAACAACGGGACCGGCACCGGAATCGGCACGTTGATGCCGACCTGGCCGACGTCGATCTCTTCCTGGAACTTGCGTGCCGCCGCGCCCGACTGCGTGAAGATCGCGGTGCCGTTGCCATTCGGGTTGGCGTTGACCAGCGCGATCGCGTCATCGAGCGTGGCCGCCGAGGCGAGGCACAGCACCGGCCCGAAGATTTCCTGGTCGTAGATGCTCATGCCGGGCTTGACGCCGGAGAAGATCGTCGGGCCGACGAAATTGCCTTGTTCATAGCCCGGCACCTGCGGATTGCGACCATCAAGGTCCAGTTGCGCGCCTTCCGCCACGCCGCGCTCGATCAGACCCAGCACGCGATCGCGCGCGGCGCAGGAGATCACGGGACCGACATCGGTGCCCGGTTCGACTCCAGCGTTAACCTTGAGTGTTTTCGCGGTCGCCACCAGGTCCGGAATCCATTCCTGTGCTTTGCCGACGAGAACCGCCACCGACACTGCCATGCAACGCTGGCCCGCCGCGCCGAAGGTGGCGCCGATGAGGCTGTTGATGGTCTGCTCCTTGTTGGCATCAGGCAGGATGACGGCGTGGTTCTTCGCGCCCATCATGCACTGCACGCGCTTGCCCGCCAGTGTGGCGCGCTGGTAGACATGGGTGCCGACGCGGGTCGAGCCGACGAAGGACACCGCCTTGATGTCGGGATGGTCGCAGATCGCATTCACGACGTCTTCTCCGCCGTGGATCACGTTCAGCACGCCGGGCGGGATGCCGGCTTCCATCGCCAGTTCCGCGAGCCGCATCGTCACCAGCGGATCCTGCTCCGACGGCTTGAGCACGAAGGTATTGCCGCAGGCGATCGCCATCGGGAACATCCACAGCGGAATCATCGCCGGGAAGTTGAACGGGGTGATGCCGGCGCATACGCCCAGCGGCTGCAGCAGGGTATAGGTATCGACGCCGTTGGCGACATTATTGGCCAGCTCGCCCATCTGGAGGGTGCCGATGTTGGCGGCATGCTCGACCACTTCCAGGCCGCGGAAAACGTCGCCTTCCGCGTCGGCCAGCGTCTTGCCTTGTTCTGCTGTGAGAATGGCGGCGAGCTCCTTCATGTTTTCGCGGATGAGCTGCTGGTACTTCAGGAAGATGCGCGCGCGCGTGCCGATCGGCGTCTTGCGCCAGGTGCCGAAGGCGCGCTTCGCGCTGGCGACTGCCGCCCGGATTTCCTCCGGCGTGGCAAACGGCACGCGGGCCAGCACTTCCTGGGTGGCGGGGTTGACGACGTCGCGCCATTCGCTGGTCGACGACTCGAAGAGTTCGCCGTTGATCAGCAGTTTGACGGTTGGGACATGGGAAGGGGCGGCCGCGCGGGCTTGTGCCGGGTTGGTCATGGTGTCGGATTCCTTGAATCGGGGCTGTGCCGGAATGGCTGCAGCCGGTTGATCTGACGCGTACCCGGCACACGGTCGTGCGCCGGACACACTGGTTGAGCGCTGCAAGAGGAGGCCTTGCGCGCCCCAGACGCGCACCCGCCGTGCACGACCGAGATCCAGGGAAAAGGGGAGGGGTGAGAGAAATTGCACTGGCCCGTTCGGCCTGCGCGACATAGCGCAGCGGAACGCAACCGTGACCGAATCGCCGCCGTCCGCAGCAATTCCCGATAGATCGCCAGGCCGGTATCCGGGCTTGCAAGATTTGCCGCGTCATCCTCCCGATCCTTCGATCGACAGCATGCAGACACGGCCGCACTTGCTTACCGTTGCGGGGGCAGCAGCGGCATGGTGTCGCAGGACACGCACCGCTTTCCCGGCACTCACGAGGACGAATTCAAGCGAAGTCTTCTTCCTGGAATTCGCACCTAAGGGCACTTCGATGCTAAGAGCAGCAGGACTCTCTGGCAATGACGAAAAAGATCACATGAGCTGCGAAATCTTGCCACCTGCTGTCGCCTTGCGGTTGTTGACGGCTGCTCGATGTGCAGGCGCTTGGCTGCACGAGTGAAGTATCATTTATCGGCAACGGCAACGGCAACGGCAACGGCAACGGCAACGGTAACGGCAACGGCAACGAAGCAGTGCAGGTGGTGAAGTTCCATACGCTATCCTTCGCCGCCGTTGGCGCGACCTGCGGTTATCTCATTGCTACCGCCTCGGATTCCCGGGGGTGCCAGCCGCCGCCGAGTGCCTTGAAGGCCGCGACCGCCGCGCGCGCGGATTCGGTTTGCCCTTGCGCTCGCGCATCAGAGGCGCGCAGCAGGTTCTCGTCGGCTTGCAGGACTTCGATCAGGCTGACGACGCCTTTCTGGTATGCAGCGAACGAGGCCGCTCTCGCCCGACCGAGAGAATCCACGCCATGAGCGAGTATGCTGGCCTGATCCTCGCGCTTTACCAGCGCCGAGAAAGCGTTTTCCACGTCTTCCGTAGCACGTAGTACGGCCAGCCGATAAGCGGCCAGCGTCTCGGCTTCCTGGCCCTTGGCCAGGTCGATCTGCACATTGATGCGACCGAAGTCGAAAAGGCGCCAGCGCAGGCCCAGCACGCCCGCGGCCTGACTTGCGCCGGCAGTGAACAGATTGCTGCCAGACACCGATGTCGCGCTGCCGATCAGTCCGCTCAAGGAGAGCTTGGGGTAATACTCGGCGATCGCCACACCGATGCGCGCATTCGACGCAGCCAGGCGGCGTTCAGCCACGATCAAATCGGGCCGGCGCCTGAGCAGATCGCCCGGCGTTCCAGTGGATGCGATCTGCGGGGCGGCCGGAATGACGCCGGCATTGGCCGCCAGCTCCTCCCGGTGCGTACCGGGTGACGTGCCCAGCATCACATCCAGCGCGTTCATGGCCGTATCCAGACCCGCTTCGAGGACCGGTACGGATGCTCGCACTTGGGCGAGCGCGCCCTCGGCCTGCCGTACTTGAAGTTCGGCTGCCAGCCCCTTGCCATAAAGCCGATTAATTGTTGAGAAGAGCTCCTGTTGCGTCTGTACCTGCCTTCGGGCAACATCAAGGCGAGTTTGCAGTCCGCGGATGCTGATGTAGATGTCGGCGGCCTGCGCCGCCACCGCCAGTCTTGTCGCCGCTGCGCCAGCCTCCGAAGCCTGATACTCGGCAAGCGCCGCTTCCCGTCCGCGACGCAGACCGCCGAATACGTCCAGCTCCCAGCCTGCGCTGAGATTAGCCTCATAGGCGTTGCCGTAACGGTCGAAACCCGGTGTCAAATTCAAGACTTGTCCCAGCGGCGTTTCAACTGATTGGTAGGCTCGGGCACCTTGCGCACTAATGTTGCCGGAGGGCCGGAGTGCGGCATTCGCTGCACCGAGTCCCGCTCGGGCCTGGGCGACGCGGGCGGACGCCTGCGCGAGATCCAGATTCTGTTCCAGCGCAAGCCTGACGAAGCGGGTCAGTTGCGGGTCGCCGAAGCCCTCCCACCACACGATGATGTCGGCGGCGGTATTGGCATGCCGTTGCTCAACTGCCGCTTGCCCGAGGTAGCGTTGTGGCACGGGCGTGTCGGGCCGAACGTAATCAGGCCCGACAGCGCAACCTGCTGCAAGGCCGGCGACAACTGACATGAAGAGAGTGCGTTTTAGCATGGGTATCTTCCGCGGAGTGAAATGGGGGAGAGGGTAAGCAGTGACTGTATCATGAAATGGTCACTCGTTGTGCAAACTGAAGGCACGAGGTAAGCTGTCGAACATGAATAAAGCAACCGTTTCCCCAAACCCGGCCCGTGGCCCGGTCGATCACGAAGTGCGAGATCAAATCGTTGCCGCAGCCACCGAACACTTCCGCTTGTACGGCTACGAGAAGACGACCGTCTCCGATCTTGCCAAGGCCATCGGCTTTTCCAAGGCCTATATCTACAAGTTCTTCGAGTCCAAGCAGGCCATCGGCGAACTGATTTGCGCAAAGTGCCTGCACGAAATCGAAACGGATATCAGAACGGCCATCGATGCGGTCGACCGCCCGCCCGAGAAGCTGCGGCGGATGTTCAAGACGGCCGTCGAATCAAGCCTTCGCCTGTTCTTTGAGAATCGCAAGCTCCATGACATTGCAGCCTCGGCTGCTGCCGAGCATTGGGAGGCGGCGCGCGCCTTCGAGGAGCGCATCCAGGCAATGCTGCAGGAGATCCTGCGCCAGGGGCGCGAGACGGAGGAGTTCGAGCGCAAGACGCCGCTCGACGAGGCGGCGGCGGCAATCCACCTGGTCTTGCGCCCGTACCTCAACCCGCTGCTCTTGCAGTACAGCCTCGATTGCACCGACGAAGCGCCGGCCCGGCTGTCCAGCCTGGTGCTCCGCAGTCTGTCGCCCTGAATCCGCGACGCAGCATATGATGAACAAGTGACCGTTGACTTATTTGGTCACTAGTATCAAAATGAAGTCCTGTTTGGCTCCATTACGGGATTTCTATGCTCCGCCGCCGCCTCGTTCTCTCTGCTGTTCTGTCTGCATTGCCGTTTGTGCTGGTCGCCTGCGGCGAAAAGACGCCATCCGATCCGCGCACCACAGCCCCGATGGTGCGTGCGGTCGCTGTCCAGGGTGCAGTCTCCGCATCGCGTACGTTCACCGGGACTGTCGCCGCCCGGGTGCAAAGCGATCTCGGCTTCCGGGTCTCCGGCAAGGTGCTGGAACGGCTCGTGGATACAGGTCAAACCGTCAAACGCGGGCAGCCGCTCATGCGCATCGACCCCGTCGATCTGAAGCTTGCTGTTCATGCGCAGCAGGAAGCGGTCGCCGCCGCCCGGGCGCGGGCGCAGCAAACGGCGGAGGATGAAGCCCGTTACCGCGACCTGCGCGGCACCGGCGCGATATCGGCTTCGGCCTACGATCAGGTCAAGGCGGCGGCAGATGCCGCCAAAGCCCAGCTCAACGCCGCCGAAGCGCAGGCCGAAGTAGCGCGTAACACGAGCCGCTATGCGGAGCTGGTGGCGGATGCCGATGGCGTCGTCATGGAAACCCTGGCCGAACCCGGCCAAGTCGTCAGCGCGGGACAAGTCGTGGTGCGCGTGGCGCATGCCGGACGCCGCGAAGCCGTCATCCAGTTGCCGGAAACCTTGCGTCCTGCGGTCGGCTCAGTCGGCCAGGCCACGCTCTTCGGCAAGGAAGGCGTAACCGTTCCGGTCCGGCTCAGGCAGCTCTCGGATACCGCCGACAAGATGACTCGCACCTTCGAGGCGCGCTATGTGCTGGAAGGAGAACTGTCCAATGCCCCGTTGGGCACCACGGTCGCCATCCAGATCCCGGAGGCAAATTCCGATGCGCGCGGCAGCTTGCGGGTGCCGATCGGCTCCCTGTTCGATGCGGGCAAGGGGCCGGGCGTCTGGGTCATTGAAGGCGAACCGGCAAAGGTTTCCTGGCGACCGGTCACAGTGCAACGCCTGGACGACGACAGTGCACGCATCACTGGTCAACTCAAGCAAGGCGACCGGATAGTCGCACTCGGCGCGCACATGCTGCGCGAAGGTGAGCAGGTCAGGGTGGCTGGCCAACCCGTTACCGTCGCCGCTGCCACCGCTGCAGCCACTGGGGTGCGGCCATGAGCGAAAGTCGCTTCAACCTGTCGGCGCTCGCCGTGCGCGAGCGCTCCGTCACCTTGTTCCTGATCTGCCTGATCGCCTTGGCCGGGGTCGTTTCCTTCTTCAAGCTGGGGCGGGCAGAAGACCCTGCCTTCACGATCAAGGTGATGACCATCGTTACCGCCTGGCCCGGCGCCACGGCACAGGAAATGCAGGATCAGGTCGCCGAGAAGATCGAAAAGCGCTTGCAGGAACTGCGCTGGTATGACCGTACCGAGACTTACACAAGACCTGGCCTGGCCTTCACCACCTTGACCTTGCTCGACAGTACGCCACCTTCGGAAGTGCAGGAGGAGTTTTATCAGGCCCGCAAGAAAGTCAGCGATGAGGCGAGCAAGCTTCCGTCCGGCGTGATCGGACCGATGGTCAATGACGAATACGCGGACGTCACCTTTGCCCTGTTTGCGCTCAAGGCCAAGGGCGAACCGCAGCGTTTGCTGGTACGCGATGCCGAGAAGCTGCGTCAGCGGCTGCTGCACGTGCCGGGCGTGAAGAAGGTCAACATCATTGGCGAGCAGTCCGAGCGTATTTATGTTGAGTTCTCGCATGAGCGCCTGGCAACGCTAGGTGTCAGTCCACAGGAAGTATTCGCCGCGCTTCACAGCCAGAACGCCCTTACGCCGGCCGGCTCCGTCGAAACCAGGGGACCGGAGGTATTCATCCGGCTGGACGGCGCTTTCGATGAACTGCAGAAGATCCGCGATACGCCGGTCGTGGCGCAAGGTCGCACCTTGAAACTGTCGGACATCGCCACGGTCAAGCGCGGCTATGAAGATCCGGCGACGTTCATGGTCCGCAACGGTGGGGAACCCGCGCTGCTGCTGGGCATCATCATGCGCGACGGCTGGAACGGGCTCGACCTGGGCAAGGCGCTGGATAACGAGGTGAGCGCGATCAACGCCGATCTGCCGCTGGGCATGAGCCTGACCAAGGTCACGGACCAGGCCGTCAACATCAGCGCGGCGGTTGATGAGTTCATGGTCAAGTTTTTCGCCGCGCTGCTGGTGGTCATGCTGGTGTGTTTCGTGAGCATGGGCTGGCGCGTGGGTATCGTGGTCGCTGCGGCCGTGCCGCTGACGCTGGCGACAGTCTTCGTGGTCATGGCCGCGACCGGCAAGAACTTCGACCGCATCACCCTGGGCTCCCTGATCCTGGGGCTGGGCCTGCTGGTGGACGACGCCATCATCGCCATCGAAATGATGGTGGTGAAGATGGAAGAAGGCTACAGCCGGGCCGCCGCCTCCGCCTATGCCTGGAGCCATACCGCGGCGCCCATGTTGTCGGGCACGCTGGTCACGGCCGTCGGCTTCATGCCCAATGGCTTTGCCGGTTCGACCGCGGGCGAATACACCAGCAACATGTTCTGGATCGTCGGCATCGCCCTCATCGCGTCCTGGGTGGTTGCCGTGGTGTTTACACCCTACCTTGGCGTCAAGCTGCTGCCCGACCTCAAAAAGGTCGAAGGCGGCCACGACACGCTCTACGATACACCACGTTATAACCGCTTCCGCCAGGTGCTGATGCGCGTCATCGCACGCAAATGGCTTGTCGTCGGCTCGGTGGTGGGCCTCTTCGTCGCGGCCGTACTCGGCATGGCGGTGGTCAAGAAACAGTTCTTCCCGATCTCCGACCGCCCGGAAGTGCTGGTCGAGGTGCAGATGCCCTATGGCACCTCGATCACACAGACCAGCGCCGCCACGGCGAAGGTGGAAGCCTGGTTGGCCAAACAAGAGGAAGCAAAGATCGTCACTGCCTATGTCGGCCAGGGCGCGCCACGCTTCTACCTGGCGATGGGACCGGAATTGCCCGACCCGTCGTTTGCCAAGATCGTGGTCCGCACGGACAGCCAGGATCAGCGCGAGGCGTTGAAACAGCGGCTGCGCCAGGCGATCGCCGACGGCCTCGCCCCTGAGGCACGCGTGCGTGTCACGCAGCTCGTGTTCGGCCCGTATTCGCCGTTCCCGGTCGCCTACCGGATCACCGGGCCGGACCAGGACAAGCTGCGCCAGATCGCGACTAACGTGCAGCAGGTCATGGATGCCAGTCCGCTGATGCGTACGGTCAATACCGACTGGGGCACCCGCACGCCCTCGCTGCACTTCACCTTGCAGCAGGACCGGCTGCAGGCCGTGGGGCTGACCTCCAGCACCGTGGCGCAACAACTGCAATTCTTCCTCACCGGTGTGCCTCTCACCGCCGTGCGTGAGGACATTCGCACGGTGCAGGTGGTGGCCCGTTCGGCCGGCGACACCCGGCTCGATCCGGCCAGGATCGCGGACTTCACCCTGACGGGCGCTAACGGGCAACGCATCCCGCTGTCGCAGGTGGGCAAGGTCGAGGTGCGCACGGAAGAGCCGATCATGCGCCGGCGCGACCGCATGCCGACGATCACGGTGCGGGGCGACATCGCCGAAGGCTTGCAGCCACCGGACGTGTCCGCTTCCATCAGCCAGCAGCTCCAGCCCATCATGGACAAGCTGCCGGCAGGCTATCGCATCGAACAGGCCGGCTCCATCGAGGAATCGGGCAAGGCGACGGAAGCCATGCTGCCGCTGTTCCCCATCATGCTGGCGATCACCCTGCTCATCATCATCTTCCAAGTGCGCTCGATCTCCGCGATGGTGATGGTCTTCCTGACCAGTCCGCTGGGTCTGATCGGTGTGGTGCCGACGCTGATCCTGTTCCAGCAGCCGTTCGGCATCAATGCGCTGGTCGGCCTGATTGCCCTGTCGGGAATCCTGATGCGCAACACGCTGATCCTGATCGGGCAAATCCATCACAACGAACAGGAGGGACTGGATCCGTTCAATGCGGTCGTCGAGGCGACCGTGCAGCGTGCGCGGCCGGTGATCCTGACCGCGTTGGCGGCGATATTGGCCTTCATCCCGCTGACCCATTCGGTGTTCTGGGGGACGCTCGCTTACACGCTGATTGGCGGCACCTTCGCCGGGACGATTCTGACGCTGGTGTTCCTGCCGGCCATGTATGCCATCTGGTTCAAGATCAGGCCCGGCAACGACAGCCGGGATGAGAAGGAAATGGACATGCAAGGCAACGTGGCCCCCATCACCAGGGCAAGCAGGGGCTTGGCCAAAGCATTCGTCTCGACCCTTCGCGCAGCAGGTGCCAGGAAAGCATCGCTGCAAGGCCCATCGCGTCGTTGATCTGGTCTTTATCCCTATTCACCTATATCGAAAGGAACTGCCATGTCGAAATCGATAGTTGTCGTTGTTACCGGCGTTTCGTCGGGCATCGGACGTGCCGCCGCGGAGAAGTTTGCCAAGCAGGGTTGCCAGGTAATCGGCACCGTACGCAGCATCGCGAAAGCGCGCCCAATACCTGGTGTCGAACTTGTCGAGATGGAGATTCGCGACGACGCTTCCGTTCAGCGGGGCATCCAAGCCATCATCGACCGGGCCGGGCGCATCGACGTGCTCGTCAATAACGCGGGAATGACCATCGTCGGCGCGGTGGAGGAAACATCGACTGCCGAGGCCACATCCCTGTTCGACACCAACGTATTCGGCATCCTGCGTACGGTACAGGCAGTCCTTCCGCATATGCGAGCACAGGGCAGCGGAAGGATCGTCAATGTCAGTTCGGTACTCGGCTTTCTTCCAGCCCCGTACATGGGGCTCTACTCGGCGTCCAAGCATGCCGTGGAGGGGCTGTCTGAAACGCTGGATCATGAGGTACGCCAGTTCGGCATCCGCGTAACGCTGGTCGAACCGGCTTTCACCAAGACCAATCTGGACGTCAATTCGCCGCATGCAAAGTCAACAATCGCGGCCTATGAACGCGAACGCGGCCTCGCGTCGCGGGCCGTCGCCGACAGTGTCAGCGGCGCTCCCGATTCCGATGGCGTGGCAGACACGATCATTGAATCGGCGCTTGGCAGGTGGCGCATGCGTCGCACTCCGGCCGGAAAGGCATCCCTGTTGAGCAAATTGCGCCGTTTCATGCCTTTTGGCCCCGTCGACGCGAGCCTGCGGAAGTCGTTCGGGCTCGCCTGAAAACCTCGATTAGGAAAACCCATGCGGCCTGACGGCACGTCGCTCAAAACGCTCTGCAGAATGTACGAGCGAGGACCGGCAGGTGAACAAAAAAGAGAATCATGGCGAACCGGAAACAATTGCAAGTGATCGGCGCTGCGCGCTCTGGTGAGCCTGCGGCCCAATTGGCCTTGGGACGGCACTATCTATTCGGCGAAGATGGCCTGCAGCAGAACTTCAGCACTGCATTGCATTGGCTCGATCGCGCTGCTCGCCAGCACATCGACGATGCGTGGATGCTGATCGGCAGGCACATTCCATTTGCCATCGCACAACGGGCAGGGAACATGCGGCAACTGGCAATCTGGTACGAGAAGGCTTTCGATGCCGGCGAGATGCAGGCAGGCCTGGTGTTTGCGCAGATCGTACAGGGGCTCGACGGTTCGGCAATCACGCCGGCCCTGCGGAGCAAGGCCATGCATGCACTACGCGCCGCGGCACAAGCCGGTATTGCGGAGGCGCAGTGGATGCTGGCGCAGCAGCAGGAACACTGTGCGCCGGAGAATGCTGCAGCTTCACAACCACCCGAGGGCAACGTTGCCATATCGATGGAATGGGCAATCTCCGCAGCCGAAGGTGGCATTGTTGCCGCACGCTATGCGCTTGCGGAGCACACATGGGCTACTGCCGACTACAAAGCCTTCCTGCACTGGTCTCTGCCGCTGGCACGCGACCTCACACGCAGGGCTGCTGCGACCTCATACTGACCGCGTATGCACGACAACATATTCACCAGGGAAGAAATCCGGATCCTGGCACGTTGTGCCCGCGTGCTCATGCGCTGTCCTGACGGCGACAAGCAGGAAGCCAAGCGCTTCCTGCAGCTTGCCGCCGAAGCAGGCGACCGTGATTCGCAATTGCATTGGGGCTTGTGGCTGGCCAGGATGGATGCATCGGGCAAGCGCAACAACATGCTGCCCGGCGCAGCGAAATACAAGGAAGCGATCATCTGGCTGAACCGCGCCGGTGAACAGGGCTCGGTGCAGGCTTGGTACGCCATATCGCAGATCTACTTGAAATCCGAGTTCTGGCGACGCAGTCTGGAAGAGGCGTACCGCTACATGACCATGGCGGCGGAAGCCGGAGATAGCATGGCGCAACAAGCGCTTGGCAGCTGGATCTGGCGTACCCGCAAGGACGATCCGTCAAAAGATGTGCAGGCAGTCTATTGGTTGCAAAAAGCGGAAGCCCAAGGTTGCGTCTCTGCTGTGCCGCTGCTGAAAAAACTCGCATCCCGCGCCGCTCCCGCAACCTGGGCACTGGCCGCACAGCGGCAACTGGCCAATAAGGCGTTCAAGGTTCCGCAAGTGCTGATAGCGCGCGTCGCGCTGGCGGCACGATTCGGCTTGTCGATCCCGGAAGCACTGCTGATCGACCCGGCGAGGGCTGATCGCGGCCACTGTATGGAGATCGACATCCGCGACAGCTATGCGCGCGGCAGGCGACGACTCATCCTGATACAGACACCGGAAGAACGCCAGGCGCTCGACGACACGATCCGGCTCCTCGATGGCATCGATTGCAGCACGAGTGGACCGGAAGGCAATTATCGGAAGCGGCTGTACCGATTCAAGCGGTTTGTACCCGACTGGGATGTGCTGACAGCGGACGATGCAGGCGGCGGATTGCGAGTCGGTTTAGGGGACGCATTACTCAAACATGTGCAATCGGCAGCCGTTTGCACCAATGGCCGGCAAATTCGGCCAGGCGATTGGTGATGCGGGTATGCCGCCTCAGCCAGACCAAATGAAAATGGTAGCGAGGTTACGCAGCAAGTACAGCTGTTCAGGCGCGGGCACGGTTCGATATGCAGTGCGTCGCGTTGCGTATACAAAGAGAGAACAACACGCCCTGGCAGGCGGTGCTCGTTCCAAGCGAGATGCATGGTCTCGACATCGATCAAGTCCTAACAGCTGCTGCCGATTCCTTCTTTCTCCCCGCCACGGTTCGACGCCGCTTTCGTTCACAGTTAAAACGGATTGCGGAGGTGCGTTCCGCTCGCATGTTCGCTCCGTCGCGAAAAACCCACATCGCCAACCCGTTTCTCTCTTCTACTCCGATTCTTCGGCACTCCTTCGACACTCCCCAAATTTGGCCTGACGTAACGTGATATCCAGTTGGGAACAACGCCGTATTGGCGTTGTTCCCTCTGAAGAAAAACCATCCGTGGAGATAACATGAAAACAAGACACCTCGCCGCCTTGATCAGCGCATGCTGCGCCGTGCCAGCGCTGGCACAAACGAGTATCACGATCTACGGGATCGCCGATGCAGGCATCCAGGCATCGCGTTTCGGTAGCGGCACCCAATACAACTTGGCCAGCGGCATGACTGACGGATCGCGTCTCGGGTTCAAGGGCACGGAAGACCTGGGCGGCGGTTTCAAGGCGCTCTTTACGCTGGAATCCCGCATCGAGCTCGACACCGGCGACAACCGCAACGGCTTTCTCGGTAAGCATCCGAGTTTTGCGCTATTGCGAGGTGCGCCCCTGCCCACCGCGAGTTCCCTCGCGCTGGCGACCGCGCTCAGCCAGAGCAACGCCGCTGTCAACAGCAACGGCGCCTTGTTCGACCGCACCGCGATGGTGGGCCTGGTTACGCCGGCCGGCGCTGTCCTGCTCGGCCGCCAGTACACGCCCGCCTATGAAATCGGCGCCATCGCCGATACCTTCGAAACCGGCACAGTCGGTGGTTGGGGAGGCATCACCACCGGTACCGGCGCGCTCTATACGCCGGGCGTGGCCATTCGCAGCAGCAGTGCCATCCAGTATCGCCTGCAATTCCCCAACGGGTTGGGCGCTGCCTTCATGTACAGCCCGGAAGACCGCGGCTCGGGTTCGCTGGGCGTATCCAACCGCTTTGTCGGCGGCAACCTGCGCTACCAAGCCAACGGCTACGACATCGGAATCGGTTACAACCGGGAAGATGACGCGTTCGGCAACCGCTCGCTGCGAACTGGCGTGGTTGGCGGCTCCTATACCATGGGCAAGATGAAATTCTTTGCCGGTTACATGAGCATGCGCAACGACAACCCCTCGCTCGGCTTTGCGCTCACTCCGACCCTTACCGCAGCCTTGGGCACGGCAGGCGCAGCGCTGGTGCCGACGGTCGTCACCGCCATCAATTCGAACGCGCGGCTGGACGCGGAAAGCTATTCGCTCGGCATGCATTACACCATTGGCGCCGGCCGCCTGATGGGTGCCATCGGCCATACGAAGAATGCGCTGTTCCCCGCCAGCGACGTCACTCTGATCTCGCTCGGCTACGACCATAACCTGTCGAAGCGCACCGATGTCTATCTGTTCTTCGCGCATGCGAACAACCAGGCCAATGCGCAGTACGCGCTGGGTGGCGCCGGCTACAGCGGCGGCTTCACGACGACCGGCGGGCAGGATGCGAGAGCGGTGCAGTTAGGCATACGCCATCGCTTCTGACACGCAAGGACCGCCATTGGATCGGATGTTCCATCGGAACGCGGAAGGATGGTGTGAGAAGCGGCGACCCAATACTGACTGGCCCGGGAGTATTGCTTGGCGTGTGGACGGCGATCGAAAATGCCGCAACCTTATCCCACCACAGTAATACCGGGTTCCCGACCTCGTTCTGTTTTGAAATTCACACCCTTTTAAGAGGTGTTCCAAAAAAATAGCGGTGCGCAAAGCGCACCGCTCAAACATCCCTTTGTCATTGCAAGCGTAAGCTCGCAATGCACGATCAGAACGTGTGACGCATACCGACGTTGAACTCGGAAGCGGTGTTGCCCGGCACCGCGACACGCAGGCTGGAAGCGCTGTCGTTGCTCAGGCGGCCATAGCTGGTGTACAGGTTGGTGCGCTTGGACAGCGTGTGTGAGTAGCCCAGGGCCCATTGCTCGGCATCTGCGTTGGCGAATGCACGATTGTCCTTCTTCGCGAACGAAACCATCACGGTGCCCGCTGCGCTCACCGGTGCGGTCGCGCCGAACAGCCAGTCACGCACATCCGTCGTGCCGGTGCCCTTGACGCTCGCGTAGGCAATGTAAGGCTTGACCACGCCAAGGTCATAGTTGCCGCCCAGTAGCCAGGTGCGGCGATCATCGGTGCCTGCCGCATCGTTGACCTTGGTGTAGGTCAGCACTGCATCGACCGGACCGTTCTTGTAGCCGGCGAAGCCGCCGATTGCACGCCTGGCGCTGGAGTTGCCAGCGACTTCACCGAAGCTGTACTGCAGTTCGCCGCGGAACCCCTTGGCCGAGTAGTTGTAAGTCAGGTTGTTGTCGAAACGGCTGCCTTCGTATTCGGTGTTGAAGATGCGTGCGGAGTCGCCGGCCAATGCATTCCCGAACGGGTCGAATGTGCCCAGATTGGCATACACCGGGGTGAACTGACGGCCAGCCTTGACCGTGCCAAAGCCGCCGGCCACGCCAATCCACGCCTGACGGTTGAACAGCGTGTTGGCTGCAGCCAGGCCGCCGGTGTCAACGTTGAAGCCGTTTTCCAACTGGAAGACGGCGGACAGACCGCCGCCGAGGTCTTCCGTACCCTTGAAACCGAGGCGACTGCCGCTCTGCTTGCCGCTGTCCAGGCTGGTGGTCGTCGTGGAGCCGTTGTCTGTGCGGACCAGGCCGACATCGACAACACCATAAATCGTCACGTTGGTTTGGGCAGATGCAGCACCAGCGAACGCACCCAGCATCGCTAGTGTGAGAATCGTTTTTTTCATGGAGTATCCCTTAAAGTTGATGATTTACCCGGTGATCCAATAGGACGGGTGGTGTGACGATAAATCTCCAAAGGGAAACACATCTACCCACATAGTGCGATGCGGTTTCTCTTGTCGTAAAAATACTGTGCGACGGAGGCATTGCGTCATATTTTCACAACATGGATTTCGCATAATGCGGCAGTTGACAATCGCTGGAATGGGTTTAATATGATGGTCATCATATTGGAGGTAAGTTGACGTGACAGGCAATTCCAGAAGTGCCCAGAAGGAAATCTCACGTAATCGGATCCTCGACGTTGCCGCCAAGGCGATTCGTCGAGACGGTTACGCTGGCGTGGGCGTGGCTGATGTCATGAGCAAGGCGGGACTCACCCACGGCGGTTTCTATGCGCATTTTGAATCTCGCGAAATGATGCTTGCGGCAGCGCTTGAGCGCGCCGGGGAACTGGGTGCCGAGGTGCTTGCATCCCGCATCGCGGATAGGTGCGCTAATGGCGATACTGCTGTAGCCGCCTTGGTTGAGACCTACCTTGCGGATGCAAATCTCGCTTCTCCGGAGATGGGCTGTCCGGTTGCGGCGCTCGCATCTGAAATGCCACGGCAGGCTGACCAGTTGCGCGACGCGTCTTGCCGTCAAGTGCAAGGCCTTTTGAAGATGGTGAAGGCCGCTCTACCATCAGGTAGCGCGGCGGCGGTAATGGCGAGCACCATGGTGGGCGCACTGCAATTGGCAAGGACGCTTGGAAACAATGCAAAAGGAAAAGCGCACTTGGCGGCCGTGAGGAAGGCCTTGATTGATCAGTACGATATCGACCTGGCTGATAAAACCAGGCGCTGATTTACTGGAAAGCCGCCGAACGATGGCGGCTTTCTTTTACACCTTAATATGATGTGCATCATATGAAGCCTTCGACCGCGGATGGCTGCAGTAGAAATCCGGCGTTCACTATTTTCACAACGTTCCGACAAGGAAAAAATTATGAATATTGATAATGCGACTGACCCGGCGACCGGTTCAAACCACGGAGCATAAAATGCCGGCAAATACTCTTGCACACAGCGTGGCCGAAACCGGACGCGCACAAGCATCGCCCTGGCCGATTTTCTGGATCGCCTGTATCGCCGTGTTTCTGGTCTCGCTGGACAGCACCGTGCTGTTCGCTGCATTTGGTGCGTTGCGCCAGGCGTTTCCAACAGCTACCGCGGCGGAAATGTCGTGGGTTCTTAATGCATACACAGTAGTATTTGCCGCGATGCTCATTCCGGCCGGCGGACTGGCGGACATACATGGTCGCAAACGCCTGTTCCTGATCGGCGTCGCTGTCTTTCTTGTCGCATCGGCGGCATGCGGCGTTGCCGGCAGTGTCGAGTTCCTGATTGCTGCGCGGGTGCTTCAGGCGGTCGGCGCTGCCTTGCTGATGCCGGCTTCACTGTCCATCGTTCTGGATGCCTTTCCAAAGGAGAAGCGGGCCATCGTGGTAAGCATTTGGGGGGCGGTTGGAGCGCTTGCCGCCGCTTTGGGCCCGAGCCTTGGCACCTTCCTGGTGGACAAGATGGGCTGGCCATGGGCGTTTTATATCAACCTGCCGCTTGGCGCCATTTCCTTGTGGCGCGGGGCCACCCGGCTGCAAGAGTTCAAGGGAGCGTCGAACACGCACCGGGTAGACTGGGTAGGCGTGACCTTGGTGATTATTTCGGTCGGCGGCGCGGCGATGGCAATCACGCAGTCGGACTCGCCACACTGGAGTCGATTGGAACTGTGGGCGATTGGCGTGACCGCCGCAGTCGCATTGGCTGCGTTCATCGCATGGGCCAGTACCGCACGCCACCCGCTTGTCGATCTGACCTTGTTTCAAAACCCTACCTACAGCGCGGTCAACCTGGCAACCCTGACATTCGGTGCGGCCTTCGCGATGATGTTCTTCGCCTTCTTCGCATACATGACCGGCGTCTGGCATTACAGCTTGCCGCTGGCCGGCATTGCGATCACACCCGGCCCGCTGCTGGTTATCCCGACGGCCATCATCGCAGGGAGGCTGGCTGGGCGAATCGGCCATCGCCCTATCCTGGTGATCGGCTCATTGATTTACGCGGCGAGCGGTTTATGGCTTCTGCTGGTTCCAGGTTCTACCCCTTCCTACCTCGGCGAGTGGCTGCCCGGATTGGTGTTGAGCGGCATTGGCGTCGGTATGGTGTTGCCTTCCCTTTCCGGCGCTGCCGTTGCCGGACTGCCGGCCGAGCACTATGCTGTTGGAAGCGCGGTCAATCAATCGGTGCGCCAAATTGGTTCAGTCCTGGGTGTGGCAATCACCGTGGTCTTTATTGGCCATGACGGATTGACAAAAGGTGACTTTAGCCCGCTCTATTGCCTCCATGTCGGCCTTGCGTTAATTACGGGCCTGCTCTGTCTTGTGGTGAACACGCGGCCTCGGGGTAAAGGTCGCTAGGCGCGCTCTCTATCGCGTGGCTTGGAGCCGGTTCGGCTACCAGCTTTGCTGTGTCGCATGAATACCCGCACCCTCACTCCAGACGCAAAAAACTCCTCTAGCATTTTGCTCGGAGAGGGGCGGGACGCTCAGGTTGAAATTGAGCCAGTTGCACTTAATTAGCGTATCTTTCTACCTCACCTGCGGCGCAACGGCCGGTAAGTGACATCAGCAATGTTTGCTTTGCGATATCGCATGCATTTGTCTCATTGAATGTTGGGCCGGTGAAGCGTTAGCCCAACCTACCGCTCGGAACATAACTTTGTTCTGGGGGATGAAAGAGGCATCATCGCATCCAACCTTGACGCTAACTGACTGTAGCCGCTGCATTGGCCCGCGCCATATGCAATTTTTTGTAGCTGTCGATTAGGCGGCGGTGCCTGTCGAGTCCCTCCAGTTTCATACTGGTTGGCGTCAAGCCAAAGAAGCGCACGCTGCCGTCCACTGAGCCCAGCACCGCGTCCATCCGCGCATTGCCAAACATCCGGCGGAAATTGACCACGTAATCGTCCAGTTCAAGGTCGTCATCGAGCAGCACTTCCAGCACCACGTTCAAGGCTTGATAAAACAATCCGCGCTCGACCGTGTTGTCGTTGTACTGCAAGAAGGCGCCCACCAGCTCGTGCGCCTCCTCAAATTGCTGCAAGGCGAGATGAATGAGCAGCTTCAACTCGAGAACAGTCAGCTGCCCCCATTCCGTATTCTCGTCAAATTCGATGCCGATCAACGTGGCGAGGTCGGAGTATTCATCGAGCTCATTGTTATTCA
Source organism: Noviherbaspirillum sp. (assembly GCA_035627275.1). GTDB lineage: Bacteria > Pseudomonadota > Gammaproteobacteria > Burkholderiales > Burkholderiaceae_D > Noviherbaspirillum. Next base: position 45,788 of record DASPMC010000005.1, read on the forward strand.
AACGCTCAAGCAGCGCTTCCAGGCTTGCGTCGTCCAGGCGATGCAGGTTCAGGATATCTTCGCGGAACAACAGCGCCTTGTTGGTGTTATCCCAGATCAGATCTTCAATAGGAAAAACTTCCGAATAGCCGGGCACCAGAATCCGGCAAGCGAAGGCGCCAAGCTGGTCATGCACCGCCATGTACACCTCTTTGCCCATATCTTCAAGAATGCCGAACAAGGTCGCGGCTTCCTCGGCATTGGAGTTCTCGCCTTGGCCAGAGAAATCCCATTCGACAAAATCGAAATTCGCTTTGGCGCTGAAAAAGCGCCACGACACCACGCCGCTGGAATCAATGAAGTGTTCAACAAAGTTGTTTGGCTCAGTCACGGCTTCACTGACAAAGGTAGGCTGAGGCAGATCGTTCAGGCCTTCAAAACTGCGCCCCTGAAGCAACTCAGTCAGACTCCGTTCCAGCGCCACCTCGAAGCTTGGGTGCGCGCCGAACGAAGCAAAGACACCGCCAGTCCGCGGGTTCATCAAGGTGACGCACATCACCGGGTAGGTTCCACCCAGCGACGCATCCTTCACCAGCACCGGAAAACCTTGCTCTTCCAAGCCCTGAATGCCGGTCAGAATGCGAGGGTATTTCGCCAGCACGTCGTGCGGCACATCGGGCAGTGCCATTTCGCCTTCCAGGATTTCGCGCTTTACCGCCCGTTCGAAAATTTCGGACAGGCATTGCACTTGTGCTTCGGCCAGCGTATTACCGGCACTCATGCCATTGCTGCCGTAGAGGTTTTCGACCAGATTGGACGGGAAATAGACCACTTCACCGTCCGACTGCCGCACAAACGGTAGCGAACAAATACCGCGCTGCACATTTCCCGAGTTGGTGTCGACCAGGTGCGAGCCACGCAATTCGCCATCGGGATCGTAAATGGGCAGGCAGTATTCATCGAGAATTCCAGCCGGCAGCGCATCTTTGCGACCAGGTTTGAACCAGCGCTCGTTCGGGTAATGGACAAACGACGCATTGGCGATGTCTTCGCCCCAGAAAGACCCGGCGTAGAAATGGTTGTTATTGAGCCGTTCGATATACTCACCCAATGCCGAGGCCAACGCGCTTTCCTTGGTCGCTCCCTTGCCATTGGTAAAACACATCGGTGAGTGCGCATCGCGGATATGCAGCGACCACACATTGGGAACAATATTGCGCCACGAAGCAATTTCAATCTTCATGCCCAAGCCCGCCAACACGCCCGACATATTGGCGATGGTTTGCTCCAATGGCAGATCCTTGCCCGCAATATAGGTGCTGGCATCAGGAGCCGGCTTCAAGGTCAGCAACGACTGCGCATCGGCATCCAGGTTCTCTACCTCTTCAATCACAAACTCGGGTCCGGTTTGCACCACTTTTTTCACGGTACAGCGGTCGATGGAGCGCAAGATACCTTGGCGGTCGTGGGCAGAGATATCCGCCGGCAACTCGACCTGAATCTTGAAAATCTGTTTGTAACGGTTTTCCGGATCAACAATATTATTCTGCGACAGGCGGATATTTTCGGTCGGAATGTTGCGAGTTACGCAATACAACTTAACGAAGTAAGCCGCACACAAGGCCGATGAGGCCAGAAAGTAATCGAAGGGACCGGGCGCCGAGCCATCGCCCTTGTAGCGGATAGGCTGATCGGCCACCACCGTGAAATCATCGAACTTGGCTTCAAGACGAAGCTTGTCGAGAAAATTGACTTTAATTTCCATGGGGGATTTCCAAAAATGGTGCTCGAAATGATGTAGCCGCTATTATCCGTCAAGTGGGCGTTCCGCAAAGAAAAGGCGACCAAGTGGTCGCTTTTTAATGTGGTCGCATGTCTGCTTCTGGCGTGCGCCGTGACAAGGCGATGTAGTTCCAGCGGGTGCAAGCCCCGCCCGGCGAAGTGCTCCCGCCGGAAGCAACCGGAGCAGTCGTGGAGGTAACGAAGCGGCTGAAGCCTTCGGTGATGCGTGCCACAAATTGGT
>DASPMC010000006.1:0-34792 GCA_035627275.1 Noviherbaspirillum sp.
GCCGATGGTGCCCTTGTAGATCGGGAGGTCCAGCGACGGGGAACCGTCGGAGAACGACAGGGTTGCTTTGGTATCAGAGTTGGTCATGTCTCTTCCTTCTAGTGAGGAGGGGTGAGTCGATTGCAAAAAAAACCGAAATACTAAAACCTACCAGCGTCAGGCAGCACGCAGGCGCGCCAGCAACGCATGCACGTGCGGCAGATCAGCATCGCCAGACGGTTCCTTGCGAGCAAGCAGCAAGTCCATCAGTTCGTTGTCTGCCAGTTCCATCAGGCGCGAAAACGCGTCCACCTCTTCATCGGTTAAAGTGGCTTCGTGCGCGTCCAGGAAACGCGTGATGATCAGATCGTTTTCGAGCAGACCGCGACGCGCCCGCCAACGCAAACGGGCTCGCTTTACCGGATCGGCTTGATGGGTGACAGACATAATTCCTCATTCGCTCTATTACAGGAGCCCTCCGGAAGGATGACCAGAAGGCTCATGAAATATGGCGGAAGCAGTATGCGCTTCCGCCCTTGCTTGACACTTACAGTGCGCGGCGAACCATCAACTCCTTGATCTTGCCGATCGCCCGCGTCGGGTTCAGACCCTTCGGGCAAACGTCGACGCAGTTCATGATCGTGTGGCAACGGAACAGGCGGTACGGGTCTTCCAGGTTGTCCAGACGCTCGTTGGTTGCCTGGTCGCGGCTGTCAGCAATAAAGCGGTAAGCTTGCAGCAGGCCGGCCGGGCCGACGAACTTGTCCGGGTTCCACCAGAACGACGGGCAGGACGTGGAGCAGCATGCGCACAGAATACACTCATAGACGCCGTCGAGTTCCTCGCGTTCAGCCGGCGATTGGAGACGCTCTTTCTCCGGCGGAATGGTGTCGTTGATCAAGTACGGCTTGATCGAGTGGTACTGCTTGAAGAACTGAGTCATGTCCACGATCAGGTCGCGGATGACCGGCAGGCCCGGCAGCGGACGCAGCACGATCGGCTCGGTCAGTTCGTTCAGGTTGGTAGTGCAAGCCAAGCCGTTCTTGCCGTTGATGTTCATTGCGTCGGAACCGCACACGCCTTCACGGCAGGAGCGGCGCAGCGCGAGGGAATCATCCACGTCGGCCTTGATCCGCTGGAGTGCGTCCAGCAGCATCTTGTCGGTGTCCTGCAGGGTCACCGTCAGATCCTGCATGTACGGCTTCTCGTCCTTGTCCGGATCGTAACGGTAGATTTGGAATTTCAGAGTACGTGCCATGTTCTTACCTTAGAAAGTACGTGCCTTGGGCTTGAAGGTTTCAACGGTCAGCGGCTGAGTGTTGACCGGCTTATAGTCGAGGCGGTTGCCCTCGGAGAACCACAGCGTGTGCTTCATCCAGTTCTCGTCGTCACGCTTCTCGTAGTCACGATGGGCGTGCGCGCCGCGGGATTCCTTGCGGGCAGCGGCCGAGATGATGGTTGCCTTGGCGGTTTCAATGAGGTTATCCAGCTCGAGCGCTTCGACGCGCGCGGTGTTGAATACCTTCGACTTATCCTTGAACGACACGTGCTTGCGACGCTCATCCAGCTCGATGATCTTCTTGACGCCGGTCTGCAAGAGCTCGTCGGTACGGAACACGCCGCAGTACTGCTGCATCGTGGAGCGGATGGCGTTGGCGACGTCCTGGACGCGCTCGGAACCGGTGCTGGTCTCGAGGCGAGCGACGCGTTCCATCGCACGGTCTGCGGCATCTGCCGGCAGCGCCTTGTGATTCTTCTGCTTGAGGTTCTGCGACACGATATGGTTGCCGGCTGCACGGCCGAACACCACGAGGTCGAGCAGCGAGTTGGTGCCGAGACGGTTAGCACCGTGCACGGAAACGCAAGCGCACTCGCCGATGGCGTACATGCCGTTGACGACTTCCTTCATGCTGCCATTCTTCGGTGCGACAACCTGGCCGTTGATGTTGGTCGGGATGCCGCCCATCTGGTAGTGGATGGTCGGAACGACCGGGATCGGTTCCTTGGTGGCGTCGACGTTAGCGAATTTGTGGCCGATTTCGAGAATCGACGGCAGGCGCTTCTTGATGGTGTCGGCGCCGATGTGACGCAGATCCAGCAGAACGTGATCCTTGTTCGGACCGCAGCCGCGGCCTTCCTTGATTTCCTGATCCATCGAGCGAGACACGAAGTCGCGCGGTGCAAGATCCTTCAGGGTCGGAGCATAGCGCTCCATGAAGCGCTCGCCGTTGGCGTTGATCAGAATACCTCCCTCGCCGCGCACGCCTTCGGTAATCAGCACGCCTGCACCGGACACGCCGGTCGGGTGGAATTGCCAGAACTCCATGTCTTGCAGCGGCAGACCTGCACGTGCAGCCATACCCATGCCGTCGCCTGTGTTGATGAAGGCGTTGGTCGATGCAGCGAAGATACGACCTGCACCGCCGGTGGCGAACAGAGTGGTCTTCGCTTCGAGGATCATCACGTCGCCGGTTTCCATTTCCAGCGCCACGACGCCAAGGACATCGCCATCCTGATCGCGGATCAGGTCAATGGCCATCCACTCGACGAAGAAGTGAGTCTTGGCGCGCACGTTGCGCTGGTAGAGCGTGTGCAGGAGAGCGTGGCCGGTACGGTCGGCGGCGGCGCAAGCGCGTTGCACCGGCTTTTCGCCGAAGTTGGCGGTGTGGCCGCCGAACGGGCGCTGGTAAATCGTGCCGTCCGGATTGCGGTCGAACGGCATGCCGAAATGTTCGAGCTCGTACACGACCTTCGGGGCTTCGCGGCACATGAATTCGATGGCATCCTGGTCACCGAGGTAGTCCGAGCCCTTGACGGTGTCGAACATGTGCCAGTACCAGTTGTCCTCGGACATATTGCCCAGCGAGGCACCGATGCCGCCCTGGGCAGCAACGGTGTGGGAACGGGTCGGGAAAACCTTGGAAAGAACTGCGACATTGAGGCCGGCTTCGGCCAGTTGCAGCGAAGCGCGCATGCCGGAACCGCCTGCGCCGACGATGACCGCGTCAAAACGGCGGACGGGAAGTTTTTGTTTGATTGCTGCCACGATTACATTCTCCAGATAATCTGCGCGGCCCAGCCAGCGCAACCGATCAGCCACAGGATGGTGGCAACGTACAATGCGAGACGGAGTCCGACGGACTTGGTGCAGTAGTCCATGACGATTTCGCGGATACCGACCCAGGCGTGATAGAACAGCGCGAGGAAGGTGACGAAGGTCGCCATCTTGAACCACTGGCGGGAGAACAGGCCAGCCCAGCCTTCATAGCTGAAATTGCTGCCGGTCAGGAAAGCAACCAGCAGGATGATCGTGTACACCAGCATGACGAGGGCTGTCGCACGTTGCGCCAGCCAATCGCGAAGACCGTAATGTGCGCCGACAACGAGGCGCTTCGGTCCGATATTGTTGTTATTTGCCATGTTAGAAAGCTCCGAACAGTTTCAATGCCACCAGCAGGCTCAGCGTGAGGCTGAACACGAACACGGAAACGGCAGATTTGCGGCCGCTGTCCTTGTCGACGCCAACGTGCACATCCATCAGCAGGTGGCGAATGCCGGCGCCCACGTGGTGCAGGTAGGCCCAGATCAGGGCCAGAATGACCAGCTTCACGAACACATGGGACGTAAAGCCCTTGAAGTATTCAAAGGAGATTTCCGACGTCAGGCTCTTGTCCAGCAGGTACAGGACGAAGGGCAAGAGAAGAAACATCAACAGACCGCTCGCGCGGTGCAGGATGGATACGATCCCGGCCAACGGCAGCCGGTAGTGGACGGTCTGAGCAAAGCTCATCTGACCGTATTTGCGCCGGTTTTTGTTCACGGCTTCGGACATGACATTACCTCCCAGGGCTTGAAAATCCCGTAATTTTCGCCGATTTTGTGCATCACACCAATAGCAATCTTCGTAGCGGGCACTTTCTCCGCCTGTCAAGACTGACTTTCCGCTATTGCAAAACCGGCTATTACATCAACCTCAACTCAGTTCGTTCTGATAGTGATGTCGATCGGTCAAGTACAGACCGCGCCTCACCTCCACCGGCTTGTCGCCATAGGTGAAGGAAACGCGCTCCACGCTCAGGAGCGGTGTTTGCTTTTCGACATTCAATAATTCTGCCGTCCCTTCGTCTGCGCTGACTGCACGGATCTTCTCGGTCGCGCGGATCATGCGCGTTCCGAATTCGGTTTCAAACAATCCGTACATCGGCCCCTTGTACTCAACCAGGCGCTCGGCCGTCAGGCCCTTGAAGATAACGCCCGGGAGCCAGAGCTCCTCGACGATGGTCGGCGCGCCGTCGAACGACTGCACGCGCTTGATGAAAATGACGGAATCACCCGACTTGATATCCAGCAGGCGCGCAACTTCTGCGGGCGCTCTTAGTCTCTTGACTTCAAGGATCTTGTTGTCGGCATAATGCGGCTCGCCGGCATCCGGCATGAGCCTGAGGAATCGATATTGCGCACGCGCCTCGTGGTGCGTCGCAACAAAGGTACCTTTGCCCTGGCGGCGCACCACTAGGTTCTCCGCTGCCAGCTCGTCGATCGCCTTGCGAACCGTGCCCTGGCTGACTTTGAAGCGGTTGGCGAGCTCGACTTCACTTGGAATAAGCTCGCCCGGTTTCCATTCTCCCGACTGCAGGCTCTGCGTAATCAATGCCTTGATCTGCTGGTACAGCGGACTGAAGGTAGGCGATGCTCCGGAAGCGGAAAGTCCAGCCCCTGCGCCGGGCGCACCGTTGGTGGTCAGATTGGTGGGAGCTGAACTCATAATGGAGATTTCACCATAAAACCCCGATTGCCGTCCAGCAAAAAGTACAACTGATATGTCTTATATAAGATATAAGATAGTCATTGACAGAGCGATCATGTAAGCCTACACTCGCGTGCACTATTGGCAGGATGCAAGCTCCGCGAGAAGCTCCGGTTATTGCGATGCACCACGCCGACCTAGTCGGCGTTTCGGCTGCGATTTGGTCGTGATGAGGGGTGGATTCGACGGTATTATTACAGGCTTGCAGAAGAATTCGAAGGTTTCCGTTTTCATTCCCACTTTGGAGATTCATCATGGCTAAAGCCCCTATGCGCGTTGCCGTTACCGGCGCCGCCGGCCAAATCGGCTATTCCCTGCTGTTCCGCATCGCCAACGGCGATATGCTGGGCAAAGACCAGCCTGTCATCCTGCAACTGCTGGAAATTCCCGACGAAAAGGCACAGAAGGCGCTCAAGGGCGTGATGATGGAAATCGACGACTGCGCATTCCCGCTGCTCGCCGGCATGACCGCCCACAGCGATCCGATGACCGCATTCAAGGACGCCGACGTTGCCCTGCTGGTCGGCGCACGTCCGCGCGGCCCGGGCATGGAGCGCAAGGACCTGCTCGAAGCCAACGCACAGATCTTCACGGTGCAAGGCAAGGCGCTCGACGCTGTCGCATCGCGCAACGTTAAGGTGCTGGTCGTCGGCAATCCGGCCAACACCAATGCCTACATCGCCATGAAGTCGGCGCCGAACCTGCCGGCCAAGAACTTTACCGCCATGCTGCGCCTGGACCACAACCGCGCGCTGTCCCAGTTGGCCGCCAAGGTCGGCAAGCCGATCACGTCGATCGAGAAACTGTGCGTATGGGGCAACCACTCCCCGACGATGTACGCCGACTTCACCCACGCTACCGTTGACGGCCAGCCGGCAAAGGCACTGGTGAACGACGAAGCCTGGACCAAGGACGTGTACCTGCCGACCGTCGGCAAGCGCGGCGCAGCGATCATCGAAGCACGCGGCCTGTCTTCCGCCGCTTCCGCAGCAAACGCAGCGATCGACCACGTCCGTGACTGGGTTCTCGGTACCAACGGCAAGTGGACCACGATGGGTATTCCGTCCGACGGCTCCTACGGCATCCCGGAAGGCACCATGTTCGGCTTCCCGGTCACGACCGAGAACGGCGAGTACAAGATCGTCCAGGGCCTGCAGATCGACGCCTTCTCGCAAGAGCGCATCAACCTGACGCTGAAAGAGCTGCAGGAAGAGCGCGACGGCGTGAAGCATCTCGTCGGCTAAGCACCCGACATCAGGACAAACGGCCCCGCGCCGTTTGTCCCCACCCCGGATCCCCGGCCCCTCCTTCAAGCTCCACTCTACGCTTCACATGCACCCTTCCGAGGTCTTATTCCAGGGCAAGCACAAGCCGGTTTCCATTCCGGTCTGCGATCACTATGCCGGTTCCGAAAAACTGATGCAAAAGTCGATTGCCCTGCAGCAAGAACTTGGTCCCGTTTTTGACATCACCCTCGATTGCGAAGACGGCGCCGCCGCAGGAAATGAAGAAGAACACGCCAAGCTGGTCGCTTCGCTGATTGCCAGCGAAGAAAACAGGTTCAACCGCATCGGCGCACGCATCCACGACCTGACCCATCCCTGCTTCGAGCAGGACATTGCCTCAATCGTTACCAAAACCACAGCCAAACGCCTCGCCTACCTCGTAGTGCCAAAAGTGGAAAGCGTCGCGGACGTGACCCAGGCGATCGATGCGATCAACGTGCACGCAAAGAAGCAGGGGCGTAAAAACCTGCCCATCCATGTGCTGATCGAAACCCATGGCGCGTTGCACGATGCCTATGCCATCGCAGCATTGCCGCAGGTCGAATGCCTGTCTTTCGGCATCATGGATTTTGTCTCCGCGCACTATGGCGCCGTGCCTGGAACCGCAATGCGCTCGCCCGGCCAATTTACTCATCCGCTGGTCACGCGCGCCAAGCTCGAAATTGCTGCCGCCTGCCATGCACATGGCAAGGTGCCATCACACAATGTGACGACCGAAATCAAGGACACTGCCGTTGTTGCCAACGATGCCACCCGCGCCTCGGGCGAATTCGGGTACACGCGTATGTGGAGCATCCACCCGAGCCAGATCAAGCCTATACTCAAAGCCTTGGCCCCGCGCAGTTCGGAGGTCAACGAAGCGGCGTCAATCCTCAGCGAGGCGCACGCTGCGCAATGGGGGCCAATACAATACAACGGCAAGCTGCATGATCGTGCCAGTTACCGTTACTATTGGGCGATACTGCAGCGGGCGAAAGCCATCGGTATGCCCATACCCGAATCAGCAGGGAGTTTCTTGTAATTAGCATTAAACGCGACGCTTATAAAATCATTCCATCGAGCGCGCACAGTGGAGACAAAGCATGAAGTCATTACCAGCATACGTACTTATCCTCGCCGGCCTTGCCGTCGGAATCCCGTCAGCAATGGCGACCCAACCTTCTTCCAACGAAGTTTCAAAGAAGTCAACGGCGAAAAAGGCGTCTGCTGCAAAGAAGGAAGCCCAGACTGAGGATGACGAACAACCCGACGTCAAAGGCCTGAAGGCGACCGCGTTCGATTGCGAACTCGGAAACAAGATCACGATTTACTCCGATGCGGCCGACGACCAGCAGATCGCGCTGCATTGGAACAAACGCACGCACCGCCTGCAACGCGTCAGCACCACTACCGGCGCCCATCGTTTCGAGAACGCGAAAAGCGGCCTGGTCTGGATCGGCATTCCCGCCAAGGGCATGCTGCTCGATTCCAAGAAGGGCAAGCAGCTTGCGAACGAGTGCAAGAGTCCGGAACAGGCAGCGCAGAAGGTGGCGACGGAAAGCTGAGACAAAGATTCTTGCGGGGCGCACATGCGCCCCGCTTGCACGAGTTGACGTGCTTTTATTTTCAGCAGTTCAGTTCTAATAATCCCAAGGAGAGGCAATGTCCACCAATACTCTGAACACGCTCAAGGAATTCAAGATTTCGGGTTCCAAGAAAGGCAAGTTTTACTCCCTGCCCGCTCTCGAGAAATCGCTTGGCGTGAACATCTCGCGCCTGCCGGTATCGATCCGCATCGTGCTGGAAGCTGTGCTGCGCAATTGCGACGGCAAGAAGGTGACGGAAGAGCACGTGAAGCAGCTGGCCAACTGGAAGCCGAACGCCGCACGCGTGGATGAGATTCCCTTCGTCGTTGCGCGTGTTGTATTGCAGGACTTCACCGGCGTGCCTCTCCTCGCCGATCTCGCCGCGATGCGCGGCGTTGCCTCGAAGATGGGCAAGAAACCGAAGAACATCGAGCCGCTGGTGCCGGTGGATCTGGTTGTCGACCACTCGGTGCAGATCGACCACTTCCGCGACAAGAGCGCTCTGGACCTGAACATGAAGCTGGAGTTCCAGCGCAATAACGAGCGCTACCAGTTCATGAAGTGGGGCATGCAGGCATTCGACACGTTCGGCGTCGTTCCGCCGGGCTTCGGCATCGTGCACCAGGTCAACCTGGAGTATCTTGCACGCGGCGTACATGACAAGGACGGTGTGTACTACCCGGATACACTGGTCGGCACCGACTCCCACACCACGATGATCAACGGCATCGGCGTGGTTGGCTGGGGCGTGGGCGGCATCGAGGCGGAAGCCGGCATGCTGGGCCAGCCGGTGTACTTCCTCACCCCGGACGTGGTCGGCGTGAACCTGACCGGCGCGCTGCGCGAAGGCGTTACCGCAACCGACCTGGTGCTGACCATCACCGAGATGCTGCGCAAGCACAAGGTCGTCGGCAAGTTCGTCGAGTTCTTCGGTGAAGGCACGGAATCGCTGTCGACCACCGACCGCGCGACCATCGCCAACATGGCGCCGGAATACGGCGCAACGATGGGTTTCTTCCCGGTCGACGACGCTACCATTGAATACTTCAAGGGCACCGGCCGCAGCAAGGCTGAAATCGACGCGTTCGAAGGCTACTTCAAGGCCCAGAACCTGTTCGGTATTCCGAAGGCCGGCCAGATCGACTATACCAGCGTCGTCACGCTCGACCTCGGTACGGTCGCGCCGTCGCTGGCCGGACCGAAGCGTCCGCAAGACCGCATCGAAATCGGCAACGTCAAGAAGACCTTCGCCGAACTGTTCACCAAGCCGGTGGCGGAGAACGGTTTCAACAAGAAAGCCGATGATCTCGATGCCGAATACGAGACGTCCAACGGCATCAAGATCAAGAATGGCGATGTGCTGATTGCAGCGATCACCTCCTGCACCAACACCTCCAATCCCAGCGTGCTGCTGGCTGCCGGCCTGTTGGCAAAGAAAGCTGTGGAAGCCGGCCTCACGGTCGCACCGCACATCAAGACCTCGCTTGCCCCCGGATCGCGCGTGGTCACCAAGTACCTGGAAGCCGCCGGCCTGCTGCCCTACCTGGAACAGCTCGGCTTCGGCGTGGCAGCATACGGTTGCACGACCTGCATCGGCAACGCCGGCGACCTCACCCCGGAAATCAACGAAGCGATCGTCAAGAACGACCTCGTTGCCTCCGCGGTTCTTTCCGGCAACCGCAACTTCGAAGCACGCATCCATCCGAACATTCGCTCCAACTTCCTGGCCTCCCCGCCGCTGGTAGTCGCCTATGCGATCGCCGGCAACGTGACAAAGGACCTGATGACCGAACCGGTCGGCAAGGGCAAGGGTGGCCGTGACGTCTACATCGGCGACATCTGGCCGACCTCGGCGGAAATCGCCAAGCTGATGAAGTTCGCGATGAACGCGAAGACCTTCAAGGAAAACTACGCCGACGTGCAAGGCGCTCCTGGCAAGCTGTGGGAGCAGATCAAGGGTGTGGCCACGGGCGAAGTCTACAACTGGCCGAAATCGACCTACATCGCCGAGCCGCCGTTCTTCGAAGGCTTCGACATGCAGCCAAAGGGTGCTGCCGCCAACATCGCCGGTGCACGCGCGCTCGGGGTATTCGGCGACTCGATCACGACCGACCACATCTCCCCGGCCGGCTCGATCAAGGAAACCAGCCCGGCCGGCAAATGGCTGCTGGAAAACGGCGTGCTGAAGGCCGACTTCAACTCCTATGGCTCGCGCCGCGGCAACCATGAAGTGATGATGCGCGGCACCTTCGCCAACGTGCGCATCAAGAACCTGATGATTCCGCCGAAGGAAGACGGCTCCCGTGTGGAAGGCGGGCTGACCATCCATCAGCCGAGCGGCGAGCAAATGTCGATTTACGACGCCGCGATGAAGTACATCAACGACGGCGTCCCGACTATGGTGTTCGCCGGCGAAGAGTATGGCACCGGCTCATCCCGCGACTGGGCTGCCAAGGGCACGCAGTTGCTCGGCGTGAAGGCCGTGGTGGCGCGTTCCTTCGAGCGCATCCACCGTTCCAACCTGGTCGGCATGGGTGTTCTACCGCTGCAGTTCCTGGGTGACGACAGCGTGCAGTCGCTCGGCATCACCGGCAAGGAAACCTACGATCTGGTCGGCCTCGAAGGCGAGATCAAGCCCCAGCAGCAAGTCACGCTGGTGATTACCCGCGCCAATGGCGACAAGCAGGACGTGAAGCTGCTGCTGCGTATCGACACCCCGATCGAAGTCGACTACTACAAGCACGGCGGCATCCTGCCCTTCGTCCTGCGCCAGCTGCTCGCGGCATAATTGCCTCGCAGCTCCATCGGCCGCATCTTCAGCGGCCGATGGAGCGTGACGCAAGCTAGCTGTAAGGATACGAAGGTACGCTCTCTGCAAGCCAAACGCCGGATCGTCCGGCGTTTTTTCAGGATTTAAAACTCGGAGACATCAATCATGTGGAAGATTTTCGTAGGCTTCATCGCTTTTGCCCTGATCGCCCTGTTCGTCATCATGAAGGGCGGCGACAAGGTCGACATGCAAGGTGAAGCCGGTCATGGACTCCCGGCCGCTTCGGAACACGGCTCGGCGCCTGCAGCGTCGACTCCTGCAGCGTCGACTCCTGCAGCGCCGGCTGCCGCTCCTGCTGCGTCCGAATCTGCATCCGCAGCCCCTGCTGCTCCGGCTGCAGCTCCGGCGGAATCCTCGGCACCGGCTGCATCCGCCCCGGCTGCATCGAAGTAAAGCTTTTCGCATGACAAAAGCCGCATGGGAATCCCATGCGGCTTTTTCATTTTTTTGGGAATATACTGATTAAGGACGCTCTCACCGCGTCGTCGATTTCACCCTCAGCAACTCCTGGCGCGCAAAAGGGTGTATTTTGGTAGGTCGTTGTCGAATCTACTACAATACGTTTCCACAGCTCCACTCTCTTTCCGTCATGCGCCGTTATTCCAAAAGCTCCTCCAACAAGCTATCCGCCGACAGCCAACGATTGGTTTCGATTGCGCAAGGCATGGCGCAAGCCTCCAGCCGCCTCGAGGAACGCATCTGGGAGCATTCGCTCGACGCGCTGATCTACAAGACGCTCAAGGGATCGCATCAGGAAACCATCGACGCAGCTCTCGAACACCTGTTCCGCAGCGACCTGAGCGCGTACGATGTTCTTCTTGAGGCGATCGAGGCTGGCAGCGAATCCTGTGCCGTAGAGCACGACGGCGCCCAATATCATGCACTGCTGATCGCGATCCCCATCCTGGCGTGGACAAGGTTTTCGATTGCCTCCGGAAGCGTTCCTGAAGACTTGCGCAGGGCCTTGTGCGCGCATCTGCATGGACACATCCTCGCGTCCGATGTGCGCGTTTCGATGGCACCGACGTTGTACGCAATCGATCAGTTGCCCCGCAATCACGTCGAAACCTTCAGCCTGGCGCAGAAGCTGGCGCAGGCCTCGGTAAAGGGTTCGCAGGTACGGCCGCTTGCCAATGCGCCGGAAACCGCGCCCTTCCTGGCCGACACGCGCTACCTGCTCGCTGCCGTTGCCGCACCTGCCGGCAGCCCGATCTTCTCCTGGCAGGAAACCCTGCAACCGAATGGACGTGCGATGGCGCTCGAACAATGGCGTGCGCAGGCTACGCCGAACATCACGTCTTTGCTGCCGGGATGCGGCATCGAATTGCTCATGCCGGAAGCCTATTACATCGCCTGCCGCGAAGCCGACAAGCAGATCCGTCCAGCCTCCATCCGCGCCGCCGTGCATTACCTCGCCAACACGCTGGGCATCGAACCGGGTGCTCTGCGCGCGGTGATCGGCAGCTTCAGCGAAGAACCCGTGGGCGGGCGCGTGGATGAATACCGCATCGGATTCACGATGCGCCAGAATCCGGAAGTGATCTATGGCGTGGTCTGGCCGCTGTACGACCAGGAAGATGAGGACGAAGCCACCGTCACCACGTTCGAGTCGATTACAACGCCGGAAATCCTGGACACCGAACTGCGCACGCCGCTGGAAGAAATCATTGCATTGCTGCGCAGCTGCGGCATCACGCACATCAAGCGCCACGGAGAACGTTTCCCGATGGAGTTCTGCGACGATTGCGGTGCACCGCTCTATCCCGATCCGGATGCGGAGCTGGTGCATGCTGAAATGCCGGAGGATGCGCCGTCAGGGGCCGGGCATTTCCACTAATTCTGTCTTGAACGTCACCACTTCGAATACGGGTTACGCAACAGATTCGCGTTGAAATAGCGCGGATCGTGCGTAACTTCCTCGCCGACCCAATCGGGTTTGGTAAACGCCTGGTCTTCCGCCGTCAATTCAATTTCCGCCACGACAAGGCCGGCGTTCTCTCCGAGGAATTCGTCGACTTCCCACAGCATGCCTTCATGCGGGATACGATAGCGCCGCTTCTCGATGAGGGGGCGCTCGCACAAGGAATCCAGAAAGGCCTGAGCATCGGCCAATGGAACCGGGTACTCCCATTCGCCACGCGTTGCACCCGAGGTACGCCCCTTGATGGTCAGCACCGCCGACTCGCCTTCGATGCGGACACGTACAATGCGCTCCGGCGCGGATGACAGGTAACCCTGCCGAAGCAGGACGCCTTGCCCCAGTGCTTTCCAGCAGTCGTCGCGCACGAGGAACTTGCGTTCGATTTCCACACCCATGGTCATGTCCTCTTCAACGATTGCAGGATTGGCTGCAGGATCGCGCCGCCCAGTTGGGCGCTGCGCGCACCGCTCCAGCCGGCGATTGCATCCGGCAGGTTCGCATTGTCCTTGAACGGCATTTCCAGCGTCAGCGACACGCATTTGAAGGTATGTCCGACATACTTCGAAGCCAACTGCAGCAGGTCTTCGCGGTACTTCGTCGCCTCGTAGCCATGGACCGTCTGGAAATCCGCGCTGGCCTGCAGGAAGCTCTCGATAAAGGCCTGCTGCTCCTCCTGCTGCCTGGGCGTGAATCCCTCCAGCATCTCGCAGCCTGCGACAAAGACATAGGGCAGGCTTTCGTCGCCGTGGATGTCGAGGAACAGGTCGCAGCCCGTTTCATGCATCCTGTTGCGCACGGCGAAGACTTCCGGACTTCGCTCGAGCGAGGGAGCCATCCATTCCCGGTTCAGGTTGGCGCCTGCGGCATTGGTACGCAGGTTGCCGCGCACCGAGCCGTCAGGGTTCATGTTGGGCACCACGTAGAAAACGGCATGCTGCAGCAGGACGCGTGCGATCGGATTGGCCGGATCGAGCAAGGCATCGAGCATGCCCTCGACAAACCATTCCGCCATCGTTTCGCCGGGATGCTGGCGGGCGATGATCCACACCTTCCGCGCTACGGACGGATTACCGACGACGACGAGATTGATGTCCCGCCCTTCGACAGTTGTACCGATATCGACCACTCGGCCGATAGGCGAACTTTCCACCTTCCCCAACAAGTCGAGGTGCCGCTCCCATGAATAAGGCTCGAAGTAGGCGTAATAGATGCTGTCACGTTCCGGAGTATGCTTGATCGTCAGCACCTGCCCGTCGTAACTTGTCGGAACACGGAACCAGTTTTTCCTGTCGTAACTTGCCACCGCACGATAACCATCCCATCCGCCGGGAAATGCCGCTTGCGACGCGTTCAGGAATTTCATCACGCAAGCTTGGCCCCGGCCCCCCTGCAACCGGAAGTAAAACCATTGCAAGAAGTCCGCGTGCGAATCCTTGCGGATATTGAGTTCGATGTCCGATGGCGAATCGGCACGCAGGACTTCGATGGCACCGGCATCGAATTGGCTGCTGATCTTGATAGACATGTTGACGAGCAGCAGCCGGGGCTTTCCCGGCCGCTTCTTTCAGTGTTGTTGATCCCGGTGCTATTCTGCGTGTTTTGTCTTGTTCCGCAAAGCCTGATGACCATCTCCAGATTGTTGCTCGCCGCCGTGTTGGCCTTGGGCAGCATGGCCGCCCTCGCCGACTCCTGGCCCTCGCGCCCGATCCGCTTCGTTGTCGCCGCCCCAGGCGGATCATCGCTCGATGTCATCGCACGCATCGTGGGTGAAAAACTGAAGGAGCGCCTCGGACAACCGGTCGTGATCGACAACATCCCGGGCGCGTCCGGAACGATCGCCAGCGGCACAGTTACCAGGGCCGCGCCCGATGGGCACACGCTGCTGATGTCCTACAACGGTCCTCTTGCCTTCACGCAGTTTCTTACAACCCTGCCCTACGATCCCCAGAAAGACCTTGCGCCTGTCATCCAGACCAGTTCGCAACCGAATGTGCTGGTGGTCCCGGCCAGCCTGCCGGTGAAGACTGTCGCCGAATTGATCAGCCATGCGAAAAGCCGTCCCGGCAAGCTCAACTACGCATCGGTCGGCAACGGATCGTCGTCGCACCTGACGATGGAGTTATTCAAGGGCATGACCGACCTGTATGTGGTGCACATTCCCTACAACGGGGCGCCGCCCGCTGCGCTCTCGGTTGCAACCGGCGAAACCCAGATGCTCTTCAGCGTCCCGACGGTGGTGATGCAGCATCTGCGGTCCGGGAAGATGCGCGCAATTGCAGTCACCAGCGCAACACGCTTCCCCCTGTTGCCGGACCTGCCCACAGTGGCGGAATCGGGGCTGCCGAGGTTCGAGGCGCTGACCTGGAACGGCATCATGGTGCCGGCCGGTACGCCGCCGGAGATCGTCCAGCGCCTGAATCGCGAGGTCGATGCCATTCTCCGCCTGCCGGATGTAAAGGCGCGGCTGAACGGTGCCGGACTGGAGCCGGTGGGAGGCTCGCCGGAGCAGTTCAAGGTGCTGATCGCCGCCGAGGCGAAAAAATGGTCGGAGATCATTCGCCGGACAGGCGCCAAGCTCGACTGACGATTCCATCGAGGCATGGCGGAAAGCCAAGTCTCTGCTATAATGCTTGGCTTCGTCGGGGCGTAGCGCAGCCTGGTAGCGCACTTGCATGGGGTGCAAGGGGTCGGAAGTTCGAATCTTCTCGCCCCGACCAAAATACAAAAGGCCGGTAGTGAAAGTATTCACTAACCGGCTTTTTCTTTTCTTCGTCCCTTTTCTTCGTTCGTTTACAACCGTGTCCGACATATCCGCAGCTCGAATTTCGATACGGACACATGAACTGAAAATGAACGAAACCTCAGCAAGGAGGAAAGGGCCTCACCTGCTGTGCTTAGAGGGTGTTATGAACCAGGTTGGGGGTCGCGTTCTTGCCAGACGGGATGCATCCGTGGTGCCGCAAGACGCGCCACAGTACGAGTCCCCTCGGCGGGCCCCTGCAAGCAGCTTGCGGTGCCTCGGGGCGCCCGTCTGGCAAGAACCCTCCGGGCAGCCCCGAGAGCCGGCCGCCTGCGGTGTTGCGCCTCCTTGCCGTAGCACGGGGACGCCGAGTCCGCTACGACGCGTCGCCGCGCCTAGCATTCGGCCGACTCTCGGGGCTGCGTGACCCCCAGCCTGGTTCATAACACCCTCTAGCTTCGTACCACGCAATTGCGTCCGCCATTCTTGGCCCGGTATAAGACAGCATCCGCATTCCGGAATAGCGTTTCCGCATCCATGTCCGGGCTGATTTCAGCGATACCGGCGGAAAAGGTTGCCGTAAAATCTTTCTGCCCTGTGTAATGGCGAATCGCGGCAAATGCTTCGCGGATCTGGTCAAGTACGTCCACCGCAATCACCGCCGTCGTGCGCGGCAAGATCACTGCAAATTCCTCACCGCCGTATCGGCCGATGACGTCGCTGCGTCGCAGCCGTTGCTGCAGCTGCCGGGCCAGCGCGCGGATTACCTGATCGCCGACCTGATGGCCATATGTGTCGTTGATCCGTTTAAAGTGATCAATGTCGATCATCGCCAGTGCCATCGGTGCTGAATCCCGGCGCGAACGAAAAACCTCGCGTGTTAATTGCTCCTTGACGGCCGAATGATTGAGCAGCCCCGTCAGGCTGTCCCGCAAGATAAGCGAACGCAGATCGCGATAACGCTTGGCGCGGCCGGAGAGCGCGGATACCAGGTGTGCAGGTGCGATTGATTTCATCAGAAAGTCGTCTGCGCCGGATTCAATGGCATTGAGTTGCGCCTCAATGTCGCCGTCATCTGACAGGAAGACGATAGGCAAATCGACGTAAGTGGTTTCCGATCGAATCAACTTTGCCAGGTCAATGCCCTCGCAACCCGGCATATGAACATTCATCAAGATCAATTCTGGCCGGTATACGTTCAGCGTGTGCAGCAAGTCGGTCAGCTTGTATAGCACTCGCACTTCCATGCCCGCATCATGCAGCGTCGCCGCATGACACTCGGCAGATTCAGCGTTGCCTTCGATGATGAGAACACGGTATGGCTGGACCTCGTCGTACGCAATCAGTGCATCGAGCCGGTCAACCAGCGCCATCATGTCAATCGGCTTGCAAAAGTAACTGTCGGCACCGGCCTGTATTGCGGCTAAACGCGTCCCGAAATCGCCGCGGGTGGAAATGAAGATCGTCGCGAAGCGCGGTTGATTGACTTTCCTGAGACGAGCCAACTCGGCCATGCCGGCGAGAATTCCTGCCGGGGAACCGAGATCCATGATGACTGCTGCCGGAATGCGACGGTCAATGAATTTCTGAAGAAGTGCAAGCTCGCTGATGACCACCACCTCATAGCCAAAGTACTTCAGCTGCTCCATCAAGTCTCTGGCCACAATTGTATTGTCGTGCACCAGGTAGATCAGGCGATCGGAGAATGCTTCAACCATCACCGGCATCTGACGTTCAATGCTGTTGCGGGGTACGTTATAGCGCAATAGGTCGCGGATGCTGGCAGCAATCCGGGCAAAGTCCCCACCGTCCTCGATGAATCGGCGAAGGAAGATTTCCAGTTCCGCTGCCCGCAGACTGAATCCGCCGATATCCCTCAAGCCGCGCAATTCGGTGAGCAGCATGTCCTGTGCTTGCGGGCTGCATGGATCGGCAACACACTGCTGCAGCGCATCGCTCAATCCCTTCAGACGCTCAGGCAATGTAGCCATCTGCGCAGGCGCAATGCCGTCTCGCGTATCATTGACGTCGCATTCCATCTTGCCCTGCTTTCGGTCCGACATCTCTTGCACTCGATTCTGCATTCGGCAAACTCAACCATGACGGGCCGCAAAAGCGGGCGCCGATCCCGCCGACCGGTCGACTGATTTCTTTGATTCGCTCTTGCAGTACTCCAGGCAATAGCCATTGGTATAGGCGGTGCGAATTTGCAATCCGCGTTCCTCGCCGAGTTTCAGCTTCTTGCGAAGCTTGTACACGTGCTGTTCAATCGTGCGATTTGTGATTTCGCTGCCTACTCCCCAAATTGCCATACTGATGGTCTCCCGGGTGAGGTAGGTACCGAATGAAGAAAAAAGCAGCCATGCAATCTTGAATTCGCGTGGCGTCAGTTCGACCTCAACGCCATTGTCTAACAGGCGGCTGGATTCAAGATCGAGGGAAAAACCGGATAGCTCGATAAGACGGCGTGTATTGGCGCAATGGGAACGACGCAATATCGCCTGCAAACGCGCGACCAGAACAATAGGATTACATGACGGAGAAATCAGGTCGTCGGCACCTGCATCCAAAGCCAACACAACCTGTTCCGCACTACATTCCGACGAGAGCAAAACCAAAGGGATCGATTTCTCCGCGCAGCTATTCAGCCAGGAATTGAGATTTTCTTCATTCACAGAGTGCGAATCTGCACTGAACAGGATCAATTCGAAGCTGTCTTCTTGCAGTGCGCGCATCAACGACGTCTCGGAGGGAAAACGCCGACAAATCAAACCGGCACCCCGCAGGGCAGACTGCACATGAATAAACGAATAGTCGTCAGGAATATAGCAGGCAATACGCATTTCCATCTCCTCCAGCCTCATTCGCTACGACGTTCGTTTGATTCATTACACGAACACCGCAAGCTACCGGCGCATGTTTTTATTATCTTTCCGGCGGCGCTTGGCCATGGTCTGCATCTCTAAAATGGTCAGAAGCTCGATTTGCTGTAACCCTCGATGCAAAAAGCCTAAGGCCTCTTAAAATGCCTTGCGGAAACGCTTTTCTATCGCAGCTTTGAGTCCGCATGCAGTTGTAGCGGTGGAGAATAGGGAAAATTCGCTGACTAGAAAATAAGGAATTTCCACATAAGGATTCCCACAGCTGCGAGATCCCCCGGTTGCGGGGAAAGGCTGAATCCCGAGAGGCAATGTTGATTGCAGCTGGAATGGAGATGCAGTCGACACTTGATGGAAAAACCGCTCTGCCCGGTGCATTAGAACCTTACATGGTTACGTCTTTTCTTTGAGCTGGCGAACCCAGATCAGCACTTCAGCAACTGGAGGAAACAGCTCCTCAGGGATACACGACGACACTTCTACCTGTGCAAACAGCTGACGTGCTAGCAGCGGATATTCGAAGATTGGCACCTCCGCTTCCCCCGCCACCTTACGCAAGAACAACGCTTGATCGTCGCAGCCTTTTTCAAGCACGACAGGCAGCGCGGTTTCTCCGGGTTCGTAAAACAAGGCGACCGCATAGTGCGTCGGATTGACCACCAGGACAGACGATTGGCGCGTTCCATCTCCAGGCGGTGACGAAGCAACCTCTCGCGCAAAGCGACGTCTCTCCCGTTTGACTTCCGGATTGCCATCCGTATCTCTATGTTCGCGCCGTATTTCATCCTTGGACATGCGCATCTTCTTCATGTACTCGAAATACTGCAGTCCGTAATCGATGCCGCCAAACAGCAAGAACAACGCGCCTATCGCACCAAACAGAATAAGGAGCAGATGCGCGCCGGCGTCGGCCCCCTCCAACACTGCTCCGAACATGAGCCGCATGATGCTTTCGCTCGAGGCCACGATGACCCAAGATATGGTGGCACCCATGAGAATCAGCTGCAGCAACTGCTTGAGCAAATTGAACAGATTCCGCGTTGAAAATATGCGCTTGAAACCCTCGGCAGGATTGATGCGATCAAATTTAGGAATGATGGGTTCGATGGAGAATACGCCACGTACCTGGACGAATTCGGTCAGCACCGCAGCTGCAGCAGTGATCCCCGCGATAGGCAGCATCAGCATAACGAGCTCTACTCCTACCGCCGCCAATACATCCGGCCAAGCATTGGCCGCGCGATGCAGTATCCGGGGATCCCATGCGAGTTCGAACAGCCGCTGCATACGCTTCCACATCCACGGCAACATGCCGATCATCGTCCCAACAAGAACGATATAAGCGACCGCGTCAGTCACATCCCTGCTGTGAACAACTTCTCCCCGCTTGCGCGCATCGCGCAAGCGTTTCCGGGTAGGTTTTTCATTCTTCTCGCTCATCAGAGCCTCATACGCAAGAACGCCTGGCCGAAATCAAGCAGCTTGAGCAAGGGACCCTGAGGATCGCCGATAAAAACAAGCGTCATGGCCAGAAACAAGGTCGCCACGAGTGCTTTCAGAGGCATCGACAGAGAGTACGCGTTGAGCTGGGCAACACTCTTGTTGAGCAGTCCCAAGCCAAAATCCACCAACACAAGCATCGTCAGTACCGGCATGGCCAGACGCATTGACGAGATAAGAATATCGCCTCCCCAGCTGATGAACCTGGATCCCCCCTCAACCGCCAGCTCCGGAAAATAGGAAGCAACCGGCCAGATCACAAATGATCCGAACAGCGTCTTCAGGAGCAATAGAAATCCCCCAAAGGCCAGAAACAGCACCGCGCCGAATTGCCCCAGCAGGATTGAAAACGGGCCGCTTTCCTGGTTGATCACGGGGTTGAACATGAAGAGATTATTGTTGCCGACTACCGTGTCAAGCAACGAGCCGATACCTTCCACCACCCAGATGAAAATCGAGCAGACGAACCCAAGGCAAAAACCGATAAAGATTTCTTTCAGGACGATCACGATCCAGACAACAGGGCTGAATATGAGTTGCGGAGCCAGATCGTCATTCATGGGCAGCAGGAAAAGCGCGAAGCTCAGCGCCAGAGCCACCCGCGCCATTATGGGAATCGCACGGTTCGCAAGTAGAGGAACAACAGAAAATGCCGCCAGCAAGCGTGGCAAAGGGATGACGAGCGCGAATAGCAATGCGCTTACTTTGTCGAACAGGTCGGCATATCCCATCGCAGCAGCTTTATTGAAGTGTTGATTACAAACTCGATTGCTTCTTGCAAGCCATTCCTTGGGGCAATGATCCTTCAACAGGATTCAATAAACAATAGCGGTGAGTTTTGTTGAGAATTGCTCATTACTTCCTTACGTACAATCCTGTGCAGATATGCGTTCAGGATGCGGGGAAACCGGATCATTTGCCATGCAATGCCAAAAGGAAAATCAGATGGCTAAAGAATCGATTATCAGCATCGACATGGTGCGCATGCTTGCTCAAATCGGATTGCTTGCCGCTTGGGACGGCGACTGCAAATCGGCAGAAAGCATTTTCAGTGTGCTGCAAACGATCAAGCCTCAAGAGGCGAACATTCCCATCTGCCGGGCGATGGTCCTTGCCTGCAAGGAAAATTACGACGAAGCGCATGCGCTTCTTCAAGAAGTGCTCAAGGCACACCCTCACAACATTCACGCCAAATGCATGCTGGGCTACATCTTGTTCCTGATGGAAGGGAAAGGCTGGCAGGCTTTATTTGAAGAAGTCATTGCCGATGGGTCCGACCCTTCTTCAATCGAACTGGCAAACGAAATACTCGCAGATCATCGGGAAACGATCGCAGCGAAAACCACTTCCGCAGACGATCAGGTCCAACGGATTATTCCGTACGCCTGACCAGATTTCCGGGCTTAGGTCTTCCATCAAAATGGAGCGTCGTCAGGTGCACCGGAAGATATAAATTCGCGAAACTGAAATATCAGTTCAGGAAGCATCAGAAGGATGCCGATCAGCAGGATTACGCCAAACTCTATAGCGGTCATGTGACCGATACGATTGGTTGCCGAAGAAGTGGCCCAGATCAATGAGTCCAGGAAAATAACAACAATCCCGATAAGGCAGAATAATTTCTTCATCGCACAACGTAGTGATAAACCAAAGCATTGATTCTGTGCAGAAATATTTCGAACACTATCTCTCCTTTTCTGCAGCCTAGCAACACTTTCTCCTTCAAGCTGTCAGAGTTATCAGCCCCTTCCAGCCCCCTTTCAAAGAACAAGCGCCATCGAAAGCAATCGCCTTTCAATATTGCATCGAGGAATTTGGGGCATGAAGAGATCAAGCTTGCATGAGCGTCATGCTTGCCACTCTCAGCCGGACGCAAGCCGGCTCCCGTAACGGAGATCATCCAAGGTAATACCGACATAGCAGAGGTGAATCGGACCCATGATCTGCCTGCACGTCCAATATCGAGGAATAGGTTGAAGAAGGCCGCTACGGTCGGAAGCAGGAATTCATCACGCCGTACTGTCGCGAGCAAGACGACATGATTGAAAGGATGGTTCCGCTATTGAAGTCTCGCGCTTTCCATCCTATGCGTATCGCCAATCACCGGCGAGGCGCCGCATCGGCACATAGCATGCGGTCGAAGGGGCGACCCGAAGCAAACCACCGGAGGAACGATTGTGCGTGCGCCACGCCCAAGCCAAGCCATTGCTCGATGCGATGAAGCGATGGCTGCGCCAGACAGCACAAACGCTGTCGAGGAAATCCGACACAACAGCAGCAATCCTGTATGCACTCAACCCGGGACGCGCTGACGCGCTCTTGCCATAGTGGTGTCTCGACATCGACACATGACCGCAGAGCATTCGCTGCGCGGCGTGGCCCTGGGTCGCAAGACCTTCCGGCCTTCACCTCCTAGGCATACCTCCCGCATCACCGCCAATGGCGACTCTTGAAAGCCGCTTTAGCGATATCGATGCCCTTGGGTAGCCGCCTATCCCTTGGCTCTACAAACAAAAACCCGCGTTCGAATCACGCGGGCTTCGGCCTTCTCGGAATAGCCCTCCTGCGTCCGCACATCATCACCCTGTCATAAATCTTGTCTAGCATTCATCGCCGTAGCAAATTATCAACAGGAAACAAGAGAAGGCTGTCTTGAAATCGCAAGCGCATCTGGCAACACGCGGGTGACCTCGCGCGACAAATCACGCTGCGAATGTCGCGCCGCTGCGCTGCCACCCTTGGGTAGTCCCTGCATCGTCCTGTTCCCGGTTCCGCGCTCAACAACATCGCGTCATATCCAATTCGCGCTTCCTCACAAGGAGATCAGATCATGTTCATCGATTCCACATCGTCGTCAGTAGAAACCTCGCCTCCTCCTCCTCCTCCTCCTCCTCCTCCTCCTCCTCCTCCTCCGCCTCCGCCTCCGCCACCGCCGGAACCGGAGGTGAAAGTAGTCAAGGCACTGGAGCGGCGAACTGAACCCACTCTGCCGGAGAACGAGACGCTGCCGGAGAACGCGCCCCCGCCGGGAACCATCAACCTTGCGACAACAGATCCGAAGTTGGATCCAAACCTTGTGTTGGACGATGCCCTCCTTCTAAACACGAATCCGGCTACCTCCCCCATTACCCTAACGGAAACGAATCCCCTCGCTCTTACAACAGTCGCTCCACAAGCCTTGGTGACTGCCCCGGCCATCGATCCGCTCAGCCTGCAAACCGCTCCGGGTACGAATCTCTTCACTCTTGCGCAGACAGATCCAAACGCCTTGTTGACTGGCCCGGACATCGATCCGGCCCTGCTGCGTCAAGTTCCTCCGGGATGGACACCCTTAACACTTCCGCCGCTCTCCCCGCTGGCCGGGCTGCCGCCCCCCACTCCTCCCGGCCAAGAGCCGAAGCCGGTCAACTCGGATGTACAAGCATTCCTGGACTTCATCAATCAAGTCGACCCCAATACGAAAAAGTCAGTCGTAGAGAGTAGCTGGGAGAACGTGCTGAAACGCGCGAAGGAGCATTTGGACCAGCAGTTGGCAAACGGCGAAACGCCGGACCTGATCAGCCAATGGTTCCAGAACATGCTGGCAAAGAGCTTCGCCGAAGGCGGCATGGATCTCGGCCACCTTGGAACCATCCCCACGAATCCAATCGGCGGCATGCCGGGCACAAGCCAGATCTTCCCCAAGGGCGAAATCGATGCCAAGCTCCAAAAGCTGCTGACCGATCAGGGCTTGAAGGATTGGCTGCAGAACGAGTTTTCCTATGAGCTCAACCAGGCGATCGGCAAGAATGAGTACTGGAATAAGAAACTTACGCCCCTTCTCAATAAAGACGCCCTGCCTGACACCTTGGATGACTCCTTCATCGGCGTTCTCAAAAAATTGCAGATGGACAGGCTGAACGACCCCAAAGTCGTACAGTACCTGGCCTCCGCCACGCCTGAAGAGCGGCAAAAGTACTTGGCTGACCTGTTCGGTACCCTTGGTGAACTGGGAACGTCTCAGACGCAGATAAACCCCTCCTTAAACCAACTTATCACCAACCTGAATCAGGCCAACCCGTTCCTGAAGCTGCCCACGCCGGCCCTGGGCCCGGACGGCCGGCAGTTGACGACTTCGACCGGCGATAAACTGATAACCCCGGCCGGCAACCTCAACACCTACGTTGCGGTTGGCCCGGACGGCACCGTTCGCGTCGACGAGAATGGCAGGCCGTATGTCTATGACCAGAACGGGAATCAGGTTGTCGATGCCAACGGCAACCATGTCCTGTTCGACCCCATGTCCGGTGCTACCGTCCTCAAGGACGCTAATGGCAAGATCGTCACCGATAGCAATGGCAATACCATCGTCGTCGACAAGACCACCGGCAAGCCGTTGACCTCGAACGTGAACGGCAAAACCGTCAATATCGTTGTCGACCAGGACACCAAGTCCGTCATCGCTGTCGATGAAAACGGCGACATTGTCACCGACGACAAGCACGGTTATCCGATTGCCATCGACAAGAACACCGGCCAGCCGCTCAAGGATCCAAACGGCAACCAGGTGTTGATCCTGGACGACCCCAGTTTGAATGGCGCTCCGGTGGGCGTCATCATTGACGACAAGGGCAACTGGATCGTGACCGACCTCAACACCGGTCAACCGATGGTGGATCCGAGCACCCGTTCCGCCCTCCTCATCGATCCCGAAACCATGCAACCGGAAGTCCGGCCGATCGGCCCCGACGGCCAGCCGCTGGTTTCCCCCACCAATGGCAACAAGATCATCCTCGACGAAAACGGCAACAAGGTGGAGCTGGATCCGGACAGCCCCGTCACCCATCTGGTCGACGACACCGGCAACCGCGTCAAGACGGACAAGGGACATGAACTGATTGTCGACCCCGAGACTGGCCGCTTCGCCGCATGGGATCCCAAGACCGGCAAACCGGTAGACGACGGCAAGGGCAATGTTTTCTTGTATGACAAGACCGGCAAGCCCATCGTGGATCCCAAGACCAACCATAGGGTGGCGGAAGACCAGAACGGCAACCTGATCGAACTGGTCACGAATGGAGATGGCTCGACCTACGTGTACACGCTTCCCGACGGCACCACCCCTGTGTTCGACCCCAAAACCGGCACGGTGATGACCATCAAGAACGGCCCGACGGAGATGCCAGTCGGCCTCGCCCCCGGCTCCAACCATCTCGTCGCGACCGACCCGACCAGCGGACAGAGCTATCTGGTCAACCCCGACACCAGGGAAGTGTTCAAAACCAAGGACGGCCAACTCGTGGTCATGGACCCGACAACGAAGCAGCCCACGTTCAAGGATCCGACTGGCAAAACGCTCGTGTTTGATCCCGCAACCGGCGAATCGGTCGTCGATCCCGCCACTGGCAGTCCCATTCAAGTCATCAACGGCAAGACCTATTCCGTGGACCCCAATACGGGACAGATCATTGGCGAGGTCGACATGAAGACCCGCGGCGTCCAGCTCGTGGACGCCAACGGCAATCCGTTAGTCGACGCCAACGGTAATCGTATCCAGCGCAGCCTGGACACGGGCTACACGACCGCAGTCGGTGCCGACGGCAAGCCCGTGAAAGACGACAACGGCAACACCGTGCTGTACGACGCCACAGGCAAGCCCATGGTCAATCCGGCTACCGGCAACACTGTCGTGCTGCTGGGCGATACCCCTGTGCCGGTCGAAATCGGTCCCGACGGCAAACCGGTGGTCGATCCCAAATCGGGCGGGATTATCGTCATCGATCCCAAAACCGGCAAGCCGGTGGTGGACCCGGCCACCGGTAACCGCATTGTGGTGGATCCGAACACCGGCGCGTCCGTGGGAATCGATGCCGACGGCAACATCATCAAGGATGCGAACGGCTATGCGATCGTGCACAACAGCGAGACCGGTCAGGTGGTGCTTGCGCCCGATGGAAAAACACCCCTTGTGGTGGCGCCGGGCACCGGCATGCCGGTCTGGACCGACCCGACGACGAATATCGTCTGGGTGATGGATCCCAAGACGGGACAGCATGTGAAGGATCCCAAGTCCGGAGCCGCCATGATCATCGACCCGGCAACGGGCGTGCCGATCTTTGTCAAGGAAGATGCGCCTGGCACCTGGACCCTGATCGATCCCAACACGGGCAAGCAGAGGGTAACTGCCGAAGGCAACAAGGTATTCGTTGACCCCAAGACCGGCGCATTGGTCTACAAAAAGGCCGATGGCAGCCTCGCCAATCTCTACACGAACCAGGCGCCGGAGTTGATCAAGCCTGGCGACATGTTTGCGAACATCGACAAACTGTTCAGCTCAACCTCAACCGATAAAAAAATTGTGAGCGCAGTGCGTAACGCTGCACAGAGCATTTACTACGGCAAGGTCGTGTTTGACCCGGTATTTGCCAAGGGTTGGTTAAACACAAGCAAGTACTTTAATCACTTCATGAGCTTGGCGGGCATCGTAGCCACGGCGGTGTTCTACAGCACGGACGACTACCGGAAAAGATTGAACTCCGGCGATCCCAATGCGATAGCAGAATTTTTCATGAATGTGGGCAATGCGAGCAAATATGCCAACGCTTGGGCTGGCTCCGTCACCTTCACTCACATGAATATTTTGAAGAGTCAATGGACTAAAGTTCTTAAGGATTTTCCGGAGTTGGCCGCCAAGGGTCCCGAATTCTTTGCCACGCAATTTAAGCCGGGCTGGCATGCCGTAGCTGCACACTGGGGAAAATGGGTGGGCGGCATTGGCGGCGGGGTTGCGGGCTTCATGCAGATGTATTTTGCGATCAAAAACATAGCTGATTTCGAAGGGAACGACCCCGGCAAGGTTGCAGCGAATTTTATAAGCAACATGTTTTCGTTTGCCGGCGGGGTAGCGTTTGTCGGCATGGGTGGGGCCACCATCATGGGAGCTTCTGCCCTGACCGCTGCTTTTGGGGCGGCTGGATTCGGCTTGACTTTCATTGCCTTAATGATTGATCTCATTAAGGGCAATTCCCCCGGGGAAGAGTTCACCGCAGAAATGAACAAGCTATTCCAAGGCCAGTCCTGGGCTACTCCGGAACGCATTGAGCAGTTGAAAAAGTGGTTTGAAAGGATGGTGGCATCAGGCAACGTCACGCATAGGCATACCGGGCCACGACCACGCTAACTAAGGAGGAGATTTCTGAAGAGACGATCTGAATCAGGAATTTCATGTGTAAAAGGTCCGGTTCAACACGGTCCGGTAAGCCGGACCGTTTCGGATGCGGACGTATGGGACAGACGCCGGTTCATGGCACCATTCGTTCAAAGACAGATCTTCCAACGGCATTCAGCATGCAATC
Organism: Noviherbaspirillum sp.; assembly: GCA_035627275.1. GTDB lineage: Bacteria > Pseudomonadota > Gammaproteobacteria > Burkholderiales > Burkholderiaceae_D > Noviherbaspirillum. Next base: position 26,842 of record DASPMC010000006.1, read on the forward strand.
GCAGTGAGCTTTTTTGAGAACTCTCCGTTCCCCTTTACGTACAATCGGCATCAGTTACCCAATCGGAATGCGGCAAGATCGTACGCAGCAAAACTCCTCTCGCGTCTGACCATATGAGGTGGCCCAACCAGCGGTCAGATCACGCAATTCCTCCATGCCCTCTCGGCACATTCCGCATTGCCTGACCGGGCCTCGGCACGCCCTCCCGAGCGCTTATGAGGTCAGCCTAACAATTCCTGAACGATCGCTATTGAAGTCTCGCGCTTTCCGTCCTATGTGTTCAGTAGTCCTTTCATTCCGAGAAGAATGATCAGCCCAAGAGCAGGACAGATAAATGAATTCCAATTCGAGGAGCGCGCTTTTCACAGAAGAGCGCAACGACAAAGACGATGCTGGCACTGCCAAGTCGGAGACATATTTCATGCATCCACACCAATTACTCGTAACGCAAGCGCATCCGGCACAACGCCGACGACCTCGCGTGACAAATCGCGCCGCGAATGACGAGCCGGTGCGCCGGCACGCCTTGGGCTAACGCCCCTGCGCCGTCCTGTTCCCGGTTCCACGCTCAACAACGCGCCATATCCGATTCGCGCTTCCTCATCGTAAGCGGCATTTCTCAAGGAATGCCTTCTGCATCAGGAGCGAGCCGGCAGGCAGTAATTCGCCGTCGTCAGAAGTGCGAACCATCAATGTAGTTCCTATCTAAGAAAACCAATTTAAGGAGATCAGATCATGTCCGTTGAATCCTCATCCGAAGTAGAAGCATCTCCACCGCCTCCCCCGCCGCCGCCTCCCCCGCCGCCTCCGCCACCACCGGAACCGCCGGAACCGGAGGTGAAAGTAGTCAAGGCGCTAGAGCGGCGAACTGAACCCACTCTACCGGAGACTCCGCCAGAGAATCAAACTCCGCCGGAGAATCAAACTCCGCCGGAGAATCAGACCCCGCCGGAGAATCAGACCCCGCCGGGAACCATCAACCTTGCGGCAACAGATCCGAAGTTGGATCTACACCTCAATGTGGATCCAACAACGCCTTTGGGCACGACGCCGACGCCCCCTCCCGAAAACCCGCCGGGAATCACTACGACACTAGAGACAGTCACACCGACGCCAGGCATCCCCGCTGAAGGCGGGAATCCGCCTGCCCCCCCCTCTCTCAAAATAGTGAATCCAAACGACTTGTTGGATCCCAACCTTACAATCAATCCTGAGGCAACAAATCCAACGACTTCCCTCACAACCGTAACCAATCCCCTCACCCCTGGTGTGCTAAATCCGGGCGAAACGTTGGATCCAGGCCAGCAGATCGTCCCGCCAGGTATTAATCCGCCGCTCTCCCTCACAACCGTAACGAATCCACTCGACCTTGGGGTGGTCCCGGACGGACTGTTGGCAAATGTTCCGCTGATCCCGCCGGGTGGCCTGCCCGGCAATCTCGGCCTTCAACTCCCGCCAAATCTCACAATCTCGAATCTTCCTGGCGTGCTTCCTCCGGGTGATTTGGGCCTTACCGTGCCTCCGGGTACCAACCCCTTGGGTTTTAACCTGGCTCCGGGGGATCTGGGCCTTACCCTTCCGCCCGGCCTCCAGATCTTGGCTCCCACGACGCCGCCAACCTCGCCGCTCACCATTCCTCCCGGCTTGAACCCGCCGCCGGACCTGAACGACCCGCTTGTCCAAGAGGTCCTGAAAAAGCTCGGTCTCACAGACCCTAATACCCAGTCGTCCCGCTGGGCTGAAATCTGGGCGAAGATAGTTGAAAACGCGAACAAGCATGCAGAGGGTCAGGCACAACCGCCGGATGCGATCAGCCAGTGGGCTGCTCTCATGACGGCATTGGGCGCAGGCGCAGGCGGCCTCAATATGGGCCAAATCGGGAACATCACCCCGGAGATGTTCAATAAGCTTTTCCCCCCGGGTGAAGTCAATGCCTCGCTCGAAAAGCTGCTGACCGAAAATCCGGCTTTGAGGGATTGGTTGAATCAGCAGATGAGTAATGAGATCGACAATTTGATCAACGCAAATCCGGAAGTGAAGGAGCTGTTGACGAAAATGCAGGCTAACGGGTTTGGAGATGGCAAAACCCTTGTCAGCGTGCTCCAGCACCTGCAGGAGAACAGGCTGAAAGACCCGGCCGTTCAGCAAATGCTGGCCAACGCCACGCCCGAAGAGCGGGAAAAGATGCTGCAGACCCTGTTTGGTTCGCTAGGCAATCTGGGCGTACCTGAGTCGAAGACGAACCCCCTCCTTAACGAGCTGATCAACAACCTGAACAATATCAACCCGAACCTGAATCTCCCCACGCAGGTCTTGGGCCCGGACGGCCATCCGGTGAAAACTGCGGACGGGAATACATTGTTCAACCCGGCCGGCAACCCTAACGCCACTATTGCGGTTGGCCCGGATGGCAAAGTAATTACCGATGCCAACGGCAGGCCGTATCTCTATACCCCTGACGGCAAGCAGGTAACAGACAAACTCTGGGGCCATCCAGTGGTGTATGACCCGGATACCGGCAACTACATTGTCTATCCCTACAACGATACGGCCAATCCTCCCTATATCACTGATGCCAACGGCAATCACATTGTCGATCCGAATGGCAACCATGTCCTGTTCGACCCCAAGACAGGTACGGCCTACGTCAATAACGGCAACACGGGCAAGCCCCTCACGGATGCCGATGGCAATGTCATTGTTGTCGACCCGAAAACCGGCAACCCATTGACCACGACCGTCGACGGTAAAACCTACAATATCGTTGTCGATCCGGAAACCAATACCCCCACCGCCATCGGCCCCGACGGCAAGGTTCTCACCGACCCCAAGACCGGCAAGCCGTTTGCCATCAACCCCGCCACTGGCCAGCCGATGAAGGATAAATTCGGCAATCCGATCGTGGTCATTAATACGCCCAACGGACCGGCTGGCGCCACCGTTGACGCAAATGGCAACTGGATCGTGACCGACCTCAAGACGGGCAAACCGTTGGTGGATCCCAGTACCAAAACCGCCATGATCTACGATCCCGAGACCGAAACAGCGGAGCTTCGGCCGATCGGTGCGGACGGCAATCCGCTGGTTTCTCCCACCAATGGCAACAAGATCGTCGTCGATGCGAATGGCAACTGGGTGGAGGAAAATCCGGACGGCAAGTTTAGCCATCTAGTCGACCAGAAAGGCAATCGCGTCAAGAATGCCCAGGGACAAGAAATGATTGTCGATCCCGATACCGGTCGTATCGCGGCATTGGATCCCAAGACAGGGAAACCGGCGGCCGACGACAAGGGCAATGTGTTCTTGTATGACAAGAACGGCCAGCGCCTCGTCGATCCCAAGACCAACCATGCGATCGCGGAAGACAAGAACGGCAACATGATCTTGCTGGTCACAAATGCGAATGGCTCCACCTACGTGTACACGAATCCCGATGGCACCATCCCCTTGGTGGATCCCAAGACCAACTCGATCATGACCATCTCTCTCCCCAACGGCGAGATTGCAACCGTTTCCATCGAGCCCAACTCAGGCCTGGCTGTTGCGACCGACCCGTTGACCGGATTAAGACATCTGATCGACCCTAATACCGGGAAACCCGTCACAACCCCAACTGGCGGACCAATAGTCTTTCACGGAAGCTCGGGACAGTGGGTAGCTGCAAATCCCAGCAATCCCGGTGCTCCGCCGACCTTCCTCCGGGGGCCGACTGGCAACTTGATCGTAATTGATCCCAAAACCGGATTGCCAATGCTCGATCCTGCCACGGGCACGCCCCTTGAAATCATCAATAACAAAGTCTATGCCGTTGACCCCGTGACCGGGGATGTTATTGGCGAGGTAGACACGAAGTCCGGCGGCATCCAGCTTGTGGGCCCCGACGGCAAACCGTTGCTCGACGCAAATGGCAATCGAATCCAGCGCAACCTGGACACGGGCTACACGTTCGCCGTCGATGAAGATGGCGAGCCAGTGAAGGATAAAAACGGCAACGTCACACTGTACGGTCCGACAGGCAAGCCCCTGACCAATCCGGACACCGGCAACCCGATCGTGCTGCTGGGCGACACCCCTGTGCCGGTCGAAATCGGTCCCAATGGCAAGCCGGTGACCGATCCAAAGTCGGGGGGAATTTTCGTCATCGATCCGAAAACCGGCAAGCGCCTGGTGGATCCGGCCACGGGTAACTCGATTGTGGTGGATCCGAATAGCGGTGCCTCCGTGGCAGTCGGTCCTGACGGCAAGATCCTCACGGACAAGAACGGTAATCCACTCGTGTACAACAGTCAGACCGGCAAACCAGTGCTTGGGCCGGATGGCACTCCCGTCGTCGTGTCGCCCACCGGCACGCCTACCTGGACCGACCCGAAGACCAACATCACCTATGTGATCGATCCTCTGACCGGACAGCAAGTGGTGGATCCCAAGACCGGCGGCAACATTGTCCTTGACCCGACAACGGGCTCTCCGATCTTGGTCAAATTCAATCCAGCGACCCAGAGCTGGGATGTGATCGATCCAGAGACGGGCCAGACGAAGACGACGATCACTGGCAAGACGCTGCATATTGACCCCACGACTGGGGCAATCGTCTACAAAGATGCCAATGGCAAGGTGATCGATCTCTTCACGGGCAAGCCGCCGGTGCTTACCGACATCAACACAACCCTTAAAGAGCTCATGGCCAATACGACAAGGGATAAGCAATTTGTGGCGATGTTGCGGAACCTTACGCTGAGTCTCTACTTCGGCAGGGTCTCGCTTGACTCAGCATTTGCCAAGGGGTGGTTAAACACAAGCAAGTACTTCAATACCTTCATGAGTGTGACGGGTATTGTGGCGACGGCCGCGTTCTGGAGCACAGACTACTACCAGAAAAAATTGGCATCCGGCGATCCTGATGCATATGTGGAATTGATCATGAACATATTCCAATCGACCAAGTATGCCGGTGTGTGGGCTCAGGCAGGGACTTTCACCCACTTGAAATTTTTGAGGGACGGATGGGCGGCCAGGACTCTATTGGGCAGGTCAGATTGGGCACTAAATCCAGCCAATCTCGGAACCGTAAACAAACTGCTTGCGCCTTCATGGCATAAGTTTGTTCTCAATGTCGGCAGATGGCTCGGTGGTCTTACCGGCGCGGCTGGGGGCGGCCTGCAAATCTATCTCGCAATCAAGACCCTGTTAAGCGGCGACGGCAAGTTAGGGTCTAACATAGCCGCCACGTTAAATATCCTGAGCGGCGCATTCTTTATAGGTATGGGCGCAGCCACCATCGGGGCAGGTTTTGGATCGAACCTGGCGCTCCAGGCAATGTGGAGAACCCTCATCCCCATGACCGGGACAGCGGCATTCGGCTTGGCTTTCCTTGCGCTGGCAATTGAGGTCATTGTCAATGATGCAAACAGGAACCCAGGGGAAGAGATGATGGCCCCCTTCGATCAGAAGTTTGGTACCTTTGAGTGGTATCAAAAATCCCGCGAGCAATTGAAACAACTTCTCATGAAGATGAACGAGGAATTCAAAAGACGGCATCCGCCTGGGGGCTACGGAGGAAAACCTATCTTGCCGGGTAACGGGGGTGGCTGAATTTTTGTGTGCAATGCGCTTCGTCAGCGCTGTCGCCCCGACAAAGACCATCGTTCATCGACGGTCTTTGTCGGGATTATTCTGCCTACCCAGTGGATCATGCCGCTTGCGGTACCCAGTGGGTAGCCCCCTGCGAAAGAGTTCGCAATTGAAATGTCCAGCCTATTCGCAGGCCAGTCCTGGTTTACGGTGGAAGCCGCCGCTCAGCTGAGAAATTGGTTTGCAAGATTGCAAGCGGACAAGGCGAATAAGCGTGATCGTCCACCCATTGGACGCGAACGCTGAAAGGAAATGATCTGAATTTCAGATGCAAGAGATCCAGTTTCGATACGGTTCCGGCAAGCCGGACCGTGTCGGATGCGGGCGTGCCTAGCCAGATTTTTTCCCATTTCCCCTTCCCGCAGCGCCACATCCCTTGGAAGCAGGTGAATCTCCATGCCGCACCTGCCGATCAGAAGCGTGAACGTCTCAGAAATTTCTCAACTATTCTGTAACCAACTCACAAGTACAGCTGATGAATTTTGAGAAATCCCCGTATGCACATTGCTACAATGCACCTAGATATTGCCGCAGCGCATCTTTCAACCGCAGTAGCAATGCGTAAACGCATACTGTCTCTAATTCGGGGAAACTATGAATAACGATCTCCAACTCTACCGAGATCTGCTCGGAGAAATTCTGACCCTGGTAAACGGCCAGATCGTGTTCACCGACATCCACATCGAGCAGGATGCTCCCATGATGCTCAAAACCCCCCGGGGCTGGGAGCAAATCAGCAGCGAGCCTGTGCTGGAAGAGGATATGCGTCCCCTTCTCAAGGCAATCGACGAGGACTGGGAAGACAAGATCATCGAAGGCGCGATCGACCGTCCTTTCGTGCTGACGCAATGCCGCCTGCGCTGCAATGTGTATCGGCTGTCATGCGGCGACAAGGTAGCGATCTCTATCAGGCGCCTGGCGCTGCACCCGCTTCCCCTCGAGCGGATCGGCCTGCCTTCCTATGTGAAAACCATGCTGGAAGCCTCTAAGGGCATCATTCTGGTGACCGGCGCGACGGGTTCAGGTAAAACGACGACGAGTGCATCGATGCTTGATTACATCAATGCCACGCGCAGCGCCCACATCGTCACGATCGAGGAGCCGATCGAATATCAGATCGATCGCAAGCAAGCGATCATTTCGCAGAAAGAAGTCCCGACGGATACACCCAGTTTTTCATCCGGTCTCAAGGACGCGATGCGGCAAAAACCGGATGTGCTGATGGTCGGTGAAGTGAGGGATTTCGATACGGCGGACACCCTCTTGCACGCCGGCGAGTCGGGACATCTTGTCATTGCAACGATGCACACCAACAGTGCCGCCGGTGCGATTTCCAAGCTGCTGGCGTTCTTCCCTTCCGAACACCGGGATCAACGTGCGATCGGATTGGCCAATTCGCTGATCGGGGTCATCTGCCAAAGTCTTGTTCCTACTGAAAGCGGTGACTCTTTTGCGCTGGCCAGCGAGCTATTGTTCAACAACAACCAGCAAGTGTCGGCCTACATCTCCGATCCGGGAAAACTGCACATGGTGTCCGACTTCATGAAACGCAAAGCCGACAACATGTCTCGCACCCTGAACGAGGATCTCGCACAACTCGTCAACAAAAAGGTCGTCAGCAGCAAGGATGCCATGCGTTGCGCTTATAACCGGGTCGAGTTGCATGAAATGATCAACAGGCAGCGATAGCAGCTGCTCGCCTTTTCTATTTTCTGACTCCTGGTTGCGCCCGGACGGTTTGCTTCGCCTCGTCCTGACTTTGATTACGTGACCGCAGCCGGGCACCGCTTTGCCCTCGGCTTCATCCGACATATTGCCGCCTCACCTTTCCAGCCCCGGGCCTAGTAGATCGTCACACTTCGATTTTCTGGTGGCGCTTAACTGCGAGGTCATATCTTGAAATTTCAGATCCCTGTCCCCCGTCGTTCCCGCGGAGGCGGGAACCCATAGGCCGGTTGATGGAACAAACTCACTATGGGTTCCCGCCTCCGCGGGAACGACGGGGAGACATTGTTCGCGTACTACTGTATCAGCCCGCACGCAAGCGTAATCCGAGAATCAAAGTGTGACGATCTACTAGTGGTCCGACGCGCTTTGATTTTCGGATTGCCAAGATCCGCGGGCACATGAGCTTCAATGCGAATTGACCTTTCCCCGTCATCCCGGCGAAGGCCGGGATCTAGTAGATCATCCAGATGAATTTAATGGATAAATCCGGCGCATTTTCTGACGCGCGTCGGGGGTGGTAAAAGGCCAGTCGATCGTCGCCCTGGCTTGGTTGCGTTTTCTTTCATAGACCGCAATCTCCTTCTTGAGCCTG
>DASPMC010000007.1:0-172766 GCA_035627275.1 Noviherbaspirillum sp.
GATCCTGGTCGACGACTCGCGCGTGCCGCTGATCAGCGCTACCGGCAGCACGCGCATGGGGCGCGCCGTCGCGCAGGCCTGCGCGCAGCGCCTGGCGCGCACTATTCTCGAATTGGGCGGGAACAATGCAATGATCGTCGCCTCGAGCGCCGACCTTGAACTGGCTATGCGCGCGATCGTATTTTCCGCCGTAGGAACGGCGGGGCAACGCTGCACGACCTTGCGCCGGCTGTTCGTCCACGACAGTGTCTATGACGCACTGGTGCCGCGCCTGAAGAAAGTCTACGCCGGCCTGCCAATCGGCAATCCGCTGGAAAAGGGAACGCTGGTCGGCCCGTTGATCGACGGCGGCGCGTTCGACGCAATGCAGAATGCGCTGGCGAAGGCGAATGCCGACGGCGGCAAGGTGTCGGGTGGCGAACGTGTCCAGGTCCCGGACTGCGGCAACGGCTTCTACGTGCAACCGGCGCTGGTGGAGATGCCGTCGCAAACGGCAATCATGCACCATGAAACCTTCGCACCGATACTCTACGTCGTGCGCTACCAGTCGCTCGAGCAGGCGATTGCGTGGAACAACGACGTTCCGCAGGGCCTGTCGTCCAGTATCTTCACTACCGATATTCGCGAGGCGGAACTGTTCATGTCGGCCAGCGGCAGCGATTGCGGTATCGCCAACATCAACATCGGCCCCAGCGGCGCCGAGATCGGCGGGGCATTCGGCGGTGAGAAGGAAACCGGGGGCGGACGCGAATCCGGTTCCGATTCCTGGAAGGCCTATATGCGCCGAGCCACCAATACGGTCAACTACAGCCACGCGCTTCCGTTGGCGCAAGGGATCAGTTTCGATCTCTGAGGCGTTTCAATCCATTCCGTCTTATTGCGAGCCGCGTCCGAATCCGGGCGCGGCAAAGCCTGCCGCGCGCTCGCGAGGTGGACCTTACCTGATGAAAGGAAGCATGCATGGCATCGCACCAAAGCAATCTCTTCAACCTCGTCGAGAAAACCATCGGAACCGAAAACACGGAACGGGTGATGCATTTGATGACGATCCCGTCCGGCTTCAGCGTCTGGGAATGCGGCTGGGTGTCGCGCAAGGAACTGGCGCAAGCGTTGAATATGGTGCTGTTCGTCGATCTGCTGTCGCGGGTGTCGACCGGGCGGCTGTACACGGAGGAGGTGGCCGCACGTGGCGGCACGGTGTTCCACGATCACGGTGCATTGCGCACGGTACGCTGGATGCAGAACGGCGCCTTGCCGCCGGGGGAAGCGGCGTTTACGCGCATCCTTGAGCCACTTGGTTATCGTCTGAATGGCGTGTTCCCGCTGGACCGGATCGGCATGACGGGGCGTTCGTACGCACAGGTGGACAACCCCGAGGAGATCGCGCAGTTCTTCGTCAGCGAACTGCATCCGGAGCGCTTTACCGCACGTTTCCAGGAAGCCGTGACGCGAGTCCTGTCGACATCGAAAGACCCATTGCTACCAAAGGCGCAGTGCCTGCTGCATGAACTGGCGCGCGATGGACGTCTTCCGTTTGCCGAGGCAGCCGAGTTGCTGCCCCAGCTGAAAGCCTGCTTCGATCGCCAGCACGACATCCCTGCGCTGGCAGACTATGAAATCCTTCGCGAGGAATCCGACGAAATGGCATGGATCGCCACGGAGGGCAATGCATTCAACCACGTGACGGACCGCGTCGATGACCTGGAACGCCTGACGCGCGAGCAGGCGGCGCTTGGACGCCCGATGAAGAAGGCGATCGAGGTTTCGCAGAGCGGACGTATCCGACAGACGGCATTCAAAGCAGATCCGGTGCTGCGCCCATTCCTGGACGGGCAAGGCAACATCGTGCATCGGGAAGTGCCCGGAAGCTTCTATGAGTTCATCAGCCGCGACCGAATCGTGCAGACGCCTTCACAGCCGGCTGCGCTCGACCTCGGATTTGATGCGGGCAATGCACAGGCGATCTTCAAGATGACCGCCGCAGCACGATGAATGGATTGCACCGATAATAGGCGCCCTTGAATTTTCATCATGTTGTGAAACGATGCCGAAACATATACAAGGCGTTCTGGCGCTATTGATCGTCACCGTCGTGTGGGGTACTACCTTCCCAGCGATGAAGGACTTATCGGAGCATTTCTCCGCAGTCTGGATAGCCTTCCTGCGCTTTGCGCTCGCCGGTGTGCTGCTGGCACCATTCCTGCTGCGCGCAAGCAAGGCGGATGGCGTCGCCGGCGGCGTCCTGGGATTGATGCTGTTTGCCGCGTTCATGTTCCAGGTCGAGGCATTGGGACAGATGAGCGCCAGCCGCAACGCATTCATCACCGGATTGAATGTGCTGATCGTGCCGCTGCTCGGCGTGGCGGCCGGCCGCATGCCGGAGAACCGCATCATCATCGCGGTGCTGCTGTCGATGGCGGGCTTGTTTGTCATGTGCTGGGACGGCGGCGGGTGGAGCACGGGCGACACGCTTGCACTGGCAGGGGCGCTCTGCTTCGGCGTCTACGTCAAGCTGATGGAGACGTTGACGCGCCGCGCCGACAACATGATGGCACTGACCGCGGTGCAGATTATCGCCGTTGCCGTGTGCGCCGCGCTATGGATCGCGATGACGGAACCGCAGGCGATCGACAGGACCGGTGTCGAGGAACGGATACGCGGCAATTTCTACAACCTGCTGTATCTCGGCGTGTTCGCAACGGCCGCGATCATCTCGCTGCAAACCTGGGGCCAGCGCCATGCCAGCGCCAACGAGGCCGCCATCGTCTACGCGTTCGAGCCGGCATGCGCTGCGATCGCCGCCTATTTCTGGCTGGCCGAGATGATGACGATGCGTAGTGTCGTGGGCGGCTTGCTGCTCATTGCCGGGATGATCGTGAGTCAGTGGCGTCCGGCCGTGCGAACAGCGCATTCCTGACTTGCCAAAAAGCGACGGCATCTTTTGGTTTTCCGGCAAGGCTATTGGTGCGGGGACGATGTTGGATGACAATGCACATGACGCAAAACAACTCCGGTCATCCATGCCATTTTCCAGACTAGCCAGCTTCGGACAGGAAACGCCGCTGCGCATTCTCTTGGTTGATGCGGGCAGGGGCGTGTCGATGGCGCTCGCCGGCGTGGTCCAGCCATGGCGGACGGCGGCCAGGTTGCTCGGGCCGGAGCGCCTGCAGGTCGATGTGCTGCCGCTGGCGGCTCTCCTTGCTGCGGGACCGGCCGAGCGCCAGCAGCATCACATTGCGCTGGTCGTGGCGGACGAGGAGTATGTGCCGCTGGCACCCGCGCAGCTGCGCGGACTCGTCGAATATTGCCAGCAATCGAAAGTCTGGGGCGCAGTGGGCTCGGCCGTGCTGTGGCTGGTCCGCGCAGGCGTGATGGATGGCTTGCGAACCGCCTTGCCGTGGTCGCTGTATGCGGAAACCGACGAGGCGGCGGAACGCGCGATCCTGACGCCCAACCTGTTCGAACTCGATGGCGACCGACTCAGCTGTTGCGGCGGGGCGGCCAGCATCGACTTTACACTGACGCTGATCGACTCGTTGTACGGCTCAGACGTGCAGGCGCAGATCAAGGAAATCCTCTGCATCGACCGCATTCGCGCGCAGTCCGACCGCCAACGCGTTGCCCTGCAGGCCCGCTTCGGTGCATTGCAGCCCAAGCTGTCCGAGGCGGTTGCGTTGATGGAAGCGAATATCGAAGAGCCTTTGTCGACCGATGATATTGCCAACCTGGTGGGCATCTCGCGCCGGCAGCTGGAGCGGCAGTTCAAGCAATACCTGGGCAGCGTACCTTCGCGCTACTATCTGGAACTGCGCCTGCAGCGCGCCCGTCAACTGCTGCTGGATACCAACCACTCCATCGTGCAGGTCGGCCTGATATGCGGTTTCTCGTCGGGCTCGCATTTTTCTACCGCTTACGGCGCATTGTTCGGCATTACGCCGCGCGAGGAACGCCAGCGCAAGCTGCGGCCATCATCCTAGAGGGCGTTTTGAATCGATACAGATTTTGAAAGTCTGCGTCGCAGTTTCAAAAGCCACCCCTCCTTTCCATTTCTACAGTTCCTCTCCAGCCTTGCCCCTTGCCCGGGTGGCCGGCAAGGTGCAGGGGGCAGTCGAGTTCGACGACAAGGGCGACATCAAGGACGGCATGATCGTCATCGACCGCGCGGTCGCCGGACGTCTCGTAGAGCAGAAGAACTTGAAATAACTTCTGGCTTATCATGCCTTCATGACAACGTCGGGCCGCGATTTTCTGAAATTCGGCGTCGCAGATTGAAAAGAGTTTTGCCGGCCCCGTTCCTATAATTCCATCATCCAAGACAGACGGAGCATGGAATGAATTCGATTCAGCGAGTTGACATGACAGCAATTTCTCAAGCGGAACCAGTGACCCGCCAGACCTTCGACGAGGTAATGGTGCCTACCTACGCGCCGAGCACCATGGTACCGGTGCGTGCCGAGGGACTTTACCTGTGGGACCAAAGCGGGAAGCAGTATCTGGACTTTACCGCCGGCATCGGCGTGACCGGCCTCGGGCATGCGCATCCGGCGATCGTCGATGCCCTGCGTGCGCAGGCGGAGAAGCTGTGGCACGTCGGTAACGGTTATACCAACGAGCCGGTGCTGCAAATGGCCCGTGCGCTGACCTCCGCCACCTTCGCCAACCGCGCCTTCTTCTGCAATTCCGGCGCTGAAGCGAACGAAGCTGCTTTCAAGCTTGCCCGCAAGTACGCGCATGCCAAGTTCGGTGCGCACAAATCGCGCATCGTGTCCTGCGTCAATTCCTTCCATGGCCGCACCCTGTTCACGGTATCCGTCGGGGGGCAGCCGAAATACACGGAAGGCTTCGAGCCGCTGCCTCCGGAACTGCAGCACATTCCGTTCAACGATATCGAAGCTGCCCGCGCAGCAATCACCGACGATGTCTGTGCGGTGGTGGTCGAGCCGGTGCAGGGCGAGGGCGGGGTTCTGCCGGCTGATGCCGAATACCTGAAAGCGCTGCGCGAGTTCTGCGACGCCAAGGGTGCGCTGCTGATCTTTGACGAAGTGCAGTGCGGCATGGGCCGTACCGGAAACCTGTTCGCCTACATGGGCTACGGCATCACGCCCGACATACTGACCTCGGCCAAGGCGCTCGGTAACGGCTATCCGGTCGGCGCCATGCTGACGACCGACGCGGTGGCAAGCGCCTTCGCCGTCGGTTCGCATGGCACCACTTACGGCGGCAATCCGCTCGCTGCTGCGGTGGCGCTGAAGGTACTGCAAACCATCAATACGCCGGTCTTCCTCTCCCGCGTGAAGGAGGCATCGCAAAACCTGGTGGCCAGGCTGGAAAAGCTCGCCGCCGATTATCCGCAGGTGTTTGCGAAAGTGCGCGGCAGCGGCCTGATGCTCGGCATGGTGTTGGCCGACACCTGGCGCGGCAAGGCGAAGGACATCGCCAAGGCTGCGGAAGCGGAAGGACTGATGCTGCTGATCGCCGGCCCGGATGTAGTGCGCCTGCTGCCGGCGCTGGTCGTGTCGGACGAGCAGATCGACGAGGGCATCGTGCGCCTGCGCCGCGCACTGGATGCGATGCTGTCCGCAACCAAGTAATCAACGACAGGATTGGAGAAACCTATGTACGTCGTCCGGCCTGTGGAGACGTCCGATATCGTGGCACTGGAAGCCCTGGCGAGTGTGGTCACGCCCGGCGTGCATACCTTGCCGCGCACCCGCGCGACCATCGAGCGGGCGGTCGAGCACTCGATCGCGTCGTTCAAGGCGCAGCCCGACTTGCCTACCGAGGAATCCTACTTCTTCGTGCTGGAATCTGCCGCCGACAGGTCGATCGCCGGCACCGCGGCCATTTCCGCCACGGCCGGCTCCAGCGGCACCTTCTTCTCTTTCCGCAACGACGTCCTGAACCAGGTCTCGCGCGACCTGAACATCAGCCACAACGTCCATGCGCTGACGTTGTGCTCGGACCTGACCGGATATTCGCAACTGTCCAGCTTTTACTTGCGCAATCGCGGTGAAATTGGGGACGAGGCAGCACTGCTGTCGCGGGCTCGTCTGCTGTTCGCAGCGGTCGCGCCGCAGCGCTTTAGCGAAAAATTTTTCGCATCGATGTCCGGTATCACTGATGCCAACGGCCGCTCCCCGTTCTGGGAGGCGCTGGGCCGGAAGTTTTTCCAGATGGATTTCCTTGAAGCAGAACGCACGATTGAGGGGGCACGCAACCGTACGCTGATTGTCGAGCTGATGCCGCACTATCCGGTCTACGTGCCGCTGCTGCCCGGCGAGGCGCAGGCGGCGATGGGGCAGGTGCATGCGGAAGGCGAACTGCCTTTCGAGATCCTGTCCGACGAGGGATTCGAGCCGGACGAGTACATCGATATCTTCGACGGCGGTCCTATCCTCCAGGCGCACAAGAATGCCTTGCGCTCCTTCTCGCAATCGACCTTCCGCAATGTCGTCTCGCGGAAAAATGACGATGCACCGGCGGCGACCTGCCTGGTCGCGACGGCGCGCGAAGAGCGCTTCCGCGCGGTTATGACGGACTGCGCGGTGCCCGACCTGTCGGACGCGGTGGCCCTCAGCGATGAGACTATGCGCGTGCTCGACGTCGCAACGGGCGATTCCGTACTGTGTGTGAAATTGTGAGGCCGCCGATGCTAGTCGTACGAGCAATCAGGGAACAGGACTTGGACGGGCTGATGGCGCTCGCTGAGAAGGTCGGCTCCGGCATGACGACCCTCAAGCCGGACCGCAAGACCTTGGGCCTGCGCGTCGAAATCGCGTGCGCATCCTTCGCCGAGCAGATCGCGCCGCCGCAGCGCGACTATATGTTTGTCATGGAAGACACCGCCATTGGAAAGGTCGTCGGCGTGTGCGCGATCAAGAGCGCGGTCGGCATGGACGAACCGTTCTACAACTACCGGATCGGCACGCTGGTGCATTCCAGCAAGGAGCTGAAGGTCTTCTCGCGCATGGACACGCTCTACCTGTCCAATGACCTGACCGGTTGTGCGGAACTGTGCTCGCTGTTCCTGCACCCGGACTATCGCCATGGCACCAACGGCAAGCTGCTGTCGAAGAGCCGCTTCATGTTCATTGCGCAATTCCCGCACCTGTTCTCGGAAAAACTGATCGCCGAGATGCGCGGCTACCAGAGCGCGGACGGGCGCTCGCCATTCTGGGACAGCCTGGGACGCCATTTCTTCAAGATGGAGTTCGACCATGCGGACGATCTGACCAGCCTGGGCAAGAAGTCCTTCATTGCCGAGCTGATGCCGCGGCATCCGCTCTATGTCGCCTACCTGCCGCAAGAGGCGCAGGAAGTGATCGGCCGGGTGCACGTCGACACCGCGCCGGCACGCCGGCTGCTGGAGCAGGAGGGCATGTATTACGAAGGCTATGTCGATATCTTCGATGCCGGACCCGTACTGCAGGCGCGCGTGAGCGAGCTGCGCGCCTTGCGCGAGAGTGACCTCGCGATCGTCGACACCGGCCTGACCCTGGAACGCGACGACCAGCCCGCTCTGGTCTCGACCACGCGCATGCAGGACTTCCGCGTGATCACCTCGCAGACACATGCCCATCGCAGCCGCATTGCGCTGTCGGTGGACCAACAGCAACTGCTGGCCTGCCGCTCCGGCGATGCCGTGCGCGCCATGCCGCTCATTCCGAAGAAAACAAGTCATGCATAGTCATTTCCTGAATGGACAGTGGATCGCGGGCGAAGGCCCGCAACTGGCCGCCTGCGATCCATCCACCGGCCAGCAGACCTGGAGCGGCCATGCGGCGACTGCTGCCGAAGTTGATGTTGCCTGCAAGGCCGCACGTGCTGCATTCGAAGCGTGGGCTTCCGAGCCGCTCGAGGTTCGCGTCGGCATCTGCAATCGTTTCCGCGACCTGCTGAAGGAGCACAGCGAAGAGCTGGCAAAGCTGATCTCGATCGAGGTCGGCAAGCCGCTGTGGGAAGCGCGTACCGAAGTAACGACTATGGCTAACAAGGTCGACATCTCGGTGCAGGCCTACCATGCGCGTACCGGCGAGTCGCTGACGAAAGTCGCGGACGGCGACGCCGTGCTGCGCCACCGTCCGCACGGCGTGTTCGCGGTTTTCGGACCGTACAACTTCCCTGGGCACCTGCCGAACGGGCACATCGTCCCGGCACTCATCGCCGGCAACACCATCGTGTTCAAACCGAGCGAATACGCGCCGCAGACCGCCATCCGCACCGTCGAGCTGTGGGTCAAGGCAGGGCTGCCGGAGGGCGTGATCAACCTGGTCAACGGTGCACGCGATACCGGCGCCGCGCTTGCCGCGCATCCGGAACTCGACGGCATTCTCTTCACCGGCAGCTACCAGACCGGAGCGTCGCTGCACAAGCAGTTTGCCGGGCAGCCGGGCAAGATGCTGGCGCTGGAAATGGGCGGCAACAACGCGCTGGTCGCTTGGGATGTCGAGAACGTGGACGCGGCGGTACACCACACAATTTTCTCCGCCTTCGTCAGCGCGGGGCAGCGCTGCACCTGCGCACGCCGACTCATCGTCGAGGACTCGCCGAAAGGCAAGGCATTCGTCGAACGACTGGTCGAGGTGGCCTCGAAGATCGCCGTCGGCAGGTACGACGATGCTCCTGCACCCTTCATGGGACCGGTGGTGTCGGCGCAGGTTGCGCAAAAGCTGGTGCAGGCGCATGACGGCCTAGTCGCCCGTGGCGGCAAGAGTCTGCTGCCGATGCGGCAGATCGAAGCCGGCACAGGCTTCGTCTCGCCCGGCATCGTGGATGTCACTGGCGTCGCTGGCATTCCCGATGAGGAATGGTTCGGCCCCTTGCTGCAGGTGATCCGTGTGCCCAGCTTCGACGAGGCCATGCGCGTGGCGAACGCAACCGAGTACGGCCTCGCTGCGGGCTTGTTGAGCGACGACCCGTCACTGTGGCAGAAATTCCTGCTCCGCGCACGCGCCGGCATCGTCAACTGGAACCGGCCGACCACGGGCGCAGCCAGCACGGCGCCGTTCGGCGGCATCGGCAAGTCCGGCAATCATCGCCCGAGCGCTTACTATGCCGCCGACTACTGCGCCTATCCGGTCGCTTCGATCGAGAACGGCACGCTGGAGATGCCGAAGCAACTCTCGCCCGGCCTCGCATTCTGAACGGGACATCGACAAGGAAAAACATGATCACCGCACGCGAATTCAACTTCGACGGCCTCGTCGGTCCGTCGCACAACTACGCCGGTCTGTCTTTCGGCAACGTGGCTTCGTTCAATAACGTCAACAGTGTGTCTAATCCGAAGGAGGCCGCGCTGCAGGGGTTGGCGAAGATGCGCGCACTGGCGTCGCGCGGTTTTGCGCAAGCCTTGCTGCCGCCGCAGACGCGGCCGAATTTCCGCCTGCTGCGCAGCATCGGCTTCACCGGTACCGATGCCGAGGTGATCGCACGTGCCTACAAGGAGGCTCCCGTTATCCTGGCCTGCGCATACTCCGCATCACCGATGTGGACGGCGAATGCCGCGACTGTTAGCCCCTCCGCCGATACTGCCGACGGACGTACCCATTTCACGGTAGCCAATCTCAACAACAAGCTGCATCGTTCCTATGAGCACACGCAGACGGCGCGCGCGTTGCGCGCGCTGTTCAGCGACGAAAGGCATTTCGCGGTCCACGATGCGCTGCCGTCCACGCCGGCTTTCGGTGATGAAGGGGCGGCCAACCACACCCGCCTGTGTGCCGCGCACGGCGCGCCCGGCGTCGAAATGTTCGTCTACGGTCGTGTTGAATTCGAGCCGGACGCGCCGGCACCGAAGCGCTTCCCCGCACGCCAGACGCTGGAAGCCAGCCAGGCGGTTGCACGCCTCCACGGACTTGATTCGAAGAGGGCGGTGTACATCCAGCAGGCGCCCGACACGATCGACCAGGGCGTGTTCCACAACGACGTGATTGCGGTCGGCAACGGCAACGTCTTGTTCTATCACGAGCAGGCGTTCGTCAATGAAGCCGGTACGCTCGACGTTCTCCATCAGGCAATGGCCGGCGTGCGCGCCGAGCTGCGCCCGGTTCGCGTCGATGCCAAGGATGTGTCGGTTTCCGATGCGGTAACCAGCTACCTGTTCAACAGCCAGTTGCTGAGCAAGCCGAACGGCAAGATGGCATTGGTCGTCCCGCAGGAATGCCAGGAGAATCAGGCAGTGGCCAACTACTTGCAGGGTCTGGTCGCCAACGGTGGGCCGATCGATGAATTGATCAGCTTCGACCTGCGCCAAAGCATGCGTAACGGCGGCGGCCCTGCCTGCCTGCGCCTTCGTGTGGCGTTGACCGAGGTGGAAGCGGCGGCGATGCACCAGGGCGTTGTCATGACCGATGCGCTCTATCACAAGCTGGTCGCATGGGTCGACAAGCACTACCGCGACCGCCTGGCGCCGGAAGACTTGGCCGATCCCTTCCTCGCACTGGAAGTGCAGACTGCGCTGGACGAATTGACAACAATTCTCGGCCTGCCGGGCTTGTACGAGTTCCAGAACTAGACAAGCCGCTAACTTTTTAACTCCTTCTTATGCCGCTCCGGTTTGCCGCATTCACAAATGCGCAAATCGGGCGGAGACCCGCATCAATACTGACTTTTTCGGCAAGACGGGAAACGCGACGCTCCCGCGAAGCGCATAAATAGGTCAATCGACCAAATTTTCTTCTTTTCGCTTGCCTCACTTCCGATCTTTCTTCGCGCACCCGCACGGTAAGATCGCGCGCCTTTAGAGGGTGTTATGAACTAGGGAAGGGGGCGCATTCGGTCGAGAAGGGATGCAGTGTGGTGGTGCGGCGCGCCGCTCAGGCTGGGTGCCTGCGCAAGCGTCGTAACGCCGCAATGCGTCCCTTCTCGACCGAACCCTACGGGCAGCCCCGATAACCGGCCGCCTGCGGTGTTGCGTCTCCTTGCCGTGGAACCACCACGACGCGTCGCCGCGCCTTGCATTCGGCCGGTTCTCGGGGCTGTGCGCCCCCTTCCCTAGTTCATAACACCCTCTGATCGGTACACCGCTGAATCGATGTCGCATTTTTTCAAGAACCCGTCGCGATGCTGGTTTGACCACCTTGCTTTAACTGGTCCAATACCACACGACGAAAACTCGTCTTGAAAAAGAAAAAGTAAATCATTCATCCACCACGGAGGAACACATACATGAAGAGCATCAAATCCCTGCTGGTTGCTGCCAGTGTTGCCATCGCAGGGCTGGCCGTCGGCATGACGGCGCAGGCCCGCACTTTCGATGAGATCAAGGCGAGCGGCAAGATCATTGTCGCGACTGAAGGCGCCTACCCCCCGTTCAACTTCTTCCAGGGCTCCAAGCTCGCCGGCTTCGAGGTTGAGCTGGCCGAAGCCATGGTCAAGAAGATGGGCCTCGCCATCGAGTGGAAGGCACTGTCCTTCGACGCGCTGCTGGCCGGCCTGCGTCAGGACCGCTGGGACATGGTGATCGCTTCCTTCGGCGTCACCGAAGAGCGCTCCAAGGCTGTGACCTTCACCAACCCGCACTACTGCAGCGGCGGCGTGATCGTGTCGCGCGACGGCTCGATCCGCACGGCAGACATGCTGGCCGGGAAGGTGGTCGCGGTACAGACCGGTTCCACCTACATGGAAAACGTGAAGAAGGTGCCCAACGTGAAGGAATTGAAGAACTTCCCGCAGGACACCGACGCCCGCGCCGCGCTGATGAATGGCCGCGTTGACGCTTGGGTCAGCGACCGCTTCGTGGTCAAGAACGCAATCGAGAGCAATCCGAATGCACCGCTGAAAACCGGCGGCTACCTGTTCGTCGAGAAGGTGGCGACCGCGGTCAAGAAGGGCAACACGTCGGTGGCTGCCGCGGTCGACAAGGCGCTGGCGGAAGTGATGGCGGACGGCACCTACAAGGCCCTGTCCGAAAAGTACATGAAAGAAGATATCCGCTGCCAGTAACGCAGTGACCGATATCG
This sequence comes from Noviherbaspirillum sp., assembly GCA_035627275.1. Taxonomy (GTDB): domain Bacteria; phylum Pseudomonadota; class Gammaproteobacteria; order Burkholderiales; family Burkholderiaceae_D; genus Noviherbaspirillum. Next base: position 11,961 of record DASPMC010000007.1, read on the forward strand.
AGCGAGGAGACAGCGGTGAGATCAGCAATCAGTTTGTTACCGGCGGAGTGGTCGCGCGAGAAGCGTAGCGCGGTGTCGATCGCCATAACCGTGGCGGGCCTGTTCGCCTTCCTGTGGTTGATGGCGATTCCCTTGAGCTGGATGCCGGAACCGATCGGTTCCAATGCAGAACAGTTCGCGGAGGGCGCCAAGACCACCATCGCGCTGACCGTGGTGTCGGGCGTCATCGGCATCGCATTCGGCGTGCTGGCCGCGCTGGCCAAACTGTCGAAGTTCATGCCGTTGCGCCTGGCTGCCGACTTCTACATCTGGGTCATCCGCGGCACGCCGTTGCTGGTGCAGGTGCTGTTCGTGTTCCTGGCGCTGCCAGCGCTGGTGCCGGGCCTGCAGCTGTCGGACTTCAATTCGGCTGTCGTGGCACTGGCGCTCAACGTCGGTGCCTACAACGCCGAGGCGATCCGCGCCGGCATCCTGGCCGTGCACAAGGGGCAGGCCGAAGCCGCGCGCTCGCTCGGGCTGACACCCTTCATGACCTTCCGCGATGTGATCTTCCCGCAGGCGTTCCGCATCTCGCTGCCGCCGCTGGTGAACAACATCGTGTCCCTGCTCAAGGATTCGAGCCTGGCCTATGTGATCGGTGTGGTCGAGTTGTCCAACATCGGCAACCGCATCCAGTCCGCCACCTTTCAGCCGATCCCGGTTTTCATTACGACCGCAACCATTTACCTGCTCCTGACCACCGTGCTGACCCAGATCTCCGGTGCGATCGAACGGCAACTGGATGTGGAACGACACCATTGAGCGGGGTAGAGAGGATGAACATGTCAGAAGCATCGGCAAGCGCGCAGGGCGTGCTGCGTCCGGAAACGAAGGAGCCGCTGATCATCGCGGAAAACATCAACAAGCACTTTGGTCAGTTCCACGTGATCAAGGATGTGTCGACGAAGTTCTACCAGGGCGAAGTGACCGTCATCATCGGCGCGTCGGGCTCGGGCAAGTCGACTTTCCTGCGCATGCTGAACCGGCTGGAGACGCACGACAGTGGCCGCATCGTGATCGACGGCATCGTCCTCGACGATGACCTGAAACACATCGATGCAGTGCGGGCCGAAGTCGGCATGGTGTTCCAGAGCTTCAACCTCTTCCCGCACCTGACGGTGATGGACAACGTCACGCTGGCGCCGCGCCGCTTGCGTGGCGTGACCCGCGCCCAGGCGGAAGAGACTGCACGCAAGCTCCTCGCAAAAGTCGGCATGGAAGCGCACTCACGCAAGTATCCGCACCAGCTCTCGGGCGGCCAGCAGCAGCGGGTAGCCATCGCGCGTTCGCTCGCGATGCAGCCCAAGGTGATGCTGTTCGATGAGCCGACCTCGGCACTTGACCCGGAGATGATCAAGGAAGTGCTGGACGTGATGAAAGACCTCGCGCGTTCGGGCATGACCATGATCATCGTCACGCACGAAATGGGTTTTGCGCGTGAGGTCGCGGACCGCGTGATCTTCTTCGAGAAAGGGCAGATCCTCGAGGAAGCGCCGCCTGCCGAATTTTTCAGCAATGCACGCAACGAGCGCATCCGCTCGTTCCTTGGGCAGATTGCTTACACAGCAAGGTAAGAACAAACCGAAAAATCCTTATAAGGGAGGAAACAAGAATGCAATTCAAACTGACGACCCTGACCGCATCCATCGCGTTGATGTTTGCGGCCGCCATGCCCGCACAAGCACAAACCGCGAAGGAGTTCGATGAGCTGCGCGCGGAAATGCGCAAGCTGCGCGCCGAGCTGGAAGCGCTCAAGAGCCAGAAGCAGGAAACGTCGAACGCCGCGCTGGCAGATCGCGTGGAGCAGGTGGAGCTGCGCACCAAGGACGCGGTCGTCCTGGGCGACATCCCGAACTCCTTCCGCCTGCCGAATTCCGACACCTCGCTGCGCATCTACGGCTTTGCCGAGTTGAACATGGTGCATGAGTTCAAGGGCGACAACACCGACATCGACTACGCCAGCTTCCTGCCCTACGTTCCGCTGAAGGGATCGCCGCAGGCCAACCGTAGCGGCCGCAACTTCGTCCATGCGCGTACTTCGCGCATCGGCATCGAAGCCAGCACGCCATCGCCCTACGGCCCGATCGGCATCAAGATCGAAGGCGACTTCAACAACGACCCGCGCACCGGCAATTCCGCCGCTTACGGCACGATCGGCAACATCTACACCCAGCAGGCGACCAACAGCTACAACTTCCGCCTGCGCCAGGCATACGGCCAGGTGGGCGGCCTCCTTGCCGGCCAGACCTGGTCCACCTTCATGGACCTGGACAACTCGCCGGAGACCGTGGACTTCAACGGCCCCATCGGCTCGACCTTCATCCGTCAGCCGCAGATCCGCTATACCTACAAGACTGCGGACATGGGCGCGTTCACCGGTGCGGTCGAAAACTCCGCCAGCTATGTACTCGACAGCACCGGCACGGTCACGACCAACGGCTTCTCGCGCGTACCTGACCTGGTCGCGCGCTGGGACAAGGCATTTGACTGGGGCGCAGCGAGCGTCCGAGCCCTCAGCCATGAGCACCGCGTGAAAGACGGCGCCGGCATCAACCAGTCGCGCCGCGGCTGGGGCTTGGCAGCAAGCGGCCTGGTCAAGACTGTGGGCGATGACTTCATGACCTGGGGCATCACCGGTGGCAACGGCATCGGTCGCTACTTCAACTACATCGAAGGCGCGTTCTACGACGCTGCTGCCGACCGAATCCTGATGGAGAAGTCGCTGGGTATCGTGCTCGGCTACCAGCACAAGGCATCCGACTCGCTGCGCTTCAACTTCGCCCTCGGCGCACAGAAGAACTTCGAGAACGAGTACACCCGCTTCGCCCGCGCCAACGGCCTCGACAGCGGCCGCTTCGGCATCAACGAAAAGCTGTGGCAGACGCACCTCGGCTTCATCTGGAACCCGGTCAAGGGGGTGGACATCGGCACCGAGTACATTTTCGGCCGCCGGACGACCCTGGCCGGCGAGGATGGCGACATGAGCCGCATCAACCTGTCCGCGAAGTACAACTTCAATTGATTGATCGGGAGGGGCGCCGGCTTCGGCGCCTTCTTCTTTGCCTTGGCCCCGGAAACGGGGCTTTTTTTTTGCCCCAAACAGCCTATAAAAACAAATCACCGATAAATTATCAAGAAATTGTAATTTTGGCGTATATAATGACTGAAACCCTTTCCAACCTTCAAAACTTGCCTTGGAGCTGCGTGAATAAGCTTCAGCACATCGCACAAATAAAAAATATTCGATGGCGAAGGAAAAACTAAGATCAACGAGGAGAGCTTCCCTCGCTTCAGTGCGCAGGGGAAACAGGTAAAGGCGTAGTTCGGACCAAAAGGAAGGGCACTGCCATCCCAAGGACAGCGCCCTTCCTTTTGATTCGATCATGCGGGCCATGTGCCGTCTCGATGTAAATCCGTGTCGCGTCCCTGCAAGACGACGCGAGCTGGACGGCGCAGACTACCTGCATACCATTGGAGAAGCGTATGAACCGACAATCACAAGACCTCCGAACCCAAACCCTTGAACGTGTCCTCGCCGGTGTGAACAACCCGGCTCCCGCCACCGAATCGTTGATCCGCGCGTGGCTTATTTCCCTGGAAGAAGAAGACCTCACCGGCATTACTTTCGATTGCCTCGCCTCATCGCTGTGGGAAGGCTTTACCCGGGTGGCGAAATGGACGCCGGCGGAAGGCTGCCGCATCGAGCCGCTGACCTACTCGGACGACCGTGGCGCAAGGGCGACCGCGCTGCTGATCCTGAACCCGGACATGCCTTTCCTCGTCGATTCGATGGTGATGGCCTTGCGCCGGACGCGTACGTCGTCGCGCGCCGTGCTGAACGCAGTCCTCTCGGTAGAACGTACGGCCGATGGCACGATCGTCCGCGCCGACAAGGTCGGCAATGGTGGAGCGGCCGAATCCTACGTACTCTGTCTGTTGGCGGAGGAACTGAATCCGCAGGACCTGCAAGCGCTGACTGCCAGCATCCGCATGGCGGCCAGCGATGCCGCCATGGTGCGCCAGGACGCTTCCATCTTGCAGGCCAAGATGGCTGAAGTGGGCGAGGCCGCGGCGGCGCGTGACGCCACCGGGCAGGAAGTTGCCGCTTTCCTCAATTGGGCGCGCAGCGAAGGCTTCGAAGTATTCGGTTACGCCCGCTATCACGTGGTTTCCGGCCAGCGCGAACTGGTGCGTGAGCCGGGCAGCGCGCTTGGCGTGCTGAAGGACAAGAGCCATCCGGTCTACGGCAATTGCCTTGCCGGCATTCCCGGCGACTTTGACACGCTGGCCGCGCGCAAGGACACGCTGTCCGTGGTCAAGGCCGATGTGCAGTCGACCCTGCATCGCGACCAGCAACTCGATTTCATCGGCGTGCGTGATACGGACAGCCAGGGCACCATCCTCGGCGAGCATTGCTTTGTCGGCCTGTTCTCCCGGGCGGCGACTGCCAGCACCTTGCCGCAACAGCCGTTTGCACGCGTGCGCATCAAGCAGGTGTTGACCCTCGCCGGCGTGCGCTCCGAAGGCTTCCGCGCCGAGAAATTCCTCGAGATACTGGAATCCCTCCCGCGCACGGAAGTGATGGAAGCCGAACCGGCCTGGCTGGCCGGCGTTTGCGGCGCGGTGGTCGCGTTGTACAAGCAGCCGCGCGCGAAGGTATTTGCGCGGCGCGACGTCTATGGCCGTCACCTGAACGTGCTGGTGTACATGCCGCGCGAGCGCTACGGCGCGCATTCGCAGGAAGTGCTGGCGCAGACGCTGCGCAAGATTTCCGGCGCACACGACGTCCGCGTGCAGACTCTGCTGGCCGACGGTCCGCTGGCCCGCGTCTACATGATCGCCAATGCCGCCAATATGGCGCTTGATCTCGACACCGATGTTCGGCAGCCGCTGCTTGCGGTGTTGGAGGGATGGCATAACACTTTCGACAGTCTGGTCGATGCGACGGAAGATGCGGAACTGCGCCGTGCCTTGCGCAAGCTGCGCGCCAGCCTGACCACCGATTACATCAACGGTGTGTCGCCGCAGGTCGGTTACCGCGACCTGTGCACGCTGCTCGGCAACCCACAGTCGTCACGCGTCAAGGTGCGCATCGAGATCGGTGCGGGTGATGCGGTCACGATCCGCCTGCACTCCGTCAACACGGTGCCACCACTGTCGGCAATCCTGCCGGCGCTGCAGAACGCCGGCGTATCCATCCTGCGCGAGCGCACCCACGCGATCCACGCGCCGGACGGCACGCGCTACTTCATCTCCAGCTTGTCCGTCGACGCGCAAAGCGCCGTGAAGCTGGCGCAACCGCAGGTCGCTCAAGCCGCACAGGAACTGTTCGAATCGCTGTTCAACGACGAAGCCGAAGATGGCCGCATGAACGCGTTGGTGGTCGAAGCCGGTCTGCGCATGAAGGAAGTGCAGTTGATCCGAGCCTACGCCAGCTACTGGCGCCAGGCAGGTTGCCGCTTCAGCCTGCGCTACATGGCCGAACGCCTGAAGACCCAGCCGGCGCATGTGCGCACCCTGGTCGAAAGCTTCACTGCACGCTTCGACCCATCAAGGTCTGCCGAACAGCGCGCCTTCGGCACGGCCACGCTGTCGACCTTCAGGCAGCGCCTCACCGACATTAACCACGCCGATACGGAAAACATCCTGCGCGCTTTCGCCGATCTGATGCTGGCGACCCTGCGCACTTCCTACTTCCAGTCGGCGCAGATGGGCGACACCATCATCTTCAAGTTCGACAGCAGCCAGCTCGCGCTGCTGCCGCAGCCGCGCCCGTATCGCGAAATCTTCGTCTTCTCGCGCCGCTTCGAAGGTGTACACCTCCGCGGTGGCCCGGTTGCACGCGGCGGCCTGCGCTGGTCCGACCGGATGGAAGACTACCGCACCGAAGTGCTCGGCCTGGTCAAGGCCCAGATGGTCAAGAACGCTGTCATCGTCCCGGCCGGCGCCAAGGGCGGCTTCGTCTGCAAGATGATGCCTAAGGACGCGACGCGCGAGGTCATCGCGGTGGAAGGCGAGGCCGTCTACCGCCTGTTCATCGCCGGTTTGCTGGATGTGACCGACAACCGCGTGCTTGGCGAAGTGGTGCGTCCGGCCGAGACGGTCTGCTACGACGATCCTGATCCCTACCTGGTGGTGGCGGCCGACAAGGGCACCGCGACCTTCTCCGACATCGCCAACAGCATCGCCGTCAAGCGCGGTTTCTGGCTGGGCGACGCCTTCGCATCGGGCGGCTCCAATGGCTACGACCACAAGAAGCTGGGCATCACCGCCAAGGGAGCATGGGAAGCAGTCAAGCGCCATTTCTATGAGATGGGCCACGACCTCGACACCACGCCGATCACGGCTGTCGGCGTCGGCGACATGTCTGGTGATGTATTCGGCAACGGCATGCTGCTGTCGCACCAGTTGAAGTTGGTCGCGGCATTCGACCACCGCCATATTTTCATCGATCCGAATCCGGATACCGAAAAATCCTTCAAGGAACGCCAGCGCATGTTCGCGCTGCCGCGCTCCTCCTGGGATGACTACGACAAGAGCCTGATTTCCGAAGGTGGCGGCGTGTGGCCGCGCACTGCGCGCAGCATCGAGCTGTCGCCGCAGGCGCGCACGGCACTCGGCATCGAGGCAACCAGCATGACGCCGGAGGAGTTGCTCCACGCCATCCTGCTGGCACCGGTCGACCTGTTCTATAACGGCGGCATCGGCACCTACATCAAGGCATCGACTGAAACCCACGAACAGGTGAAGGACCGCGCCAACGACGCCATCCGCGTCGACGGCAAGGAACTGCGCTGCAAGGTTGTGGCCGAAGGCGGCAACCTCGGTGTGACACAGGCCGGCCGTATCGAATTTGCGATGAAGGGCGGGCGCATCTTCACCGACGCCATCGACAATTCTGCCGGTGTCGACTGCTCGGATCATGAGGTGAACGTCAAGATCTGGCTCGACACGGAAGTGAATGCGGGCAAGCTCGGCGCCGACGATCGCAACCGCTTGCTGAATGACATCACTCCCGACATCGTACGCCTCGTGCTGCGGGACAATACCCTGCAGACGCATCTGCTGGTGAGAGAAGCGCAGGCACAGTTCGATCCTGCCGTTCACGATAGCTATGCAACGCTGATCGCCAACCTCGAGGCAGAAGGCGTGATTTCGCGCAAGCTGGAACAGTTGCCGATGGAAGCCGAATTGGTCGCACGCAAAAACGAGGGCCGCGGCCTGACCACACCGGAACTCGCCGTGGTCGTGGCGCATGTCAAGAACCGCTACAAGCGGATGCTGTCGGAGTTGAACCTGACGCAGTTTGCCTGGGCAAGGACCCTGCTGAGGCCGTATTTCCCGCACGCGCTTGTCGTGACCCGCGATCCGCTGGAACACCCGCTGGCCAATGCGATCCTCGCCACCGTGCTGGCGAACGAGTCGGTGAACCGCTGCGGCCCGTTGATGCTGGCCGAACTCGCCGCCACACGGGGCATCAAGGAAGCGGACGTTATCTGCGCCTGGGCGCAGGCCTGGGCGGCGCTGAACCTGGCGCCCGTGTTCGATACGCTCGACGAGCATGCCCTGCGTGTGCCGCGCGAAGTCTCGCTTGCGGTGGACCGGCACACGCGCGCTCTGCAGAAGGCTATCATCCAGGGCGTGCTGTCGGTGCCGGAACAGCAGCTGCGGGAAACCGGCGCGCTCGCCGAACTGACGGCCTTGTTCAGCCAGCCCGAGGCAGTGCAGGAACTGGCTCCCGTAGCGGCATCTGCGATGCCGCTGCAGGGCATGCCGGCGCCGTTCGTGCAGGCATGCGAGACGGTGGAAGCGATCGAGGGCTTTGCGGACTTCCTGTTCGCCGGCTTGTCGGTGCCGCGTCCTGACGGCATGAGCCTGACGCAGTTCCTCAAGCTCGGCATGGCGCTGCGCCGTCAGGCAGGCATCGATGGCCTGGAGCGGGTGCTGATGCATGCACCGGCGACCGCCACACAGGAACCCCTGCGCGATCATGCGCTCCAAGCCTTGCGCCGCGCGCAGCAGCGTTTGCTGATGCGCGTGCTGCAACAAGCGCCGGCGAACGCAAGGCCCGAGGATCCGGCATCGGTGGTGACCGCCCTTATCAACAAGCTCAAGGTCGGCGCGCGTGCGGCAAGTACGGGCGGCCAGCAGAATCTTGAACTGGCTGTACTCGACGTCTGGGCGCTGTCGGAGGCGGCCTCTTCGACGACGGATGCAACCTGATGCAGGAAGTGATGGAAAAAGCGGTTTCGGACAAGGTGCAAGCGCTGGCGGATGCGGATTTCACGCATGCCGCCGACAGCTTCGCCAATGCCGGCTTCAAGGTGCGCTTGCCGGCACGAGGCATCCTGCAGGTGACCTCCGCCAGCCACATGCTGCGGCGTCCGCGTCTGTTGTTGTCTGTTGGCGTCCATGGCGACGAAACGGCACCGATAGAAATGCTGGCGCACCTGCTCGATACACTGGCCGACGAGCCGCATGCACTGGCCGTCGACTTGATGGCAGTGGTAGGCAACCCGGCTGCGATCGCAGCCGGAAAACGCTTCATCGATGCCGACCTGAACCGCATGTTCAGGCAGGATCGCGGCGACCTGCAATCGGCGGCGGAGGCCGAGCGTGCGGACGCCATCATGCGTGCGACGGCGACGTTCTTCGCCGGACCTGACGCGAACAAATGGCATCTCGACCTGCATACCGCGATCCGTCCATCGCGCTACCCGAAGTTTGCGGTAGTGCCCGCGATCATTGCCGGCCCGCGGCGGGATGCGCTGCTCGGCCTGCTCGGCCAGGCCGGAATAGAAGCGGCAATCCTGAACACGAAGCCGGCGGGCACCTACAGCGCCTATACCGCGGAGATGTTCGGCGCGGCCGGTTCAACCGTGGAGCTGGGGCAGGTTGCTGCGCTCGGCAGCAACGAATCGGGAATCTTTGCTGCGACTGCAGCCACCCTCGACCGTTTCATGCGCACCGGCCGGCTCCAGTCGGCCGACGAGCGGCCGAAGGTGTTCCGGGTTGCGCAGGAGTTGATCAAGCACTCTGATGCCTTCCGGATGGCCTTCGGACGCGAGACGCAGAACTTCTCGCCCTTGCAACCTGGCAGCGTGATCGCCGAGGATGGCGACATCGTGTACCGGGTGGGCGGCGAAACGGAATACGTCGTATTCCCTAATCCCGAAGTCAGGGTGGGGCTGCGTGCTGGCCTGATGGTCGTGCAGGACGAATAAGCGGCGGATATTCCGGCTCAGCGCTTCTGCTTGAGGCAGTTGTCGATCGCTTCGACCACCTTGGTTGCGTTGAAGGGTTTGACCACGAAGCCGCTGATACCGAGCTGCAGTGCCTTCTGTACGTTGTCCATGGTCGGGAGATTGGTCACCATGATCATCCCGACCTTGGGAGAACTCTGCTTGATGCGCTCCGCCGCCGAGTGTCCGTCCATCTTCGGCATGTTGATGTCGAGGAAGGCAATGTCCGGCTTGTGCAACTCGCACAATTCGACCGCCTTTTCACCGTCCTGCGCCTCCGCTATCACTTGATGGCCGTGCTCGCGCAGCAGCAGTCGCAGGACATGGCGGGTCGTTCTGTCGTCATCGGCAATCAGGATATTCAGTTCTTTGCGCGGGGCGGTCATGTGTCTTCCTTATGGCTTGAGCAAGGATTGCAACTTGCTGCAGATGCGTGCGTATTCGGTTTCGATGGCGGTCATTCGCTGTTCGAATGCATCGAGCGATCCTGCCTTGGCGGCGGTCTCCAATTCCTTGCAGAGCGCGGACAGACCGGTCGCGCCGATCGACGCGCTGCTGCCGGCGAGCGCATGGGTCACCTTGGCCACGCGCGCGCAGTCACCGGCGGCGAATGCCTCGCGGATGGCAGCCAGCCGGGGTGGGCCGTCATTCTGATAGAGCGCCGCCAGCTCGCCAAAATCGGCGCCAAACATTTCTCGTACCGCCTCCAGTTCGTCCTCGCATGTTGGCGCCGGAGCGTCGGGCGCTACCGCACGTCGAGGAAGCCAGCGGGTAAGCAAGTCGTGGAGCGTTTGCGCACGGATCGGTTTGGACAGGAAATCGTCCATCCCTGCGGCGATGCATTGTTCCTGTTCGTCCGGCCCGGTAGCAGCGGTCAGTGCGACGATCGGTGTGCGGCGCCCGGGCGCTTCCGATTCGCGTATGCGCATGGTCGCCTGCAGGCCGTCGAGCTCCGGCATTTCGCAATCCATCAGGACCAGGTCGAAGCAACTGGCGGCGAGCATCTCTACCGCCTGCTTGCCGTTTTCGGCAAGCGCACATGTGCAGCCGTGCTTCTCCAGCATGCGTGCCGCCACCTGCTGGTTGACGGGGTTGTCGTCGGCGACAAGAACGGCGCAACCGGAGAAGGGGAGAGCAGCGTCGCTATTCTTCCTTGCCAGTGCGGTGCCTCCGGCAGATCCGAGCGGTGATGCATGTTGCGCGGCGCCGGAAAACAGCGGCATCAGGCTGGACTCGATCGAAGTCAGCTCTGTCTGGCAAAGACTTGCGACAAAGCCATCTTGCACCTGCTTTGGAGCGCCGGCCGCGCCGGTGTCGTCAAGGAGCACAAACAGCGTTTCCCGATAAGCCGGATTGGCCTTGATTGCACCCGCGAGAACTGTCGCGTCCATTCCCTGGACCTGCCGCCCAAGCAAGATGACGCGATAGGGAGGCTGCGCCGTTGCGGCAGAGGTAATGGCCGTCAGCGCCGGTATGGCGGAATCGAATACATCCAGCTCGATCCCATGGCGTGCAAGCGGCAGCAGTGCAGGCTGCCAACTGGCTGCGTCTTCCGATACGAGCAGGCCCCGCGCCTTCGGCATGGCTGTCCGGACGCCGTCACTGGTACCTGTCAAACTTGCTACGCTCCTTGCCGGATCGCTATCTTTGTGAAGTTGCATGTTTCTTCCATGGGCGCGCCACACTGTCGATTGATGCCGGTAGCGATGGCAGTTTTCTCAATCGTCATCATATCGGGCAGGCCGCTTAATGTAATGCCATCGGACCGGATTTGTCGCTTATATGAATCAGTTGTCCGGAAATGCTCATCTGTCGGTACAGATCCGTTATTGAAACGCCAATTCTCCTGTCATCGCTACCCCATAAACATGGGAATTCACCGATTTTTCTCCCATTTCACGGAAATGGCTCGCATTTCCCCTTCTGTTCGCGCGGCTGGTTTGCAGCGGTCGTGCTGATAATGCACGTTAAGAAATTCCGGCCCAGCGCACACCAAGAACAAGGCCGGAGTTGCTCATCCAGCGGGAGCAGATTACATGGACACCAAACAGGCGATGCACAAGAACCCCGGCTTGCAAGGCGCGACCTTGGAGGACGAGGACATCGATGGCGCAGGTTCGCAATCGGGCGAGCATCGATCGCGCGTCGGCGGCGTCGACCTGAAAGCCATCCGCGAAGCCATCGCCCGGGTCGAAGCTGAAGCCAAGGCAACCGTCGCCGCAGAAAACCGCGCTCACGCCGAAGCCCGTGCCCGTGCCCTCGCTGAAGACCGTGCCAAGCTGGAAGCTGCCGCTGCCGCAGAGGCTTACCAAAGCGCTAAAGCGTCGGAAGAAGCCATCGAAGCAAGCCGCGTCCGCCTCGAAGCCGAGAGCCAGGCGCGTGAAGCCGCTGAAGCCCGCGCGGCCGCCGTCAAGAAGGAAATCGCCGAATTGCGTGCCCGCGCCGAGGCCGAAGCCGAAGCCAGGCGCATCGCTGAAGAGCGTGCCCGCGCTGAGGCGGAAGCGCGTCAGCGTGCCGCCGAACAGATCGCAGCCGAAGCTGAACTGGCCGCCCGCGCCGCCGCTGCCGTCGAAGAACTGGCCCAGGAAACCGAGCTGGCCCGCTGGCAGGCTGCGCAGCGCGTCGCCGCCGCTGAAGCCGCGAAGCAGGAAGCCGAAGGACGTGCGCGCGCCGACGCCCGCATTGCCGAACTGGCCCGTGAACAGGAGCGCCGCGAGAAGGAAGCGCGGATCTCTGCGGAAATGCTCGCCAAGGCGCGCAGTGAAGCGCTCGAAATCGCCCGTGAACGCCAGCGCGCCGAAGAGATGGCGCTGCAGGCCGCGCTGAGCCGCGCGCCGGCGGAAGTCCGCGCCCGCGAGGAGGCCCGCGCCCGTGCGCTGACCGAACAGGAACAGGAAGCCGCCGCCCAAGCCCGCATCGACCTCGAGCGCAAGACTGCCCAGGCGCTCACCATCCGCCTGCAGGCCGAATCCGAAATGCACGAAGCCGCGGCGCGTCGCGAGCATGCAGAGTCGGTCGCTGCTGCAGCCGCCCAGGCTCGCCGCGAATCCGAAGAACGCATCCGCCTTGCCACCGAGGCACGTATTCGCGTCGAGCGCGAACTGCAGGAAAAGGCGCTTGCGCGTATCGAGGCCGAGCATCACGCCGATATGCAGGCCCGCGCACGTGCAGCTGCGGAAGAGCGAGCAATTAAGGAGGCGCACGAGCGCGCCGCCGCCGAACAGAAAATCATCGAAGTAGCAAAGGCACGCGAAGAGGAAGAGCAGCGCGCCCGCCAGCTCGCCGAGAAGCGCGTGGAAATCGAACGCGCCGCGGCTCGCATGGCTGCCGAGCAGGCCGCCGCCGAACAGCAAGCATTTGCGCGCGCCGCCGAGCATGCCGAGCTCCAGCGGCAAACCGCGGAACTGGCGGCAGCCAGGGCGCGCGAAGCGATGGAAGCCGCCCGTGTCGAGCGCGAGCGTGCAGACGCGGAGCAGCAGGCGGTACTCGCACTACAGGAGAAGGTGCGAGCCGACGAAGCGGCCATCGTCGAGGCTCGATCCCGCGCGGAAGCCGAGAAGCAGCATGCCGGCCTGCTACGCGACCAGGAACAGGCTGAGCACGCCGCGCGCATCGCAAAGGAGCAGGAGTGCGAGGCCGTCAAGCTGTCCCTCGCCAAGGCGATCGAACGTGCCGATGCCCAGCGTGAGGCAGCACAGGCAGCGCTGCTCAAGGCACGCGAGGCGGTCGAACTTGCTCGTGTGGAAAAACAGCGCGCCAAGGATGAACAGCTCGCGCTGGAAGCCCTGCAGCAAAAGGTTCAACTCGAGCGCCAGCGCGCCGAGGCGGCAAAGAAGGTACTGAAGGCTTCGCAGGAGAAACTCGCCGCCGAGCAGGCCGCCCACGCTGAAGCCGAGGCACGCCTGCGCGCCGAAGAGGAGCAAACCGCCGCCTTGCGCGAACGCGAGGAAGCGGACCGCGCTCTGAGTGCAGCGCGTATGGCTGAAGCCACCGCTGAAAAGCATACAGCGGAACAGACCCGCGCCGCCGCCGAATTGCAGCGCAAGGCCGCGCAGGCAGCGCTGTTGAAGGCACGCGAGGCGACCGAACTTGCCCGCGTCCAGCGCGAGCGCGCCGAGGCAGAACAACGCGCCGCGCAGGCAGAGCAAGACCGCCGCCAGGCAGAAGAGGTCGCTCGTAACGAAGCGGAAGCCCGTGCCCGCGGCGAGGAGGGCTACACCGAAGTGCTGCGGGCCCGCCAGGAAAAAGAACTCGAAGAGCGCCGCGCCATCGAGGCCAAGACTGCAGCCGAAAAGCTGGCGCTGGAGCATGCAGAGAAGCGTGCAGAACTGGAGCGCCAGGCCGCCGAAGCGGCCGAGGCAAAGGCACGCGAGGCAGCGGAACTCGCAAAGACACAGCAGGAGCGTGCCGTTGCCGAACTGCAGGCGCTGGAAGCCATCCAGAGCAAGCGCGCTGCCGAAGAGGCCGCCCGCAACTACGCTGCCGAACGAGCCCGCGTGGAATCCGAGCTCGCCGAAACGACCCGCGCACGCGAGCAGGCCGAACAAGCCGCGCGCGACGCCACTGTCGCAAAACAGGCTGCGGAGACGCAGGAGCGTGAAGCGGCAGAGCAGCAAGCTGAACTCGCCCGCCGCGCAGCGGAAGCAGCCGAAGCAAAGGCTCGCGACGCGCTCGAACTGGCCCGCGTTGAACAGCAGCGTGCAGAGGCCGAGCAGCAAGCTTTGGAAGCAGTACAGCGACATCTCGCAGCTGAGCAGGCCTTGAAGGCCGAAGCCGAGGCACGCGCCCGTGCCGAGAGTGAACATGCGGAAACGATCAAGGCGCGCGAACAGGCCGAACAGCTCGCCCGCAAGGCCGTCGAAGCGCAACTGCTGGCGGAAAAGCAGCAGACGCAAAAGGCGGCCGAGCGCGCTGAACTCGAGCGCAAGGCCGCCCTGGTGGCGCTGAAGAAGGTCCGCGAAGCGGTCGAACTCGCCAAGGCCGAGCAGGCTCGCGTCGTCGCCGAGCAAAAGGCGCTCGCCGCCATCCAGGCCAAGCTGGAAGCCGAAAAGAAACTGCTTGGCGAAGCCGACGCGCGTGCCAAGGCGGAGCAGGAGCAGGCCGAAGCCCTGAGCGCGCGTGAACAGGCCGAGCGCAGCGCGCGCGAAGCCGCCGAGACGCTGTGCGAAGCGGAGAAGCAACTGCTTGCGAAAGCCGAAGAGCAGGCCGAGCTCCAGCGCAAGACGGCGGAAATCGCCATCGCCAAGGCACGCGAGGCGATCGAGCTGGCAACTGCCGAGCGCCAGCGTGCGAACGCCGAACAAAAAGCCTTCGCCGCGCTCCAGGAACAACTGCGCGCCGAACGCGAGCGGACCGCGGCCGCGGAAAAGGCGCTGGCCGCAAGCGAGATGAAGCTGGCCGCCGAAAAGCGTGCCTGCGAAGATGCCGAGGCTGTCGCCCGCATCGAGATCGAACTTGCCGAAATCACCCGCGCGCGCGAAGCGGCAGCACGTACCGCACGTATTGCCATCGAAGCAAGAGCTGTTGCTGAGAAACAGTTCCTCGAAAAGGCCGCAGAACAGGCGCAGTCGCAACGCCTCACTGCCGAGGCCGCCGAGGCGAAGGCACGGGAAGCCATCGAACTCGCCCGCCTCGAAAGCGGCCGCGCCAAGGCAGAGCAGGAAGCGCTGGCAGCCGTCCGGGAAAAGGTGCTCGCGGAAGAAATCGCCCATGCCGAAGCGGCAAAGCGCGCCGCAGCCGAACGCGAAGCGGCCGACCTCGCCAGCAAGCGCATGACCGCCGAAACGGAAGCACGCGCTGCGGAAGAGGCACGCGCCGCAGCCGAACGCCGCGCCCTGGAGGCCGCACGCCGCCAGAAGGAATATGCAACGTCCACCGCCGAGCAGGCGGACGCACTGCGCGAAAAGTGCGAGCGCGAACAGGCCGAAGCCGAGGCGCTTGCCACCGACCTGTTCGAGCGCATGAAGAGCAAGAGCGAATCCGTCGGACAATGGCGTGAACGTGCCCAGGCGGTGCTGGCCGATTCGCCGGTCCCGGCCGCCAAGTCGAGCGCGTTCCGGCGTCCGCTGGCCGCTTTCCTGGGCGGTGTGGCATTGGTCGCCGGCGTTGCCGTGGCAGCTACCTTTACCATGCAAGGCAGCCAGCCGGCATGGTCGTTCGCCCAGGCACCCGCTGCCGCACCCAAGGTTTCGACCGGCATCGTCGCGCCAGCGAAATTGCAAATGTCCTATCAGCTCAGCATGCCCGCCCAAGCCACCGCCGGCGAACAGTCCGTACAGTCCGGCAGCGACGGCGAGTGATGCACCTTTATCATGTCCGGCGGTCGGGCCTCTTGGTCAGGATCGCCGGCATCTCCAGCCAGTCTCCCGCCGGTTGCCCGATTGGTACGCGAGGTGTTCCAAAATGGCGTAATTGAGCCAGTGCGGTTAGAATGCACTGGTTTCAAAATGCGGCCGAGATGGCTCCCCTTACCTCTCCTGCATGCGCCTGGATGCCATGACGAAGAGGGCAATTGCCGCAAGATAATCCAATCACAACCCCATGACTGTTACCACGCGCCGCATGATCAAGCTTCGTTTGCGACTTGCACTGAACAAGACCGTTGCACTGTCCGGCCTCCTGGCTGCGCTATTTGCCCCGCCGGTATTCGCCGATGAATATGGAGACGTCACCAAGTTCATGCGCGCCGGCCAGTATACCGAGGCGCTGTCGCGTGCCGACGCGTTCCTGGCCAGGAACCCGCGCGACGCGCAGATGCGCTTTTTCAAGGGCGTGATTCTTACCGAGCAGAACAAGTCATCCGAAGCGATCGCAGTCTTCACCAAGCTGACCGAAGACTATCCGGGCCTGCCCGAGCCGTACAATAACCTTGCCGTGCTGTATGCGGCGGCTGGACAGTATGAAAAGGCTCGAACCGCGCTCGACTCGGCAATTCGCACTAATCCGAGCTATGCGACCGCCTACGAAAACCTGGGCGACGTGCATGCCAAGCTGGCAAGCCAGGCCTATGACAAGGCGCTGCAGCTTGACTCCGGCAATGCAGCCGCCAAGTCCAAGCTGACGCTGGTGCGCTCCTTGGTCGGCAACATGAACGGCGCCAGCGCGAAGGCCCCCGCACCGACACCGGCACCGACCGTGGTCGCGAAGGCGCCGGAACCCGCACCTGCTCCGGCGGCCAAACCGGCCCCGGCGCCTGTCGCGCCTCCGGCCGCGGCCCCGGTGCCTGCGGCCAAGCCTGCACCTGCACCAGCGCCTGCACCTGCTCCGCAGGTCGCGAAAGCAGATCCCAAACCTGAACCCGTCAAGCCAGAACCGAAGCGCGCACAGCAGGACGACGAGCGCGATGACGTGCTCAAGGCTGTCAACGGCTGGGCAAGGGCCTGGAGTTCGCAAGACGTGAAGTCTTACCTGAATTACTACGGCAGCGACTTCCAGGCTCCCAATGGACAGGCACGCAAGGCCTGGGAAGAAGACCGCCGCGCACGTATCGTCGGCAAGGGCAGCATCAGCGTCAAGGTCGAATCGCCGCAAGTCTCTATCAACGGCAATACCGCGACGGTGAAATTCCGCCAGGTGTACATTTCCGATCGCCTGACTGCCAATACCCGCAAGACCCTCGTTCTTGCCAAGCAGGGCGGCAGGTGGCAGATCAAGCAGGAGACCACGGGTAGCTGATGTTTCGCTTCCAATTCACAAACCGTTGTACAGGAGCGCGCTCCCAGCGTGCGCTGCTCCTGATGTTGTCCTGGCTGGTCGCAGCCGGCGTATCTGCCGCGCCTTCATTCGCCGCTTCGAAGAAGCAGGCCGCCAAGTCGCAGGCTCCGGTCCAGGCTGCTGCGCCGGTTGTCGAGGCAGGGGATCCCGAAGTCCTGCTGATCGAGGTCTACAAGGCGCTTGGCGCCAATAACCTGCGCAAGGCGATGGCGAAGGCCGATCAGCTGGTGGAGGATTTTCCGACCTTCCGTCTCGGCCACCTGATCCGCGGCGACCTGCTGCTGATGCAGACCCAGCCGATCAAGACGCTGGGCGCTGTCGACGGGCCCGAGGACAAGCTCAAGAACCTGCGCGAAGAGGCGATGGTGCGCCTGAAGTCGCTGCGCGAGCGTCCTGATGCGGACCTGGTTCCGCGCCTGGTACTCAAGCTGCGCGAGGATCAGAAGCACGTGCTCGTGGTCGATGCGCGTCGCTCGCGCCTGTATGTCTATGCCAACCGTGGCGGCCAGCTCAAGTTTGTTACCGACTACTACATCAGCCAGGGCAAGTACGGAGTCAACAAGCTCAAGGAAGGCGACCAGCGCACGCCTGTCGGCATCTACTACATCACCAGCCATCTCCCGGGCGCGCGCCTTCCGGATTTCTACGGCTCCGGCGCATTGCCGATCAACTATCCCAATGAGTGGGACAAGATCAACGGTCGCAGCGGGTCCGGGATCTGGCTGCACGGCACGCCATCGGACAGCTTCAGTCGTCCGCCGCTGTCATCCGACGGGTGCGTGGTGTTGACCAATCCTGATCTGCACAAGCTCGCGACCTCGGTGGAAATCGGCAAGACGCCGGTCGTGATTGCAGAAAGTGTCGACTTCGTCAACAAGACGAAATGGGAAAACGACCGTAACCTTGCGGCCCGGTTGGTCGATGGCTGGAAACGGGATGTCGAAAGCCTTAACGCGTCGCGCGTGGTGGACAATTATTCGCGCAAGTTCAAGTCCGAACGTGGCGAAGGGCTCGACACCTGGCTCAGCAAGCACCAGCAGTTCATGAGCGGCGTGAAGGGGCTGTCGATCACTCTGCGTGACATGACGCATTTCTTTTACCCGGGCCGTGAAGACATGATAGTCAGCACGTTCACGCAGGAGTCCCAGTTCGGAAAGAACAAGACCTCGATCCGCAAGCGCCAGTACTGGGCCAAGGAAGGTCAGCAGTGGAAGATCGTGTATGAACTGAACCTCTGATCTATCTGCACAGGTCATCGCAACGGCTGCCTTTGGGCAGCCGTTTTTATTTGCGGCGAGCAATCAACAGATGCAGGGAAATATTGCGGTCATGCAGCTCGTGCTTCTGCATGATTCGGATCAATCACTGATCGAATTAATCGCTGCGGCTGTGGGAGGAGGCAGAGTTGTCGATCTATCCTGTTGAACTTAGATCTACTGCCGACGGTCATTCATTTGCGCAGGCAACTGGATGCCCTGTGCTAGGTCGAAATGCAATGCCGAAATTGCGGGACGGACAATCCGGGTTTGGTCGGGGTTTGCGTCTCATGCCACCAGCCGCTTCATGCCGAGCGCGTGCATCAAGCACCGCGGCAGAGGAGGTGCGCATACGCCAGATATATCAATCCCGGTGACCGCTCTTATCTGCAATCCAGCGCCCGGACCCGGGCAGAACGATTCAGGAGGACGCGTTACTTGACCGGTTCTACTTCAGCGGGGCCGACCCAATCCGGTACCCAAACATACTCGAATACACAGCCATGGCAGGGGGAATCTGCACAGTGGCGCGCGCATGCGGAGCCGCACCCTCACGATTCCCATTCCGGCGTGCCGCATCAGCGTATCGAGCCACGCCTGGATGAGCCAGGCGTGGCTCGTCCGAATATCGGCTATGAGCAGCTTCACGGACTCGGGCCGGACTTCGGCGAGTACCGTCCGCCGGTTCGTTCGCGCTTGAGGCGCGTTACGACGATGCTCGCCGTGTTCGTCGTCGGTGCTGGCGTAGGGCTGGCTGCAGCGTGGTGGCTGCACCGTTCTGCACCCGCTCCGCAGGTCGCGGTAATGCCTGCGTCCCCGGCGCGCATGTCGTCTGCCGTTCCCGGCACCGACAGCAGGCGGCCATTGGCGGTCCGCGGAATCAGTCCCAGCGAACTCCCCTATGACGGAGCACCTCCGTCCCACGTTCCGGAGCCAACGCAACCGAGGCAGGCAGTGGTTTCGCCTCCTCCTTCTGAGACGCCGAACATGACGTCCGGTGGGGCTGGTAGTGTTGTGCAGTCGGATAGCGGCGGAGCGGAAAAGTCCGTTGCAAGTCCAGGCGAACGGCACACGTCGGCCGAGGAGTCTGCGGCGCTAGTGGTGTCAGGAAAGGCTGCGAAAGAGTCTGCGGCTGCCGAGGCGGACGATGCGCCGAAGTCGGTAAAGGGAAACAAGCAGTCGAGCACGAGCGTGGCCGGTGTCGCGCCCAAGCGCAAGAGCGTGCCGCGTCTCAGCGACCGGGAAATTGAGCGCATCCGCAAGCAGGTCGACGAGGAGCTAAAAAAAAAGTCTGAGCACGGCCGGGCACCAGGGGATCTCCGCAATGGGGCCAGCCTGACAAATCCGCGTGAGGGTGCCCGCAAGGTTACGGCGGCTTCCCAAGTCTCGCGTGAGGCTTTGATCCGCGCCACGCTTGCGCGATGCGAGCGCAATACAAACTTGTTCCGTCGTGAATTCTGCCGCTGGCAGGTCTGTAACGGCTCTTGGGGGCGGCACGGTTGCCCGTCGTACAAGCCGCATACGCCGAATTATTGAAGTCGCAACAGAACGCCGGTTCCGCAATGTTGGGACATTTTTCCGCTGGTCATTCCCCGCCCGCCAATCGCCGCTTTCCTTTCTTTTCACGCCTTTTCGGCCTCTAGCGGCCGAGTCCCATCGCTTCCACCGCCCATCTTCTTTCCTTCGTCGTCGGAAGCCTTTTGTCGTCATTCCTAATGTTTCACTTTAATAATATTTCTTTTGATACCTTAATTACGGAAGTACAATGTTTTTACAAAGTTTAAATATTGATGCATAGTTCCAACATTGTTCTCATTAAATATTTGCCATTGGGTAATTATGTAGTACGATGTTGTAACATTCTGTTAGAGGAATATCTATGAAGACTGCCATCCGCAAGATGGGTAACTCGCAGGGGGTCTTGATCCCCAAGCCGTTCCTGTTACAGACCGGTCTTGATATTGGCGAGGTCGAAATCGAGGTCGAAAACGACTCGATCGTGATCCGCAAGCCGAAACGGAGGTCGCGCGAAGGCTGGGCGCAGGCATGCCAGCGCCTCGCAGAAAAGGCGGCGGCGCAGGCGATTGCGTGGCCCCTGATTGCCAACGATGCAGATGCAGATATTTCATGGTGAAACGAGCAGAGGTGTGGCTGGTCGATTTCGACAAGCCAGTCGGCAGCGTGGCGCAGCAGCGGTGGCCGTGCGTGGTGGTGTCGCCCGAGGAAATGGACGAGTACCTCAACACACTGATCCTTGCTCCGATGAGCACGCGCGAACTGCCGGCGCCGTTCAGGATTCCCGTGCAGTTCCTGGGGAGGGAAGGACTGATCCTGCTGGATCAGATTTGTACGATGGAGAAGTCGCGGTTGATAAGAAGGCTCGGAGCCATCGAGGAGGAAACGATGGCCAAGGCTCTGGAAGTTCTACAGGAAGTTTTCGCTTACTAAGATAAGGACCGGCTCACATGGCTAACGACTATTTGGCAGAAATTCGCGACGTCAACCTCAGCTACCTGATGATCGCGCAGCAGATGATCCGGCACGACCGCGCAGAGGCCATTTTCCGCCTCGGCATCAGCGGCGAGATCGCCGACCTGCTGGCCGGCATGAGCAATGCGCAGGTGCTGAAGCTTGCAGGCTGCAATGTGATGCTGTCACGCTTCCGCTTCAATGACACCGAGATCCTCTCGACCCTGCTGCGTGACAAGGCAGGCGCCTCGACCGGACATGTGCACGCTTCGATCATCATGTCGTCGCAGGCGCCCGAAGCGATCCTGTAATACTGCCGGCAACGATATGCTCATCCCGATTCTCCATATCGCGATGTCCGCGGAGCGCGCAGGCCTTATGCTGCACCGGGCTGCATGCGCGGAGCGACGCGCGTTGACGGGGATGGGATAACATGCACGCGCTCGAACTGCGAGACAACGCGCTGCAATGGGAAACCGAGCGGCAGAACCGCATCCTGCAGAATGCGGCCGAGCAAAAGAAGAAGCAACAACGGCTCGAGACAGTCCAGCGCGAACAGGGGGCGGCAACGAGCGCCGAGCAGGCGCCTGCAATCCAGTTGAACGAATGGATCGACAAGGTCAACGCGATCCCGGACATACGCTCCGCACTGATTCCGCTCGACGACGAGGATGCCTGGAGCAAACCGTTTTCACTGGCCAAGGCCGACATGGAGCCTTGGCTTTCGTATTTCAAAGGATACCGGCAGTCCCGCCTGTTCCTGCATTCCTCGCCGCAGGTGGCCGATGCTGCCGACCAGGCGGCGCTTGAGGCCCGTGTCGACTATCCGGTGCGTGCGCTGCTCGAGCTCAAGCGTGCCGGCATGCGCCTGGTCACCGAGCCCCCGGTGCAGATCAATGGACAGGTGGAATATTTCGATACGGAAGGGGCGTTGAATTCCGGTCTCGACTCGTCGCAATTCAGGGCGCTGTTGAGAGGCGCGGTTCTCACGCACGACAAGCAGCTAAAACTGGCCGAGGAAAAAGGCCGCGAGATGGGTGATGCGCTGTATGACGCCTTGATGGGCGAGGGGCATGCCAATCTAATCAGGGCGTGGGAAAAGGTATTCGAGCGCAAGCCTTCGGTTGAAGAACTGCACCAGATGTTGACGTCGGGCCGCGTAAAGCCGGTCGTAGAGAAAAAATCCGTGACAAATGAATCCAGGCCGGCAGTGAGCGAAGCGGCTCGTTCGGTTCCGCCGGCAAGGCCGAATGCCGAGAAACGTCCTTCGCCGCCGAAGGAGCTTCCGGTGCTGGCTGAGCCTGCGGCGCCTGAGGCCGATGGCGATGACGAGCCAATCGTCACCTTGACTTCGCAAAAGACGCAGGGCGGCGACAAGCGGCCCCGCAAACTTTTCTGGACTGCCCTTCACGCCACCATCGCTTGCGCGGCGCTTGCTGCGTATATCCTCTGGTTCTGAACTTTTGATACCTGCCTGCGTTCGCTGGAATCCCGGCGATACGCGTGTGATGTCATGTCGACCTGCGATGAGGTGTCGGCGCGTTGCGAGAAGGAGGGGTGGAAATGAAAACGGCTCCCATCGCTGGGAGCCGTTTTGTTTTCTGGTAGGCCGTGCGGGACTCGAACCTGCGACCAACGGATTAAAAGTCCGCTGCTCTACCAACTGAGCTAACGACCCGAAAGACCAAGATTATAAGTACGTTTCATGCTGCCTGTCAAATCACTCACATCAATTTCTTGCAGATACCCGCTCAAGATCTGTGGGGAAATTGCTGTCGGCAGCATGTGCCCCGTTTACTTCAGGACAGCCAGCCTTTCTTTCGCTGTTTGCGCGGCCGGGGCTTCCGGGTATTGGGCGATTAGTGTGTCCAGCGTTTTCTTTGCTGCAGCCTTGTCCTTAAGCTCCATATAGCAGCTCGCGATGT
The DNA here is from genome assembly GCA_035627275.1 of Noviherbaspirillum sp. GTDB lineage: Bacteria > Pseudomonadota > Gammaproteobacteria > Burkholderiales > Burkholderiaceae_D > Noviherbaspirillum. The sequence continues at coordinate 34,605 of DASPMC010000007.1, forward strand.
TGAGCAGGGCATCGGGCGCCTTCGGGCTGTCCGGGTAATTCTTCACGACCACCTGCTGCGCGGTAATGGCGTTCTTGTAGTCGCGCTGGGCGTAGTAGGTGTTGCCGAGCCAATATTGCGCCGACGGCGCCAGGCCGGACTGCGGATAACGTCGCGTGAAGTCATAGAACGCGGCGCCCGCGTTCTTGTAGTCGCCGGCCTTGAAATAGGCGAGGGCAGCGTCATACGCCTTCTGCTCGCCCTGTTCCATCATGACTTCCTTGCCGTCGATCGTGACTTTCTGCGGCTCTAGCTTGCGCAGGCGGTTGTCGAGGTCAACGTAGAAATCCTTCTGGCGCTTCTGCGTATTCGCCAGTTCATTCGTCAGGATCTCGATCTGGCCACGCAGGCGCGCGATCTCCTGGCGCAGTTGTTCGTTCTGGTTGTTGAGGTCGATGTTGTTGCTCTTGTCCGCCTTGGCATTGATCTCGGACTGCATGTTGTTCAGGCGGGCGCGGATTTCGAGAATCGCTTTGCGCGCTTCCTCGTCCTCGAACAGGGCTGCCTGTGTGTGCAGGGGAGCCAAAGAAAATGCGGCCACGAAGGCCGCCGCAAGTGATGATTTGATGATGGTCTTGTTCATGTTCGCTCTTGAACGCTACGGAACCGGTTATCCGTTCCCGTGAAGGTTTCCCCTTCCCGCAAGGCGGGGAAGGGGGCGAGGGATGAGCTTTGGAGACCGCCACTCATCATTTGCGAGATTACTGATAAACGATGTCTGCGCGGCGGTTTTCTGCCCATGCAGCCTCGTCGCTGCCTTGTGCCTTCGGCTTTTCTTCGCCGAACGACACGGCTTCCATCTGCGCGTCGGACACGCCGAGCAGGGACATCGACTTGCGGACCGCTTCGGCACGCTTCTGGCCCAGTGCGAGGTTGTACTCGCGGCCGCCGCGTTCGTCGGTGTTGCCCTGGATGAGAATCTTGCGGCCCTTGTTGGCGGACAGGTACTTGGAATGCGCCTCGACTACCGGCTTGAACTCATCCTTGACGATGAAGCTGTCGAAGTCGAAGTAGACGCTGCGCTTTGCCAGGATGCCCTTCGGATCGTTCAACGGATCGGTGGAGCCGGTGGTGACCGGGGCAACGGTGCGTGCGTCAGCGGTGCTTGCCGGGGTGGCGGTGCGGTCTTCTACTTTGACGTTGTCATCCAGCTTTACCGACGAGCCGCAGGCAGTCAGGCCGAATGCGCCCGCGAGAATGAGGGCAAGAGTGGTGGTGTTACGCATTTCGTGGTTCTCCCAAGTAAAAAATTTCCCAAAACCCATATTATTTCATGAACGGGCCCCAAGTGGGCTCCCGGATGTCGCCTGCCTGGGTTGTCAGGCGATGTTTGACGCGGCCGTCCACGGAAACGACGGCCAATGCTTCACGCCCGCCGGCGACGGTCGCATACATGATGTACTTGCCGTTCGGCGAGAAACTGGGGGACTCGTCCTTGCTGGTATCGGACAGGCGCAGTTCCTGCCCGCTCTGCAGGTCAATGACGTACAGCTGGAAGCGCCCGTCGCGGCGGGAGATAAAGGCCAGGCTCTTGCCGTCCGGAGAGACGCGCGGGCTGATGTTGTAGCTGCCGTTGAAGGTGACGCGCTGCGCGTCGCCGCCATTGACGCTCATCCGGTAAATCTGCGGGCCGCCGCTACGGTCGCTGGTGAAGTAGATGAACTGGCCGTCCGCCGAGAATTGCGGCTCGGTTTCGATGCCGTTCGTGTTGGTCAGCTGGCGCAGGTTGCTGCCGTCCGCGTTGACCACATAAACCTGCGTATAGCCGGTACGCGACAGGGCCAGTGCGAGTCTGCTGCCATCCGGCGACCACGACGGTGCCGAGTTGCTGCCGCGATGGTTAGCGATGATGGTACGTTGGCGGCTGGTCAGGTCCTGCACATAGACAACGGGCTTCTTGTTTTCGAAGGAGACGTAGGCGACCTTGGTGCCGTCCGGCGACCATGAGGGCGAGATGATCGGCTCGTTCGAGCGCAAGGCCACTTGGGTGCCTTCGCCGTCGGAGTCCGCCACTTCAAGGCGATATTCCCTGCCGGCTCGAGTGACGTAAGCGATGCGGGTGGCGAATGCGCCGCGTACACCGATCAGCTTCTCGTAGATGTCGTCGGCGATCTTGTGCGCGGCCACGCGCAGACGGTCGGGGCCCGCCACCTGGCCGAAACCGGACAGGTTGGCCGCCTTCACCGTGTCGAGCAGACGATAGCGCACGTCGTAGCGGCCGTCCGCGAGGCGATGGACGCTGCCAACCACCAGTGCGTCCGCGCCTTGGGCCTTCCACTCGCTGAAGTTGATGGACGTCGTTTCCGACATGGTGTTGCCGGTGTCGATTATCTTGAAATAGCCGCTGCGCGCGAGGTCACCCTTGATGATGGCCGTGACTTGTTGCGGGGCCATTGTTTCGTCGGCAAAGCCGGCGATCGCGATCGGGATCTGGGTTGCCCCGACACCCGATGTTTCCACCCGCAATTGTGCCTGCGCGAGGCTGGCGAGGCTGAACGCGAAGACGGCAAATCCGCGCAAGAAAAGATTTTTCATCATGGTTGCTTACTGGTCTTTCGGTTTGTGGATACCAATAAAACTGGACGGTACAGCGCCTGTCTTGTCTCTCGGATAGGGCTGCGAGCGTTCGATCGCCCTCGACACTGCTTCGTCAAAGCCGGCTACGCCGGAGGATTTCAGCTTGCGGATGCCCGCGACCGAGCCGTCCGGCAACAGTCGAACTTCGTATTCTACCGGCGGGTTGCCCTGCAAGCCTTCGGGTACGATAAAGGTAATGTTCGAACGGATCTTCGCTGCGATACGTTGTACATAGTCGCCGTCGGCGCGCCCGCCTTGCGATTTCGGCGCCTCGCCGGTGCCGCCGGTTCCTACAGCACCGGTCATTCGTTTCAGTTCTTCATCGCGCATCTTCGCCAGCAGCTTCGCGTCGGCTTCATCCTGCTTGCGCTTCTTCTCGGCGGCTTCCTTTTTGGCCTTTTCCGCCTTCTCTTTCTCGAGGCGCTTGGCTTCTTCCAGCTTGGCGAGCTTTTCTTCCTCTAGGCGCTTCTTTTCCTTCGCGAGGCGTTCTTCTTCCAGCTGTTTCTTCTTCTCTTCTTCCTTGCGCTTCTTTTCCTTCTCAAGAGCAATGTCCGGTTTCACAACTGGCGGTTCCTCGACCTTGGCCTTGGGCGGTTCCTTGACCACCGGCTTGGACTCGGGCTCCGGCGCCTTCACCTGCGGCGGCTCGGGGACGGGAGCGGCCTCGCGCGGTTGCGGATCCCATACCTCGGCCTCGATCGTTACCGGCGTTTCGCTTTGCCAAGTCACGCCGATCCACAGGAAAAGGAACAGTGCAGCATGGACCAGCGCCGCAAAAACGAGCGCGCGTCCGCCGCCGGGTTCCTTCGGGACGATATACGGAGTTGCTTCTGTCATTGCTTCGTCGCCAGCCCCACGCGGGTAATGCCGATTTTCTTGGCTTCCGAAATCACCTGGATCACTTCGTCGTACTTGATGTCCTTGTCGGCCGAGATCATTACCGGCAGGTCGGGATTGGCGCCGTGCATGGTACGGAGCTTCTGCACAAGCGCGCTGCGGCCGCCGACTTTCTCCTGCTGGCCGCTGCCGCCCTTGCCGCCATTGACGCTGATCGTGGCTGTCGTATCCGCCTTCAGTGCGACCTGGATGTATTCGGTCGGCGGCAAGGCCGATTTCGCCGCCGTCGGCAGGTTGATCACGCCGGGATTGGTGATCGGCGCCGCGACCATGAAGATGATCAGCAGCACCAGCATCACGTCGATATACGGCACGACGTTGATTTCGGATTTGAACTTGCGGCCGCGACCGCCGCGCATCGAACTGTTCGCCATCAGCGGACCTGTCGTTGCAGGATGTTGGAGAATTCTTCGATGAAGCTCTCGAAGCGGATCGCCAGGCGGTCGATGTCATGCGAGTAGCGGTTGTACGCGACCACCGCCGGAATCGCAGCGAACAGGCCGATCGCCGTCGCGATCAGGGCCTCGGCAATACCCGGCGCCACGGATGCAAGAGTAGCCTGCTGCACATTCGCCAAGCCGCGGAATGCATTCATGATGCCCCATACCGTACCGAACAGGCCGACATAGGGAGACACTGAACCGACAGAGGCGAGAAAGGCCAGGTGCGACTCGAGCGCATCCATTTCGCGCTGGTAGGCCGCGCGCATCGCGCGACGCGCGCCGTCGATCGTGCTGCCCGGATCGACATTGCCTTTACCTGCGAAGCTGGCCTTGGCCTTGATGAATTCGCCCATGCCCGATTCGAAGATCCGTTCCAGTGCGCCGCTCTTGCCGCCGCTGCGGCGGCGGTTCGAGGTTGCTTCTTCATAAAGGGCATTCAGGTTGCCGCCCGACCAGAATGCGCGCTCGAAATCCTCCGTCTGCGACTGTGCACTCTTGATCGCAAACATCTTCCGGAAGATGTAGGTCCAGCTCATGATGGACACCAGCAGCAGCAAGGCCATGACCAGTTGCACCAGGAGGGAGGCGTTGCTGATCAGGGAAATGAAGGACAGATCTTGTGTGACGGTCATTGGTTTCTAACAAATGTTTACAAATTTTTTCCGCAGCACGAGCACAAAAGGCGCCCGGGAAGGGGTTGCCGCGATGCGAAGGAATTCATCCTGTAATTTTTATCCGGTCCAGTACTTCATCCGGGATGGGGCTCGGCCGGAATGTGTCCGTGTCGACGCAACCGACCTTAATGCGGCCGCTGGCCAGCAGCCGAAGATCCTCTCCCTCGACGCGCCAGGCTTCTTGTATGAATTGCACGGAGGCGCGCCCAAGCCTTTCGACACCGACGGAGAGTTTCAGTTCATCATCTAATTTCGCGGGGGCATGATAATCGACCGCGGTGCTTTTGACCACGAACATCACGCGATGAGATTCTGACAACAATTGCTGCCCGATGCCGGCTGCGCGCAGCCACTCGGTGCGCGCCCTCTCGAAAAACTTCAGATAGTTTGCATAAAAGACAACGCCGCCGGCATCGGTGTCTTCGTAATAGACCCGGATCTTCCAGGTGAAATCGGAGGTCATCGCGGTCGGGTCCATTCTCCGCGATAGTGGGCGTAGGGACTATCCATCAGGTGTTTCGTTTGATGTTGAAAGGGGAGAAGCCCTGGCAGGTCGGCATCATCTCGATGTAATTGATGTTGACATGCGGGGGCAACGTAGCGATCCAGTAGGCAGTTTCGGCAATGTCGTTTGCCGTCAGCGGTACTGTGCCTTCGTAAACCTTGGCAGCAGCGGTATCGTCCTTCAGGCGAACATTGGAGAACTCTGTTCCCCCGCACAGTCCAGGAGCGATATTTGTTGCCCGCACGTCCGTTCCGATCAGATCCGCGCGCAGGTTCATGGTGAACTGGTCGACAAAGGCCTTGGTCGCGCCATAGACGTTGCCGCCGGGGTAGGGATAGGTGCCGGCAACCGAGCCGATATTAATTACCGTGCCGCGTCCCCGCGCGACCATACCGGGCAAAACCGCGTGGGTCATGGTAACCAGTCCCTTGCAGTTCGTTGCAATCATGGTTTCCCAATCATCGAGGGACGCCTTGTGCGCCGGCTCGATGCCGAGCGCGAGGCCGGCATTATTCACGAGGACATCGATCTCTTGCCATCCTGCCGGCAGCGCGGCCAATGCGGCGTTGATCGATGCCTTGTCGCTTACATCCATTGAGATCGGAAGCAGGGCCGCGCCTAGTTCCGCCACCAATCCGTCAAGGCGTTCCTTACGGCGGCCGGTAGCGATCACTTTGTGTCCGGCTTGTACGAATTTACGCGCCATTTCAGCGCCAAAGCCAGATGTTGCGCCTGTAATCAGGACGATCATATTGTTTTCCTTTCGTGCGAGGCGGACGATTGCCAAAATTGTAGCCGAAAGGGGGCGCTCGCATGCCTCACAGGATGTCGTCGGGCACTGAAATCGAAGGTGAAGTGGCCATCCTTGCCGAAATAGGGTAGCTATCTTACAATCTAGCTCCATTTCGTCTCACGTGACTGGCGAGAAGCCGGAGCTGTATTCCGGCGATAAGGTGGGTATCCACCGGGGAACGTGAGATATCCATAGCCGTTCGCCTGGGCAGCCCAAATGGAATGCACGACTGAGGCTGCCTGTCATCTTCCCTTGGCCCTCATTCGATTCAGGCAAACCCGATTTGCAATCGATTGGAGTTTTTCATGTTCGCAAAAGACCACACCATCGCTAAAGTCGATCCCGAACTTTGGTCCGCCATCCAGCAGGAAAACAAGCGCCAGCAAGACCACATCGAGCTGATCGCATCCGAGAACTACACCTCGCCTGCCGTGATGGAGGCGCAGGGTTCCCAGCTCACCAACAAGTACGCTGAAGGCTATCCGGGCAAGCGCTACTACGGCGGCTGCGAATACGTCGACATCGCCGAGACCCTGGCGATCAACCGTTTGAAAGAACTCTTCGGCGCGGAAGCCGCCAACGTGCAGCCGAACTCCGGCTCGCAAGCCAACCAGGGCGTGTTCTTCGCGATGCTCAAGCCGGGTGACACCATCATGGGCATGTCGCTCGCCGAAGGCGGCCACCTGACCCACGGCATGGCGCTCAACATGTCGGGCAAGTGGTTCAACGTGATTTCCTACGGCCTGAACGAGAAGGAAGAAATCGACTATGACGCGATGGAACGCCTCGCGCACGAGAAGAAGCCGAAGCTGATCATCGCCGGCGCATCCGCTTACGCGCTGCGCATCGATTTCGAGCGCTTCGCAAAGGTTGCTAAGGACGTCGGCGCCTACTTCATGGTCGACATGGCGCACTACGCCGGCCTGATCGCCGCCGGTGTTTATCCAAACCCGGTGCCGCATGCCGATTTCGTCACCTCGACGACCCACAAGTCCCTGCGTGGTCCGCGTGGCGGCGTGATCCTGATGAAGGCCGAGCATGAGAAGGCCATCAACTCGTCGATCTTCCCCGGCATCCAGGGCGGTCCGCTGATGCACGTCATCGCCGGCAAGGCAGTGGCATTCAAGGAGGCGCTGTCGCCGGAATTCAAGGCTTACCAGCAGCAGGTCGTGAAGAACGCTGATGCCCTCGCGAAGACGCTGATTTCGCGCGGCCTGCGCATTGTGTCCGGCCGGACCGAGTCGCACGTGATGCTGGTCGACCTGCGCGCCAAGAAGATCACCGGCAAGGAAGCAGAAGCCATCCTCGGCTCCGCGCACATGACCTGCAACAAGAACGCGATCCCGAACGATCCGGAAAAGCCGTTCGTTACCTCCGGCATCCGTCTCGGCAGCCCGGCGATGACCACCCGCGGCTTCAAGGAAGAAGAAGCCGTCAAGGTCGGCAACCTGATCGCCGACGTGCTGGACAACCCGCACGATGCCGCAACCATCGAGCGCGTGAAGGCAGAAGTCAAGAAGCTGACGGACGCCTTCCCGGTCTACGCATAAGCGCTTGACGTTTTATCTTCTGCAGATCTGCAGTACACTGCGCCATCCCATTTCCATGGGATGGCGCAATTTGCAAAAAGATAACAAAATTGCGTAATTGATAACTTTTAGCGTTCCCTGCATCAATGGGAACGTGCTGTAGATAGGGCTAACGGCAGCGCCATGAAGTGTCCCTTCTGTCATCACGAAGATACCCAGGTCATCGACACTCGCGTGTCGGAGGAGGGGGACACCATTCGCCGACGCCGCCGTTGTGCCCATTGCGACAAGCGGTTCACCACCTATGAGCGCATCGAATTGTCGATGCCGGTCATCGTCAAGAAAAACGGCAGCCGTGCCGATTTTGACCCGGCCAAGCTTCGTGGCAGCCTCATGCTTGCCCTGCGCAAACGTCCCGTCTCTGCGGAAGCCGTTGACGCCGCCATACACAGGATCGAAGAAAAACTTCTATCCTCCGGCGCTCGCGAAGTGGTTTCCGGCCACATCGGCGAGCTCGTGATGCGCGAACTGAAACGCCTCGACAAGATTGCCTATATCCGGTTTGCGTCGGTCTACAAGAGTTTCGAAGACGTTGCCGAATTTCAGGATGCGATCGCCGAAGTAGGGCGCGAGCGCAAGACACCCTCCAAGTAGAGCAAATTCCGAATGAGGATTCGTCCTAGATTTCGCATGTCTAAAAAGTTGCATAAATAACAATATTGTGTGAAAAATGGAAAGGAAAAGCGAGAGCGGTTACTCGATGGTCGAAGTCCTGGTTTCCATACTCGTCCTATCGGCCGGGGTGCTTGGAGCGGCAGGTGCGCTCCTCGCTGCGACGCGGACTACCCAGCAGTCGTCGTACCAGACATTGGCCCTCCAGCTCGCCGCGGAGGTGGCCGATAGCGTTCGCGCATACGCGTCAGATGAGCAGCATGCGGAGGCATTGGGCCAGCTGCTTGATCTCGATTACACGTCGAACCCCGGATCACCGCCGCAAGCTGCCGCGTCCTGCCACTTCATGATTTGTGGCGCCGAAGAATTTGCTAACGCGGAAGTCCAGGAATGGAAGGCGCGCCTTGCAACGTCGTTTCCTGTCGCGCGACTGCGTATCTGCCGGGATGCGAACCCGTGGAACGACGCTGGACATGCCTATAAATGGGATTGTGGCGGTGGCGGAAACGGCGCGCCTCTCGTGATCAAGCTCGGCTGGCAGGCCAAAAATCCGGACGGTAGCCAAGTCAAGGATGGCGAAAGCGGATTTGCGCCAAGTGTCGTGCTCCCGGTGGCAGGTTAGGAGGCGATCGAGAATGCACGGATGCGCTAAGTTTTGCGTAAGGCAACATGGCCTGACGCTTGTCGAGCTGACGGTATCAATGGCTCTCGGTTTGCTTGTTGTCGCCGCTGCTACCGTCGTTCTGGTGTCCGCGAAAGCGGGGTACATCGCGCAAAGCGACACTGCCCAGATTCTTGACACAGGGCGCCATGCGATCGAGATTGTTTCGCGCATTGCGCGGCAAGCGTCCTATCTGGATTGGGCAATCGCTGAAACCGACGCCGCGCTTCTTGAGCCCGAGGATCCGGCAATCTTCGGGCTCGATTCGAAAAGCCTCAAGAGCCAGTCTGAAGCATTGTCGTCCCCAATGGTGCGGTCGATCAACGGGAGCGACGTGCTTGCGGTACGGTTTGCAGGATCTGGTGATGGCAGCAATGGCGATGGCACCGTGCTGAACTGCGCAGGTTTCGGTGTCGGACGTGGGGACGCAAAGGATCCCGATGGACGTGGGTGGAGCATTTTCTACGTTGCCGAGGATGCGACAGGCGAACCTGAGCTGTATTGCAAGTATCCCGGCGAATCGGGTTGGGCATCGCAGGCGATTGCGCGTGGCGTGGAGTCATTCCAGGTGCTGTATGCGCTGGACACCGATGACGATGGTTATCCGAATACGCTCTTGAATGCATCGGCAATCGATGCCATGGATAGCTCGCCGCCCGGAGCAAGGAGCAATGTCGCTGCGAGCGGAGGGGGAAAGACCAGCGATTCCCACTGGAATAATGTAGTCGCTGTCAAAGTGGCCGTGCTGGTTCGTGGCGCGCAAGTAGTCCAAGACGGAGCACGCGACAAGCAATACGACCTCTTTGGAAAATCATACTCGGATGCGCATGCCGGGCGAGACAAGGGTGTACGCGTGAGAGTTGCCGACATACCGAAGGCGGCCCGACATCGCGTACGCAAGGTATTTTCGACAACCATCTGGTTGCGCAATCGGTCGACGGGTGCCTAGGCATGAGGCTTAAAGAATGTAAAGACGTGCGTTGCAGTGCTAATCGGCAGATCCGTTTCCAGCCGAAGCAGAACGGCGCTGCGTTGATTGTGTGTTTGCTGATGATGCTGGCGACATTGATGTTGGCAACGTCCGCGGCGCAGATTGCTGCCCAGGAAGAAAAGGCCTCCCGCAACGAACGGGACAGGCTTATTGCACTTCAAGCCGCGGAAGCTGCATTGAAGGATGCCGAACTGGATATCGAACGCTCCGGGAGGGGCGAACTCTTTGTGCAGCGGAAAGGTGCTCCGGTGGCTGGCAAATGCGAAGAGGAGATTGGCAATCCCTTGCTCGGCATGTGCCATCCGGCGTCTCCTGACGCATTCCCGGTCTGGCGGCGAATCGATTTGGCGCAGGGAGCAGCTGTTTCCTCAGTACCTTACGGTTATTTCACTGGAAACGCCATTCCGATAGGAGGGAGTTGGGCAACTGCTGCACCCCCTCGATACCTCATCGAAGTACTGGCGATTCCAGCCAAAGACAAGGAAAAATCGGAAGCGGACGTCAGCCAGATGTACCGGATCACGGCGCTCGGATATGGCAGCAATAACAGCATTCAGGTGTTACTGCAAATCTACTACCGCAAGTCTGGCACGAACACGGACGGGCTGAAGACCGGACGCCTGGCGTGGCGTGAAATTCTGAACTGGGAGGAATTGCAGGGTGAACCTGAACAGGATTGAATGTCGACGGCAACCGCACTGCGGCTTCACGCTGATTCAGGTCATCGTCGCGCTTGCCGTCATCGCAATACTTGCAGGAATAGCTTTCCCGTCCTATCGGGAGGTAATTCGCAAGGGAAAACGTGCGGAAGGCCGTGCTGCCCTCTATCAAATCATTTTGCAGGAGGAGCGCTTCTATTCGCAACGCAACAGTTATATCGCCTTTTCCTCCGCTTCCACCGGTGCGGATGAAAAGCAGTTCAAATGGTTCTCGGGTAACGCGCCTTCGACCAGTGCCTATGAGATCAGCGCGGAGGCCTGCGAGAACGACACTATCCAGAATTGCGTGCATGTGGTTGCCAAACCGGGAACTGCCAAAGTGGATTCGAATTTCGACGACCCGGATTGCGGTGAGCTTTCAATAACAAGTGCAGGCGAGAAAAAAGCAAACCGTGAGGAATGCTGGAGGTGACATGGGGATGGTATTGCCGGCAACCGGCAAAGGGCACGGCTTTACACTCATCGAACTCGCGGTGACGCTGGTGATTGCGGCAATACTCTTTGCCATTGCAGTACCCAGCTTTACCAGTTTCATCCGAAACATCGAGATAACCACCGCCGCGAACGATTTCTTTGCAGCGATCAACCTTGCACGAACCGAGGCGATTCAGCGCGGCTTGCGTGTGGATCTGGTTCCGGCAGAAGAGGGCGGCGACTGGGCGAAAGGATGGGTTGTCTTTGTCGACCGGAACCACAACCAGCGGCCCGATGCCGGCGATACCGTCATCTTTACCCACGGTCCTGCGCCGAAGGGTATGCGGATCACGGCCAACCTGACCGATTCGACAGTACAATACCTCGCATACAACGGGGCAGGCCGTACTCGCACCCATGCGAACGGCTACCGCACGCAATTCGGCACCTTCACCCTCGAAACGGGAAGCAAGGTCAGGAAAATCAAGCTGAACTTTCTCGGACGCCCCCGTATTTGCAACCCCGAGGTTGACAAACAAAGCTGCTAGCTCGCGATAGCCGGGGTGCAGCAGTCCTCGGACATGGAAGCGGCCGTGTTGGATGGGCCGCGCAGCGAATAGGCCATCAGTGAGAATCGAGAACGACATACAAGCCATGGAACTCGCCCTGGAATGGGCGACGAGGGCCATGTTCACTACGTCCCCCAATCCGCGCGTCGGTTGCGTAATCGTCAAGGACGGCCACCTAATCGGAGCCGGATGCACGCAACCTCCCGGGCAGGCGCACGCCGAGGTGCAGGCCTTGAATGACGCAGCGAGCCGCGGCACCGATGTAAGGGGATCGACCGTCTACGTCACTCTCGAGCCCTGCAGCCACTACGGGCGGACCCCGCCGTGTGCGGACACACTAATCCGCGCTGGCGTCGCAAAAGTCGTCATGGCTGTCTCCGACCCGAACCCGCTGGTCGGCGGACAGGGGTGTGCCAAGCTGGAAGCAGCGGGCATCGAGGTAGTCAGCGGCGTTCTTGAAGAACAGGCGCGCGAAATGAACATCGGTTTCCTATCGCGTATGCAGACTGGCAAGCCCTGGGTGCGCATGAAAGCGGCGGCAAGCCTCGATGGGCGGACGGCTTTGCATAACGGCGTCAGCCAGTGGATCACTTCTGTACCGGCACGCGATGACGGACACTGGTGGCGGGCCCGCGCATGCGCAGTCCTGACCGGTATCGGGACTATCGTGGAGGACGACCCGCAGTTGACTGTACGGGCAGTGGAAACGTCACGCCAGCCGCGACGGATTGTCATCGACAGCCGACTCCAGATCAGTCCGGATGCGCGCATCCTTGAAGGGGGCGGCACATGGGTCGTTGCTGCCGTCTCCAACCCGGAAAAGGAGCAACAGTTGCGCGAACGGGGTGCCGAGGTCATCCTGTTGCCCAACGAGGCCGGCAAGGTAGATCTTCCGGCCCTGATGCTGGAACTGGGGGCCAGGCAGATCAACGAGTTGCACGTGGAGGCCGGCTTCAAGCTGAATGGCTCGCTCATCCGGGAAGGTTGCGTGGATGAGCTCCTGCTGTACCTCGCACCCAGCCTGCTGGGCGACGCCCGCGGATTATTCGACCTTCCGGCGCTGGAGAGGCTCGAAGGCCGGAAGACCCTGTCGTTCCATGAAATCAAGCAAATCGGCCCGGATTTGCGTATCCTTGCCCGTTTTTCCTGATCGGACTGCCCATGTTTACCGGAATCGTTGCTGCTGTCGGCAAAATCACCTCCATTACTCCCCTTGGCAACCAGCCTGATGCCGGCGTACGTCTGACCGTCGACGCGGGCGGCCTGCCAATGGCCGATGTCGCGCTGGGCGACTCGATCGCATTGAATGGCGCGTGCATGACGGTCGTCAGCAAGACGGAAAACGGCTTTACAGTGGACGTATCGCGCGAAAGCCTGAACCGCACTGCAGGGCTCGACAGCCAGGGCGAGGTCAACTTGGAAAAGGCGCTCACGCTGGCCGACCGGCTTGGCGGCCACCTCGTTTCCGGTCACGTCGATGGACTGGGCTCGGTACGCAAGTTCGAACCGGTTGGCGAATCGATGGAACTGGTCGTCGGAGCGCCGAAGGAACTGGCGAAGTACCTCGCCTACAAGGGATCTGTCGTCGTGAACGGCGTGTCGCTGACCGTCAACCGGGTCGTGGACACGGCCGACGCGTGCGAATTTTCGATCAACCTCATTCCTCATACGGTCGAGGTGACGACACTCAAGCACCTGAAGCCGGGCACCAAGGTAAATCTCGAAATCGACCTGATCGCGAGATATGTCGAGCGCATGCTGAGTTCGAAGGCCTGATCGCCGGACCGGCAATGGCAATGGCCTGCCGAATTCCGCCGGAATTGCAGGTTTCCGCCTTGGATGGGTACACGCACAAGTTTCAAGCCTGAAAGTTGGAAGCCCTCCAAATCCTTTAAAATAGCGTGCTACATAGGATTCAAGTCATGGCTATTTCAACAACTCAAGAAATCATTGCCGAACTGCGCGCAGGCCGTATGGTCATCCTCGTCGACGAAGAAGACCGTGAAAACGAGGGCGACCTCGTCCTTGCCGCCGAGTTCGTCACTCCGGAAGCAATCAACTTCATGGCTAAGTACGGGCGCGGCCTGATCTGCCTTACCCTGACCGAAGAGCGTTGCAATCTGCTGAACCTGCCCATGATGACCACCCGCAACGGGACATCCTACGGCACCAATTTCACGGTTTCCATCGAGGCGGCCGAAGGCGTGACTACCGGTATTTCGGCAGCGGACCGCGCGCGGACCGTCCAGGTCGCGGTGGCAAAGAACGCCAAGCCGACCGATATCGTCCAGCCGGGCCATATTTTCCCGCTCAAGGCGCAAAAGGGCGGCGTGTTGATGCGCGCGGGCCATACCGAAGCCGGTTGCGATTTTGCCGAACTGGCCGGCCTGATGCCTGCAGCCGTGATCTGCGAGATCATGAAGGACGACGGCACCATGGCGCGCCTGCCGGACCTGATCGAGTTCGCGAAAGAACACGGTCTCAAGATCGGCACCATTGCCGACTTGATCCACTACCGCAGCCAGAACGAAAGCATCGTCGAGCGCATCGCCGAACGTACGATGAATACCGTCCACGGTTCCTTCAAGACCATCGCCTATCGTGACAAGCCGAGCGGCGGTGCCCACCTGGCATTGGTTCATGGAGACATCACGCCGGACCTGGAAACCCTGGTGCGGGTACACCAACCGGTATCGATCCTCGACCTGCTCGAAACACAGGCAACCACGCATTCCTGGAACATGGCATCGGCGATGGCGGCAATCAAGGCATCCGACCGCGGCGTCATGGTGCTGCTCAATTGCGAGGAATCGGCGGAACAGATGTTTTCCCAGTTCGAAGCACTGATGAGTCCCGAGAAGAAGCCCGCCCCGCGCGAATCGCGGATGGACCTGCGGACCTATGGTATCGGCGCGCAAATCCTGAAAGACCTCCAGGTCGGCAAGATGAAGCTGCTCGCCAGCCCGCGCAAGATGCCGTCCATGACCGGCTTCGACCTCGAGGTGACAGGCTATCAGGCAAAACCTGAAAATTGAATGCCGGCCGCAGGCGCATTGTCGCCGCGGTACCAGAACATCGTCGAACAATAAACGGCTGTGCGTTGCCTCGCGTGTCGATGGCAGCGCATGGTTCCAATACCAATGAGCGCAGTCGCGCATGAAGGAAATACCATGACCGTAGGAACTTACGAAACGAATTTGAGCGGCGAAGGCTTGCGCATCGGTATCGTGCAGGCCCGTTTCAATGAAGACGTTTGCCACGGCCTCCTGTCCTCCTGCCTGGCCGAACTGAAGCGGCTCGGTGTCGCCGACGAGGACGTGCTGCACGTTACCGTTCCCGGCGCGCTGGAAATTCCGCTTGCGCTCCAGAAAATGGCGGAAACCCAGCAGTTCGACGCACTGATCGCAATCGGCGCGGTCATACGCGGCGAGACCTACCACTTTGAGCTGGTGTCGAATGAATCGGGCGCAGGCATTACCCGCGTCGGCCTGGATTTCGGCATCCCGATCGCGAACGCCGTCCTTACCACCGATACCGACGAGCAGGCCGAAGCCCGCATGGCAGAGAAGGGCGCTGATGCGGCACGCGTTGCCGTCGAAATGACGAACCTGGCGATTGCCCTGGAAGAACTCGCGGAAATGACAGAGGAAGAGTAAACAATGACGCAAAAGACTGTCCACGCGAATCCGAACAAGAATCGCACCCCGCGCCATCGCGCGCGCGAATTCGCGCTGCAGGGCCTGTACCAGTGGCTGCTGAACAACGAAGATGCGGGCGCAATCGATGCCCATATCCGCGAGGCGCACGGCTTCAACAAGGCCGACGCGGAACATTTCGACGCTTTACTGCATGGCACGATCAAGCAGGCGGCGACCCTGCGCGAAGGTCTCGCCCCCCTGATCGACCGCCCGATCGACCAGCTTTCACCGGTAGAGCACGCCGCGCTCCTGATCGGCGCTTACGAGCTCACCAACCACATCGAGATCCCGTACAAGGTCGTGATCAATGAAGCGGTCGAGCTGACCAAGTCCTTTGGCGGAATCGACGGCCACAAGTATGTCAACGGCGTACTGGACAAGTTCGCAGCGACGGCGCGTACCGTCGAGGTTGAAGACGCGAAGAACCGCGGCCACCACTAATCGCAGCGGTTCTCGCTTGTTGTCCGTGCGGCCGGCAAGTGCGCCGGCCAACGTTTTTTCCTGAGCTTCCGATGAATCCAACCCTGGCTTCCCGCCTCGCCAATATCGCTCCGTTCCATGTGATGGAACTGGCGAAGATGGCGACCGAATTGGAACGGCAGGGCCGTTCCATCATCCACATGGGCATCGGCGAGCCCGATTTCACTGCCGCTCCTCCCGTCATCGAGGCCGCTGCACGCGCGATGGCTGACGGCAAGCTGCAGTACACCTCGGCGGTCGGGATTCCCGCACTGAGGGAGGCGATTTCCGCGCACTATCAGCGCGTGTATGGTTTGCAGATAGCGCCGTCACGCATTATTGTCACTGCCGGCGCGTCTGCGGCGCTGTTGCTGGCATGTGCTGCGCTGGTCGAGAAAGGGGCGGAAGTGCTGATGCCGGATCCCTCTTATCCGTGCAACCGGCATTTCGTTGCCGCGTTCGACGGACAGGCGAAGTTGATCCCGAGCGGTCCGGAACAGCGATTCCAATTGTCGGATGCCGTTGTCCGGGAACAGTGGGCCGAGCGTACGCGCGGCGTGTTGCTGGCGTCGCCGTCGAATCCTACCGGCACATCGATCCCGCACGGCGAGCTGGCGAAGATCGTCGCCACCGTGCGCGAGAAGGGCGGTTTCACGATCGTTGACGAGATCTACCAGGGACTGACCTACGACGAAGAGCCATTCTCGGCGCTCTCGCTGGGCGAGGATGTGGTCGTCATCAACAGCTTTTCCAAGTACTTCAACATGACAGGCTGGCGTCTGGGCTGGCTGGTGGTTCCCGAGTTCCTCGTGCCACAGGTTGAAAAGCTGGCGCAGAACTTGTTCATCTGCGCGTCGAGTATTGCGCAGCATGCTGGTGTTGCCTGTTTCTCGCCGGAGGCGATCGCGATTTATGAGCAGCGCAAGGCGGAATTCAAGCGCCGCCGCGACTACATCGTCCCGGCTCTCAAGGGACTGGGATTCAAGGTGCCGGTGACGCCCGATGGTGCGTTCTACGTCTATGCCGACTGTTCGGCGCTTTCCGACGATGCGGACAAGCTGACCATCGACATGTTGAATCAGGCAGGCGTCGTCCTTGTCCCCGGGCTGGATTTCGGCCCGTACACCGCGCGCCAATACATCAGGCTGTCGTATGCGACCTCGCTGGGAAACCTGCGCGAGGCCGTAGGGAGGTTGGAGCAGTTCTTTGCGGCACCCAGGTAATTCGATGTAAGGTCGAAAAAAAGGAGCCGGCAGGCTCCTTTTTTTATATAGCGATGGATTGTTACAGTGCGGAAGGGTGATCCGCCTGAGCCAGTGGTTGCTGGGCGGAGGTTGCTGCTTCCTCGGTCGCATCGTTCTTGCGTTCGGGGGCACGCGCTTTCGGCACGCTCGTGCTTGCCGAAGTGGAGTAAATCGGCACTTTCTTGCCCATCGCGACGTCCTTGAGGCGCTGGTACTCGGCCAGCACCTTGGCGCCATAGCCAGCATCCGATTCGAAAGCGCCTGCGCCGACATAGAGCTTCAGGCCGGCTTCCACCGAGCCGCCGCGGTTGACGTAATCCTTCAGGATCAGCGAGCCGACCTTGATGTTGGCGATCGGATTGAGCGCCGCCTTCACACCACCGAGCTCTTCGAACTTGTCGCGGTGCACCTTGGACATCACCTGCATCAGGCCTTGTGCGCCGACCGGGCTTTCAGCGAAAGGATTGAAGCGCGATTCGATTGCCATCACGGAGAGGATGAGCAGGGGATCAAGCTTGATTTCCTTTGCGGTCAGATAGGCGGCGGATACCAGCATATCGGTGGCGTCTGTCGCGACGCGATAGCGCTTGGCAAGCCAGTCGGTAACCCATTTCTGCTGGCGGGCACTCTTGTCGTCGGTCTTGGCGGCGACCTCTGCCTTCGCTTCCGTTTCCTGCTGGATCGCAGACTGGGACGGCATGTCCATCAGGCCGGCCACTGCCGGAGTCTCTTCTTCATCCGCTTCTGCCGCTGCAAACGGCGACAAGGCTTTCAGGTGATCGGTCACCTCGGGCTTGACGAACATGATGCCCAAGGCAGCGATGGCGATGATGCCCAGCACCATCAGCGCGTGATGCGCGGTCGTGATGAAGCCGCTGACGGTGTCGCGGGCGACAACAGCCCACGCGGCCGATTGGCTGGCTTTCTTGCGGGTGAAGTCGGACGTCACCCGGATAAATCGATTTAACACTTGAACCTCCCTGAATCGTCGCGGCACGCGAAGAGCCCACTACAAGACCTTGTAGATTCTTGTGCTTGCCGTGAATCAGTTACATCACCTGTCATCGCGCGCGGCGCAATCGGCAGGCGGTCGGAATTGCATGCTCAGGACTGGCGGCGCGGTAGATAGGCCGGAACAGTGGCAGGCAACTTGTTTCGGGGGTAAGGCAGACGCCTTTTGAAAACACTCCTTAAAATGTCATTTGGGACCCGATATCCCTGTGAGTGATGAGGATTCTCGATGCGCAGCCCTATGTCCCCGGCCCGCTTCCTCATCAAGTTGGGCGAATTTTAGGGGGCTGTTTATATCGAGTCAATACTATAAGACGGATTTATTATTACTTTTAAATCTGGAAATCTCGCTGCAGTGCAACAGTAAGCTAATAAAATCAACGACTTGGGCTTGCATTTTAAAAATAGAAGCGAGCCTCATACTTTGTAAAAAATCATGAAATATTCTGATTTGCGGGATTTTATTTCCCAATTGCAACAGTTGGGCGAATTAAAACACGTGAAAGTTCCCGTTTCGCCGTATCTTGAAATGACCGAGATCTGCGACCGCACCTTGCGGGCAGGTGGCCCGGCACTGGTTTTTGAGCAGCCGACGGGGCATTCCATGCCGGTGCTCGGCAATCTCTTCGGCACGCCCCGCCGCGTCGCGCTGGGGATGGGCGCCGAAGACGTAGGTGAGTTGCGTAACATCGGCCATCTGCTGGCCACGCTGAAGGAGCCGGAGCCGCCCAAGGGCTTTAAGGATGTGCTCGGCCTGGGGACGATGGTGAAGTCGTTGTGGGACATGGCGCCGCGCGAGCAGCGGTCGGCGCCTTGCCAAGAGATCGTATGGGAGGGAAACGATGTCGACCTGGCGAAGCTGCCGATCCAGCATTGCTGGCCCGGCGACGTTGCTCCTCTGATTACATGGGGGCTGGTGGTAACAAAGGGTCCGCACAAGAAGCGCCAGAACCTTGGCATCTACCGCCAGCAGGTCATCGGCCGAAATAAAGTCATCATGCGCTGGCTGGCGCATCGGGGCGGGGCGCTGGATTTTCGTGAGCACGGGATCGTCAACAAGGTCAAGCCTTACCCGATCGCCGTAGCGCTTGGCGCCGATCCCGCCACAATTCTCGGTGCGGTCACGCCGGTGCCGGACAGCTTGTCCGAGTATCAATTTGCCGGCCTGTTGCGTGGAAGCCGGACAGAGCTGGTCAAGGCAATCGGCAGTGAATTGCGTGTGCCAGCGTCTGCGGAAATCGTGCTGGAAGGGCATATCTATCCGGACGAATCCCATCCGAGCGGTTACGAGCATGCGCTAGAGGGGCCGTACGGCGACCACACCGGTTACTACAATGAGCAGGAGTGGTTCCCCATATTCACTATCGACCGCATCACGATGCGGCGCGATCCGATCTATCACTCTACGTATACAGGCAAGCCGCCGGATGAGCCGGCTGTACTCGGCGTCGCACTGAACGAAGTGTTTATTCCGCTGCTGCAGAAGCAGTTCCCCGAAATCACCGATTTCTACCTGCCCCCTGAGGGCTGCAGTTATCGCATGGCGGTAGTGCAGATGAAGAAATCCTACCCGGGGCATGCGAAGCGGGTCATGTTCGGCGTGTGGAGTTTCCTGCGGCAGTTCATGTATACGAAGTTCATCGTGGTGGTGGACGACGACGTGAACGTGCGTGACTGGAAAGAAGTGATTTGGGCGATCACCACACGAGTTGATCCGGTGCGCGATACGACGATGGTGGACAACACGCCTATTGATTACCTGGATTTCGCTTCGCCGGTCAGCGGATTGGGCAGCAAGATGGGGATCGATGCCACCAACAAGTGGCCGGGAGAAACCAGCCGCGAATGGGGGCGCGCGATTGCGATGACTGACGAGGTCAATGCGAAGGTCGATCGCATCTGGCAGGAGCTCGGGATCTGACCGGATTCGCGTTGATCCGGGTCAATCCGAGAAATTCAGGGGCGCGCTGCCGTCATTGCTGGTAAAATGATGGTCGGCGGGCCCCTGCGCATTGTGGCATGGTCAACCTGGTCAGGTCGGGAACGAAGCAGCCACAGCCATTTCCCGCAAGTGCCGTAGACAAGGCTCGCCCCTTCTTCCTCTTTCTTTTTCCCAGTTTTTCAGCTGCCAAGGCATTGCTGCTGCGTTTCTTGCGCAACGGACACGCCCTCGGTAATGAATCCGTCAAGCCAAGGCTATAACTTGCATCAGGTCAGGTAAAATGCGACCTGTGATTACCAGCCAGCGCAGCCATGTCTTATCAAGTTCTCGCCCGAAAGTATCGCCCCAGGAGCTTTGAAACGCTCGTCGGGCAGGAGCACGTCGTGCGGGCGCTCACGCATGCGCTGGAGCAGAAGCGCTTGCATCATGCCTATCTATTTACCGGGACGCGCGGCGTGGGCAAGACGACCTTGTCGCGTATTCTCGCCAAGTCGCTTAACTGCGAAACCGGCATTACCGCGAAGCCGTGCGGCGCGTGCGAAGCCTGCACGGCGATCGATGCGGGGCGTTTCGTCGACTACATCGAAATGGACGCGGCATCGAACCGCGGCGTCGATGAAATGGCGCAACTGCTGGAGCAGGCGATCTACGCGCCGTCGAACGCCCGCTTCAAGGTCTACATGATCGACGAAGTCCACATGCTGACCAACCACGCCTTCAACTCCATGCTGAAGACGCTGGAGGAACCGCCCGAGCATGTGAAGTTCATCCTCGCGACAACCGACCCGCAGAAGATTCCGGTCACTGTCCTGTCTCGCTGCCTGCAGTTCAACCTGAAGCAGATGCCGCCCGGTCATATTGTCGGGCATCTGGAAAACATCCTGGGCCAGGAGAGAATCACGTTCGATCCGCCGGCGCTGCGTCTGCTGGCGCAAGGCGCGCACGGGTCCATGCGCGACGCCTTGTCGCTGACGGACCAGGCCATCGCTTATGCCGCAGGCAAGGTGACGCTCGAATCGGTGCAGGGCATGCTCGGAGCGCTCGACCAGTCCTATCTCATTCGTGTCCTGAACGCGCTGGCGGCGAAGGATGCTGCCGGCCTGCTGTCGGTGGCGGATGAAATGGCCACGCGCAGCCTTTCGTACAGCGCTGCGCTGCAGGATCTCGGTACCTTGCTGCACCGGATCGCACTTGCACAGACCGTACCCGCCGCGCTTCCGGACGACGTGCCCGAGCGAGAAGACATCATTCGTCTCGCGGGCCTGTTCGACGCGGAAGAAATCCAGTTGTTCTATCAGATCGCGGTGCACGGCCGAAACGAGCTTGGTCTTGCCCCCGACGAGTACGCCGGATTCTCGATGACCTTGCTGCGCATGCTTGCATTCCGTCCCGGTATCGGCGGAGCGGAAGCAATACCTGTTGCTCGCGCACTCACGCCTGCGGTCGTTCCTGCGCCGGTGGCACGTCCAGCCGCAGCGCCGGTTGCAGCCGCCGCATTGCCGAGCGCGCCCGCAGCCCGTCCTGGAGGCGGGCTGAGTCCTGCGCGTGCGGCGCTTGAAGCGGCACGCAACGCCGGAAAGCAAGCACCTGGAACACCTGCAGCCGTTCGCACATCCGCTCAAGCACCTGCACCTGTTCCGGCCGCAGCACCTGCGCCCGCTGCCGCATCCGTCCCGCCCTGGGAGGACAATCCGCCCCCGCTCACGCCGGAATGGGGAGACTTCGACTCTGCTCCGGCAGCGGCTCAAAAAAAAACTGAACTGAAACCCGCCGAAGATGCATTCGGCGATACGGCGGTAGTGGAGGACGAGGCTTCCGCGGCGCCGCCTCCCGCACCGCCGGTGCCGCAGGTAAAAGCGCCGCCCCCGAAACCGGTTCCTTCGCTGAACTGGGATGGCAACTGGCCGGCACTTGCGGCGTCCTTGTCTTTGCGCGGCGTCGTGCAGCAACTCGCGCAGCAGAGCGAACTGATGCAGTGTGAAGACAACGGCGACGGTGTCTCCATCCATCTTCGGATTCCGCTCGACACGCTGCGCTCCGCCGGATCGGTCGAGAAGCTTACTGCGGCGTTGACCGGGCATTTCGGGAAGCCGGTGCGGGTCACCACTGAGATCGGCGTCGTCGAACAAACCGCCAATGCGGCAGCGGTCGCGGACCGCGAAGCCCGCCTGCGCCAGGCGGAAGAAAACCTTCAGCGCGATCCCTTCGTGCAGGCGATGATGCGCGAGTTCGGCGCGACCATCGTCCCGGGATCGATCAAACCCATTTGAACAAGGAGTACGACCATGATGAAGGGCCAACTTGCAGGACTGATGAAGCAAGCGCAGCAGATGCAGGACAACATGAAGAAGATGCAGGAGCAGCTTGCATCGATCGAAGTCGAAGGCCAGTCCGGCGCGGGCATGGTGAAGGTCGTAATGACTTGCAAGTACGACGTCAAGCGCGTTGCAATCGATCCTTCGCTGCTCGGCGATGACAAGGACATGCTGGAAGACCTCGTTGCCGCAGCATTCAACGATGCGGTGCGCAAGGCGGAAGCCACCTCGCAGGAGAAGATGGCGGGCATGACCTCCGGCCTGCCGCTGCCGCCTGGCTTCAAGCTGCCGTTCTGATTCCCTGATCGCGTCCGCGGCGCGCGACTGTGCCCGGATGGCAGAAAGCGCCAGTGAAATCCCCATCCAGCCTAGAGTTCCTCACTGAGGCCCTGCGCCGTTTGCCCGGCGTCGGCCCGAAGTCCGCACAGCGCATGGCCTACCACCTGATGCAGCACGACCGCGACGGTGCGGCCATGCTCGGGCGCGCATTGACCCAAGCGGTCGAGCGGATCCACCACTGCGCCAAGTGCAATACCTTCACCGAGAACGAGGTGTGCGAAACCTGCCTCAATCCGGACCGGGATGCGGGCCTGCTATGCGTGGTCGAGACGCCGGCCGATCAGATGATGATCGAGCAGACCCTGACCTACAAGGGGCTCTATTTCGTTTTGATGGGGCGCCTGTCGCCGCTGGACGGCATCGGCCCGAAGGATATCCACCTCGAGAAACTGATCGCCCGCGCTACCGACGGCGTGGTCGATGAGGTGGTGCTGGCGACCAATTTCACCAACGAGGGCGAAGCGACTGCGCATTACATCAGCGAGACGCTCAAGGCGCGTGGATTGAAAGTGAGCCGGCTGGCTCGCGGTGTGCCGGTCGGCGGTGAACTCGAGTACGTGGACGCGGGCACGATTGCCCGGGCGATGCTGGACCGCCGATCCACGTAAGGCCGCATCCCATCGACAAGAGGGCGAACGGTGTTTGTCCACACGGCCGAAAACCAGAGCTGGCTGCGGGCGCGCTGGCAGGCACTGATGACACATCTCGGCGCCGATCGCGCGGCGGCGGACTCCGCATGGGATGCCATTGTGCGTCACTACAGCGAACCCCAGCGGGCCTATCACAATCTTTCCCATGTCATGGCGCTGCTGCGTCTGGCGGATACCGAGCGGCAGCATATCAATCGTCCGGAAGTCGTCGAACTGGCCATCTGGTTTCACGACGTGATCTACGACACGCGTGCGCACGACAATGAATTGCGCAGCTCGAACTGGGCCGCTCATGCGATGAGGACCATGCGTATCGACTCCCATCTGATTGCTCCCGTCGAACGTTGCATTCTTGCGACGCAGCGCCATGAAGTATCATCGCCGGGCGTCGCCGACCTGCCGCTTTTCCTGGACATCGATCTTGCGATCCTTGGCGCGGCCGAGGAGGCGTATCACCGCTACGCCCAGATGATCCGCGCCGAATACGATTGGGTGCCTGACGAGGTTTACCGGGCCGGGCGTGCGCAGGTATTGCAGCGTTTCCTCGACAGGCCCGTGCTGTATTTTACGGCGCCGATGGCAGCGCGCTTCGACGCCAGGGCGCGGCAGAACATCGCGTGGGAATTGCAGGAATTATCGACATCATGATTGGACACATGAAACAACAAAAATCTTCCGGCCCGCTTGCCGGCATCAAGGTACTGGAACTCGGTACACTGATCGCAGGGCCGTTCTGTTCGCGCATGCTCGCCGAATTCGGTGCGGAAGTGATCAAGGTCGAAGCGCCGGATGGCGGAGACCCGATTCGCCAATGGCGCGTGCTGAAGGACGGCACCTCGCTCTGGTGGTATGTGCAGTCGCGCAACAAGAAAAGCGTGACCCTGAACATGAAGGATCCGCGCGGCCAGCAAATCGCGAAGCAGCTCGCGCTGGAGGCGGACATCATCATCGAGAATTACCGTCCGGGTGTGCTGGAGAAGTGGGGCATCGGATACGAAGACCTCAGGAAGATCAATCCGGCGACCATCATGGTGCGTTTGTCCGGCTACGGGCAGACCGGTCCGATGAAGGACTTGCCCGGTTTCGGCGCGATCGGCGAATCGATGGGCGGCATGCGCTACGTGTCCGGCCATCCCGACCGGCCGCCGGTACGCATCGGCATCTCGATTGGCGATTCCGTCGCGGCGCTGCATGGCGTGATCGGCGCGATGATGGCGCTGCGCCATCGCGATGTGACCGGTGGACGATGGAACGGCAAGACCGGCGAGAACTGCGTTGCAGGGCAGGGGCAGATGGTCGATGTGGCGCTGTACGAAGCGGTATTCAACATGATGGAGTCGCTGGTGCCCGAATACGATTTTGCCGGTGTCGTGCGCGCGCGCACAGGCGGCGCCTTGCCGGGCATCGTGCCGTCCAATACGTACACCACGAAGGATGGCGAGAACATCGTGATTGCCGGGAACGGCGACGCGATCTTCAAGCGCCTGATGGTGGCCATCGAACGCACCGACATGGCGGAAGATCCGCAACTTGCACGCAATGATGGACGCGTGCCGCGAACGGAAGAGATCGATGGCGCGATCCAGGCGTGGTGCGATACCAAGTTGATCGACGAGGCATTGGCCATCCTGAAAGCCGCCGACGTCCCGGTTGGCAAGATCTATTCGGTGCGCGACATGATGACGGATCCGCAGTTCCTTGCACGCGGCATGTTCGAACAGCATGCGTTCCGCGACGGTACGCCGATCAAGCTGCCCGCGATCACGCCGAAGCTGTCGGAAACGCCGGGCGAGACGAAATGGCTCGGTCCGGCACTCGGCGAGCACAATACCGAAGTCCTGCGCAGCCTCGGATATGATGAGGCACAGATCGCGCAGTTCAGAAACGATAAAGTCATTTGAGGAGCGTCACCATGATGAACAAGAATTTCTGGAAACAGTTCGCCATCGCGCTGGCGCTTTTTCTCGCCGGATGGTTTACCTTCAACGGCAATCCGTTCTCCTAAAAGGCCAGGGTACGGGCGTCCTGTTTTTCCAGGACGCCGCGCAGCGCCGGCGCACCGCGCCGGATGTCTTCCACCGGAATCGATGCAAAGCCGAGGACCAGCCCTGACAGCTGGTCTGACTGCGGCGCCCCGTTGTTCGATAAATAGAAAGTCGACAAGGCCCTGACCTCGATCCCTTTTTCACGCGCTGCGAGCGCCAACGCCTGGTCGTCGCGGCGGGAAACAAAGGTCGTGGATAACTGCAATCCGGCATCGGCAGGACCGGGGCGCAGATGTGCGCCCAGATGTGTCTCAATCGCCTCGATCAAAGCCGTCCGGCGTTCTGCATAGGCCTCCCGCGTGCGCTTGATGTGGCGTCCGAAATGTCCCTCGGTGATGAAGTCGGCCAGCACGATCTGAGGCACGATCGCGGCATGGCGGTCGAGGATGGCGCGCGCCTGCACGAAGGCATCGACCAGCGCCGGCGGAAGGACCATGTAGCCGAGCCGCAGGCCGGGAAAGAGAACCTTGGACAATGTGCCGACGTAGATGACGCATCCCGCCTTGTCCAGGCTCTGCAGCGAGGCCAGCGGCGGCCCGGTGTAGCGGTACTCGCTGTCGTAGTCGTCCTCCACCACCCACGCCTTGTTTTCCTTCGCCCATGCCAGTAATTCCAGCCTGCGTGCAAGACTCATGGTGACCCCGAGCGGCAATTGGTGCGAGGGCGTCACGTAAACCAGTTTCGCGTCAGGGTAGGCCGCTTTGCCTTGCGTCACCAACAAGCCTTCTCCGTCAACGGGAACCGGGCATACACGCGCTTCCGCTGCGCGCAGGGAGGCACTGATGCCGCGGTAGCCCGGGTCTTCAACCCATGCGGCATCGCCGGGCGCCAGGAGCAGGGTGGCGATCAGGAACAGCGCCTGCTGTGAGCCGGAGGTAATGAGGATCTGCCCCGGATCGCATTGCACACCACGCGACGCGCCGAGATAGGCAGCCAGCGCTTCGCGCAAAGGGCGATAGCCGGCCGGTTCGCTATAGCCGAGTTCGTGTGGCGGGCGGCGCCAGCGCCGTGCCTCCAGCCGCGCCCATACATCAAAGGGGAACAGGTCCAATCCCGGCATACCGATTCGAAAGGCCTTCGGGTTGCCTTCGTGGGTGTTCAATACCGCTTGCGGGCCGATGAATGCCTGCCCGCGCGCGGACAGAGGGCGTAGCAGGCGGCCGGTCTGAGGGCCTTGCCTGTTCTGTCGTGAGCTGCCCAAAACAGGGAGTGTGTGGCTGACGAAGGTGCCTTTGCCCACTGTTCCCGAGAGGTAGCCTTCGGCCATCAGATGCTCGTAGGCATTGAGCACGGTCTGCCTGGAAATGCCCAATTGCTGCGCAAGATCCCGGGTCGGCGGCAACTGCGTGCCGGGGCCGATTTTCCCGCTCAGGACCGATTGTTTGATGGCGCCATACAACTGGCGGAACATGGGCACACCGGACGACGGGCTGAGCTGCAGGGTGGCTAGGGATTGGGCAAGATGCATGGCGGATTTGCTGAAATTGGTATTCTAAAAATACCACTTATTGGTACTTCAGAAAAGCCAAAACAGCGTCTATTCTGGTCGCCTGACAAGTGGCGCGAGGGAAATGCATGGAAGAAGTCATCTACAGGCTTGACGCCAGGTTGTCGGCGCAAGAATTGGCGGATGTTTTTCGCCGTTCGGGTATCAAGAGACCGGTGGACGACTTGCCGCGGCTCGAGAAAATGCTGGAACACGGCAACCTGCTGGGAACCGCCTGGGCTGGCGGACAGGTGGTAGGTGTGGCGCGCGCGCTGACCGACTTCAGCTATTGCTGCTACCTGTCGGATCTTGCGGTCGACAAGGCCTACCAGAAGCGCGGCGTCGGAAAGAGCCTGGTCGAGCTGGTGCGCAAGTGCGTCGGTGAACAGTCGATGCTGCTCCTCCTGGCCGCGCCGGAAGCTGCGGCCTACTACCCGAAAATCGGTTTCGAGGCCGTGCCTAACGGTTGGATCATCAAGCGGGCTTCCTGACAAACTTATTGAAGAGGAATGTATGCATAGCTATGAAGCAACTATTGCCTGGAGCAGGCAAGGACAGAAGTTCACCGATAACCGCTACAGCCGTGCGCATGAGTGGAAGTTCGATGGCGGGGCCGTCGTGCCCGCGTCTTCATCGCCGCACGTGGTTCCCGTGCCGATGTCTGCTGCTGCGAATGTCGATCCCGAGGAAGCACTGGTGGCCGCGACTTCCAGCTGCCACATGCTGTTCTTCCTCAGCATTGCAGCCAAACGCGGTTTCGTCATCGACAGCTATGTCGATCGCGCCTCCGGCATCATGGAGAAAAACAGCGAAGGGAGGGTGGCAATGACGCGCATCACCCTGCGGCCCGACGTGGCATTCGGCGGCGACCGTCAACCGACGCCGGAGGAGATCGATCGCATCCATCACGAATCTCATGATCAGTGCTTTATCGCGAACTCGATCACGGCAGACGTGGTGATCGAGGCGGTTTGAATAAGGATTGTTCGATTTTGATCCGCACCGGTATGCGGGCAAGGAGGAATATGTACACCCCCCGGCAGTTCGAAGAAACTCGTATCGATGTGCTCCATAGGCTAATGAAGGCACATCCGCTCGCAGCGCTTGTCACGCTTGGAGATTCAGGTCTTCTCGTGAATCACGTGCCATTCCTGATAGACGATACGGAGGGACAGTTTGGTACGCTAAAAGCGCACATCCCGCGTGCCAATCCAGTATGGCGGCAGCTTTCCGATTCGGTGGAGGCAGTGGCAATCTTTCAGGGGCCGGAGTCCTACATCACTCCGTCATGGTATCCGAGCAAACATGCGGATGGCAAAGCGGTGCCAACGTGGAACTATGCCGTCGTGCACGCACATGGCCATCCTCGCGTCATCGAAGATGCGCAATGGCTATTGAATCACCTGACAGAGCTGACTGACGAGCATGAGGCAGATCAGGCTTTACCTTGGAGAGTATCTGATGCGCCCAGGGACTATACCGATCGGCTAATTGAGGCGCTTGTTGGCATCGAAATCCCGATTTCCAGGATTTTTGGAAAGTGGAAAGTGAGCCAGAATCGTTCTCGCTCCGATAGACTTGGCGTGGCCGCAGGCTTGGAATCGCGGGCGGACGAACGATCGCGTGAGATGGCGGAGCTGGTCATGCAGCATACGCTCCGTTCATCTTCCTGAGAGTGGGAAATCATTCGCGCTGACGTTGCAAGCCGACGTCAGCGCTTGTGCGTATGCCAGATGGGTTGATCGATATGCATCAACCCTGAAGATCAGCGCAGCGCTTCGACCATCTTTTCCAGCTTCACTGCATCCGCGCAGAACAGGCGGATGCCTTCGGCGAGTTTTTCAGTACCCATGGCGTCTTCATTCAGCATCAGGCGGAAGGCCTTCTCGTCCAGCGTCAGCTTCTTCAGGTCCGAAGCCTTTGCATCCTCGACGCTGAGCTTGCGCGCGACCGGTGCTTCGCTTTCGGACAATTTCTGCAGCAGTTCAGGACTGATCGTCAGCAGGTCGCAGCCGGCGAGTTCGACGATCTGCGAGGTATTGCGGAAGCTGGCGCCCATCACTTCGGTCTTGTAGCCGAACTTGCGATAGTAGTTGTAGATCCGCTTCACTGACTGTACACCCGGATCGTCCGCGCCGGTGTATTCCTGGCCGGTGGATTTCTTGTACCAGTCATAGATGCGGCCGACAAAGGGTGAAATCAGCTGCACGTTTGCGTCGGCGCAGGCGATGGCCTGCGGCAGCGAGAACAGCAGGGTCATGTTGCAGCGGATGCCTTCCTTTTCCAGCACCTGCGCGGCCTGAATGCCTTCCCAAGTCGATGCAATCTTGATCAACACGCGTTCGCGCGGGATGCCCGCGGCTTCGTACAGTGC
Organism: Noviherbaspirillum sp.; assembly: GCA_035627275.1. Taxonomy (GTDB): domain Bacteria; phylum Pseudomonadota; class Gammaproteobacteria; order Burkholderiales; family Burkholderiaceae_D; genus Noviherbaspirillum. The sequence continues at coordinate 63,651 of DASPMC010000007.1, forward strand.
GATCAGCGCGCGGCCCTTGTCGATCGTGCCCTGCGTGTCGAAGGACAGGCGTGCATCGGTTTCGGTCGAGACGCGGCCGGGAATCAGCTTCAGGATCTCGAGGCCGAAGGCGATCAGCAGCTTGTCGATGACCTCGCCGGTCGGCAGGCGCACGTTGTCGCGCACGGCCTTTTCTAGCAGGGGCTTGTACTCATCCTTCTGCACGGCCTTCAGGATCAGCGACGGGTTGGTGGTGGCGTCGCGCGGCGCGAACGCCTTCATCGCTTGGAAATCGCCGGTGTCGGCGACGATGGTGGTGTACTGCTTGAGTTGTTCGAGCTGGTTCATGTCAGGAGTGACGGCACAAAAAAGGCCAATGATACCCCCATCGCAGGTGCCGCTATACCGACTTGATCAAACTCAATCCGGAATGCCGGGTCAGATCTTGGGCGGATGCCGCAAGAATGAATCGAATTGCATGTCCAGCTTCTGCAAGGCCTTTTGTGCGTTTTGCATCTTCTTGCGGAATTCCGGCCCGCGTTTGAGAGCGAGGCCTACTGCGAGGATGTCAATGACCACCAAGTGGGCGAGGCGCGCCGAGATCGGCGTGTACGGGTCGATGTTGAAGCTGAGGTCGATCGGCACCAGTACGGTTGCCTCTTCGGCAAGCGGCGTACCGCTTGGCGTAAGCGCAATGACATCGGCACCGACCTTGCGCGCGAGTTGCACGCTGTGCAGCAGGGCAGTGCTGTTGCCGCGCTGGGAAATGGCGACTACGGCGTCGCCCTTGGTCAGCAGCGCTGCAGAAATGGCATGAATGTGCGGATCGGCGTACGCGACCGTGTGCACGCCGGAACGGAAGAACTTGTGCTGTGCATCGGACGCCACGATACCGGACGTGCCCTGGCCCCAGAATTCGATCTTGCTGGAGCGCGCCAGCACCTCCAGCGCCTTCTCGATTGCCGCGGGCTGCAGGTTGTTGCGCAGGTCGAGCAGGGTGTTGATCGAGCGGCTGCAGATCTTGCTGACCAGGTCGGATGCCAGGTCGTCCTGCAGAGGCGATTCGTCCCCCTGCGGCAGCGCGAGTGCCAGCGTCTGCGCCAGCTTGAGCTTGAACTCGTGCCAGCCGTCATAACCCAGCGCGCGGCAGAAGCGCACGACCGTCGGCTCCGACACCTGCGCATTCTTCGCCAGCGCGGTGATATTGCCGGAGACTGCCAGGTCGGGATTTTTCAGGACGGCCATGGCCACCTTCTTTTCCGACTTGGACAAGGCGTCGAGCTGGGTCTTGATGGAGTCGAGCAGCATAGGGCGTTAATCGTTATGTTTGAAGCAGGGCAGCCGAATGCAGGGCTGCTGCCTGGCCCGCGGTCGTCGAAGAGCTTGTCCAGCCTATTCTTCCGGCAGCGCTTCTTCCCGCCATTGTAATCCGTCGCGCCCGATCAATGCGCTCGCGGCGGCCGGTCCCCAGGTGCCCGCAGCGTAGGGCAGGGGCTCGTCGCCTTCCTGTTCCCAGTAGTCGAGGATGGGCTCGACCCATTCCCAGGCCGCTTCCAGTTCGTCGCTGCGCATGAACAGCGTGAGCTGGCCGCGCAGCACGTCGAGCAGCAGGCGTTCGTAGGCGTCCATGCGCGGCATCTTGAAGGTTTCGCGGAAGTCGAGTTCGAGCTCGACGGGCCGCAGGCGCATGCCGTCGCCCGGCGTCTTGGCCATCAGGTTCATTTGCAGGCCTTCGTCCGGCTGCAGGCGAATGATCAGGCTGTTGGCCAGGAAGCTGCGATTAGGCTGCGCGAAGATGGAGTGCGGAATGGTCTTGAAGCGTACGACGATCTCCGCCAGCTGGTCGGCCATACGCTTGCCCGTCCGAAGATAGAACGGCACGCCCGCCCAGCGCCAGGTATCGATTTCCGCCTTCAGCGCGACATAGGTCTCGGTGCGGGAATTCGGGTTTGCATCGGGTTCCTTGCGATAGCCGGGAACGGGCGTGCCCTGTACATGGCCGGAACGGTATTGCCCACGCACCACGTTCTGCGCGATGGTGTGCGGGGTGAAGCGCTTGAGCGAACGCAGCACCTTGAGCTTCTCGTCGCGCACAGCATCCGGCGTAGCGGATACCGGCGGCTCCATCGCCACGATGCACAGCAGCTGCAGCAGGTGGTTCTGCAGCATGTCGCGCAGGGCGCCGGCCGTTTCGTAGTAATCCATGCGGTTGGCGACGCCGAGTTCTTCCGCGATCGTGATCTGCACGTCGGAGATCCACTCGCGGCGCCACAGCGGTTCGAACAGGACGTTGCCGAAGCGCAGGGCGAGCAGGTTCTGTACCGTTTCCTTCCCGAGGTAGTGGTCGATACGGAAGATCTGCGATTCCTTGAAATAGCGGCCGACCGCGGCATTGATCTGCTTGGCGCTGGCAAGGTCGCGGCCCAGCGGCTTTTCGAGGACGACACGGGATTCCGGTGTCGCCAGTCCGGACTCCGCGAGGTTCTGGCAGATGCCGGCGAACAGGCTAGGCGGCGTGGCGAGGTAGTACACGCGCGTGACCGGTGCTCCCGCGGAAGGTTCGCGCATGGCCTTGGTCAGCAGTTTGTAGTTGTCCAGGTTCGAGGCATCGAGCGCCACATAGTCGATGCGCTGGCAGAACGCTTCCCATACCGCGGGATCGGGCGAGCCGGACGCGGTGTGCGGTTTGGAGCTGCGGTTGACCTCGGCAAGGAATTCCTCGCGGCTCCATTGATGGCGGCCCACGCAGATGATGCGTGCGGAGGGGGGAATGTCCTTCGCGCGTTCGCGGTTATAGAGCGCGGGCAACAGTTTGCGCATAGCAAGGTCGCCGCCGCCGCCGAACAGGACCAGGTCAAAATCGGTGAGAGCCATGATGGAAAACGTGTGACAGAACGTGTGATAAAGCGTGTGATGTATAAGACTGCAATAGCATACGCGGAAGATACATCGGCCTCTTCCGCGCGGATAAATTTTCGATGGCAAAGCGTCCTTGCGGTTCGCCTTCGCCGGAGAATTAATTCGACAAGGCCGCCCTTGCCCGGGCAATCAATCCGCTGGTCGAACTGTCGTGCGCGTCCGGACGCGGCGTGCCGGCGAGTTCGGATTCGATATTTTTCGCCAGCACCTTGCCAAGTTCAACGCCCCATTGGTCGAAACTGTTGATACCCCATACCGCGCCCTGCACGAAGACCTTGTGCTCGTAAAGGGCAATCAGCGCGCCGAGGGTCGCAGGTGCAAGCCGGTCCATGAGGATGGTGTTGCTCGGGCGGTTGCCGGGGAAGACGCGATGGGGCAGCAGGGATTCGATCTTTTCGTCGGAAAGCTTTTGCGCGCGCATTTCCGACCTGACCTCGTCTTCCGTCTTGCCGCGCATGAAAGCTTCCGATTGGGCAAAGCAGTTGGCGAGAAGGACCATATGGTGTCCTTCCAGCTCGTGCGCCGGCTTCAGGGCCGCGATGAAGTCCACGGGAGTGACATCCGTGCCCTGGTGCAAGAGCTGGAAGTAGGCATGCTGGCCGTTGGTGCCGACGTCGCCCCAGACGATAGGGCAGGTAGCCGTCGTCACCGGTGAGCCGTCGATGGAGACGCGCTTGCCATTGCTTTCCATCTCGAGCTGCTGCAGGTAAGCCGGAAACTGGCTCAGGTCCTGGTGGTAAGGTGCGATCGAAATCGACCCGCTGCCGAAGAAATTGCGGTGCCAGATGCCCAGCATGCCGAGGATGACCGGCATGTTGCGCTCCAGCGGTGCAGTCTGGAAATGCTGATCCATCGCGTGTCCGCCTGCGAGGAATTCGGAGAAGGCGTCGAAACCGATCGCGAGCGCCAGCGGCAGCCCGATCGCGGACCAGACCGAGTAGCGGCCGCCGACCCAGTCCCAGAACGGGAACATGTTCTCCGGATCGATGCCGAACGCGCGCACGGCTTCGGTGTTGGTCGACACCGCCACGAAGTGGCGCGGCAGTTCGGCTTCCGCGTGGTGGCGCAGGAACCAGGCGCGCGCCGATTCGGCGTTCATCATGGTCTCGCGCGTGGTAAAGGTTTTCGATGCGACAATGAACAGCGTAGTCTCGGGGCGGACTTTCGCCAGCACCGCGTCCAGGTCATGGCCGTCCACGTTGGCGACGAAGTGCAGCGTCAGGCGGGGATGGACGAAGCTGCGCAGCGCGCGGCAAGTCATCTCGGGGCCGAGATCGGAGCCGCCGATGCCGATGTTGACGATGTCGGTGATTGCCTGGCCGGTGCAGCCGGTCCATTGTCCGGAGCGCACGCGCTCGGAGAATGCCTTGATGTGGTCAAGAACACCATGAACCTCCTGAACCACGTTCTGTCCATCCACAACAAGCGACGCGCTGCGCGGCAGCCGCAAGGCGGTGTGCAGCACGGCGCGGTTCTCGGTGGTGTTGATTTTTCCGCCCGAAAACATCGCGGCGCGTTTCTGTTCGACGCCGCGTTCGCGCGCCAGCTGGAACAGCAGGCCCATCGTGGTTTCGTTGACTCGGTTCTTCGAGTAGTCGAGCAGGAGTCCGCAGGATTCGGTCGAAAAGCGGGAAAAGCGGTCGGGCTGTTGTGCGAATAGGGTTCGCATCTGCCAATCCTTCGCTTCGGCAAAATGTTCGGCAAGTGCGCGGAAGGCGGACGCGTCGGTCAGGTTTTGCGATTGCATGTCGATTGCGGGTCAGGAGGAAGTCAATGTCGGTAGAACATCAATTTGTCCAACTATACAACAGGTTTCGGTAAATTCACTACAAATATTTTGTCAAGCTGATCTTTTCTTGCGAAATCTCAGTGGCTCCCGGCGAAGCTTCATCTATACGCGGGGGTGCTAGTGGTGTGCGATTTTTCCGCGGATGCGCGGTCAAGTTGCTTCAAGTGGCGACGCTGGAATATTTGTAGTAAAATTACAGAATGCCAGTCAAGGATTGCATCATGCCTCTTCATTCCGTACTCGTTTCCACGACCGACCGCATCATCAAGCGCAGCCGGCCGTATCGCTCCGCCTATCTCGCCCGCCTGGATGCGGCACGCCTGAAAGGGGTGCAACGCGGGGCGCTCGCGTGCACGAACCTTGCGCACGGTTTTGCGGCTTTCCCGGCCAACGACAAGTTGCGCCTTAAGGAGCAGAAGGCGCCGTCGGTCGCGATCGTTTCTGCATATAACGACATGCTGTCGGCGCACCAGCCCTTGGAGCGTTTCCCCGAAATCATCAAGGAAGCGGTGCGCGCCGCCGGCGGTGTCGCCCAGTTTGCCGGCGGTACTCCGGCCATGTGCGATGGCGTGACTCAGGGGCAGCCGGGCATGGAGCTATCCCTGTTCTCGCGGGACACCATTGCGATGGCGACGGCGGTCGCGTTGTCCCATAACATGTTCGATGCTGCGGTCTACCTCGGCGTTTGCGACAAGATCGTGCCGGGTCTGTTGATCGGCGCGCTGCATTTCGGCCATATCCCTGCTGTGTTCCTGCCGGCCGGGCCGATGACGACGGGCATCTCCAACTCCGAGAAAGCAAAGGTTCGCCAGCTGTACGCGCAGGGAAAGGTCGGGCGAGACGAGCTGCTGGAATCCGAGGCGCAGTCCTATCACGGTGCCGGCACCTGTACTTTCTACGGCACGGCCAACAGCAACCAGATGCTGATGGAAGTGATGGGCCTTCACATGCCGGCCACCGCATTCGTCACGCCCGATACGCCGTTGCGCACCGCGTTGACGGCCGCCGGTGCGCGCCGCGCGGTGGAGATCAGCGCCCAGGGCAAGGAGTACATTCCGGTGGGACATGTGGTCGATGAGAAAACGATCGTCAACGGGATCGTTGCGCTGCTGGCTACCGGTGGTTCGACCAACCACACGCTGCACCTGATCGCGATGGCGAAGGCCGCCGGCATCGTCATTGACTGGAACGACTTCGATGCGCTGTCGTCGGTGGTGCCCTTGCTGGCTCGTATCTACCCCAACGGCGAGGCGGACGTGAACCATTTCCACGCAGCGGGCGGCACCGGCTTCGTCATCCGTGAATTGCTCGATGCAGGACTGCTGCACGAAGATGTGACGACAGTTATGGGCAAGGGCTTGCGCGCCCATTGCGCCGAACCCTTCCTGCAGGGCGAGGAGGTGGTGTGGCGTCCGGCGGCAACCACGAGCGCTGACCTCGGCGTGCTGCGGCCGGTGGAGGAACCGTTTTCGCGCGACGGCGGCTTGCGTCTGATGTCAGGCAACCTCGGCCGCGCCGTCATCAAGGTATCTGCCGTCAAGCCGCAGCATCGCGCCGTCGAGGCGCCCGCGATCGTATTCAATTCGCAGGAAGATTTCATGCACGCCTACAAGGCGGGGCGGCTGGATCGCGATTTCATTGCCGTGGTTCGCTACCAGGGACCGCGTGCCAACGGCATGCCGGAACTGCATGCACTGACGCCGGCCCTGGCGAACCTGCAGGATGCGGGCCGCCGTGTCGCGCTGGTCACCGATGGACGGATGTCCGGCGCCTCGGGCAAAGTACCTGCCGCCATCCATGTCTCACCGGAAGTGCTCGCCGGCGGGCCGCTCGGGCGCGTGCGCGATGGCGATATGATCCGGATCGATGCGAACAGCGGAGAGCTGCAGGCGCTGGTGCCGGAGGCGGAATGGAATGCGCGCGGCATCGAACCCGCCGACCTGTCCGCCAGCCACGTCGGCATGGGGCGCGAACTGTTTGCCGTGTTCCGCAGTGCTGTCAGCACGGCGGAGGAGGGCGGCGCGACCTTCGACCTACCGCCGCCGCTGCACCTGCCGCAGGAGCAGGATAATCCGCTTGCCGTTCCCGAAGACCAATCGTTCTCAGACGAGGATTCGCTCGTCACCCGCAAATAAGAAAGTCCACCATGACACTACTCGACATCATGCGTACCTCGCCGGTCATTCCGGTGATCGCCATCGACAACATCGAACATGCCGTTCCGCTCGCGAAGGCGCTGGTCGAAGGCGGCATCCGCGTGCTGGAGGTGACGCTGCGTACCGAGCACGGCATTCCCGCGATCCGGGCGATTGCGAAGGAAGTGCCGGGTGCGATCGTCGGCGTCGGTACGCTGACGCAGCCGGATGAGCTTGCGGCGGCGCGCGACGCAGGTGCGGTGTTCGGCGTGTCGCCCGGGTTGACGCCGAGCCTGGTTGATGCTGCCCGGCTTTCCGGCCTGCCTTTGCTGCCCGGGGTCATGACGCCTTCGGAAGTGATGGCCGCGCGGGAAGCGGGCTTCCGGCAATTGAAACTGTTCCCCGCCGTCCCGGCGGGCGGCGTGGGCATGCTTAACGCGATCGCGGGGCCCTTGCCCGATGTGACCTTCTGTCCCACTGGCGGCATTTCCCAGGAAACCGCCGTGCAATTCCTGGCGTGCAAGAACGTCGCGTGCGTCGGCGGTTCATGGCTGACACCGAAGGATGCGTTGAAGGCGGGGGACTGGGCGAGGATTACCGAATTGGCGCGTGCGGCCGCTGCATTGCGCGCGGCGTGAGCACAGGCTATTCAGACTTTTTCTTGTCGCTGTACATGACCACACAGTTGCGCCCCGAGCGCTTGGCCTGATACAGCGCACGGTCGGCCGCATGGATAAGTGTGCCGGTCTTCGACATGTGATCCGGCACCAGCGTGCTCACGCCGAGGCTGGCGGTGACGAACTTCGCGACGCCGGAATAGGCGTGCTCGATCTGCAGCCCTTCGATTTCGGCGCGCATCGCCTCGGCGATCTGCATGGCGCCGTCTTCGTTGGTATCCGGCAGCACCACGGTGAACTCTTCGCCGCCATAGCGTGCGACGAGGTCGCGTGAACGGTTCAGCACGCTGCTCAACGCGCCGGCAATCTGCACCAGGCACTGGTCGCCGTGCTGGTGGCCGTAGTTGTCGTTGTAGTCCTTGAAGTAATCGACGTCGATCATGATCAAGGACAGCGGCGACGTATTGCGCTTGGCGCGGCGGAATTCATCGTCGAGGTGCAGGTCGAAGCGCCGCCGGTTCGCGATGCCCGTCATGCCATCGACCAGCGTCTGCGATTCCAGTTCGGAGGCGAGCTCTCGCAGTTTCTTCTCGCGCGATACCGCCATGCTGACGTCCGTAATCTGCACCACGCAGTGGCGAGACAGGCTTGCGATCTCCAGCGGCATTACATGCACGGCTTGTTGCATGCGGACGTGGTTGGCAACGTCCGCCGCGTTTGCGTACAACGGAAAGGGCGCCTTGTTGAGCGTCTGCGACAGCAGCGAGGCGAAGTTGTTTTCCAGCGCGGCACGAATGGCGACATGCGTGCGTCCGTCGACCATGTCGGGAAACACATCCGTGAAGGACTTGCCCTGCATGTCCGCGGCAGGCATTTGCGAATGCTGCTCCATCCACTGGTTCCAGAAGACGATCCGCTGTTCGGCATCGAATACGATGATGCCGGCGCGCACCGCCTTCAATACACCTTGTAGCAAGCTGAGTTGCATGACGCCCTCTATCCCATCAGCCTTGCGAGGTAGTCGTCAATGTAGCGTTGCAGATCCTGCAGCGCAGGCATGTCGAGCAGGAAGGCGACATAGCCGTAGATATGATGGCGTTCGATGTTGAAATCAATCTTCAGCGTGAGCACGACACCGTCCCACTCCTTGCCGGACAGGCCGAGAATGTCGTCGCCGGTGCCGGCATGGTAGGTCGGCAGCGAACCCCGCAGCTCCTTGCCGGCGGCATTGGCAAACGCGCCCATGCAGGAATTGAGGATGATGTTGCCGATCTCGCTCATCGCCTCCTGTTCCATCTCGCTGAGCTCTTCGAGAGAGAGGCTCTGGCCGACCATCAGGCGGACGATCTCCAGGCTTTTCTCTTCCGGAAACATGAGGAAGGCTTCGGTGTGGAAGGCGCCTTCGAAGTGCTGCGCAACGGCGGAGATGCGGCGTCCTTCGGCACTGCCCAGCGCCTTGGCAACTTCAGCGCGGCTCTGGAAGGTGATCATGGGCACCGACATGGAGACCTCTTCACCGACGATGCGGCTCATCGCCGCGGCCGCACGGCCGACACCGAGGTTGAAGATTTCAACCAGGGCATCGTGCTGAAGTTCTGAGAGCTGGAACATTACTCGTTCTCGAAGACGGCAATGATGCGATCGATGCAGGCTTCGGTAATCGGTTTTTCCGCAAAGCCGATGCCGAGCGCATTGGCCTTGTCGCGGGTGGCGTCCTGCACGTTCGCGGTCAGCAGGGTGATGTGCGCGGTCGGGCACTTCGCCTGGATTTTCTCGACTGCGGCCAGGCCGCCCATGCCGGGCATGTTCAGGTCGAGCAGGACAAGGTCGGGGGTGACGGTTTGCAGCTTGTCGATCGCTTCTTCGCCACTGGCTGCCTCGGCGATGGCCCAATCGGGGTGCCGATTGAGGATGTACTGCTTTGACAGCAAGCGGGATACCTTGCTGTCGTCTACAACGAGTACGGTTGTCATTTTTGCATCGCTCTTGTGATGTGAAAGCAAAATAATGCTTTGAAGTAAGTCTATCACCCGATTGCTTGTCATCGAGCGTTTCAAAAGAGAAAAAAACCGCTTAGGCGACACTGTCGCGCTTTAAAATAGCGGCTTCCTTTTACCTTGCAATGCACCATGACCCAAGACGAAATGAAACAGGCGGTTGCCCGTGCCGCCATCGAGTATGTGCCGAGCGGCGAAATCATCGGTGTCGGTACCGGTTCCACCGCAAATTTCTTTATCGATGAACTCGGCAAGATCAAGGACCGAATCAAAGGCGCGGTGGCGTCTTCCGAGGCGACTGCGTCGCGCCTGAAGTCGCACGGCATTCCGGTCTTTGATCTGAATGACGTGGAGTCGATGTCGGTCTACATCGACGGCGCGGATGAGATCACAGCCAAGGGGGCGATGATCAAGGGCGGTGGTGCTGCGCTGACCCGCGAAAAAATCGTGGCATCGGTCGCAGCGAAGTTCGTCTGCATCGCCGACGGTTCCAAGCTGGTCGACATGCTGGGCGCCTTCCCGCTGCCGGTCGAAGTCATCCCGATGGCGCAAGCGGCTGTGGCGCGCAAGCTGAAGACCTTTGGCGGCGAGCCGCGCCTGCGGATGAAGGATGGCCAGCCGATGCTGACCGACAATGGCTGCATGATCCTCGACGTGGTGGGCTTGAAGATTGCCGATCCGGAAGGCCTGGAAGTGCAGATCAACAATATCCCGGGTGTGGTGACGGTTGGCTTGTTCGCGCAACGCGGCGCCGATGTCGCCCTGCTCGGAACGGCGGAAGGCGTGAAAAAGTTGACGTTCTGATAGCGAATCAGGCTTCAACGCAAAAAAAGCCCGCTGAAACAACGAATCAGCGGGCTTTTTGTTTGGGAACCTTCCTGAAGGCTTATTCCGACGGGGGGACGTAGCCGGATGCGACGTCGGCACCGGAGCCGAAGAAATGGTTCTCCATCTGCGCCGCCAGGTACTTGCGGGCGCGCGCGTCGGCAAGGTTAAGGCGGTTCTCGTTGACCAGCATCGTCTGGTGCTTCAGCCAGCCGGCCCATGCTTCCTTGGAGACATTTTCATAAATGCGCTTGCCGAGTTCCCCGGGATACGGCGGGAAATCCAGTCCTTCGGCTTCCTTGTTCAGCTTGATGCAGTGGACCATGCGGGCCATGTTTTACTCCTTGTTTGTCTGAATGTTGCTGCCATATTGGAGGCAGCATCCGGTTTTAAAGTTGCTTGATCAGCACCTGGGATTTGCGTTGCCAGTTGTACATGTGCTGCCTGTCCTTCGGCAGGTCGTCCACGGTGGCGTGTACGAAGCCACGCTTGAGGAACCAGTGCGCGGTGCGGGTGGTCAGGACGAACAGCTTCGAGAAACCGGCGGCGCGCGCGCGGTTTTCCATGTGCTTGAGGATGCGTTCGCCGTCGCCCTGGCTCTGCACTTCCGGATTCACGGTCAGGCAAGCCATTTCGGCCATTTTTTCCTTCGGGAACGGATACAGCGCGGCGCAGCCGAAGATCACGCCGTCGTGCTCGATCACCGAGAAGTACTCGATCTCGCGTTCGATCAGCTCGCGGCCGCGCTTGACCAGCGTGCCGTCGGCTTCCAGCGGTTCGATCAGCTTGAGGATGCCGCCGACGTCTTCAATGGTGGCTTCGCGCAGGGTTTCCAGGTTTTCGGTACTCACCATGGTGCCGACGCCGTCGTGCGTGAAGATTTCCAGCATGGCCGAGCCGTCCAGCTCGAACGGCACGATATGGGCGCGCGGCACGCCTGAACGCGAGGCCTTCACACAGGCCTGCAGGTAGAAGGCGGAATCCGGCGGCAGGCAGCTGCTCTTGAGCAGGGCGTCGGCCTGTGCGGCCGTCAGCTCGCGCACGTCGCGGCCTTCGAGGTCGGTCATCATCGGCGTTTCGGTGATGAAGATCAGCTTGTCGGCACGCAGGGCGGTGGCCGCCGCGACGGCGACATCTTCCATCGCCAGGTTGAATGCCTCGCCCGTCGGCGAAAAGCCCAGCGGCGACAGCAGGACCAGTCCGCCGGCACTTAATATCGGGTGAATGGTCTCAAAGGCAATCTTGCGCGCGATGCCGGTGAATTCCAGGTCCATACCGTCGATGACGCCGATCGGCCGCGCGGTGACGAAATTGCCGGAAATGATACGGATGGCCGAATGGGCCATCGGCGTGTTCGGCAAACCCTGGCTGAAGGCCGCTTCGATGTCCAGGCGCAGTTCGCCGGCGGCTTCCTTCACGCATTCCATCGCAGCGGCGTCGGTGATGCGCAGGCCGTTGTGGTAGCGCGCGGTCAGGTTGCGCAGTGCGAGCTGTTCCTCGACCTGCGGCCGCGAGCCGTGGACGATGACGACCTTGATGCCCATCGCGTGCAACAAGGACAAGTCCTGGGCCAGCACCGGCAGGGCGCCCGCCATCACCAGCTCGCCCGGGAAGGCGACCACGAAGGTCTTTCCCCGGAAGGCGTGGATGTAGGGCGCAACCGAGCGCAGCCACTGAACGAATTGAATAGGGTTTTCCATGACGCGCATTATAATTCGCCCCGATATGTCTGCACCCGAACAAGTCCAAAAAAGTCCTCCCCGGCAGTCCCCCCAGGAGCCCGGAAGGCGCCGCCCGGAGGGAAAACCCGCCGCGCCCGTCGTCCGCAACCCCTTGCCGCCGATTACCTTCCCGGAAGAGCTGCCCGTCTCGGGCCGGCGCAAGGAAATTGCCGACGCGCTGCGCGCGCACCAGGTCATCATCGTCAGCGGCGAAACCGGTTCGGGCAAGACGACCCAGCTACCGAAGATCTGCCTCGAGCTGGGCCGGGGCGAGAAGGGCCTGATCGGCCATACGCAGCCGCGCCGGATCGCAGCATCCTCGACCGCCAAGCGTATCGCGCAGGAGCTGGGCACGCCGCTGGGCGAGCATGTGGGCTTCAAGGTGCGATTCACCGATACGCTGTCCAAGGGCGCTTCGGTCAAGCTGATGACCGACGGCATCCTGCTCGCCGAGACGCAAACCGACCCGCTGCTCAAGCAGTACGACACCATCATCATCGACGAGGCGCACGAGCGCAGCCTGAACATCGACTTCCTGCTCGGTTACCTGAAGCAGTTGCTGCCGAAGAGGCCGGACCTGAAGGTGATCATCACTTCGGCGACCATCGATGCCGACCGTTTCGCGCGGCATTTCGCCAGAGGTGACAAGCCGGCGCCCGTGATCGAAGTGTCGGGCCGCCTGTACCCGGTCGAGGTGCGCTATCGCCCGGTCGAACCGTCGGAGAAAACGGAAGGCAAACCATCGGCGCAGAAGGAGCAGCGCGACCTGATGGACGCGGTGGTCGACGCGGTCGATGAGCTCGCGCGCATCGGTCCCGGCGACGTGCTGGTCTTCCTGCCGGGCGAACGCGAAATTCGCGATGCCGCCGAGGCGCTGCGCAAGCACCATCCGCCGCACGTCGAGATCCTGCCCCTGTTTGCCCGCCTGTCGGTGCAGGAGCAGGAGCGCGTGTTCAAAACCTCGAACGCACGCCGCATCGTGCTGGCGACGAACGTGGCCGAAACTTCGCTGACCGTGCCGGGCATCCGCTACGTGGTCGATACCGGCCTGGCGCGTGTCAAGCGCTACAGCTACCGCAACAAGGTCGAGCAGCTGCAGATCGAGCCGGTCGCGCAGTCCGCGGCGAACCAGCGCGCAGGCCGATGCGGCCGCGTTGCCGCCGGTGTTTGCATCCGTCTCTACGACGAGCAGGATTTCCTGCAGCGGCCTAAATTCTCGGATCCCGAGATCCTGCGCTCTTCGCTGGCCGCCGTCATCCTGCGCATGAAGTCGTTGCGCTTGACCGATGTCGAGACCTTCCCGTTCATCGAACCGCCGATGGGCCGCGCGATTGCCGACGGCTACCAGTTGTTGCAGGAACTCGGTGCCGTGGACGATTCGAACCAGCTGACTTCGCTCGGGCGTCAACTGGCCAAGCTCCCGCTCGACCCGCGCGTGGGCCGCATGATTCTCGCCGCACGGGATAACGCGGCGCTGACCGAAGTGCTGATCATCGCCGCTGCCTTGTCCGTACAGGACCCGCGCGACCGTCCGATGGAGGCGCAGGATGCGGCCGACAACGCACACAAGAAGTTCGCGGATGAGAAGTCCGAATTCCTCAGCTACCTGAAGATCTGGAAGTGGTTCGAGGACGCGATCGAACACAAGAAATCCAACAAGCAGCTGATGGAAAGCTGTCGCGCCAACTTCCTGTCGCAGCTGCGCCTGCGCGAGTGGCGCGACGTGCATTCGCAACTGCTGACGCTGGTGCGCGAGCAGGGCTGGCGGCTGAACGAAACGCCTGCTACCTACGAGCAGTTGCACACCGCGCTGCTCACCGGCCTGCTCGGCAACGTCGGTTACAAGATGGATGACGAGCAGCATTACCTTGGCGCACGCGGCATCAAGTTCTACATCTGGCCAGGCTCTCATCTCGCTAAGAAGGCAGGGCGCTGGGTCATGGCCGCCGAACTGGTTGATACAACACGTCTCTACGCGCGCTGCATCGCGCAGATCCAGCCTGAATGGCTGGAGCGCGTCGGAGGACACCTGCTGAAAAAATCCTATGGCGACCCGCGCTGGGAAAAGCGCACTGCACAGGTATCGGCCTACGAGCGCGCTACCCTGTACGGTCTGGTCGTCTACAGCCAGCGCCGAATCAACTACGGACAGATCAACCCGAAGGAAGCGCGCGAAATTTTCATTCGCAGTGCACTCGTCGCGGGTGAATTCGATACGCGCGCACCATTCCTCGCGCATAACCAGAAACTGGTGCGAGAGATCGAAAACCTCGAGCACAAGTCGCGCCGCCTCGATGTGCTGGTGGATGAGGAACTGATTGCCGCTTTCTACGACAAGCTGATCCCGCAGGACATCCACACCGGTATCGCCTTCGAGAAATGGCTGAAGGATGCGATCGCGAAGAATCCGAAGCTGCTTCACCTCAACCGCGACGACCTGATGCGCCACGAGGCGGCCGGCGTGACGACGGACCTGTTCCCGAAAACGATGAACGTGGCGGGCGTGGCGATGACGCTCACCTACCACTTCGAACCCGGCAGTCCGCGCGACGGGGTGACGCTGACGATTCCGCTGTATGCACTGAACCAGGTTTCCGCCGATCGCAGCGAGTGGCTTGTGCCGGGGATGCTGAAGGAAAAGGTGCACCTGCTGCTGAAGTCGTTGCCGCAGAAACTCCGCCGCCACTGCGTGCCGTTGCCGGACTATGCCGCTGGCTTCTGCGAGCGCGTCGAGTTCGGCAAGGGCAGCCTGATCGACGCCGTGATCGCCGATGTGCGCGAGCAGACGGGCGTCACGGTCAAGACGACCGACTTCAAGCTGGAGACCTTGCCGGCGCACCATTTCATGAACTTCAAGGTGGTGGATGAGCATGGCCGGCAGCTGGAGATGGGGCGCAACCTGTCTTCCTTGCGGGTCGAGTTTGGCGGTCAGGCGCGCGAGCAGTTCCAGAAGCTCGCGGAGAAAACGGCGATTGCACCTGCAGAGCACGTTGACAAGGAAACGGCAGCCGCATCGCCTGCTGCTGCCGGCGGCTCTGTAGCGGAGTACCAGAACCTGACCACCTGGTCCTTCGGCGAACTGCCCGAGCTGCTCGAAATCCAGCAGGGCAAGCAGACGCTGATCGGCTTCCCGGCGCTGGTCGACAAACTTACGCACTGCGACCTCGAAGTCTTCGACGATCCGGCAGAGGCGGCACGCGTGCATCGCATCGGCCTGCGCCGGCTGTTCTCGCTGCAACTGAAGGAGCAGCTGAAGTACCTTGAAAAGAACGTCCCGAACCTGCAGCAGATGGGCATGCAATTCATATCGCTCGGCACGCAAGAGGAATTGCGCGACCAGATCATCCAGGCCGGGCTGGAGCGTGCCTGCCTGCAGGATCCGCTGCCGAAGAACGCGGAAGAGTTCAACCGGCGCAAGGACGAGGGCAAGAGCCGTCTCGGCTTGCTGGTCAACGAGATCGCGCGTCTTGCCGCGCAAGTTCTTGCCGAGTACTACACGTTGCCCAAGAAGCTGCAGGGGGCGAAGGCGCATGCGCAGAGCGCGGCAGACATGCAGTCCCAGCTGCAGGCGCTGGTCGGTAAGCGCTTCATTGCCGATAACGACTACACGCAGCTGTCGCATTTCCCGCGCTACCTCAAGGCGATCAATGTGCGCCTAGAGAAATTGCGCGCCGACCCGGCCCGCGATACGCGCCTGATGGCCGAATGGTCGCAGGTTGCCGCGCCATGGCAACGGTCATTGAAGGACAGGCAGAAGAGCGCCGACCCGAAGATGACCGAGTTCCGCTGGCTGCTAGAAGAGCTGCGCGTATCGCTCTTCGCGCAGGAGCTGCGCACGCCGATGCCGGTATCGGTGAAGCGTTTGCAGAAGGTCTGGGAGTCCATGCAGCGCTGATCCGTTATGATGCAAATTCTCCTTTAGCGGAACTTGCAAACTGGAATGGATAGCACCGATCTCGAAGTCCTGAAGGCCTGCGACGAATGGCTCGCGCAGGGACGCCGCTGTGAACTCGTCACCGTGATCAAGACCTGGGGCGCGAGCCCCCGGCCTGCCGGAGCCATGCTGGCCTTGTGCGAGGACGGCAGGGTGATCGGTTCCGTCTCCGGCGGATGCGTCGAGGATGACCTGATCGAGCGTGTGCGCAAGGAGGGCATGAAGCGCACGCTGCCGGAGCTGGTGACATACGGGATTACTGCCGAGGAAGCGCATCGCTTCGGGCTGCCCTGCGGAGGCACTTTGCAAGTGGTGATTGAACCCTTGTCGTCGGCCAGCCGCATCCCGGAACTGCTGCAACGCGTGGCGCGGCAGGAACTGGTGTCGCGTGTTCTTCACCTGTCCTTGGGGCAGGTTGAACTGTTGCCCGGCAATGCAGACGACGAGGTGCTCCTCACCGATGGAAAACTGTCCACGCTTTACGGGCCGCGCTGGCGCCTGCTGATCATCGGCGCAGGCCAGCTGTCAGGTTTTCTTGCGCAAATCGCTACCGGCATGGATTACCAGGTCCTCGTCTGCGATCCGCGCGAGGAGTACCGGGCGACATGGCATATTCCGGGCGTGGAGGTCATTCATGCGATGCCCGACGATTTCATCATCGAACAGAAACCGGACCGCCGCTGTGCAGTCGTGGCTCTGACGCATGATCCCAAGCTGGACGACTTGGCACTGATGGAAGCGCTGCGGTCGGAGGCGTTCTATGTCGGCGCGATCGGTTCGCGCATCAATAATGCGAAGCGGCGCGAGCGCTTGAAGCATTTCGATCTGACGGAAGAGCAGGTCACGCGCCTGCACGGCCCGATCGGCCTGCATATCGGCAGTCGTGTGCCGCCTGAGATCGCGATTTCCATCCTAGCCGAAGTGACTGCCGTAAAGAACGGCATTCCGCTCGCAGACAAGATCCCGAGCAAGAGCGGCATTTCCTGACTGCAGGTTTCTTTAAACAATTGATCTTCGGTTGACATTGTTCAATTGATAACTTTTTCCCGCCGATATAGTGGCCTTGTAGAACTTCAACCAACAGGGGGGAGGGAATGCAAGGAAAGACCACAGCGACGTCCAGTGCACGACGCGGAGGACGCGCATGAGGCACGTCATCATCGGCAATGGACCTGCGGGCGTCATCGCCGCCGAAACGATACGCAAGAACGCCCCCGCGGACGAGATCATCATGATCGGCGACGAAGCGGAGCCGCCGTATTCGCGCATGGCGATTCCGCATCTCCTGGCGTGCAACATCAATGAAGCAGGCACCTACCTCCGGCGCGACAAGGATTATTTTTCGCGCTTGCAGATCTCGCAGGTACAGGGCCGCGCGGTCCATGTCAGTAGCCGCACCCGCACCGTCAAGATGGAGGACGGCAGTGCGATCGAATTCGACAAGCTGCTGATCGCCAGCGGCGCATCGCCGCGCATTCCCGTCATTCCCGGCATCGATTTCCCCGGTGTGCATGCATGCTGGACGCTCGAGGATGCACGACGCATCCAGCGCCTGGCCAAACCGGGTTCGCGAGTCGTGCTCATCGGTGCGGGATTCATCGGTTGCATCGTCATGGAAGCGCTGCTTGCGCGCGGTGTGGAACTGACGGTCGTCGAACGACGCGACCGAGTGCTGCCCAACATGATGGGAAAAAGGGCGGGTGACCTCGTGCAGCGCTGGTGCGAGAAAAAAGGCGTCAGGATGTACACATCGACCAGGGTGGTGGCGATCGGCAGCGCAGACCTCGCGGACGCAGCGTTGCCTCGTGTCGTGCGTCTGTCGAACCGGGAGCATCTGCTTGCCGACCTGGTCGTGTATTCGGTCGGGACGATGCCGAACGTGTCCTTCCTGAAGGGCAGCGGCATCCGTTGCCTGCAGGGCGTTGTGGTCGATTCCTCCATGCAGACCAATGTCGCAGGCGTCTATGCGGCCGGCGACTGCGCAGAAAGTTTCGACAGCGTGGCCGGCCGCAGCATCATCTCCGGCGTACAGCCGAATGCCGCCGATCAGGCCTATTGCGCCGCATTGAACATGACTGGCCGGCACGCGTTCCAGCGCGGCGTGAGGCAGATCGACGTGGTCGACACGATGGGGCTGATTTCGTCCTCGTTCGGAAACTGGCAAGGCGTGCGCGGCGGGCAGTGGGTGGAAATGGCGGATGAGCGGACGTTCAAGTACCTGCGCCTCGAGTTCTTCAAGGACGTACTCATCGGCTGCAACGCCGTCGGCGTGACAGAACACGCGACCATTCTGCGCAGCCTGATCCAGAACCATGTGCACCTGGGCGAGTGGAAGGACCGCCTGCTGCAGGATCCGACCCGGCTCAAGGAAGCGTACACCGCTTGCGTGGAGCAGCAATACGTGGACGAGGCATCATGGTTCCACCAGCCGATGGAGCGCAGATCCGAGGTGTTCCATCAGACGGTCTAGCCATTTGAATAACATCTCCGTCTTGCCAACCTGATTCAGGTCAATTCCGCCGACCCTGCGGCCAGGTTTGATGGCCGCAGGATTGTTTTCGCGTAAAATCGCGGGAATTCGTCGCAAGAAGACGTTTCATCGTCGTGGCGAACCCCTGCAATCCTTACCCTCCGCGAAGACAATGAGCATTAAATCCGACAAGTGGATCCGCCGCATGGCCCAGGAACACGGCATGATCGAACCGTTCGAATCCGGCCAAGTGCGCCACGTCGACGGCCAGAAGATCGTCAGCTACGGCACGTCCTCTTACGGCTACGACATCCGCTGCGCCGATGAATTCAAGATCTTCACCAACATCAACAGCACCATCGTCGACCCGAAGAACTTCGACGAGAAGTCCTTTGTCGACTTCAAGGGCGATGTGTGCATCATCCCGCCGAATTCCTTCGCGCTGGCGCGCACGGTCGAATATTTCCGCATCCCGCGCAGCGTCCTGACCATCTGCCTGGGCAAGTCCACCTACGCGCGCTGCGGCATCATCGTCAATGTGACGCCGTTCGAGCCTGAATGGGAAGGGTATGTGACGCTGGAGTTCTCCAATACCACGCCGCTGCCCGCGAAGATCTATGCCGGCGAAGGCTGCGCGCAAGTGCTGTTCTTCGAGAGCGACGAAGAGTGCGAAACCTCGTACAAGGACCGCGGCGGCAAGTACCAGGGACAGCGCGGCGTGACCTTGCCGAAGACCTGAAATAACGTTACGGCGTGACTGCCCGGCAGGCATCGGTGTTCCGGTGTCCTGACCGGCATTTGTACAACTCCTGCTGCACCGTCAACATGCATAGTCCACCCGTCGACCTGCACGCCCGAGAGGCGGAAATTGCAGCGGTGTTTTTCCCGAGCGACGGCGTAATGGCACGCGCGGTCCGCGAGAAGGACTGGAGCCAAACCCTGCTTGGCCCGGTTTCCACCTGGCCCCTCAGCATCCGTACTGCTGTCAACCTCTGCCTGGATTCGCAATTCCAGTTGGCCGTGCTGTGCGGCCCCGAACTCGTCTACGTTTACAACGACGCCACGATTCCGATATTCGGTACCAAGCATCCATGGGCATTGGGACAGCGGACCGCCGATGTGTGGCCCGAGGCCTGGCCCACCATCGGCCCGATGTTGCATGACGTTCTTGCAACCGGTAAAGCAACGCGCCATGACGACCTTTTGCTCGTCTTGCAGAGGCACGGCTTCAACGAAGAGTGCTATTTCACCTTTTCCTACAGCGCGATCAGATCCGCGGAAAACGGTAATGACGGCGTATTGGTGGCGGTGCTGGAAACCTCTGATCGCGTGATCAGCGACCGCCGCCTGCGCACAGTGAGCGATATCGCGATGCAGGTCGCGACCGCGCGCAGCGAGGAGAGCATCTTCGAGCGGCTCGCAAGCACATTGTCCCGCAATCCGTATGATGTGCCGTTCGCCGCACTGTACCTGCGAGACGGGGACAGCCTCTGGCAGGCCTTCTGCACCGGGCTCGACAGCGGCGGGGCGCTGGCCTCGCGGATTCCACTTCATGCGGACGCCGGTATCGTGAACGAACACCCGGTAGTGCGCGCCGCCTGTACCGGGGAGCAGCAACTGTTCGACGCCGGGCTCGTGCTGAACGGGGTGGACCAGTGTGGTGCGTGGCCGGAGCTTCCGCGGCAAGCTCTGGTGTTGCCATTCGGCCTGCCCGGACGGTCCGTGCCCCATGGCTTCCTTGTGGTCGGTGTCAACCCGCGCAGGGCCCTCGACGACGAGTATCGCGCATTCTTCGGACTCCTTGCCGGACACGTCGCCACCGCCGTCATGAACATCGAAGCAGCGCAGGATACCAGCAAGTTGCTTGCGGCAGTGTTCGACGGGGCGCCTGGCGGTATTGCGATTACCGACCTCAGCGGCAGGTTCGTGCGCGCCAACGTGGCATACCAGAACATGATCGGCTATACCGAGCAGGAGCTCTTGAGCATGACGATGGAATCGCTCGCCTTGCCGGAAGATTTTCCCCGCAAAAGGGCCATGCTTGAACAGCTCCTGGAGGGGCAATGCGAGTCGTTCCAGCTTGAGTTGCGCTATGTGAGAAGGGACGGGTCCGAAGTCTGGTGCCAGAATTTCGTTTCGACCATCGACGATGAGCGTGGCCGTCCGCGCTATTTCGTGAAGATCGCGCAAGACATCAGTGACCGGAAGCGTGCCGAAACCGAAATCACGTCTTCGCAACAGGAATTGCGCATTCTGTACGACCGGCTGCAGTCGGTACGGCAGGAAGAGCGTGTTTCCCTCGCACG
Organism: Noviherbaspirillum sp.; assembly: GCA_035627275.1. GTDB lineage: Bacteria > Pseudomonadota > Gammaproteobacteria > Burkholderiales > Burkholderiaceae_D > Noviherbaspirillum. The sequence continues at coordinate 84,343 of DASPMC010000007.1, forward strand.
CGAAGTGCACGATCAACTGGGGCAGATCCTGTCCGCAGCGAAGATCGACATCAAGCTGCTTGAAGACGACATCCGGCCCGGCGGTGTCGCTTTGTCACGACGCAAGATCATGGCAGAACTTCGCTCGGCGCGGCGCACGCTGGAACAAGCCATCCAGCAGGTCAGGCAAATCGCCACCGAATTGCGACCGCCGGAGCTGGAAGACCAGGGTTTGTTCACGGCTATCGAGTGGCACGCGCGCGATTTCGAGCGCCGCACCAGGATTCCATGCAAAGTAGAGCTCCCGCCTGACATGGGCGAGCCGACAGGCTTGACCGCGATTACATTGTTCCGGATCTTCCAGGAGTCGACGACCAATATCCTGCGTCACGCACAGGCCAGCCATGTATGGGTGTGCATCGCGCGGCGCGGGGATGGCGTCCTTCTGCGAGTGCGCGATGATGGGGTTGGGATAGCGGCAAGAAAGGTGCGCAGTACGCGATCGATCGGCCTTACCGGTATGCGGGAGCGGGCAGCAATCGCAAACGGCAGGTTGGTCGTGGGCGCCATGCGCGGTGGCGGGACGCTGGTTTCGGTTTGGATTCCTCTCTCGAGAGCAGGTGCCGGCACGACGTCGAATGAAGGAGACAGGGCATGATACGCGTCGTCATTGCCGACGATCACGAGCTTATTCGCGAGGGCATCAAGAAGATCATCCGTTCGTCCAAGGACATGACGATCGTCGGCGAAGCGGGCGACATTGCGCAAGCGATCGAGCTGGTGGCGCAGCGCACGCCCGACATTGTCGTCCTGGATATCAGCCTTCCCGGCCATGACGGGCTGGAGGGGCTGGCGGAAGTGCGCCGCCGGTTTCCCGGGTTGCCGGTCCTGATCCTCAGCATGTATCCGGAGGAGCGGTATGCCGTCCGCGCGCTGAAGGCAGGCGCATCCGGTTACATCACCAAGGCGATGGCGGCGGAGGAATTGCTGAAGGCAATCCGCAAGATCATGACCGGCGGCACTTACCTCAGTCCGCGCGTGGCCGAACTGCTCGCCTTGGACGTGCGCGAACCGAAGCGCGCATCCTTGCATGAAAGCCTCACCGATCGCGAGCTGCAAATCGTTTCGCTGATCGGGGAGGGCAAGCAGGTCAAGCAGATCGCGGCGGATCTTGAGATCAGCATCAGCTCAGTCAATACCTATCGCGCCCGCATTTTCAAAAAGATGGGCCTGTCCTCGAACGCGGCCCTGATCCGGTACGCCGTGGAGCACGGGCTGGTCGAATAGTCCACGTGCTATCCACGATCCCCATGCTGCAAGCCTTGTTGTATTTTTGGTGTCGTTAAAAATACGACAGGCGGTCACACCATTTCCGACATGCGACTTCAGCATTCTCTGATATTTCCATAGAGAAAGAATTTGTATCATCAAACGGATTCCGGCCCGTACGACGGAATGGGACTTTTGATGACATTGGTTGAATTTGAATGCCGGGGTCAGCGCTTTGCGCTGCCTCTCCACTGCGTGCGTCGCGTCGTCGCGAGTGCGCAGCCGGACGTGTTGCCCGGCGCACCGGACATCGTGCTCGGCGTGCTCAACGTCGGCGGCGAAATCGTCACGCTCATCGACTTCGGCCGCCGGATCGGCGGCCCTGCCACGGAACTGAACGTGGCGCAGCGTCTGCTCATCATCGACATCGGCGGCTTCGCCGTGGCCTTTGTCGTCGACGCGGTGATCGGAGTATCTTCAAGGGAATGGGAGCATTTGCCCGGCCTCCCGGCGCGTCTGTCTGGCGCGGAGTTTGTCGATGCGGTCGTTCGTCTCGACGATGGCCTTTGCATTATTGTCAATCCCGAGAAATTCCTGTTCGAGGACGAGCGGGTGCTGCTGGGAGATGCACTGGAGAAGATGCGTCATGAAGAGCATTGAATGCATCCAGGCGCCGGATCTGCTGGACCGATTGGCGGAAAGAGTCGAAGCCGAGACCGGGCTGGCATTCCGCGGGACAAAGCGGCGCGATCTGCGCAGCGCGCTCAAGAGAATGGCCGAGGCGGCAGGATTCGGCAAGGATGAGGAAGCCTGTGCGGCATGGCTGCTCGAAGGCCGCTGGAGCGGGGAAAAAGGCAAGGAAAGGGCCGACCTCTGTGCACTCCATCTGACCGTCGCGGAAACATACTTTTTCCGCGAGCCGCGTGCTTTCGACCTCGTGTGCGACTACGCGAGAAAAAAGCTGGCGCTCCACGGCGCAAATACGCAGCTGCGCATCTGGAGCGCCGGATGCTGCACGGGCGAAGAGCCTTACTCGATCGCGATGGTGCTCCGGCACGGGGTACCCGATCTCGCGCCACGCAGGATCTCCATTCTCGCCACCGATCTCAACCGGCGCAATCTCCAGATTGCCCGTGCGGGCGTGTACCGCCAGTGGTCGTTCCGGAATACGTACAAGGGCATGCAGAAACTGAATTTTTCGGAGGAGGGCGAAAACCAGTTCCGCATCCATGAGCAGCTCCGGGAATGCGTCAAGTTCTCGGAACTGAATCTCGCTTCCGCCGATTATCCGTCCGCTGCCACAGACACCCAGTCGATGGACATCATCTTCTGCCGCAATGTGCTGATGTACTTTTCACGGCAGCAGGCGCAGAAGGTGATTGCGCGTTTCAGGCAATGCCTGGTCGAGGGGGGATGGCTGATTGTCAGCCCCTGCGAAGCTTCGGCCGAGCTGTTCGACGGGTTTGCCGGACACTATTTCCCCGACGCCGTTTACTACCAGAAAGCCGCGCAGGGCCATCCTGTCGCGCTGGACTTATGCCGCATGCCGCTGACCCCGACGGTTGAGCCGCCGCCGAGCCCGCCAGCTCGCCGCGCCCCTGCCAGACTGAAGCCGGACGATGCAAACAAGTCCAGCACGCTTCCGGTACGGGACGAGACCGGCGCGGATCCGATCGCGCGTGCCCGGGCTTACGCCAACGAAGGGGCGATAGATGAAGCCATGCTCTGCCTCGACCATGCGCTGAAGGATGGAAAGCCGACGGCCGAGCTTTATCAGGCCAGGGCGCTGATTGCCATGGAGGCCGGCGACCGGCGAAGCGCAATCGACAGCCTGAAACGGGTGGTGTACCTCAAGCCCGATTCCATCCTCGCCCATTACCTGATGGGAGTGCTGCAATCCGAACAGAACCGCGGCGCGGAAGCGGCACGCCAGTTCCGGGTCGCCAACGAACTGCTGGCCGCGCTGGACGATGACGACATGGTGCCGGGATCGGATGGCTTGCATGCGGCCTATCTGCGCGAGTCCATGCGCGCCTACCTGCAGAAGGGTCGATCTTGAAGACGAAGCGCACGACAGATTGGCCCGAGCTGCATCGTCGCCTCGCGCGCAGCCGCGAAGGGATCGAGGGATTGGTCGAACCTGGCCGGAAACAGCAAGAGCGGGTTCTCCGTGAGCGCACGCTGAGTCTGGCGAAAGCGGCGGCATGGAGCGCGCAGGTACTTCCGGAACGCGAAGAGATAGCCGCGCTGGTATTCCAGGCGGGCGGAGAACGTTATGCCTTCGAAGCCACGCATGTGTCCCTGGTCTTGTCCATGTCACCCGTTACTCCCATTCCGGGCGTGCCCAAATTTGTCGTCGGCATCGTGGCCGCACAGGGAGAGGTACTCACTGTCATCGACCTGCGCGTGCTGCTCGACCTGCCGCTGGCAAGCCTCGCCGAGCCCAAGTCGATCGTTGTCCTGAAAGGCGCGGCGATGGAGTTCGGCGTTCTTGCCGAAGAGATCCTGGGGATGGAGCGATATCCGGCCGCGGCGCTGACGCAAGGCTCGCCGGCGCTGACCAACAATGACGCCCTGTATCTGAAAGGCGTCACGCCGGACCGTACCGCCATCCTCAACGCGGAACAACTGTTATCTGAATCCAGTCCGGTGATCGCGACCCCCAACCTGGTTCATAACACCCTCTAACAAGCAAGATTGGAGTAGCAATGCAAATTCTCTTGAACCTCAGTACGCGCGCGAAGCTGTTGCTGGGCTTCGGGTTCATGGTGGTACTGCTGGCCGTGGTCAGCACCATTGCATATCGCGACGCCGGCCGCCTGAAGGCCTCGCAGCAGTCCCTGTTCCGGGACGACGTTGCGATTGCCTATGACCTGATGACCTTGCGCAACGGCATCAACCGCGAGCGCGTGACACTGCTGTCGATGGTCGTGGCGGATGCTGCGGAGCAACCGAAGCTGATGCAACAACTCGACGGGAATGCCGCGGAAATCGCCAGCGCCATGGAGAATCTGACGGTGCGCAAGACGGCCGATGCGGTGTTCTCCGGAAAACTGGGCCGGATTGCCGAGTTGCGCCAGGAATTCGCAGCCATTCGCGATCGCGACGTGCTCACTGCCCTGAAGGCGGGCAAGCGCGGCGAAGCCAGCGCAGCCATTCTCGGTCCCTTGCAGCAGAAGTTCCTGGCGATCCGGGATATCGCCGACCAGGTCGGCACCCAGCAATTCGCAGAGGCCGAGCAGCGCATGCGCGAGTCCGAAGCGCTGGTTGACGGTGCGCAAGCCTCGCTGGTCGCCGCGAATATCGTCGCGCTGGTGATCGGGCTGGCGCTCGTGTTCTGGCTTGACCGCGTCATTGCCGCTCCCCTCAAGGAGGCAACGGTCGTCGCCCAGCAGATCGCCACCGGTGACTTGACGGTGAAAGTGCCGGTCTCGGAAGGCTGGGACGAGGTCGGCCAGCTCATGCGCGCGCTGGATGCGATGGTGAATGCGTGGAAGCAGATGATGAAGGAAACCAACACCGGCATCGTCACGCTCAGTTCGGCCGCCAGCGAAATCCTGGCCGGCACGATGCAGTCGTCCGCGGGGGCGACTGAAACCGCAGCGGCGGTCAGCGAAACGACCGCCACCGTCGAGGAGGTCAAGCAGACCGCACTGCTGTCCTCGCAGAAGGCGCGCATGGTATCGGACGCGGCGCAGAAGGCGGCGCAGGTCGCGGAGACCGGCCGCAAGTCGATCGAGGACAGTGTGGAGGGAATGGGCAGCATCCAGCAACAGATGGAATCCATCGCCGAGACCATCGTGCGCCTCTCGGAAAGCAGCCAGGCGATTGCGGAAATCATCGCCACGGTCAGCGCCCTGGCCGAGCAATCCAACCTGCTCGCGGTGAATGCCGCCATCGAAGCGGCCAAGGCCGGCGATCACGGGAAAGGCTTCTCCGTCGTCGCACAAGAAGTCAAGGACCTGGCCGATCAATCGAAACAGGCGACACGGCAGGTGCGCCAGATCCTTAACGATATCCAGAAGGCGGTGAGCGCCGCGGTCATGACGACCGAACAGGGGTCGCGTACCGTGGCCAACGGCGTCGAACAGACCACCGAGGCGGGCAACGCCATCCGGGCCCTGGCCGAGAGCATCTCCGACGCTGCGCAAGCCGCCGCGCAGATCGCCGCATCCAGCCAGCAGCAGCTGGCCGGCATGGACCAGGTTGCCTTGGCAATGGAAAACATCAAGCAGGTGAGTGCCGAAAATGCCGCCGGCGCCAAGCAATCCGAGCAATCCGCCCAGAACCTGCATGAACTGGGCCAGAAGCTCAGGCAAGTGAGCGAACGATTCCGCCTATGACCGACAAGGAGTTTTTGCGCAAGCTGCTGATCACGTTCCGCACGGAGGCGGAGGAACACCTGCGGGATATCGTGTCGAACATCGTCCATCTGGAACAGGCGGGCGAGGGCGGGCGCAAGGACATCGTGGAACGCCTGTTGAGGACGCTCCACACGCTCAAGGGCGCCGCCAGGTCGGTCAACCTGACCGACCTGGAAATGCTGTGCCATGCAATGGAAAGCGTGTTCTCGGCAGTTCGCAAGACGGGGGGCACGTTCGCATCCGAGCAGTTCGATCTTGTCCACCAGGCCAGCACGCTTGCAGGACAGCTCTGCCGGGAGGAGTCGACCGGCCGTTTGCGCAACCAGGCGGCGGATCTGGCGCAGTGGCTGGAACGCCTGGGCGAGGAAACCGCGGTTGCCGGGCAGGCGCGCGCAGCGGCGCCACCGGAATCCGCCGCCACGCCACAAGCCGAAGTGGCCGTTGATGCATCCGCTCATGCCGATTCCGACATGCCCGCGAAGGCGGATGTGATCCGGGTGCAGGGAAAGAATCTCGATGCCATCCGCTACCAGGTTGAAGCGCTGCTTTCGGTCGAGCTCGGACTGCACCATCACGTTGTCGAGTTGCTGGCGCTGGCCGATGACATGGCCAGGCAGAGGAACGTCGAGCGGCTGTCGAGCCACGCGAAGACCGGAACACATGCATCGCAGCGCGCCGTGAGGGAGGTGCAAGAAACGGCAATCGGCGAGGGATTTGAGCAGCGTTGCCGCCGGGCGGCTGCCGCACTGGGCCGGACGCGGCAGAATTTTGCGCAGATCCGCTCCAGGCTGATGGATGCCACCCTGGACACGGCGCTGGTGCCGCTTTCCACTGCGCTCGAACACCTGCCCGGCCTGGTACGCAATCTTGCGCGCTCGAGTGGCAAGGAGGTGGCGCTGAAGATCCAGGGTGAAGGTATCCTGATCGACCGGCGGATTCTCGACGTCGTGCGCGAAGCCGTGATACACCTGGCGACCAATGCCGTGGACCACGGCATAGAACCGGTGGACACTCGGCGTGCCGAGGGCAAACCCGCGGCGGGAGAGATTACGGTCAACATCGCGCAATCCGGCAGCAGCCGGATCGCGCTCACGGTCGTGGACGACGGTGCGGGAATCGATGTGGAAGGCGTGGTGGACGCCGCCGTAAAGGGCGGTCACCTGAGCGCTGACCAGCTTGAGGGGTTTTCCGAAAATCAAAGACTGCAGCTTGCCTTGCGGGCCGGCGTATCAACCAGCCGCGAGTTGACACAGGTTTCCGGACGCGGCGTCGGTCTTGCCGTCGTCGCGGACAAGGTGGCGTCGGTCGGTGGCGCGCTGTCGATCGAGAGCCGGCGCGGTGCCGGATGCACCTTTGAATTGCAACTCCCGGTGCGTCTTTCCACCTTGAGGGGATTGGTGCTGCGCGCCGGCGACACGTCCTGGGTGCTGCCTCTGTCCGGTGTGGAGGCAGTACGCGCGCTTCGCAAGGGGGACATACAAACAGTCGAGAGCCGCGAAACGCTGCTGGTGCGGGGCAATGTCGTGCCCGCCGTCCGGCTGGACAAGGCATTGGGCCTGCAGCGCGCCGGCGCCGCCGACCCGGATGCCGGCAGTGCGGTGATCGTGCGCACCGGCGGCGGCACCTTCGCATTGCTGGTGGATGAGGTCTTGTCGGAACAGGAGGTGCTGCCCAAGAGCCTGGGCGGGCCCTTGCGGCGGGTGCGATTCATCAGCGGAGCGACGCAGCTCGGCGACGGCAGCCTGGTGCCGATACTTGGCCTGGAGGACCTTGCCAAGCTTGGCCTGGCGGCTGGCAGCCTGGGCCCGGCTATGCGCGAGGAGTCCGCCGTATCCTCGGCAAGACGCGTGCTGATAGTGGAAGATTCGATCACCTCGCGCCTCTTGCTCAAGCACATCCTGGAAGGTGCCGGTTACCAGGTCGTCACCGCGGTCGACGGACTGGATGCGCTGTCGCGGCTGCGGCAGGAGCAATTCGATGCGGTGGTCAGCGATGTCGAAATGCCGCGCATGGACGGCCTGACGCTTACCGAGCGTATCCGCGGCAACCCGAAGACCGAGGAGATGCCGGTGGTCCTCGTGACCTCGCTGCAGTCGCCGGAGGAGAAGGAGCGTGGCTTGCGGGCAGGTGCGGACGCCTATGTCGTGAAGGGTGCCTTCGACCAGGACAACCTGCTGAAGACGATCCGGCGGCTGATATGAAAGGGCTGCTGCGATGATACGGGTTCTGGTGGTCGACGATTCGCCTTCGGTGAGGGAGCTCCTGATGTTCATCCTGGGTTCCGATCCCGGGATCGAGATCGTCGGTTCGGCGGCGGATGGCGAGGAGGCGATCCGGATGGCGCAAGCAACGAAGCCAAACGTCATCAGCATGGATCTGCACATGCCGAATGTCGATGGCTTCGAGGCGACGCGCCGGATTATGGAAACTTGTCCGACGCCGATCGTCATTGTCAGCGGCAGCGAAGATCCGTCGGAGGTCGGCGCGAGCTTCCGCGCGATCGAGGCGGGCGCGCTGGTGATCGTTCAGCGCCCGGTCGGTGTCGGCCATCCTGCCTTCAGGGAAACGGCCAGTGCGCTCATCCGGACGGTCAAGTCGATGGCCGAGGTCAAGGTGGTGCGGCGCTGGTCGAAGACCGCCGGCCGCACCAGGGAGCAGGATGCGGCCAGGCCTGCGGAAACGGAAAGGCCGGCACGCAAGCTGGTCCTCATCGGCGCCTCGACAGGAGGGCCGGCGGTACTGCGGGACATCCTGGCTGAACTTCCGGCCGGCTATCCGCTTCCGCTACTCATCGTGCAGCACATGTCCGCCGGTTTCCTCGACGGATTTGCGCAGTGGCTGTCTTCGGCCAGCGGTTTTCCGGTGCGTGTCGCCGAGCATGGGGAGGGACTTGTCGCCGGCTGCGCCTATCTTGCACCGGACGGATACCAGGTCGCGGTCACGCGGGACATGCGCATCGCTTTGTCGAGAGGCCGCTCCGAGCATGGCATGTGTCCGTCGGTGTCCCATCTCTTTCGATCGGTGCACAAGGACATCTGCCCCGCCACCATTGCCGTGCTGCTGACAGGCATGGGCAAGGACGGCGCGCACGAGCTCAGGCAACTCAAGGAACATGGCGCAGTCACGATCGTACAGGACCGCGCGACGTCGGTGGTGTATGGCATGCCGGGCGAAGCGATCAGGCAGGATGCCGCGAGATTGATTCTTGCGCCGCCCGACATCGGAAAGATGTTGCGGGGCCTGGGTCAGGAGCCGCAATCCGATTTCCCCTATCTCGGTGATTGATGAATACAAGGAATGCAATGACTATCAAGCATGATGAGCCGCGTAGCGACGTCGATATCCTGATCGTCGAGGACAGCGAAACGCAGGCCGACCAGCTTGCGCACTTGCTGTCGCAGGACGGTTATCGCGTGCGGATCGCGAAGAACGGCCGTCTCGGCCTGGAGGCGGCGAAGTCATCGAAGCCGACCCTGATCGTCAGCGACATCGCGATGCCGGAGATGGACGGCTTTACGATGTGCCAGGCGATCAAGAGCGACGAGTCGCTGCGCGATGTGCCCGTCATCCTCCTGACCTCCCTCAGCAGCCTGTACGATGTGATCAAGGGTCTCGATTGCGGGGCTGACAATTTCATCCGCAAGCCGTTCGAAGCGAAATACCTGCTGGGACGGATCCGTTTCATCCTTGCCAACCGCGCGCTGCGCAGCAATGAGCGGGTGCAGTTGGGCATGCAGGTCAACCTTGGCGGGCAGACGCATTTCATCACGGCGGAGCGCCAGCAGATCTTCGACCTCCTCATATCCACCTATGAGGAAGCGATACAGATGACGGAAGAGTTGCGCGCGCAGCAGAACCAGATCGCCCACTCTTATCAATCGTTGGAAGGACTGTACAAGATTGCGGAAGCCTTGAACCCCGCGGTCACCGAAGGCTCGGTGGCGGAAATGGCCCTTGAACGCATGCTGGAATTACCCGGCGTCCTGGGCGGTTGCGTCAAGCTGCTTGGTGCGGACGGGAAGTTCCGCGTTGCCGCGGTCAGGGATTTCGGTAATGCGTCGCCCGAAGCGTCCGAGTGGTGCACATGCGAAACCAGCCTGATTGCCGGCGAGCGGCAATCACGGCAGATGATCGAGGAATGCGTGCCGATGCAGCAGTGCGACGGCGGCCATGTTTGCGTCCCGCTGACCATAGGCGAGCGCACGCTGGGCGTCATGATCCTGCTGCGCCGCCTGGCGTCGGAACCGATGGAGGAGGACCTGCAGGTTCTCGATACTGCGGGAAAGCAGATTGCAATCGCGCTGGAACGGGCTCATCTTTACGACAACATGGAAGCCCTGGTCCGAGAGCGGACCGAAGCGCTGCAAGCCGAGCGCAACCTGCTGTCGGCAGTCGTAAACACGACCGGTGCGCTGGTTTTCCTGGTCGACGTCCGCGGCCACATCGTGATGTTCAATCCGGCATGCGAACATTCGCTGGGATGGAAGTTCGAGGAAGTGCGCGGCCGCCAGTATTGGGACATTTTCCTGAAGCCGGAGCGTGCGGCAACCGTGAAGTCTTTCTTCGAAAATCAGGAATTTTCGCGTCTGCCGACCCAGGTCCACGGCGAATGGCTGGCTCGAGACGGTACGACGCGCTATGTGATCTGGTCGACCACTGCACTGAAAAATGGAAACCAGGAAATCGAGTACTTTCTGGGCACCGGCGTCGATATTACCGAACTGCGGGACGCGGAAGAACGGGTCCGCTACCTGAGCAATTTCGATATCCTCACGGGACTCCCCAACCGGATTCTCTTGCGTGACCGGCTCAAGCAGCTGCAGGAAAAGACTGTCGGAGGCACGAGCGTGATCGGTTTCCTGCTCGTGCATTGCGCGCGGCTTCACCTGATCAGGGAAAGCCTGGGCATTGGCGCGGAACAGGCTTTGCTGGTACAGATCACGACCCGTCTCAAGGAATGGGCGGGCGCCGACGACAGCGTCGCCCGGTTTGGGGACGATACCTTTGCAGTCGTCACCGTACGCCAGGAGCCGAAAGAGCTCTCAATGGCCGCACGGCAGATCCTTGCAATCCTGGACCAGCCTTTCCTGTTCGAGCAGCAGGATTTGCACGTCGAAGCGGCCGTCGGAATCGCCATTTTCCCGAACGACGGCGACGATTACGAGACACTTTCGCGCGGTGCCGAGACGGCAATGCGGCGTGCACAGGCCAGCGCCGAGGAACGCTACGAATTCTACAAACCGGAATTCAACCGCGGCGTCAACGAAAGGTTCAAGCTCGAAAGCGCATTGCGACGTGCCCTGGAACGCGGCGAATTCCTGCTCCACTACCAACCGCAGGTGGACATAAAGACGGGCAAGATCATCGGGCTGGAAGCCTTGATAAGGTGGCAGCATCCGGAATTGGGATTGATCCCGCCCGGCCGCTTTATCGGGCTTGCAGAGGAAACCGGCCTGATCCTGCCCATCGGGGAATGGGTGTTGCGTACGGCCTGCGAGCAGAACCGCGCGTGGCAGAAAGCTGGATTGCCGGTCGTGCCGGTGGCGGTGAACCTGTCGGCCAAGCAGTTTTCCAAGAATATAGCCAGCATGGTCAGGGCGACGCTGGACGAAACCGGGATGGATCCGAAGCTGCTCGAGCTGGAACTGACGGAAAGCGTGTCAATGGAAAATCCGGAAAACACATTCGGCATCATGCACGCGTTGAAGGAGATGGGCGTACGCCTGGCTATCGATGACTTCGGGACAGGTTATTCCAATCTGAATTACCTGAAACGGTTTCCTGTCGATAAGCTCAAGCTTGACCAGTCCTTCGTCCGCGAACTCATCTCCGACCCGGATGATTTGTCGATATCGCGTGCCGTCATTGCCATGGCGCACAGCCTGCGGCTGCGTGTCATTGCGGAGGGCGTCGAGACCGATGGGCAGCTTGCGCTCCTGGCAAGGAACGGCTGTGACGAGATGCAGGGCTACCTGTTCAGCCGGCCGGTCGATGCCGACACTTGTGCGCATATGCTGCGCGAAGGCAAGACCCTGCCCACGGAACAGTTGCTGCCCAGCCCTTACCGGCGCACCCTGCTGTTCATCGACGACGAGGCCAACCTTGTAGCAGCAATCCGGCGCACATTGCGCAACAAGGGGTTCAACCTGCTCCTTGCTGCAAATGCATCGGAAGCGTTTGAAGTCCTTGCCAGGACCGATGTGGGGGTGATTCTATGCGACCAGCGCATGCCAGGCATGAGCGGGACAGAGTTCCTGTCACGCGTCAAACACATGTATCCGGGGATTATCCGGATGGTACTCAGTGGCTATACCGACCTGCAATCCGTCACGGATGCGGTCAACCATGGCGCGATCTTCAAGTTCCTGACCAAGCCGTGGGACGATGACGAGCTATTCAAGGCCCTCGAAGACGCATTTGTAGAGTTCGAATCCAGGACGGCTGTGTCGCTTGGGGCAGGGGCGATGTGAACGAACCTGATGCCAGATGCGGACATTAACGCCCTGCATGACCTGAACCGATATGCTGCGCAGAAATTTATTTGGATTTTTTTCCGCTCCGGCGCTGACTGCGTTAGTCCCAGGGCTGCTCGCCACGGTCACTCTCTTTACCGTGATTGGCAACTATGAGTATGAAAGGATCGAGGCTGAATTCAAGCGGCGCGCGGGAAACCGGATCGCCGCAGTGAAAAGCGGCCTGGATGAGGCAGTGGAGGCGCTCGCCGTCATCAACCGTCTGTTTGTCACGGCCCAACCGATCAGCCGCGAACAGTTCCGGCAGTTTACCCTGCCGATACTGGAACGGAATCCCCATCTCAGACTCGTCACCTATCACCGCCTGATTACCCATGCCGAACGCCCGACGTTCGAAGAGGAGCGGCGCAAGCAGTTTCCCGGCTTTACGATCACCGAATTCTCCGGCGGCAAGTTGGTCCCGGCCGGCATCCGGAAGCAATATCGGGTAATCGATTTCCTGGAACCGATGAGCGGGAATGAAGCAGCATTCGGCCTTGATGCCTTTTCCCGCAACCAGCAGGACGAAACGATGCGGCGCGCCTGCGAGACAGGCCATGCATCGATGACCCCCCAATACAGGCTGGTGCTGGATGACCGCGCGAAACAGGGGTTCGTGATATTGATGCCGGTCTACCGGTCCGGCACGCCTGTAAGCGATCCTCAATCGCGATGCCTCAATGTCGTCGGTTACACGACCGCGGCGATGGTGAGCGCGGATCTTGTCGAGAAGACACTGGCCGCGCGGGGATTACTGCGTTCGACCGGCTTTGATATCAGTGTCTATGCGAGCGGTACCGCGGATGAGAAGAACCTGGCATTCCGCACCGGTGCGCCGCCGGGCGGCACGAGCACATTGCCGGGATCGGTCAGATGGATGTTCGGGGGGCGCCCGGACAATTTCTCCGAAACCTTCGACGTCGCCGGGAGGCCTTGGCATATCGTCGTGTCGCCGGCACCGGTGCCGTTCTTTCGCCACCACCTCGGGTCGTTCCTGATGTTGATTGGCGGGATACTGACCAGCGTGCTGGCGGCCGGCTACCTTCACATGCTGGCTGCCCGTTCACGCAACGTGCAGAAAAAGGTCGACGAGCGGACCGAAGACCTGATGCGGGCGAACCAGTTATTGCAACTGCGGCAGCAGGCTATCGAGGCTTGCGTCAACGGCATCATTATCACCGGTGCAACGGAACCGGACTATCCGATCGAGTATGTAAACCCCGCATTCGAGAGATTGAGCGGGTATTCTGCAGCGGAAGTCATCGGTCGAAGCTGCAGCATGCTTTGGGGTAACGACTACAGGCAGGCCGGTGTCAAGGAAATCACGGCAATGGCGCGCGAGAGACGCGAAGTCAACGCCGTGCTGCGTACCTATCGCAAGGACGGAACAATGTTCTGGTCAGAGGTGCATGTCGCTCCTGTGAAGAACGCGGATGGACATGTCCATCACTTTGTCGTGGCGCATTACGACATCACCGAGAAAAAGCGCTACGAGGAGGAACTCGAGTACCAGGCAAACCATGATACGTTGACCGGGCTCGCCAACCGTAATCTGTTGCGTGACAGGCTGCGGCAGGCAATTACCCAAGCCACGCGTGACGGGCATTCGGTCTGGGTAATGTTCATCGACCTCGACCGGTTCAAGTACATCAACGACAGCCTCGGCCATCACGCGGGCGATGAATTTCTCAAGACGATGTCGGACCGGCTGCGTTCCGTAGTTCGCGCGAGCGATACGGTGGCCCGTCTTGGTGGAGATGAATTCCTGCTGGTTCTTCCAGATCAGGCCGAGGAACCGTTGACGACCGCGGCGGTGCAGCGGGTCATGGAAACGATTGCCAAACCGGTCACGATCGAGGGGCATGAGCTGTTCCTGAGCTGCAGCGCCGGTATTGCCGTGTATCCGGCCGACGGTGACGATCCGGACGTATTGGTTGAAAACGCCGATCTCGCCATGTACAGGGCAAAGGAGCTTGGACGTAACAATTTCCAGTTCTATACGTCTGCGATGAACGACCGTGCGCAGGAACGGCTGCAGATCGAAGGTGCATTGCGAACAGCCTTGGACCGCTCCGAATTCCGCCTGTTCTATCAACCGCAGGTGGATTTGTGCACAGGATATATCGTCGGCATGGAGGCGCTGTTGCGTTGGCAGCATCCGGAGATGGGAACGGTCCAACCGTCCCGTTTCATCTCAGTCGCCGAGGAATCCGGGCTGATCGTGCAGATTGGCGCCTGGGTGATGCAGACCGCATGCCGGCAGGCGCAGACCTGGCGCACCGCGGGCTTGGGAGACTTGCGCATCGCGGTCAACCTGTCGGTACGCCAGTTCGCCCAGCCGGACCTGGTACAGATGGTGTCGGCGATACTCGATGAAAGCGGACTTCCGGCCCGCTATCTCGATCTCGAAATCACGGAAAGCATGATCATGACGGACGTGGAGCGGGCTGTCGGTGTGCTGAACCAGCTGCGGGAACTCGGCGTAAAGCTGTCCGTCGATGATTTCGGCACCGGCTACTCCAGCCTTTCCTATCTCAAGCGCTTTCCGATCGACGTGCTGAAGATCGACCGCTCCTTCGTCCAGGAGATATCGCAGCATACCTATGACGCTGCCATTCCGGACGCGATCATTTCCATGGCGCACAGCCTCGGCATACGGGTGATCGCGGAAGGCGTGGAAACAGAGCTGCAATGCGAATTCCTGTCGCGCAACATGTGCGATGAAATACAGGGTTACCTTTTCTCCGCGGCACTGGCGGCCGACGACATGGAGGCCCTGCTGCGCGAAGCGCCGCGCTTGCCGGAACACCTGCTGCGCATGCACAAACGGCAGCGCACCCTGTTGCTGGTGGATGACGAACCGAACATCCTCGGCGCACTCAGAAGACAGCTGCGTGGCGCCGGTTACCAGATCCTGACCGCGGGGAGTGGACAGGAGGGATTGAGCCAGCTGGAAAAACATGAGGTCGATGTCATCATCTCCGACCAGCGCATGCCCGGCATGACCGGAGTGGAATTCCTGAGAACGGTGAAGCAGCTGTATCCGGATACGGTACGCATCGTGCTGTCCGGCTTCACAGAGTTGCAGTCGGTTACCGATGCCGTGAACGAAGGCGCCATCTACAAGTTCCTGACCAAGCCGTGGGACGACGCGCAATTATGCGCGCACATCCAAGAGGCGTTCCAGCACAAGGAGATGGCTGACGAGAACCGTCGCCTGAGTCTCGAAGTCCGGACTGCCAATCACGGCCTTGCGCAAGCCAACCGGCAACTCGAAAGCGTTCTCCGGCAAAAGCAGGCGCAGATCAGCAGTGGTGAAGTGGCGCTCGATGTCGTACGCGAAGCCCTTCAGTATGTGCCGACGCCGATGATCGGCCTGGATGAAGACGAGGTGGTGGCGTTTGCCAACGTGGCAGCCCAGGAACTGTTCAAGGATGCCGGCATGCTGTTCGGCAGCGACGCTGTCCAGCTCATGCCGGAAGTCCTGGATGCGCTGCGCGGCGTGGCCGAAGGGCAGCCGTGCATTGCCGAGATCAAAGGGCGGCGCTTCGAGATTGTCTGCCGTACCATGGGCAAGGACACGCAGTCGCGCGGGAGGCTGATCATGATGACGCCAGGGGAACTTGCCGACTTCGTGAAATTCCATCATGCATCGACATACGCAGCCTCAACCGGAACGTGACGCATCATGGCTGAACTGGATACCCAACGTAATCGACTGACGATAAAACTCGTCTATTACGGCCCCGCATTGTCGGGAAAGACAACCAACCTGACGCGCCTGCATGACATGCTGTCGGCGGAACTCATCGGCGACCTGATGATGCTGGAAACCGAAGGCGACCGGACCCTGTTCTTCGATCTCCTTCCTGTCGGGTTCACCGCGCCTTCCGGCCTGCTGATCAAGTTCAAGCTGTTTACCGTGCCGGGACAGGTCGCCCACGACGGCACGCGCAAGGCAGTCCTGTCGCGTGCCGATGGCGTCGCCTTTATCGCCGATTCGCAGCGCAATCAGGCGGTCAACAACGGTGCGTCGTTTGAGAACCTCATGGCTAACCTGAATACCCTCGGCATGGATGCCGCGACGCTGCCGATGGTCGTCCAGTTCAACAAGCGCGACATGGCCGAAATCTTGAGCGAAGAGGAAGTTTTCGCGCGCTGGTCCGCTGCGCCCTGGCCGCTGTTCTTCGCTTCCGCACTGGAGGGCAGCGGAGTGCTCGAAACCTTCGTTGCCTTGCTTGAACGGGTCTATGAACGCCTGGACGCCATGTATGCCCTCGAATCGGCGCATGGGCTGTCACGCTCGGCGTTTGTCGCTGCGGCAGGAGGACGGACATGAACAATGAGCTGGCACCATTTGACCGTGACCTCTCTCTGGCCGAGCTGCTGGCCGCCGTGCCGCGCATCAAGCTGGAGGCGGCATTGAACCGCACGATCGGCGAGAGCTGGCGTATCACCGACAACGACGGATCGGTTTTGTGGGAAGGGCGTGAACGTCCAAGCGAGGAAGAGGTTGCGTTGCCGCTATCCATCGATATCGAAATGGTCGGCCGCCTGCTTGCACCCGGGACGCGTCGCGAGCAGGCGAACGCCGCGGCAAGATGGCTGGAAATGGTGCTGACCGGCGTGCAGCGATATCGGATGGCGGCCGATCTGCACCTGGAAGCGGTGCACGCCGACTATCAGGCCTTGCAGGCCAAGCATGCAGCATTGCAAGCGTCGGAAACGCGTTATCGCGAACTCTCCGGGCAGCTGGAGCGACGCGTTCAGGCCCAGGTCGAGGTCATCGAGCGCACTCAGCGTCAACTCTTTGTGTCCGAAAAAATGGCCGCAATCGGCAGCCTGGCGGCCGGGATGGCGCACGAAATCAATAATCCGATCGGATTTATTCGCAGCAACCTGGGCACTGCCTCCACTTACTTCAGCAGGATGCGCACGACGCTGGAGGCTTTCCGCAAGGGCGACGTGAAGCAGGCGGAGGCGGCTTGGCAGCAGTACGACATCGATTACGTGCTGGAGGACTTCTCCGGACTGCTGGAAGAGTCTGTTACCGGTGCTGACCGTGTCGCGCGCATTATCGCCAACCTGAAGGCGTATTCCAGCGTTGATTGCCAGGCCGAGACAGAGGTCGATCTCAACGATGCGATACGCGCCACGGCCGGTGTGATCCGCGAAATGATGCCCGCGAATGTCAGTCTGGACATGGACCTTCAGCGACTTCCGCGCATCATGTGCGATCTCAGCCGCATGAACCAGGTGTTGTTTGCCCTGCTGCAGAATGCGCGGCAGGCGCTGGGGCAGGAAGGGGGATGGATTCGCGTTGCAAGCAGCGTTTCCGGCGACGAAATCCGCATCGCAATCAGCGATAACGGTCGCGGTATCGCAAAGGACATCGTTCCTCGCATTTTCGACCCGTTCTTCACCACGCGCGACGTTGGCCAGGGGATGGGACTCGGTCTAACCGTAAGCAACGATATCGTCAGTGCACACAACGGGCGCATCGAGGTCGACACCGCGGCAGGCAAGGGCAGTACGTTTGTCGTGTATCTGCCCCTTAACCGGAAGCCGATAGCGGAAAGGGGCGCGTCATGAGTTACGCACACCTGTTTACCGGAGAGGCGGCGCCGGAAGGTGAGGAGCGGCAGCCGTTCCGGTACCGGATTCTTCTGGTCGACGACGAACCCAATGTACTTTCGGCGCTAGGACGCGTGTTCCGGCAGGAGAACTATGAAACGGTCTGCTGTGGCAACCCGAGCGAAGCATTGGCCCGCCTGAGGGCCGAGTCGTTCCAGGTCATCATCAGCGATTACATGATGCCCGGAATGAACGGCGGCGAACTGCTGAGGCAGGCGCGCATGATTCAACCCGACATGATCCGGATCATGCTCACCGGCCACGCCGACGTGAATGCGGTGGTCGGGGCGGTCAAGACCGGCGCCGTCTACAAGTTCATCCTGAAGCCCTGGAATGACGACGACCTGCGTGTGACGGTCGCCCTGGCACTCGAGCAGTACGACCTGCAACAGAAGAACAACGCGCTGCAACGCGAAAACCAGAAAAAGTCGAAGGAAATAGAGCAGCTTGCAAGGTTTGGCGTCAGCAACCGCAGCCAGCTGGCCATGATGCTCAACAAGCGTGGCCTGCTTACCGTGCAGCAGGTGCAAGAGCTGATCCGGATGCAGCAGCAACAGCAGCGCAAGGGCACCGTGGTCAAGCTGCTGGCCGAACGCGGCTGGGTCGCCGAGAAGGCGATACACGACCTGCTGGTCAAAGAGCTGCAGATCCAGCAGGTAAGCCTGGGCGAGTTCAATGTGGATCCCGCCGTGGCAGCCTTGGTTCCGGCATCGCTCTGCCAGCGGCAGCTGATCGTTCCCCTCCGGATCGAGGGGAAGCGGCTCACGCTGGCCATGGCGGATCCGCTCGATACCGGATTGCTGCAGGACCTGCGCTTTGTTACCGGACTGGAAATCGTGCCGGTATTGGCGACCATCGCAGCCATCGAGGGCAAGATCAACGAGGTCTACAAGACGTCCACGACCGATATTTCCGAGCTGGCGTCTGGTTTTGGTTCGCCCGACCCGTATGAAGGCATCGAGATCGTCATCGAGGAAGACGAATCGCAGTCGCTGGAGGATCTGCTGCAGGGAACCGATGAGCCGCCCGCGATCCGCCTCGTCAATTCGATCCTGCTCGAAGCGATACGCCTGGACGCCTCCGACATCCACATCCAGCCGCGTGCCAAGAATGTCGTCGTCCGTTTGCGCATCGACGGTGTGCTGATCGACAAGATGCAGATTCCGCACAACATGCATCAATCCATCGTGTCGCGCATCAAGGTCATGGCGGAGCTCGATATCTCCGAACGGCGGCGGCCGCAGGATGGCCGCCTCGCGGTGAAAACTCCCAAGCGTGTGGTTGACCTCAGGATTTCCACGCTGCCCACCATCAACGGCGAGAAGATCGTGATGCGGATCCTGGACCGGAATTCCGCCGTGCTGCGCCTCGATGGGCTTGGTTTCAGTGCACCGGATCTCGACAAGATCCGCCACGCATGCGACAAGCCGCAAGGAATCGTGCTGGCGACCGGTCCTACCGGCAGCGGCAAGACAACGACCCTGTACAGTCTCCTGCAAAGCAATGCGACCTCGGAAAAGAACTACATCACCATCGAGGACCCGGTCGAATACTATCTGGACCCCGCGGGCCAGGTCGTGGTGCGGGAGAAGATCGGACTGACCTTTCCCCTGGTGCTGCGGGCGATCCTGCGGCAGGACCCCGATGTGCTGCTGGTGGGGGAAATCCGCGATTACGAAACCGCCGAGGTCGCATTCCATGCCGCCCTGACCGGGCACCAGGTGTTTTCCACACTGCATACCAATTCCGCCATTGCCACCATATCGCGCCTGTTCGATCTCGGTCTCAAGCCATTCGTGGTAGCCACGGGACTGGAGGCGGTCCTCGCGCAACGGCTCGCGCGACGGGTCTGCGGGGACTGTCGAAGCCCGGCCGAATTTGATCACGAGTTGCTGAAACGCTTGGGAGGCAAGTTTGCGTCCGAGCCGATTTCCGGTTTCAAGGGTACGGGCTGCCGAACCTGCCATGGTTCGGGGTACAAGGGCCGCGTCGGGCTGTATGAAGTGTTTGTGCCGGACAGCCATCTGCGTCACCTGATTGCGACCCAGGCGCCGGTCACGGAGATCACGGAATACGCGCGCGCGCAAGGATTCCTGACGTTGCGCGAAGACGCTTATGCCAAGGTGCAGGCCGGGCTGACCACGCTTGAAGAGGTGTTTCGGGTATTGGGGCCGGAATAGACGAATTGATGGATATCCTGGAATGCACATGATCAGAAAAATCAAGCAACTGGATCTGGACGATGCCGAAGCGGGCATGGTGCTGTCGGAGGATGTGCTGGATGGGAAGGGCGGAGTCCTCCTGCCCGCAAAGACCGAGCTCACGGACGCTCTGTTGACCTCGCTGAGCAGGCGAGGAATCGATTCAGTATGGGTCGTCAATAACGACGTGTCGGAAGAAGAGCTGAGGGAAGAGCGGGAACGCGTGCAACAGCGCGTGGAACACCTGTTCAGGAAGTGCCGGAACGATCGCACCTGCGCCGTTCTCCTGCAGCACATTTCGGCATACCGGCTGGGAGAATGAAAATGAGTGCCATCGAACTGGCCGACGTCGTGAAAAACGTCCGTGACCTGCCCGCGCTGCCGCTGATCGTGAGCGAACTCATCAGCAGCTTCGAGCGCCAGGATGTCAGTGTGGGGGCGCTGGCGGACAAGGTCTCGCAGGACCAGGCCCTGGCGGCCAAGACCCTTCGTCTTGCCAACTCGTCTTTTTACGGCTTGCAGTGCAAGGTCAAGACCATCCAGCAGGCAATTACTGTTCTGGGCTTCGACAGTGTCCGGGCGCTGGTGAGCGCGGCGGGGATCATCGACAATTTTGCCGGTGGCGAGCAATCCGCATTCGACTTCAAGGCGTTCTGGAGACATGCTATCGGCACCGCATTGTGTGCCAAGAGCATAGCGCGCATCGCCAACCTGAACCAGGACTACGGATTCATTTCCGGCCTGTTGCACGATATCGGAATCCTGGTCCTGGTGACGCGATTTCCGGAACAGTACCAAAGTGCCGTGGCGTATCGGGCTGAGCATGACAGCTACATGCTTGACGCGGAAAAGGCCGTCCTGGGAACAGACCACGCAGTTGTCGGCCGTGTGCTTGCGGAGCACTGGAAATTCCCACCGCTTATCCAGCGCGCGATCGCGAACCATCACGCTCCGATGCAGCAGGACCTGGGGGATGTGCCAAGCGTGGTGCATGTCGCAAATGCCATCGTGCATGCGATGGACCTGGGCGGCCAGGATGACGATCTTGTACCGCCGCTTTCGGCCGGCGCATGGGATAGCCTGCGCATCGACGCGCAAGGCATCCGCCGCATCTTTCGCGAGACCGAGTCCGAATTCGAGGAGACGTGCCAGATCTTCGTCGCATGAACAATCAAGGGAGGTAGTCATGAGCACAAAAGACGAGAGCACGCATCCGAACGTTCCGCCGGACTCCGCGCGGCTGGACGAGCTGGAGGAACTGGTCGCGAAGCGCACCGCCCAGCTGGAACAGGCAAACAAGCGGCTCGAAGACGACATTCGCAAGCGGGAGGCGGCGGAAGCGGAGTTGTTGCGGCGAAACAATGAGCTGACCGAGTTGAACGCCAAGCTCTCCATGGCGCAGGAACAGTTGATGCAGTCGGAAAAGCTTGCTTCCATAGGCCAGCTGGCTGCCGGCGTCGCGCACGAAATCAACAATCCGATCGGCTATGTGTTTTCCAACTTCAGTACACTGGAAAAATACATTGCGGGGCTGCTGGAGATGTTGAAGACCTACGAGCAGGCCGAGCGCAGCATCAGCGCGTCTGACGTACTCGCGGCTGTGGAGGCGGTGCGCGCACGCATCGACCTCGCATTCCTGATGGATGACATACCGCTTCTGATGGCGGAGTCCAGGGAGGGAATTGCCCGGGTGCGCAAGATCGTGCAGGACCTGAAAGACTTCTCCCGCGTCGACGCCAACCAGGAATGGCAGTGGGCGAATCTCCACGACGGCATCGATTCGACGCTGAACATCGTCAGCAACGAAGTGAAGTACAAGGCTGACGTGATCAAGGAGTACGGCGACATTCCCGATATCGAATGCTTCCCGTCGCAAATCAACCAGGTCATCATGAACATCGTGGTCAACGGCGCCCATGCGATCGGCAGCGAACGCGGCCGGATCACCATCCGTACTGGCGCCGAAGGCGACCGTGTCTGGATCGAAATTTCAGATACGGGGGCGGGTATACCCAAGGAAAACCTTTTGCGTATTTTCGACCCGTTCTTCACCACCAAGCCCATCGGCAGCGGCACCGGGCTTGGCTTGTCGCTTTCCTATGGAATCATCCAGAAGCATAACGGCCAGATCGAGGTCGAGAGCGAGCTGAGCCGGGGAACGACCTTCCGGATCACGCTGCCGGTCCGGCAACCGAGCGTGGACGATGCAGGCGAGGTCAAGGGGATAGTTGACGCCGCAGGAGCTTGAGGCCTGCCGGCTGGAGGTGGAAGAACTTGGCATCACGAAAGTCAACTGGTGGCCGGACGGATCGATGCACCTCGGCTGACTACGGTTGAACGCGACGGACAGCGGCGGATTTCCGGACAACGTTCGGAAAGTTGTAGTTTAGAATGAACATTCGACGGTGCCGGCCGACTAGAGCGGTTTTTCAACGCATTAAAGGGGGCGATCTCGGGCCTGCGATGCTCGCCGTACATCATGTACGGCTGCGCTTCTCGACCCGACCTCACCTCCCTTGAATGCGCTGTCAAACCACTCTAGGGCACAGCGCTGACCTAGACCCGAACCTACCGATGTCTCCCGATTACCAATCCGTACTCGAATCGATCCATAGCGAAGTCCAGCCGCTTCTTCGGCAGGGCAATGTCGCCAGTTATATCCCCGAATTGTCCAAAGTACCGGCAGACCGGTTCGGCATGGCGATCTATTGCCTGGATGGGCGGACGTATGCGGTGGGCGACGCGGACGTGAAGTTTTCCCTGCAGAGCGTCACCAAGCTGTTCGCCCTCGCGCTGGCCTTTTCCCGCGAAGGCGACGAGATCTGGAAGCGCGTTGGGCGCGAGCCCTCGGGCAATCCATTCAACTCGCTGGTGCAGCTCGAATACGAACGCGGCAAGCCGCGCAACCCCTTCATCAATGCCGGCGCGCTCGTCATCACGGATATCCTGGCATCGCGCTTCGTGCAGCCTGATATCGCCGTCCTCCAGTTCGCGCGCCTGCTGGCCGACGAGCAGGGCATCGACTTCGATATCACCGTGGCCGAATCGGAGCAGAAAACGGCGAACCGCAACAGCGCCATCGCCTACTTCATGAAAGACTTCGGCAACCTGCACAATCCGGTCGATTCGGTGATCCACAGCTACTGCCGGCAGTGCTCGATCACAATGACCTGTGCAGAGCTGGCCAAGGCTGGCAGCTTCCTCGCCAATCACGGCACACTTCCCTGGAGCGGTACGGCGATTCTCGGTCTCAGCCCGGCCAAGCGCCTCAATGCATTGATGCTCACCTGCGGTACCTACGACGCGGCCGGCGACTTCGCGTTCCGCGTCGGCCTGCCTGCCAAGAGCGGTGTCGGTGGCGGCATCCTTGCCTTGCTGCCCGGCGAAGCCTCGGTGGCGGTCTGGTCGCCGGCCCTCGACGCCACCGGCAACTCGCTGGCCGGCACCTACGCGCTGGAACGCTTCACCACGCTCACATCACGTTCGATTTTCTAAGCGCGCAAAAAAATCCCTCCCCCTTTTTACAGGGGGAGGGGCAGGTAAGGGGTAGGGTGTTTGCTATACAACCGCAGTACTTCAACCATCCTGCCCCCAACCCAAAACCCCCCTTTACGGGGAGGAGGCCCACCTGAGGAGCTTTGAAACCGTCGTCATGCCATGAATCCGAGGTCGCGCGTGGTGAAATTGGCGATGTTGGGGAAAATGTCCGTGATCTGGCTGTCGCTCAACCCGAACCACTTCGCCAGCGTGCCGCCGTACTGGTCCACCGAGATCGCCGGCAGCAGGCTGCCTGAACCGACGTCCTGCGTGTGACCCAGCGCGGTCACCGGAAAATTCCCGTAGATGTTCTTGCCGCGCACCGCCCCGCCCACTACGAAATGGTGCGAACCCCACCCGTGGTCGGTGCCGTCGCCGTTGCTGGTGAAGGTGCGACCGAAATCGGAGGCGGTGAACAGGGTGACCTGGCCGCGCATGTCGACGCCGCCGAGCGATCCGAGCGTGGTATCGAAGTAGGAAATCGCATGCGCGAGCCGCGCCATCAGGTCCGCCTGCGCGCTGCGCTGATTGTCGTGCGTGTCGAAGCCGCCCATGTTCACGAAGAAAATCTGGCGACGCGCACCCAAGCCGCCGCGCCCGCCGATTACGCGTGCCACTGTTTGCAATTGCGTCGCCAGCGAATTATTCGCGAGCGCGCCGGTATTCGGGTTGGTGTACTGCGTCGGGTTCGGCACGCCGCTTGTTCCTGCCGGAAGCATCGCGCCGCTCAGTACACCTTGCGCATCGATGGAGCGCTTCACGATGGCCGCGTGTTCTCTCTCCATGAGGTTACCGCGACTGCCGGTGATGATCGCCTGCAGCGGATTTGAACCGGCAGGGGCGCCGAACAGCGAACTGGTGAGTCCGCCGATCGCGACAGCTCCCGATGCATTCACCTGGTATTGGTTGATGGTCTGGCCAGCCAGGAAGACGGCGTTACCCGACGCGGAAATCGAGGTAAAGGTGGCGTTCCCGTTCATTGACGCAACAAGGTCGCCCATGCGCCCGCCCCAGCCGAAGGTCGCACCTTCCGGCTTGTACGACTGCCACAGCGATTGCTGGTCGTTATGTGAGAACAATTTCGGCGGCAAGGGCACGCTCTTGGCGCGATACTGGTCCCGGGTGGCCGGTACGATCAGCGGGCCGACGTTGGCGACCACGGCGGCGCGTCCACTGTCGAACAAGTCCTTCAGCGCACCAAGGTTCGGATGCAGCCCAAACTCCCGGCCCGGCTGGGCGGTATTGGGCACGATGGGCAGTACGCCGCCGGCGGTTCCCACGGCGGGGAGGGCGATCGACCCTGCCTCGCTCGTCGTGCGCACGGCGAGGTAGTCGTTCCAGGAGGTAGGATCGGTGGCCAGCACTGTGTTGGCATGGTCGTTCCCGCCAGACATGAAGAGGCAGACGATAGCCTTGTAGTCGCCCGTGGTCTGCGCGGCGGCCGCACCCATCGTCAGCAGGTTCAGCGCGAACGGTGCGCCAGCGGCACCGGCCACCGACATCATCGATGCGGCTCTCAGGAATTCGCGGCGGGAGGCATTCGGTTTGTTTCGCATATCTGGCTCCCTTATTTCTGCGCAATGTATTCCGGCGATGCCATCGTCAGGAAAATAGCGAGGTTCACGCGGTTCCTGCGCGCGGTTGCGGCGTTGGTGGCATTGGTCGTCGAGATCGCGACCGAGTTGACCGCGGCCACGATCTGGCTGCGCAACGAGGCGGGCATCTGGTTGGCCATCAGCAGCAGGTTGATACGGTCGACGAGCCTGTCCGGCTGATCAGCGAGCGTCAGTTCTACGCTGTAATCGGCTTTGATGTCGCGCGAACTGCCGGTCCCGTTCGGAATCGCATCGCGCATGAAATTGAGGTAACCGACCACGGATGTTTCGCCGGTGATCTGCATTTCGGGGGCCACCAATCCGGCGTTGGCGATCGAAGTGTTCGGCGGTACGTAGCCGGGGCGGTAGAAATTGAATACCGAAGGGGAGCGCATCGGGGTTTGCCCGAGCGAGTTCAACGGATCATCCAGGTTCCCCATCAGGAATCGAGTCGACGTCGATCTGGCGTTGAACGCGCGCATCCAGTTGGCGAGACGCACGACCGGCTCGCGCAGCTTGCCGGCATTCGCATCGGACTGGCTGGCGTCGGAACGCGCTTCGGGATCCAGCAGGATCGCGCGGATGACTGCCTTCATGTCGCCGCGCACGCCGGCGCCATTGTTGTTGAATGCGGCGGCGACACGCGCGACGTATTGAGGACTCGGATTGCTGGTCACGAGACGCTGGATCAGTTGCCTGCCGATGAACGGTCCGACGTTCGGATGGCTGAACAGGGTGTCGAGCGCTGTCTTGAGGCTGGCTTCGGGCGCTGCGCCTGCCGGGACGACGGCACCGAGAAAGCGCTTCTCCGAAGTCGAATGGAACTTGGGATAGCCCTGCATCGGCATCCAGTCCCGGTTCGGATCGGCGCTGCCGCCGAAGAATCGGGAATCGCTCTTGTCCGGTCCAGCCCAGCTCCAGCCGGTGAACACTTTCGCCAGACCGCTGATGTCGGCGCTCGTATAAGTTTCGATGGGCTTGTTGTCGGCCATCTTCAGCGAGCCGTCCTGGTTCAGTTCGTACAGGCCAATGGAGAACAGCTGCATCACCTCGCGCGCGTAGTTCTCGTCGGGTACACGCGTGCCCGATTCCTTCTGGTTGCGCATGTGGGAGAGGTAGATGCCCATCATCGGATGCAGGGACACCGCCTCCAGCAGGCTGCGGTAGTTGCCGAAGGCATGCGCCGCGAGCGTGTCGTAGTACGAAGCCACGCCGCGTGGATAGTTGGCGACACTGCTGTCCAGGAAGGACACGACGAAAATCTGGGAGAGTGCGAAGGTGACACGCTGACGCAGCTGGTCTTCGCCGGTGGCTGCCTGCTGCCAGAAGGATTCGAAGAAATGGTTCTGGCTCGGGCTGGTGTTGGTCGACCCCGCGATATTGTTCATGTAGTCGCGGTGCAGTGCCTGCGGCTTGTTGAACTGGTCTTCGATCCAGGCGCTATAACCAGTCGAGGCCAGGCGTTCGATTTCCGCTTGCGTGGCACCGAAGGTGGCTTGGGACAGCAGCCGCGATGCCTGCGGCTGGGTCGGAATGTCATTTCCCGCCGACGTCACGCCGCCAGTAACGCTCCCTCCGCCGCCACCGCCGCAGGAAACCAGTAACAGGAGTGCTGCTGCGGCCAATGCAGTACGCGTCTTCTTGTGCTGCATGGATCGGTCTCCCTTTATCGGCGGCAGTGGGTTTTGTTATCGTGGAAATGATGATGCTCGGAAACATCCATGTTGTATGTTTCTCAAATGCGATAGCTGTTGCTAAATGTAAATGCCGTCAACGAGGCAAGGAGAGTGCCAAGGAAAAATGTTGTCGGTCTGGAAGGCTCGGCGAGCTGCTTGGACAGGCGGATGACAAAAGTCGGCAGGCGAGAGGCAGAAGCTGACAAAGATTGTCAGGATGTTGCCGGAATGCGGCGGAAGGCCGGCTGCACCCGCCGGGCAATACGGGCGGATGTTGGCAGGCAATATGGAGAGGTGCTTATACTTGTGGCTCAACGCCAGTCAGTGAAATCGTTGGCACCATCCATCGGCCTGATCTTGAAACTGTGGCGAGCGCAATCCATGTTCAGAGTTCGCTTTTCATTAGCAGCAGCGTGCTTGATCTCAAGTGCCTGCAGCAGCCTTTCATCCGCCACGCCTTGTGAGGGCAAACCATCCCCATCCTGCGCGGCGACGGTGATCAATAGCCTGGGGATGCAGCTGGTATTGATACCGGCCGGCGAATTCATGATGGGCAATGATGCTTCTCCGGCAGAGCTCGCCGATGTCTACCCAGGCTATGCTCCCGAGCGCCTTCAGAAATTGAGCGACGAGGCGCCTGTCCACCGGGTGCGTATCACACGACCCTTTTTCATGGCACGTCACGAAGTGACGGTGCGCCAGTTCCGCCGGTTTCTCGCCGCATCCGGCCATGTGCCTGAATCGATCGCTGACGGCACGGGCGGATACGGGTATAACCCGCAATACGACCCGTCGACGACACGGCGGGGCGATGCTTTCGAAGGTCGGAGTCCGCGCTACTCCTGGGAGAATCCGGGTTTCGATCAAACCGAAGACGATCCGGTCGTGAATGTGACGTGGAATGATTCGCAAGCCCTCGCTGCCTGGCTCGGCCGCACTGAAGGGCGGCGATATCGCCTGCCCACGGAAGCAGAATGGGAGTACGCTTGCCGTGCCGGCACCCGCACTCATTATCACAACGGGAACGAGCTTGGCTCGCTCAGCAAGGTGGCCAACGTATTCGACCCGGACGCGGCGGCCAATTGGCCGAAATGGAAGGATTTCGCCGTGCCCGTCCGTGACGGTTATCCGTTTACCGCGCCCGTAGGACAATTCGAACCGAATGCCTTCGGACTGCATGACATGCATGGCAACGTCTGGGAATGGACCGCCGACTGGCATGATGAGCAGTACTATGCACAGTCGCCCGTGAGCGACCCTTCCGGACCGCCGGAAGGCACGGTCAAGGTGCGAAGAGGCGGCTCCTGGCACACGTGGCCATTGTATGCACGCTGCGCTTATCGCAACTGGAATACGCCTGAAACCCGGTACACATTGGTGGGTATCCGCCTGGTCATGGAGGTGCCGGAATGAAGAGTCCGTGTGCCGTAGGTGAAATCTGAATGTGGACAGGAGGAGTCTCAAGCACGGAAAAGCCGCCGGTGGTACAAAGACTTTTGTACAGTCGATGGCTGCTTTCGGCACGAACGGTCAATCACGACAGTTGACGCAGCGGACGATCGCGTGGGGCTCTACCCCAAGGAACGCCAATTGCCTAAGAAATCGGGCAGCCTTCCTGGTTTGACACATGTACTTCTTATCACCCGTCGGAGAATGAAAATGGTCAGCAAGAACACGATTTGTCTCTGGTTCAACGGCACCGCAGTAGAAGCCGCACAGTTCTATGCCGAGACGTTTCCGGACAGCGCGGTGGGAACGATCCATCGCGCGCCCGGCGACTATCCCGCTGGTAAGCACGGTGACGTCTTGATGGTCGAATTCACCGTGGCTGGAATTCCGTGCATCGGCCTGAACGGTGGCCCCGCGTTCAAGCACAACGAGGCTTTCTCCTTCCAGATTGCGACCGACGACCAGGCCGAAACCGACCGGTTGTGGAATGCGATTGTCGGCAACGGCGGCCAGGAAAGCGCATGCGGCTGGTGCAAGGACAAGTGGGGTCTGTCGTGGCAGATCACGCCACGCGCCCTCATTGCCGCGATCGCCGATCCTGACCGCGCGGCGGCCAAGCGTGCTTTCGAGGCGATGATGCAGATGGGAAAGATCGACATCGCTGCAATCGAAGCGGCCCGGCGCGGCTGACGCTTCTTGAGCGTCCTCTTCTGCTGGCTGTAAACGGGTGTTTCGGGGCGGAAGCGGACTAAACAAGGCTATCTGCGTGCACCAATTCCAGTAACGACAAAGCCACCGATTGCTCGGTGGCTTTTCGCTTGGCTGCCCGAGGCGCCCCGCCGGGTACTGCGAGCACGTTATGCAACGGCTCGCGCAGGGGACCTTACTTCACGCAGTCCACGTAGTACCCGCGTTTCCCGTCAACGTCCTGCGTCACGAGACCATGCACATCGGTTTCGAAGCCCGGGAAGCGTTCGTTGAAGTCCCGCGCAAACTTCAGGTAATCGACGATGGTCTTGTTGAAGCGCTCGCCGGGAATCAGCAGCGGGATGCCGGGCGGGTAGGGGGTCAGCAGGATGGCGGTAACGCGGCCTTCGAGTTCCTCGATGGCCACGCGCTCGATCTCGCGGTGCGCCATCTTCGCGAAGGCGTCGGAAGGCTTCATCGCCGGCTGCATGTCGGACAGGTACATTTCCATCGTCAGGCGGGCCACGTCGTAGGTCTTGTACATGTCGTGGATGCTGTGGCACAGGTCGCGCAGGCCGACGCGCTCGTAGCGCGGGTTGGCGGCGGCGAACTCCGGCAGGATGCGCCAGATAGGCTGGTTCTTGTCGTAGTCGTCCTTGAACTGCTGCAGCGCGGTCAGAAGCGTGTTCCAGCGGCCCTTGGTAATGCCGATGGTGAACATGATGAAGAACGAATACAGGCCGCACTTCTCGACGATGACGCCATGCTCGGCCAGGTACTTGGTCACGATCGACGCCGGGATGCCGGTTTCGCCGAACTTGCCGTCCAGTGCCAGGCCCGGGGTGACGATGGTCGCCTTGATCGGGTCGAGCATGTTGAAGCCGGGGGCCAGCTTGCCGAAGCCATGCCAGTCGTCCTCCGCGCGGATCATCCAGTCTTCGCGCGAGCCCATGCCTTCTTCCGCGAAGTTGTCCGGACCCCAGACCTGGAACCACCAGTCCTGGCCCCACTCCTCGTCGACCTTGCGCATCGCGCGACGGAAGTCGAGCGCTTCGAGAATGCTTTCTTCAACCAATGCAGTGCCGCCCGGCGGCTCCATCATCGCTGCGGCGATGTCGCAGGAGGCAATGATCGCGTACTGCGGCGAGGTCGAGGTGTGCATCAGGTAGGCTTCGTTGAACATGTCCTGGTCGAGCTTCACCGTCTGCGAATCGCGCACCAGGATCTGCGAGGCCTGCGACAGGCCAGCCAGCAGCTTGTGCGTGGACTGCGTCGAGAAGATCAACGATTCCTTCGCACGTGGACGGTCCTTGCCGATTGCGTGCATATCCTTGTAGAAGTCGTGGAAGGTCGCGTGCGGCAACCAGGCTTCGTCGAAGTGCAGGGTGTCGATCTTCCCGTCGAGCATTTCCTTGATGGTCTCGACGTTGTACAGCACGCCGTCGTAGGTCGACTGCGTGATGGTCAGGATGCGCGGCTTCTTGTTCTTCGCTTCGCGGGCGAACGGGTTGGCCTCGATCTTCTTCATGATGTTTTCCATCTTGAATTCTTCGAGCGGGATCGGGCCGATGATGCCTAGGTGGTTACGCGTCGGCATCAGGAACACCGGGATCGCGCCGGTCATGATGATCGAGTGCAGGATGGACTTGTGGCAGTTGCGGTCCACGACGACGATGTCGCCGGGGCCGACGGTGGAGTGCCACACCATCTTGTTCGAGGTCGAGGTGCCGTTGGTGACGAAGTAGCAGTGGTCCGCATTGAAGATGCGCGCCGCATTGCGCTCGGAGGCGGCCACCGGGCCGGTGTGGTCGAGCAGTTGGCCGAGTTCTTCCACCGCGTTGCAGACGTCGGCGCGCAGCATGTTCTCGCCGAAGAACTGGTGGAACATCTGGCCGATCGGCGACTTCAGGAAGGCAACGCCGCCGGAGTGGCCGGGGCAGTGCCAGGAATACGAACCGTCCTTCGCGTAATGCACCAGCGCGCGGAAGAAGGGCGGTGCCAGGCTGTCGAGGTAAGACTTCGCTTCGCGGATGATGTGACGCGCGACGAATTCCGGCGTGTCTTCGAACATGTGGATGAAGCCGTGCAGCTCGCGCAGGATGTCGTTCGGGATGTGGCGCGAGGTGCGGGTTTCGCCGTACAGGTAGATCGGGATGTCGGCGTTCTTGTAGCGGATCTCTTCGACGAAGGCGCGCAAGGCCTTCAGTGCGGTGTCGGTCTCTTCCGAGGTGCCGCCGCCGAACTCTTCGTCGTCGATCGACAGAATGAAGGCGGACGCGCGCGATTGCTGCTGCGCGAACTGCGACAGGTCGCCGTAGCTGGTCACGCCCAGGACTTCCATGCCTTCGTTCTCGATCGCTTCCGCGAGGGCGCGGATGCCGAGGCCGGAGGTGTTTTCGGAGCGGAAGTCTTCGTCAATGATGACGATGGGGAAGCGGAATTTCATGTGGTCTCCAGAAAGGACAAAGTGCTAGGGAGACGCCTGGGCGGGAGAGCTTGCGCGCCGAAAAAAAGAAAACCCGAATTTTCGCAGATATGGCGGGGATGTGCGAGAAATGCGCCATTTTTTGGAAAGATGGCGCGATCTTGTTGTTTTTGCATCCCTTGCGATCGAATGATGCGCCGTGCCCCTCCGCACGGCGCCTACCGGATGCACGTCAGCTCGGATAGATGGCCTGCTCGGCGGACTGGGTGACATCCGCGGGCCGCAAGCCGCGTTCGATGAATGCCTTCATTCGCATCAGGTCCTCGTCCATCTGGTGTTTCGGGCTGCCGTTGAACAGGGAAGCGACGGCGTGTCCCAGCGTGCCGGCGGGCGGGCTGTAGGTCATGTGGACCGAGACGCGCGTGCCGTCGCCGGCCGGTTCGAAGCGTACCCGTCCCGCATGCGCGACGTCGGCATTCGGTACCGTGCGCCAGGCGAGCGTGCGCGGGCGGCCGCTTTCGGTGATCGTGGCATCCCATTCGATCTGCGCACCGCCGGGGCCGGAAACCACCCAGTGCGAGCGTCCGTCGCCCAGGTCACGCACTTCCTTCACGTTGGACATGAATTGAGGGAAGTTCTCGTAGTTCGACCACATGTCGAATACGATTTCGGGCGATGCGTCGATGTAAATCGTCTTGTTCAGGTCGACCGCATGCGTGACATGTTTACCCGCTACCGCGCGGCCCTGGATGCCGGCGATGCTGCGTGCGAGCAGACCGATGCCGATAGCCGCCGCAGCCAGTCCGAGGACGGAGCGATGGCGCATGCCATAGGCGCCGAGCGCGCTGCCGCTCACTGTCGCTACTGCGCGCCACGCCGGCGGCCAGTTCGCCTGCAGCATCGGGGTGTGCAGTTGCCGCGGGCGGCCTTCGCCTTGCAGCGCGGGGACACCATCGGACCTCGTATGCACTTGCAGCGCGTCGTCGATGCTGCGCACGCCCGGCACGCTGCGGGCCGCTTCGAGAAGCTGTTCTTTCTCATGGGCGAACACCGGGCCGCTCAGGATGACGCAGCCGTCTTGCGCATGGACCTTGATCGCATGCGGGTGGGAAACAGCGCGTCCCACCTTGGAACGCACGCGTTCGACCAGATGCGGGTCGTCCGTCATATGGCCGCGGCGTGAAAACATGCGTCCGGTTCTCGCGCGCATGCCCTGCATGCGATTGGCAAGGTCCCGGGAGGCAACGCCGATCGCGTCGCCTGATCGGATCGCCGTGCTGCGCATCTTGTCGCGGATGAGCGCCCGGCGCCTTCTGCCTCTGTCCGGGTCGGAGAGATACATGGCGGCTGCGCCGATCGCCGCGCCTGCCAGCCATTTTCCCCATGCTTGCGATGTTGCCGACTCCTGGTCCATGACTATCTCCTTTTCTTCGTTGAAGGACGAGAATGGTGCAGGCGGTCAACAGAGCGGTTCGACCGGCTGCGGACGGATAAATGAGACAGGCTGCGAGGGGAAATGTTGCGCTCGCCTGCTGCAGCGCGGACAGGGGAATTGCCCGGCGCGTGCCGGACGGACATGGAATTACAGGTGCATCCAGGCAAGTACGCCGAGTCCGAGCCCGGCGGCGGCAACGCCGTACGACGCGTACTCGAGCCACTTCCGGCGCGTGAGCAGCGTGATCGCGGCGAGGGAAATCGCAATCTGCACGGACGTCATTGCCTGCGCCCAGCGATGGTGCTGGTGCATCTGCTCATCCGATTGCTTGTCCCAGTCGTGCGATACCGCTTCCAGCTTTTCGGCATTGGCCTTGATCTCTGCCTTTTCCGACTTGTAACGCTCGACTTCGGCCTTGTATTTCTCGATGTCGACGCCAGGCAGGCTCATCGCGAGTTCCGCCAGGTTCTGCTTGTTCGACTTGGCCTGGTAGTAGTTCCACTGGTTGGATGCTTCGGTTTTCTTGATTGCAGCGTTGTTCTTGTACAGCGCCGCATTGTTCTGCGTTGCGCCGGCCTGGTAGCCGAAGATCGCTCCGATGGTGGCGAGGATCGCAGTGGTCACCGCGATCTTGTTGGAAAAACCGTCGCTGCCGTGCGCAGCATGTTCCACTTCATGGTCGTGCGGGCCATGAACGTGAAAACCATGTCCTGACATTTCTTCTCCCGCTTCTATGTTCGTTCGTAAGTGACGTAGGCGTAGTCGAATCCATTGGATTCGGAGTGATGCGTTTCGCGCGCGACTTCCTTCCATTGCTTCAGGTCGATTTCAGGAAAGAACGCGTCGCACTCGAAGGTCTTGCCGATTTCGGTCACGACCATGCGGTTCGTAACGGGGAGCGCTTCGGCAAAAATCTGGCCGCCGCCGATGATGCACGACGGCGTATCGCCGACGAGCGCCAGCGCGGCCTCCAGCGAGGACGCGACGTCCACGCCCTCGCGGTTCCAGTCCGGATTGCGAGTGATGACAATGTTGCGCCGGTTGGGCAGCGGGCGTCCGATCGAGTCGAAGGTCTTGCGGCCCATGATGATCGGATGGCCCATGGTCGTGCGCTTGAAATGCGCAAGGTCTTCCGGCAGGTGCCAGGGCAGCTTGTTGTCGATGCCGATGCCGCGTTTTTCGTCGATGGCGACGACGATCGTGAGATGCGTCATCAGACAGCCACCGGCGCCTTGATATGCGGATGCGCTTCATAGCCGGTGATTTCGAAGTCCTCGAACTTGTAGTCGAAGATCGACTCCGGCTTGCGCTTGATGACCAGCTTCGGCGGCGCGTAGGGCGTACGCGACAGCTGCTCCTGCACCTGTTCCATGTGGTTGGAATACAGGTGGCAGTCGCCGCCGGTCCAGATGAATTCACCGACGTCGAGACCGGTCTGCTCGGCCACCATGTGCGTGAGCAGCGCATAGGATGCGATGTTGAACGGCACGCCGAGGAAGATGTCGGCGCTGCGCTGGTACAACTGGCAGGACAGCTTGCCGTCGGCCACATAGAACTGGAAGAACGCATGGCAGGGCGGCAGCTTCATCTGCGGGATGTCTGCCACGTTCCAGGCCGATACGATCAGGCGGCGCGAATCCGGGTTGTTGCGGATCTGGTCCAGCACTTGCGTGATCTGGTCGATGTGCTTGCCGTCCGGTGTCGGCCAGGAGCGCCACTGGTAGCCGTAGATCGGGCCGAGGTTGCCTTCGGCATCGGCCCATTCATCCCAGATCGAGACGCCGTTGTCCTTCAGGTACTTGGTATTGGTGGAGCCGGCCAGGAACCAGATCAGCTCATGGATGATGGATTTCAGGTGCAGTTTCTTGGTTGTCAGCAGCGGAAAACCTTCTTGCAGGTCGAAACGCATCTGGTAGCCAAAGACCGAGCGCGTGCCGGTGCCGGTGCGGTCGGTTTTTTCGGTGCCATGTTCGTATACATGGCGCATGAAGTCGAGGTATTGGCGCATGGGTCAGCTTTGAAAAGGGTCGCGCTATTTTAAAGGAAATCGCGTTCTGGACAGCTGGAAACAATCGGCTCCACAATGACATTATTCTTGTGAAAATTGCAACGATGCCAAGCTGGCGTACAGCCCGCCTTGGCCCACCAAAGACGCATGCGTGCCGGTCTCCACGATGCGGCCGTGTTCCATCACGATAATCCGATCGGCGCGCTGAACGGTGGCCAGGCGGTGCGCGATGACCAGCGTTGTCCGTCCGACCATGGCCGCTTCCAGTGCCGCCTGCACCAGGCGCTCCGATTCCGCATCCAGCGCGCTTGTCGCTTCGTCAAGCAACAGAAGGGGTGGGTTTTTCAGCAGGGCGCGGGCAATCGCGATGCGCTGCCGTTGTCCGCCTGACAAGCGGACTCCTCGTTCGCCGAGGAAGGAGCGGTAGCCGTCGGGCAGACGCTCGATGAATTCGTGGGCGGCGGCCAGCTTCGCCGCGTGGACGACTTCGTCATCACGTGCATCGGCCCGGCCGTAGCGGATGTTTTCCATCGCATCGGCGGAAAAGATCACCGTATCCTGCGGCACGATCCCGATCGCTCGACGCAGTGCATGCAGGTCCAGTTCGCGGATGTCGACGCCGTCGAGCAGGATGCCGCCCTGCTGCGGGTCATAGAAGCGCAGCAGAAGCTGGAACAGTGTCGTCTTCCCCGCACCCGAGGGGCCGACGATAGCGATCGTTTCGCCCGGGTGGATATCGAGCGAAAAATCCGCAAGAGAAGGCGTGCCTGGACGGGAAGGGTAGTGGAAGCTCACATGGCACAGCGAGAGGGAAGCGCCGTTGGCCATACGGGCCGGCAGTGTGCGCGGGTGTGCGGGCGAGCGGATCGGCGACTGCACGGCGAGCAGTTCCATGAGCCTTTCCGCAGCGCCGGCGGCACGCTGCGCCTCGCCCAGCACCTCGGACAACGCGGCAATGGCACCGGCCACGATGGACGCATACAGGATGAACTGCCCGAGTTCTCCACCCGTCATCCTGCCCTGGATGACCGCATGCGCGCCCAGCCACAGCACGAAGACGATCGCGCCGAAGACGAGCAGGATCGCCAGCACCGTCAGCAGGGAGCGCGCGCGGATGCGCTGCATGGCGGTACGGAACGCGCGATCCACCGATTCGCCGAAACGCGACGATTCCCGTCGCTCTTGCGTGTAGGCCTGCACGATGGGCATCGCATTGAGGATTTCGCCGGCCAGCGCGGAAGCGTCCGCCACGCGGTCCTGCGACTCGCGCGACAGCTTGCGCACGCGGCGGCCGAATATGACGATGGGGATGACCACGGCGGCAAGCATGACGATGATGATGGAGGACAGCTTGACGCTGGTGACGAACAGCATCACCACGCCGCCGGTGAACAGCAGCGTGTTGCGCAGCGCGAGCGAGATGCTGGTGCCGACCAACGTCTGGATCAGCGTGGTGTCGGTGGTCAGGCGCGACAGCACTTCGCCGGTCTGTGTGGTTTCGAAGAACTGAGGGCTCTGCAGGACAACATGCCGATAGACTGCGCTGCGCAGGTCCGCCGTCACCCGCTCGCCGAGCCAGGACACCATGTAGAAACGCGCCGCGGTGGCGACGGCGAGCACGCAGGCAACGCCGAACAGCGCGAGGAAGTACGCGTCGACCTGCCCGATGTCCTTCATGCCGGCCGTACCGAATCCGGCGTCGATCATTTGCCTGAACGCGTAGGGGATCGCCAGCGTGGCACCGGCCGCGACCACCAGCGCGATACCGGCGAAGATGAACTGCTTCTTGTACGGCGCAAGAAAGGGCTGCAGGCCCTTGAGTGTCGCGAGGCTGCCTTTTTGTTGTTCTCTCGATGGGGTCATAGTTTCAGCGGTTTCACATATCCCGTCAGTTCCAGGTAGCCTCGCCCGGCCACCCGTCCGTCACGCTTGAGGGTGACGGCTCCCTCCCAGTACACCGAACCCGTCGACTGGCGCGAGTCCAGTTCCTGGTCATCCTGCAGCGGTTCCAGCTCCCATTGTGCCGTACCGGCGCGCACACGTACGGAGACCGGATAGGTTGCGCCGGTGCGCGGCGAGCGCCAGGTGCGCAGCGGCAGGATCTCGACATCGCCGGGGCCGAAGTGTTCAATGCGCCCCGATGCGTCGCGTAAGGCCGCGTGCGACCAGAGCGTATCTCCATCCTTGCCCCGGATGCGGAAGGCCATCAGCGCGCCGCCGTCGTCCAGGTTGGCGCCGATCCAATCCCACCCTGCGGCCGCGGGATCGAGCACCGTCGTCGACCATTCATGATCGAGCCATGCATGGCCTTTTACCTGCGTGGTTTTCCCCGAACGGACGACCTTGCCTTCGACTTTCAGCTGCGGCTCGCTGTAGTAATAGCTGGCCTGTTCGGGCCTGGGGCCCTTGCGAGAGAATCCGTTCTCGCCCTGCAGCATCGGGGGCTGGGAAGGCGCCATGCTCAGTTCCAGCGTGAAGTCGCGGCCGGGCAGGCTGGCGCGATAGGTGCCATTTGCGTCGCGGATCAGCGTCCAATCGTCGAGCCTGACGTCGGTATTGCCTTGCCTCGCATACGCACGGCCGAAGCCTTCGCGCGCGCTTTTCTGCTCATGAACCAGCCGACCGTGTGCCGGATCGGAGACCGCCGCATGCGCGATAATCAACTGCTTCGGCGCGAACCGGCTGGGATTGTCCACGTCGTGCTCGGTGGCCGAACGGAAGAAGGTGACCTGGAAACCGAGAGGCTTGCCGTCTGCAGTCTCCAGCCATCCGGTCACATACCACCATTCGGTGCGGAAGTCCGGATGCGCGCCGAAGTCGCGGGGAAACGCAAGTGCGACGCCAGGGGCCACGGTGGAGAATTGCGGCGGCGCGGCAGCTGCGGGAAGAAGCAATGCAAGCGCGGCAGCGGCGAGCAAGCGTATGCAGTAGTTCCTGTACCTTGTCATTACCAGTCCTCCCTGACTGCACGGACGGCGTCGCCCGACACTGCATATCTTCCCGCGGCCAGTGCCGTCAGGGCCGCCGACACCAGCAGCAGCGCTGCGACCGAGAACAGCATGCCCCAGGGCATGTGCAGCTGCATGGTCCAGTGGAAGGATTGAGGATTGACCACGAAGACCAGGATCAGGCTGATCGCCGTGCCGAGCAGGAATCCGACCACGCTGCCGAGCAGCGTCAGCAGGCCGCCTTCGACCGCCAGCATCGCCAGGACCTGCCGTCGCATCACGCCGATGTGCCGCAACATGCCGAACTCCTTGGCCCGCGCCAGCGTCTGGGCGGAAAAGGTGGCGGCAACACCGAACAGGCCGATCACGATCGCGACTGCTTCGAGCAGATAGGTCACGGCAAAGCTGCGATCGAATATGCGCAGGCTGATCGCGCGGATCTCGTCCGGCTCGGCGAATTCCAGCGCGCTGCCGAAGGGCAGGCGCCGCATCGATTCCATGACCTCCCGTGCCGTTGCATCCGGCCGCAACCAGATTGCCGAATCGTTGACCTCCCTGTCCCCGGTGAGCTGGCGATAGTCGTCGAGCCGCATCTGGATTGCCCCGGTCTGGCGCACATAATCGCGCCAGATGCCAGCAACGAAGACCTTGTGGTTTCCGCCGGCAAGGGGCAGTGTCCTTCTATCGCCGGGGTGA
Source organism: Noviherbaspirillum sp. (assembly GCA_035627275.1). Classification (GTDB taxonomy): domain Bacteria; phylum Pseudomonadota; class Gammaproteobacteria; order Burkholderiales; family Burkholderiaceae_D; genus Noviherbaspirillum. The sequence goes on from DASPMC010000007.1 coordinate 122,758, forward strand.
AATCCGTACAGGTCAATCATCGCTTCCGAAACCCAAACCGGCACGTGTCCTGCCGGAACGTCCGGGGCAGCGATCGATTCACCGACCAGCGGCAAGGCCCTGGCCGGATCGCCGATGTCGATCGGGCGTGCAATCAATGTCACGGACGGACGGGCAGGATCCAGCACCAGCTGAGTATGGCGCTGGAAACCGGCGCGGGCCACGCCCGGCGTCCTTGCGATCGCATCTTGTTCCGCTGGCGAGAAGGTTGCCGTATTGCCGCCGTTGGCCGCGCGCACGTACAAGTCCGCCGAGAGGATGTGCGAGAGCCAGTCGTCTACCGACACCCGGAAACTCGCGACCATGATGGCCATCGCCACCATCAGGCTGAAACTGGACAGGACCCCGCCCAGCGCAATCGACGCCTGGTTGGGCGCATTGGCGAGACGGCCGACCGCGAGCGCCGGTACCGGGCTCACGCCCGGTCGAAGGACGAGGCGGGACAGCATGGAAAATAACAGCGCCGCCAGCCGCGGCATCAGCCCGATTCCGCCTACAAGGAGGAAGGCGATCGCGAGATAACCGAACACGGGCAGCTCGAACACAGGCGGCAGCTGCGACATGATGCCGCCGGCAAGCAGGCAGGCAAGCGATGGCCATGGGGATGCAAGACGCGAGAGCGCGACATCTTCGCTGCCCGTTTTGAGCGCCTGCGCCGGCCGGGCGCGTGCGGCTTCCCACGCCGGACTCGCGCAACCGAGCAAGCCTGCCGCAGTGCCGAGGAGGAAAAATGTCACCGCTGCCGGCAAGGAGAACTGCACCGTCGGTTGCACGCCGGGAAAATACCCGCCGCCCAAGTCGCCGCCGAACAGCCGCAGCGCGGCAGCAGCGATGGCATAGCCAGCGGCAAGGCCTGCCGCAGAGCCCATTACACCAATCACCAGTCCTTCGACAAGAATCTGCCCCAGCAATTGCCTGCGCGTCATGCCGGCGACGCGCAACAGCGCCAGCTGGCTTCGCCGCCGCAGCACGGAGAGGGCTTGCGTGGAAAACACGAGGAAGGTGCCGGTGAACAGCGCGACCAGGGCAAGCATGTTGAGATTGACGCGGTATGCGCGTGACATGTTCGCCGTGCGCGCTTCCTGGTCTTCGGTCTCGGTCACGAGGAGTCCCGCCGGCAGTGTTGCGGCCAGCCTGGATTTGAAGGCGCTGCGGCTGATGCCCGATTTCAGTTTCAGCTCGATGCGCGACAGTTGTCCCAGGCGCTGGAAGCGCCATTGCGCCGCACCGATGTCCATGACGGCAATCCGTTGTCCCGCGCGGGCACGCACCAAGCCACCGGCGACCCGCAGGCGGACCGCTTGCGTTCCTGTTCGCAGTTGCAACGTATCGCCTTGCTTCACCTGCAGCCATTCCGTCGCCGCGGGAGAAAGGAAGACCGCATCGTCGGCGAGCGTATCGAATGCGCGGTCTTCCGCAGGCACGCCGATGAGGTCTGGCGCAATGGCGCCGGCCTGGAATACATCGATGCCGATGACCTTCAATGCACCCTGTCGTCCCGGCACGGCGGCATCCACTTCCAGCACCGGGCTGGCGACGGCGATTTCCTCGAACCGCGCCAACTGCCCGTAAACCTGTTCATCGAAATACGCCTGCGTACCGCGCACCTGCAGGTCGGCTTCTCCAGAGAGGCTTTTGACGGCGGCGGAGAACTCGTTGTATGCGGCGGTGTTGATCAGGTGGATCGAGAAGCCGAGCGCGACGCCAAGGGCGATGGCCAGTCCCGCGATCAGCGCCCGTACCGGGTGGGCGCGCCATTCGCCGAACATCAGCCAGCGTCGCAGCTGGGCAGGGGAGCCATGCTTCATGCCGGTTGCTTCACGCCCATCGGATGCAGGCCATCCTTTGTCAGTTCCAGCGCCCGGTCGGCGGTGGCGGCGGCAGCGGGCGAGTGGGTGACGATGATGCCCGATGCACCGTTTTCCTTGATTTCTTTCCGCAGGAGAAGCAGCACCTCGTGCGCGGTATCGGGATCGAGGTTGCCGGTCGGCTCGTCGGCGAGCAGCAGCTTCGGGCGATGCACCAGTGCGCGCGCGATCGCCACGCGCTGAAGTTCTCCACCGGAAAGCTGGCGCGGATAATCGCCGGCACGGTTGTGCAGGCCGACGGCTTCCAGCATCTGTTCCGCCCGCGCCATCTCTTCCCGGTTCAGCATCAGGGGCAGGGCAACGTTCTGCATGACCGTCAGGTGCGGCAGCACATGAAAGGCCTGGAACACGAAGCCGAACTTTTCCCTGCGCAAGCGTGTTGCCGCGTCGTCGTCCAGCGAGGTCATGTCGGCATTGTCGATCAGGATTTGCCCGTCGTCAGGCCGGTCAAGACCAGCAATCAGGTTCAGCAGGGTCGATTTGCCGACGCCGGATTCGCCCATGATCGCCACGTACTCGCCGGCTTCCAGCGTGTAATTCACGCCCGTCAGCACCTGCCTTCCGCCTGAATACGATTTGGTTACGTTGCGGAGCTTAAGCATGCTGGTCTTGGAGAGAGGGCGGTTGATCTGGAATTCTTGTGCGGAAGGCAACTTATCGGCATCCAGTAAGGAATCAAATGCAAAAACGACATAAGCAAATACGAAAACATGCTTGTGTCGCCTCAAAGCCGCGAGGAGCCTGACAAATATGATAACGAAAAACCTTGCCCTTCATTGCCCACCGCCTAAGCTGGAATTTCAGCAAGTTTGCTTCGAACCAATGGCGCCAATTTCCGAACTCGACCTTCCTCACCACGGTTTCTTGCAGCTGTACCGGAAGGATCCAGCGGCCATCCGCGCCGAGCTGGAAGAAGGCCTGCAGGCACCGGTTGCAGCGGTCTCGCCCAAGTATTTGTACGACGCGCTCGGCTCGAAGTTGTTCGAGGCGATTTGCGAACTGCCGGAGTACTATCCCACACGTACCGAGACCGCCATTATCGAAGCCCATCTACCGGACATCGCGCGGTCCACAGGACGCGGCGCGACCTTCATCGACCTCGGCGCTGGCAATTGCGCCAAGGCCGAGCGTCTGTTTCCCGTCTTACAGCCGCGGCAATACGTGCCCATCGACATCTCCGTTGAATTCCTGAGGGAAGCGGTGGAGCGCCTGCGACAGCGCTACCCGATGATCCGCATGACCGGGGTCGGCATGGATTTTTCCAATTCGCTAGATCTGCCGGAAGGTATACGGCGCGACAAGCGCCTGTTTTTTTATCCCGGATCTTCCATTGGCAACTTCACCACTGATGACGCAGCAGCATTGCTCGGCCGCATACGAGATGCGTGCGGCCCCGACGGCGGCCTGCTGATCGGCGTCGACCTTGTGAAGAACAAGGAGGTGCTGGACGCCGCATACGACGATGCGGTCGGAGTGACGGCCGCCTTCAACCTGAACATGCTCAGGCATCTGAATACGCTGGTCGACGCCGATTTCGACGTGCGCGACTGGCGGCACCTGGGCTTCTTCAACGAAGCGCTCGGGCGTATCGAGATGCACCTGGAGGCGCGGCGCGATGTCCGCGTGCGCTGGGATGGCGGGCAACGCCTGTTCCGGCAGGGCGAGCGGATCCATACCGAGAGCAGCTACAAGTACACGCGCCACGGATTCCTTCAGTTGCTGGAGCGGGCGGGGTTCGGCAGCGTGCGCACCTGGACCGACGAACGCGAGTGGTTCATGGTGTGCCATGCGAGTGTGATGTAAGGGGGCAAGGAATGAATGTCGACACGATCGCCGCACGTTTCCTGGAGGTGCGGCAACATACGCTGGCGCTGGCAAAACCGCTCTCGGAAGAAGACTGCTGCGCGCAATCCATGCCCGATGCCAGTCCGATCAAGTGGCACATGGCGCATACGACCTGGTTTTTCGAGACCTTCATCCTCGAGCGTTATGAGGCGGGCTTCGAACCATTCCATCCGGCTTTCCGCGTGCTGTTCAACTCGTACTACAACGGCGTCGGCGACAAGCATCCGCGGCCGCAGCGCGGATTACTCACGCGTCCGTCCCTGCGTGAGGTTGTGGCGTACCGGCGCAATGTCGATGAGCGCATCGGCATCCTGCTGTCGGAGCAGACGCTCACTGCAGAACTGCTTGCCCTGGTGGAAACCGGGCTGCAGCACGAGCAGCAACACCAGGAGTTGATGCTCACCGACGTCAAGCATCTGCTGTCGATGAACCCCTTGTTCCCGGCGTATTCCACGGGACCGTTCGCGCGTGCGCAACCGGCGACCGCAATGGCCTGGCAGCGGTACGACGCCGCAGTGGTCGAGATCGGACACACGGAGGAGGGCTTTTGCTTCGACAATGAAATGCCGCGCCATCGCCAATTCGTCGAGGCATATGCGATTGCTTCACGCCAGGTGACCAACCGCGAATATCTGATGTTCATCGAGGACGGCGGGTACGACAATCCCGCCTGCTGGCTGTCGGAAGGCTGGGACTGGGTGCAGGCAAACCGCCTTGCCCATCCACTCTACTGGCGGCGTGACGACGAGGGATGGAAGGAGTTCATGCTGTTTGGCCTGCAAGCGCTGGACCCGCACCGGCCAGTTACGCACGTTTCGTTCTTCGAAGCCGACGCCTATGCTCGTTGGGCTGGTGCGCGCCTGCCGACGGAGGCGGAATGGGAGCACGCCGCCCGCGACGCGACCAGCTTTGGCGTGCACGAGTTGCATCCGATGCCGTCCTCGCGCGAGCAGGCGAGCGGCATGCGCGACCTGTTCGGCGTGAACTGGCAGTGGACGCTCAGCAGTTATGCGCCTTATCCCGGCTACCGCACGGCGGAAGGCGCGATCGGCGAATACAACGGCAAGTTCATGTCCAACCAGTACGTCTTGCGCGGTTCGTCGTGTGCGACGCCGCCGGGGCACGCCCGGACGACGTATCGCAACTTCTTCCCGGCGACCGCCCGCTGGCAGTTTGCAGGCATCCGGTTGGCGAAGTCCCTCTGAATCAGGCCGCTTGCGCAACAGGCATCGGCGCTGCACGCGCCACCTGCCGGTTGATGGCGCTGAGGACTGCGCGGAGGGAGGCGGTAACAATGTTGCAATCGATGCCGGCGCCGAACAGTGCGGGCTGGTCGTCCATCCGCAGTTCGACATAGCAGGCCGCCCGTGCATCGGCGCCGGATCCGATTGCATGTTCCTGGTAATCCATCACGACGACATCCAGTCCCAGCGCGCGCACGAAGGCGTCGAGCGGTCCATTGCCGCGGCCGGTGACGACCAGCGTTTTGCCGTGATGGCGCAATTCTGCTTCCAGTTCGACTATCCCGCTCGAGGAATCTTCGCTCAGCCGGTGTGAATGGTAAGCGTAGGGCTCGGCGGCATCGAGGTACTCCTGCTGGAAGACTGCATGAACGCCTTGCGCGGAGACTTCCTTGCCGCTGCCGTCTGTGACCTGCTGCACAGCGCGGCTGAACTCGATCTGCATGCGGCGCGGCAGCTTGAGGCCGTATTCCTGCTCCAGCAGGTAGGTCATGCCGCCCTTGCCGGACTGGCTGTTCACACGGATGACGGCGTCATAGCTACGGCCGACATCGGCCGGATCGAGCGGAAGGTAGGGCACCTCCCACATCGCGCCTGCACGCTGCTGCGCGAATCCCTTCTTGATCGCATCCTGATGCGATCCAGAGAACGCAGTGTAGACCAGGTCGCCCGCGTACGGATGGCGCGGATGCACGGGGATCTGGTTGCATTCCTCGACGCACTTTCGCACAGCATCGATATCGGAAAAATCCAGGCCAGGATGGACACCCTGCGTGTAAAGGTTCATCGCCAGCGTCACCAGATCGACATTGCCGGTGCGCTCGCCATTCCCGAACAGGCAGCCTTCGACCCGATCCGCACCCGCCATCACCGCGAGCTCTGCCGACGCCACCGCCGTGCCCCGGTCATTGTGCGGGTGGACACTGAGGATGATCGAATCGCGCCGCGCGAGCTTGCGGTGCATCCATTCGATCTGGTCCGCATAGATGTTGGGCGTGCTGCATTCCACGGTGGAGGGGAGGTTGACGATCATCTTGCGATGCGGCGTCGGCTGCCAGATTTCCGATACCGAGTCACACACGTTCTTGGCGAAATCCAGCTCGGCCATGCTGAAGGTTTCCGGGGAATACTCGAACGTCCATTCCGTCTCCGGCTGTTCCCTCGTCAGCTGCTTGACCAGCCGCGTGCCCGACAACGCGATTTCCCGCACATTTTCGCGCGACATGCCGAATACGATGCGTCGGAATGAGGGCGAAATGGCGTTGTAGAGGTGAACGATTGCCCGCTTTGCGCCGCGCAACGATTCGACGGTGCGCCGGATCAGGTCTTCCCGCGATTGCGTCAGCACGCCGATCGTTACATCGTCGGGAATGCGGTCTTCATCGATGAGCTTGCGCACGAAATCGAAATCGGCCTGCGACGCGGATGGAAAAGCGACCTCGATTTCCTTCACGCCAACCTCGACCAGCATCTCGAAGAAGCGCAACTTGCGTTCCGGACTCATCGGTTCGATCAGGGACTGGTTGCCATCGCGCAGGTCGGTGCTCAACCATACCGGCGGTTTGCTGATCACGTTGTCGGGCCACGTACGGCCGGTGAGCTGGACAGGGGGAAAGGGGCGGTATTTCGCCGAAGGGTTCCGCAACATCATCTTGATCCTCTTTGAAAGGTTTGTTTGGAAAGTTCTGATGTGGCGGAATGGCTGCCTGACTGCCACTAGCGCGAGGCCAGGCAACCGATCGGTAGCGGCAGCAGGGCAAGCGCACGGGCGAAGATCATCATGGCAATCAGATTGCCTTTGATGAATGCGACCGGGATGCGCTTGAAATACATGGAGTAAGGACTTTCGGAAAATCAATCCCCGCACGGCTCATGGCAGGCGGGAAACAGAAAACGACAGGAAGGGGGAGTTGGTGTCAGCGCGCTAGGCGCAGCAGAGCCGCCGCCGGTAGGGAGGCGGATAGCAGGAGGGAAAGTTGTGCGTATGCAGTCAACATGCAAGCAATGTAGAAGAAGGCATGCCGTGTTGTCAAGCACGCCTTGACGGCACCTCAATCCACATCCAGGCTGTAGTAATAGAAAACCTTGTCGCGCACATAGCCATGCGATTCGTAGAGTTTTTGCGCGGGATTGTCATGCGCCGTCGACAGCTCAAGGGATTTCGCACCCGTGGCAATGGCATGTGCCTTTGCCGCATTCAGCAACGCGCTTGCCACCCCGCTGCGTCGCGCTGCCGGCAAGACGAACAGATCGTTCAGCATCCAGGAGCGCCGGGCGCTGATGGAGGAAAACAGCGGATACAGTTGGGTGAACCCCACTGCCTGTCCTTCTTCATTCTCCGCGAGAAAGATGACCGATTCCTGCAACGCCAGGCGCTCGCGAATGAACTCGCTTGCAAGCGCGGAATCGGCGGGTTGGCGATAGAACTGGCGGTATTGATCGAACAAGGGGGCGATGCGGTCGATGTCGGCCATGCCCGCTTGTCTGATGGAGATGCTCATGGGGATCCTTTGCGATACTTCTTTGAACGGGGTGCAAAAATAGCATAAATCCCCCCGAACGAAATTCTTTCGTCATTGGCATTTGTATCGGTGGAGTCGATAATGAAATAGTTGGGAGCGATCCGGCACGTCCACGATAACAATGAACTTTTCCTTTCGCACCGCCACCCCGAATGAACTGGCCGGCGCCCTTCAGGACGCACGAGAGTACACGCTGGACCTGTTCGAGTGCTATGTCTCGGAAGGGCTGGACGTAGCAAGCAGGGTGCCTGTTTCACCCAACATCAATCCTCCGCTGTGGGAGCTCGGGCATATCGCGTGGTTTGCCGAGTGGTACATCCTGCGCGATGCGCAATCGAGCGAACCTGCCGCTGCGCACCGGCACTCCTTGCTTACCAAGGGCGACGATTGGTTCGACCCCAACACCGTTTCGCACCGTGCGCGCAGGTCGCTCGAACTGCCGAGCAAGGGGGCGCTGAAAACGTACTGCCATGAAGTGCTCGATCGCGTGCTCGACAAGCTCAGCCGCATAAAGAATGACGCCGCGTCGCTCTATCCATACCGGTTCGCTCTTGCGTATGAAGACATGCGCGGCGAGGCGCTCGCGCAGGGACTGCAGACCTTGGGCATAACAGCGCCGCCGCAGTTGTCGCAGCGCGCGATCCCTTCCTGGGCCCAGGGCGAGATCCGTTTTCCGGGTGGGACGATCGAACTCGGTAGCAAGCCGGACAGCGGCTTCGTGTTCGACAACGAGAAGTGGGCGCATGCGTTCTATGTGCCGGCATTCGTCATGGATTCGACCCTGGTGTCCAACGCGCAGTACGGCGAGTTTGTCGACGATGGCGGCTACCAGAAACCGCAGTACTGGAGCAGTGCCGGGCATGCATGGCTGATGGCGGGTGACCGCTCTGCGCCGCGCGATTGGATATGTGACAGCCGGCGCTGGCACTGCCTGCGTTTCGGTTCGCAGGTCACACTGCCGCCAGACGAACCGGTGCGCCATTTGAGCTTGTATGAAGCACAGGCCTATTGCATGTGGGCCGGCAGGCGCCTGCCGATGGAAGCGGAGTGGGAATACGCGGCGTTGTCGGGACATGCGGCGCTGCGCTGGGGCGACCTCTGGGAATGGACCTGCACGCCGTTCGAGCCTTATCCCGGTTTCGCGCCCGACGCCTACCGCGAGTATTCCCAGCCGGCCTTCGTGACGCATCAGTCGGTGCGCGGCGCATCCTTCGCGACGCGCCTGCGGCTGAAATCGACCAAGTTCCGCAATTTCTGTTTGCCGGAACGCGACGACATGTTCATCGGATTCCGCACCTGCGAACTGCAATAAAAAAACGGCCACCCGGTTGAACCGGAGTGGCCGTTTCCTTTGTGCGTCTAAGGCTTAACGATCGCTGTAAGAGCGGCGTCCTCCGCCGTTATCGCCAAAGCTCGAACCCTTGTTGTAGCCGCCTTCCTTGCGCGGTCCGCCGGACTTGCTGAAGGTGCGCTGGCCGGGCTTGCCGCCGCGATTGTCGCCCGGCTTCCAGCCGCCCGGCTTGCGGTTGCTGCGCGGTGCCGCCGCAGACTTCTTCGGCTCCAGGCCCTCGATCACATTGACCGGGATCAATTGCTTGGTGAAGCGCTCGATCCGCTTGATGTTGATGTTTTCCGAGTGGTTCACCAGCGAAATCGCCTGGCCATTGCGGCCTGCACGGCCGGTACGGCCGATACGGTGCACATAGTCTTCCGGGAACTTCGGCAGGTCGTAGTTCACCACGTGCGTGATGCCCGGCACATCGATGCCGCGGGCGGCAACGTCGGTCGCCACCAGCACGCGCACTTGGCCGCGGCGCAGCGCATCCAGCGTGCGATTGCGCGCGCCCTGGTGCATATCGCCGTGCAATGCGGCAGCGGCAAAGCCGGCGATGTTCAGCCGATCCGCGATCGTGTCCGCATCGCGCTTGGTGGCGGTGAACACGACAGCCTGATCGAGGGAGGAATCGCGCAGCAGGTGGTCCAGCAGGCGGTTCTTGTGCGACAGGTCGTCGACGAAGTGTACGCGCTGCTGGATGTTCTCATGGCGGGTTGCCGCGCTGGCGATCTGGATCACCAGCGGATCGCGCGTGATGCGCTTGGCCATGCTGCCGACCACGCCGTCCAGCGTTGCGGAGAACAGCATCGTCTGGCGGGTTTCCGGCGTTGCCTCGACGATCTTCTCGATGTCCTCGATGAAGCCCATGTCGAGCATACGATCCGCCTCGTCCAGCACCAGCACTTGCAGTTGCGAGAAGTCGATCTTGCCGGACTCCATGTGGTCGATCAGGCGGCCCGGGGTCGCAACCAGGATCTCGGGATTCTTTGCCAGCAATTGCATTTGCTTCGGATAGGGCATACCGCCGAGAATCGACACGGTGCGCACACGGCGCAGGTAGGTGCCGTACTTGGTGGTCGCGGTCGTGACCTGCAGCGCGAGTTCGCGCGTCGGCGTCAGGACCAGCATCTTCGGCTGCGCCGGCTGGAAGCGCGGACGCTCGCCGCGTGAACGGGCGGACTGGCGTTCCTGGTTCGGGGTCTTCTGGCCCGGTTGGTACTGCTGTTCTGCCGCCGCAAGCTTGTTCAGCGCCGGCAGCATGAATGCCGCGGTCTTGCCCGAACCCGTTTGCGAAGACACCATAAGGTCGCGGTTTTGCAGCGCGGCGGGAATCGCTTGCTCCTGCACGGGAGTCGGTTTGGTGTAGCCGGCTTCCGTCAGTGCTTTCACGATGTTCGAATGCAGGCCGAGTGTTTCAAATGTCATTGTGTTTCTTTCTTTAGTGCAACGCCGCGACGACGTTCATCACGCGTGCGCGAACGTATTGAAAAGGCAACGCCAACCAACGAAACAACTGAGAATTCTTCTGAGAAATTTCGGCACAAAGCTTTGCGCCGGGACGGTGTCTTATCTGTAGCGACACCAAAAGGCGGGATGCTTTATTGTTTAATGCTAAAGGGTTTGCGATGCTGCGAAGTGCACGCATGCTGCAATGCACAGCGGCGCATTATACAGAGGTTTTGGATTTGTCGTCGGCTTATTTTCGACGGGGGAAAATTGCCGGCAGGCGGGAAGGAATGGGGCGGGAAAACCCGCCCCACACAGCAGTCGAGCAGTCTTACTCTTCCGGCGCGTACATGACGTGCGAGAAGCCGCCGTCGACGTAGGTGATTTCGCTGGTGATGCCCGAGGAGAGGTCGGACAGCAGGAACGCCGCGGTATTGCCGACGTCCTCGATCGTGACGTTGCGGCGCAACGGCGCGTGGGCGGCAACGATGCCCAGCAACTTGCTGAAGTCCTTGATCCCGCTCGCAGCCAGGGTCTTGATCGGGCCGGCCGAAATGCCGTTGACGCGGATACCCTTGGAGCCCAGCGATTCTGCGAGGTAACGTACGCTGGCTTCAAGGGATGCCTTGGCCAGGCCCATGGTGTTGTAGTTTGGCGTCGCGCGAATCGATCCCATATAGGTCAGGGTCAGCAGCGAGGAGTTCGGACGCAGCAGCGGGAGTGCAGCCTTTGCCATCGCAGGGAAACTGTATGCGGAAATATCATGTGCGATACGGAACGATTCCCGTGACAAACCATCTAGGAAATCTCCGGTAATCGCTTCGCGCGGCGCAAATCCGATCGAATGAACCAGGCCATCCAGGTGATCCCAGGACTTGCCGAGATCGGCGAACAGAGCATTGATCTGCTCGTCACTGGAGACGTCGCAGTCGAACACCAGATCGCTGCCGAATTCCTTGGCAAACTCGGTGATGCGCTCCTTGAAGCGTTCGCCCACATAGGTGAACGCCAGCTCGGCGCCTTCGCGTTTGCAAGCCTGGGCGATGCCGTAGGCGATGGAACGGTTGGACAGGAGTCCGGTGATCAGAATTTTTTTGCCTTGCAGGAATGCCATGAACGACTCCGAATAATTTGTCGGTATTTTATCGCGATGCAGGGTTAGACCAACTCGCCGCGATCAAGAATCGCCGGAAACGCGCCTGTTTGTGCGGTTTTCACGGGTCTTTTTTCAAACTGGGCAAGATTGTAGGTTGGCTTTTAGCGCAGGGCAACCATTTACATGCTTGGGCGAAATCAATTGCATTGGCGTTTTGGCATGTTAAAACGCACACACCGCTTACCGAAAGGCAAGCAAATATTGATTAAAAATAAATCCGCCATAGTCCTTTCGGTAAAATAGCCCATCCCTGAGAGGCTGGACTGATCTATATATAACAGGCGAATGCGCAAATTCCTTATCTCCATCCTGCTCGTCGGTTTGCTGCCCCATAGCGCAAGCGCACTGGCGGCGCACGCGTTTTCCTTGTACGGGACGCCGAAATACCCGGAGGGCTTCAAGCACTTCGACTATGTCAATCCCGACGCGCCGCGCGGCGGCGAACTGTATCTTGCCAATCCCGACCGGCGCACCAGCTTCGACAAGTTCAACCCGTTTTCACTGAAAGGCGTGTCGGCGGCCGGTGTTTCCAACCTGATGTTCGAAACGCTTGCGGTCGGATCGGCCGACGAGATCGCCACCATGTACGGACTGCTCGCGGAGTACATGGAATTGGCACCGGACAGGATGTCGATGACTTTCCGCCTCAACCCCAAGGCCAGATTCAACAACGGCGACCGGGTGACCGCGGCGGACGTCAAGCATTCCTTCGACAGCCTGGTGTCCAAGGGGGCACCGTCGTTCAAGATCACCTTCGCCGAGATCAAGCAGTGCGTCGTGGTCGACGAGCGAACCGTCCGCTTCGACTTCAAGTCGCTCAACCACGAACTGCCGCTGATCGCCGGCGGGGTGCCGGTGTTTTCGCGCAAGTGGGGCGCCAATACCAGCTTCGACAAGATCCAGTTGGAGCCGCCGATTTCCACGGGGCCTTACCTGATCGATCGTTATGACATCGGCCGCTCGATCAGCTACAAGCGCAACCCGAACTACTGGGGCAACGACCTGCCGGTGCGGCGTGGCATGTTCAACTTCGGCCGCATCAACTACCAGTTCTACAAGGATGATGTGGCAAGGCTGGAAGCCTTCAAGGCGGGCGAATTCGATGTGGTAGTCGAGAACACCGCGAAGAACTGGGCACGCGCCTATATCGGGCCGAAGTTCGAGAGCGGCGAGATCATCAAGCGGGAGTTGAAGCACTCGAATGGTGCCGGTATGCAGGGCTTCATGATGAACCTGCGCAAGCCGCAGTTCAAGGATGTCCGCGTGCGCAAGGCGCTCGGTCTGGCGCTCGATTTCGAATGGATGAACCGGCAGCTGTTCTATAACCAGTACAAGCGCATCTATTCCTTCTTCAACAACAGCGAACTTGCTGCGACCGGCGTGCCGTCAGCCGAAGAGCTGAAACTCCTGGAGCCGCTGCGCGCGCAACTCGACCCGGCGGTCTTCGGTCCTGCACCGGTGCAGCCTGTTACCACGCCCCCTTCCTCATTGCGGGCGAACCTCGTCCAGGCGAAGGCGCTGTTCAAGGAGGCGGGCTGGGAGTACCGAGACGGCGCGCTGCGCAACGCCAAGGGCGAGCCGTTTACGCTCGAAGTCATCGATGACCAGGGGGCAATGTCGCGCATCATCAGTGTTTATGTACGCAACTTGCAGAAGCTGGGCGTCCAGGTGAACCAGCGCACGTCGGATTACGCGCTGATCCAGCGACGGATGCAGGAATTCGATTTCGAGATGACCAGCGTCAATTTCGGCCCGTTCACCAGCCCTGGCAATGAACTGTTCGACATGTACAGCTCGGCTGCCGCGGACGAAAAGGGTTCAAGCAACATATGGGGGCTGAAAGATCCCGCAGTCGACAAATTGGTGGCAGCCGTGGTCGCCGCCACGACATGGAAGGATCTGGTCGCTGCGTCGCGCGCGCTGGACCGTGTCCTGCTGCATAAATACATCGCCGTGCCGCACTGGTTCTCGGCGACGCATCGCGTTGCCTACCGCAACCGTTTCGGCATTCCCGACATCGTGCCCTTGTACTACCAGGCGGACGGTTATGTCCTCTCGACCTGGTGGGAAAACAAGCCGCGATAGGAAATCATCATGAGGATCGAGCCATGAACCTGTGGGCTTATATCGGGAAACGCCTGCTGCTGATGCTGCCGACGCTGTTCGGGGTGATCGCGCTTACCTTCGCCGTGATCCAGTTCGTCCCCGGCGGGCCGGTCGAGCAGATGCTGTCGGAACTGCGAGGGCAGGTCGGCGGTGGAGAGGTTTCCACCAGGGGGCCGTCGGAATACCGCGGCCGGCAGGGTATCGATGCGGAGCGCGTCAAGGAGATCCAGACGCTGTACGGCTTCGACAAGCCGCCGCTGGAGCGTTTCTGGCAGATGCTCAAGGGATTCGCCACCTTCGACCTCGGGCAGAGCTTCTATCATCACAAGGATGTGTGGGGGCTGGTGAAGTCGAAGCTGCCGGTATCGATCAGTCTTGGGCTGTGGACCTTCTTCCTGACTTATTTCATATCGCTGCCGCTCGGTATTGCAAAGGCGATCCGCGAGGGGACGCGCTTCGATGTCGCGACGAGTATTGCTGTCCTTATCGGCTATTCCATTCCGGGTTTCGTGCTCGGTGTGTTCCTGCTCGTGATGTTCGGCGGCGGCAGTTTCGTGCAATGGTTTCCGCTGCGCGGGCTGACTTCCGATAACTGGGAGCAGCTGTCGCTGTTTGGCAAGGTCATGGATTACCTGTGGCATATCACGCTGCCTGTCACGGCGTCGGTCGCAGGCTCGTTCGCCGTGATGACGATGCTGACCAAGAACACTTTCCTTGAGGAGATACGGAAACAATACGTGCTGACGGCGCGCGCCAAGGGCTTGAGCGAGAAGAACGTGCTCTACAAGCACGTTTTCCGCAACGCGCTCATCCCGCTGGTGACCGGTTTCCCGGCGGCCTTCATTGGCGCCTTCTTCGCGGGCAGCCTGCTGATTGAAACCCTGTTTTCGCTCGACGGCCTCGGCCTGTTGTCCTATGAATCGGTGATCCGCCGCGATTATCCGGTCGTGATGGGAACGCTGTACCTCTTTACGCTGATCGGCCTGGTCGTCAAGCTGATCGGCGACCTGTGCTATGTGTGGGCCGACCCACGTGTCCAGTTCGAGAGCCTGAACCGATGAACACCACAACAACATCCATCTCGCCGGGGCGGCGCATCTGGCTGCGCTTCAAGCAGAACCCGCGTGGCTACTGGAGCCTGATCATTTTTTGCGTGTTGTTTGCCGTCAGCCTCGCGGCGGAAGTCGTGTCGAACGACAAGCCGCTGGTGGTGCGTTACAACGGGCAGATCATGTTCCCGATCGTGCAGACGTATTCCGAGAAGGTGTTCGGCGGGGATTTCGACTCGCCTGCCGACTATCTCGATCCCTTCATCCAGGAACAGTTCAAGCGGGAAGGGAACTGGGCGATCTATCCGCTCAACCACTACCGCTACGACACGTTGAACTATTTCGCCAAGTCGCCCAATCCCGCGCCGCCTTCGAGCGATAACTGGTTGGGGACGGACGACCGGGGCCGCGATGTGTTCGCGCGCCTTTTGTACGGCTTTCGCGTGTCGGTCCTGTTCGGGCTTGCGCTGACCATTACCGGCATCATCCTCGGCGTGGTCACTGGCGCGATCCAGGGTTACTTCGCCGGCAAGACCGATCTGTTCTTCCAGCGTTTCATGGAAATCTGGGGATCGATGCCGGAGCTGTATCTCCTGATCATCTTCGCTTCGATCTTCGAGCCCGGATTCGGCTTGCTCCTGATCCTGCTGTCGCTGTTCGGATGGATGGGATTGTCGGATTATGTGCGCGCCGATTTCCTGCGTAACCGTAATCTCGAGTACGTGCAGGCGGCTCGTGCGCTTGGCCTGTCCAATAGTCAGATCATCTGGCGCCATGTACTGCCGAACAGCCTGACGCCGGTCGTGACCTTCCTGCCATTCCGCATGAGCGCTGCGATCCTTGCGCTGACCAGTCTCGATTTTCTCGGCTTGGGCGTTCCGCCGCCGACGCCCAGCCTCGGCGAACTGCTCGCGCAGGGCAAGAACAACCTGGATGCGTGGTGGATCGCAACCTCGACCTTCGTGGGGCTGACGATGATGCTCCTGCTCCTGACCAATATCGGCGATGCCCTGCGCAACGCGCTCGACGTGCGGAGGAAGGCATGAACCTGCTCGATGTGCAGAACCTGCGGGTGAAGTTCGGAGCTTCCACGGTTGTCAGCGATGTGAGTTTCTTCATCGCGCCCGGCGAGAAGTTCGCGCTGGTAGGCGAATCGGGTTCCGGCAAGACGGTGACCTCGCTTTCCATCCTGCGGCTGAACCAGGACGCCGAGTACGGCGGGCGGATCCTGTTCGAAGGCCAGGACCTGCTTCAGAAGCCCGAACCCGCCATGCGCGCCGTACGCGGCAAGGATGTGGCGATGATCTTCCAGGAGCCGATGACGGCGCTCAACCCGTTGTTCACGATCGGCAACCAGATTGCGGAAGTCCTGATGCTGCACGAAGGACTCAGCGCCAAGGCTGCTGCATTGCGCGCCGTGGAACTGCTGGACAAGACAGGTATCCCGGAACCTGCGCGCCGCGCTCTCGCATTCCCACACCAACTCTCGGGCGGGCAGCGCCAGCGGGCGATGATTGCGATGGCATTGGCATGCAAACCCAAGCTCCTGATTGCGGACGAGCCTACGACGGCACTCGATGTCACGATCCAGGTGCAGATCCTCGAACTGCTCAACCAATTGCAGCGCGAGGAAAACATGGCCGTGTTGATGATCACGCATGACCTTAACCTGGTCAGGCATTTCGCCGACCGCGTGGGCGTGATGGAGAAGGGCCGCCTGATCGAAACGGCGACCACGCACGACCTGTTCGCGCAGCCGCGCGAGCCCTATACGCGCAAACTGCTTGCCAGCCGTCCGCAGCGCGTCGTGGGAACGGTCGATGAGAACGTCTCGTCTTTGCTCACTGGCGAGAAGGTACGCTGCACGTTCTCGATCAAGCGCGGCTGGTTCAAGAAGACGCCTTTCGTGGCCGTCGATGATGTCGATGTCCAGTTGAAACCGCATGAAACGCTGGGAATCGTCGGCGAGTCCGGATCGGGAAAATCCACCCTGGGCATGGCGCTATTGCGGCTTTCCACAGCCCAGGTGCAAGGAAAGATCGCATTCGTCGGCAAGCCGATCAGCGAAATGACGAGCGTTGCTTTGCGTCCGCTGCGCGCGAAAATGCAAGTGGTTTTCCAGGACCCGTTCGCATCGCTGTCTCCGCGGCGAACGATCGAGCAGATCGTTGGTGAAGGATTGGAGCTGCACCAGCCTCAGTTGGGCAGGGAAGGTCTGCGCAGGGAAGTGGCGAACGCGCTGTCAGAAGTGGGGCTGTCGCCGGAAATGTTGTCCCGCTATCCGCACGAATTCTCCGGAGGGCAGCGCCAGCGTATCGCCATCGCGCGCGCACTGGTGCTGAAGCCGGAACTGATCCTGCTCGATGAGCCGACATCCTCGCTGGACGTATCGGTGCAGCAACAAGTCCTGCTCCTGCTGGCCGAACTGCAGCGCAAATACGGGATGGCCTATCTCTTCATCAGCCACGACTTGGCGGTGATCCGTGCAATGGCGCACCGGGTGATGGTGATGAAGGATGGAAAAGTGGTGGAGAGCGGCCGGACGGAAGATGTGTTGTCCAATCCGTCGCAGCCTTATACGCAGCGCCTGCTTGCCGCCGCGACGTATTCGACCCTGGGCAAGACCGAAAAAAGCGTAAGCCAGGCCGGCGTTGCACCGGCCTGATCAACGACTTTAGCTTGACCGCTTCCTGGTCGTCTTAGTGTTGGACGCGCTGGCCTTGGTTTTGCGTGCCGGCGCCGGCGCGGCCTTGCGGTAGGTCGGGGCGCTTTTCGCGACCTGGCGTGAAGGCGCCGTTTTCCCGGCCGCAGCCTTGTTGGGCACGTTCAGTTCGAGGCGCGTCCCTGCGGCGACCTTATCATTCTTCAGGTCATTCCAGCTCTTGATCTGCGCGACGCTCACCTTGTAGCGTTGGGCGATCGAAGCGAGGCTATCCTTCTTGCCGACCTTCACGTAGATGCGCCGCGTTTCCGGCACGTCCGGCGCTGTCACCAGCTTCGCTGTATCAACCAGTTCCGGGGCAATATCCTTGTCCGGCGTGTTGTCGCTGCGGGGTACCAGGACGGTCGAACCGGCTTTCACCACCATCTTCGGCGGGATGTTGTTCGCCTCGCGGATGACTTCCGGCGTGGTGCCGAAGCGCTTGGCAATGCTGGTGATGCTCTCTTTCGCGCTGGTGACCTTGTGCGCGGTCCAGGACGACAGCGCTCGCCCCCAGCGGGCGAGGTTGGACTTGAACTTCTCTGCATTGCTCTGCGGGAGCAGGATCTGCGTGCCGGAACCCGCCGGAATCACCGGACGGTTGAACTGGGGGTTCAGCGCCTTGAACTCATCGACCGACAGCTCGGCCAGTTGTGCGGCGACCTTGACATCGATGTCACGCGTCTTGCCGATGGTGACGAAATAGGGCTGGTTATCGACCTTGGGCAAGGCGATGCCGTAATCGCCCGGGGCCGCGATAAGATTCTTGACAGCCTGGAGCTTGGGTACGTAGTTGCGCGTTTCCGCAGGCATGAATTGCGACAGGCCATTGAAATCGGTCGATACGCCGGCTGCGCGCGCCTTGTTGATCGCACGCTGCACCGAACCCTCGCCCCAGTTGTAGGCGGCAAGTGCGAGTTGCCAGTCGCCGAACATGCCGTACAGTTTCTGCAGGTAGGTCAGCGCAGCATCGGTCGAGGCGAGCACGTTGCGGCGTTCGTCCTTGAACATGCTCTGCGTCAGGTTGTAGTCGCGGCCCGTCGAGGGGATGAACTGCCACATGCCCGCCGCGTGCGCGCTGGAATATGCCTGCGGATTGAAGGCGGATTCGATGAAGGGCAACAGCGCCAGTTCCGTCGGCATGTTGCGCTTTTCGAGTTCCTGCACCACATGGAACAGATAGCGCGAGGCGCGCGTGGTGGTACGCTGGATGTAGTCCGGCCGGGCGGTGTACCAGTCCACATGGTTGGCCACCAGCGGGTTGTCCAGGTCGGGAATGGCAAAGCCCTTGCGGATACGTGCCCAGACATCCACTTCCTCCATGGCCAGCACTTGCGCGAGCGGATCGTTCGGATCGTACGGACGCTCGAGGGCCGAGACTTGCGACCAGTTGTGAAGGGGAAGGGAAAGATCTGCTGCTTGGGCGGCGAGCGGTGCTCCGAGGATGAGTAACGCTGCACAACGAAGTTTTCTTGTTTTCAGCGGCTGCATGAGTCCTCGCTTGCTGTTATTGGTGTCACGGCGATCGTCGGCGCCGGATGAATCGAAAGAGTTTACGTAATGGCGTTTTCCTGAGTCAAGATTAATTGTTTTTATTGCAAAACAAATAACGCCTTAACGATAGGAATTCTTCCATTCGCGTAAGGCAGCAAACACAGCAATTGGTTCCCGGGTGGAAATATATCCACGGGCAATGAGCCGATCGGCAATGTGCGGCTCGCGGAACCTGAGAAACGGATTGGTAGACTTTTCGAGGCCAATGGTCGACGGCACGGTGGGAACGCCGCGATCACGCTTGGCCTGCTCGTGCTCAATGCGTACTTTCAGCTGCATATTATCCGGCTCGACTTCGTTCGCAAAGCGCAAATTGGCAAGAGTGTATTCATGCGCGCAGAAGATTTGCGTTTGGTCAGGAAGGCTTTCCAGTTTTTCGAGCGAATTCACCATTTGCTCCGGCGTGCCTTCGAACAGGCGGCCGCAGCCGCCGGCAAAGAGGGTGTCTCCGCAGAACAGCCAGCCATTTTTCTTACTGTAATAAGCAATATGGCCTAGGGTATGTCCAGGCACGTC
This sequence comes from Noviherbaspirillum sp., assembly GCA_035627275.1. GTDB lineage: Bacteria > Pseudomonadota > Gammaproteobacteria > Burkholderiales > Burkholderiaceae_D > Noviherbaspirillum. The sequence continues at coordinate 142,137 of DASPMC010000007.1, forward strand.
GATCACGTCGAGGGTAAGATCGAGTTCCGGGACGATGGCGGTGTCGCCTTCCGCCAGCGGCCGGGTGACATGGGGAATGCCGTCTGAACGCGGCCCGTAGACCGGCACCTTGAAGTGCTGCAATAACGCCGGCACACCCCCTACATGGTCAGCATGGTGATGTGTCAGTAGAATAGCGGCCAAGGCAAGACCGTTGTCTGCCAGGGCCTTGAGGATGGGCGCTGCGTCACCGGGGTCGACGGCGGCAGCGCGTACGCCATCGTGTATAAGCCATAAATAATTGTCCTGGAACGCAGCAACTGTCAACACATTCAACATTCGATGGAACGTCCTTCCGCTGAAAAATCCATTATAGCCCTCGGCCCCTGGCTCGAAACGCCGGCCGGGAGCTATGTCCGTGCCTGGCAGCAGGCGCGGCTGGATATGCTCGTGGCGGATATCTTCGGCTTCAATGCCATGCAGATCGGCTTGCCGCAAGTGAATGCGCTGCAGGCCAACCGCATGCCGAACAAGTGGCTGACCGATACCAACCTGCCTGCGGGCAGCGAAAACGGCGGCCGGTCGTCCATTGTCGTCGTGCACGACTTCGCCGAGCTGCCTTTTGCCTCCCAAAGCCTGGACCTGATCGTGCTGCCGCATGTGCTCGAGTTCGCGACCGAACCGCACCAGGTGCTGCGCGAAGTCGAGCGCGTGCTGCGTCCGGAAGGGCAGGTCATCATCGTCGGATTCAATCCCGCCAGCCTCTGGGGGCTGCGGCAGGTCGCGGGGCGGCTGACCGGTGCGCATTTCCTGCCCCCGGACGGCGAGTTCATCAGCGTGCCGCGTCTCAAGGACTGGCTCAAGCTGCTCAACATGGAAGTCAACCGCGGCCACTTCGGCTGCTATGCGCCACCCTGCCTGACCGAAAAATGGCTGACTCGTTTTTCCTTCATGGAAGGCGCAGGTGATCGCTGGTGGCCCTATCTCGGCGCGGTGTACATCGTCCACGCAATCAAGCGCATCCGCGGCATGCGCCTGATCGGCCCGGTATGGGCCAAGAAAACCTCACCTGCCGCGCAAGGCGTGCCGGCCACTAACCGCATACAGAAACACGAACATCATTAGGTATGGATAAAGTAGAAATATTTACCGACGGGGCATGCAAGGGAAATCCAGGCCCCGGCGGATGGGGAGCATTGCTGATTGCCGGCGCGCACAAGAAGGAGCTGTACGGCGGCGAGCTGAACACCACCAACAACCGTATGGAACTCAAAGCCGTCATCGAGGCGCTCACCGCGTTGAAACGCCCGTGCGAAGTGATTGTCCATACTGACAGCCAGTATGTGCAAAAAGGCATCAGCGAATGGATCCACGGATGGAAGGCGCGCGGCTGGAAGACAGCTGCAAAAGAGCCGGTAAAGAACGCCGATCTGTGGCAGGAGCTGGATACGGCGCAGGCACGGCACAAGATCGAATGGCGGTGGGTGAAGGGGCATGCCGGGCACGACGGAAACGAGCGCGCGGACGCCCTGGCCAACCTCGGAGTTGCCACCGTGTCGTGAAATCACCGATGTGCTACATTCGCCCGTTGGCAGCAGGCATTGCTGCCATATATCACTATTTCTGAACGAGCAAATGAACGCCCGGAGAATCCTGTACCCTGCCGTCGCCGCCATCGGAATTTCTGTGCTTGGCGCATATGCTTATTACATCCAGCGCCAGCCGCAAGGCCCGACCGAACAGACAGTTTCCACTGCGCAGGCAAAGACGGCTGACAAGGCATCCGCGGGCAACGGCGCTCCCGTATCTGTCGATGTAGTCCAGGTCACCACCGCACGGCTGGTCGACGACATCAATGCAGTCGGCTCCACACGCTCCAATGAGTCGGTGATCATCCGACCCGAGGTTTCCGGGCGCATCGTCAAACTGAATTTCAACGACGGCCAGCAGGTGAAGAAAGGGCAGTTGCTGATCGCCTTCGACTCGACCGTCAATCAGGCCGAGGTGCAGCAGGCCAAAGCCGAGCTCGGAATCGCCAAGGCCAATTACGACCGCACCGTGGACCTGGCCCGGCAAAAATTCATCTCGGAACGTGCCCGCGACGAGTCCCTGGCCAATGTCCAGGTGCTGGAGGCCAAGCTGGCGCTGGCCGAAGCGAGGCTTTCCAAGCTGGAAATCCGCGCCCCGTTCTCAGGTATCGTCGGCATCCGCAACGTCAGCGTCGGCGATTACGTGAAGGACGGCACTGACTTGGTCAACCTGGAAGACATTTCCAGCGTGAAGCTGGATTTCCGCGTGCCCGAGCGGTTCATCGATCTCGTGCAAAAAGGGCAGGGACTGGAAGTGGTATTCGACGCACTGCCGGGAAAACCCTTCCGCGCCCGCGTGGACGCCATCGATCCGCAGGTTGACAGTTCCGGGCGCTCCGCCTTGCTACGCGGGCGCATCGACAATCCGGAGGGCAAGCTGAAGCCCGGCATGTTCGCCCGCGTCAGGCTGATCCTTGCCGAACGCGAGAACGCACTGGTCGTGCCGGAAGAGTCCATCGTCCCGCAAGGGGGCAAAGTCATGGTATGGAAAGTCGTGGATGGCAAGGCGCAACGCGTTGAAGTCAAGACAGGTTTGCGTCGTGCTGCCAAGGTCGAGATTGTGGACGGCTTGAAGGCTGGCGATACGGTCGTCACCGCCGGCCAGATCCGCTTGTCAAAGGACGGCACGCCGGTCCGGATCGCTCAGGTCAACGGGTTCAACGGCAAGCCGCCGGCAGGTTCGGCCTCCGCACCCCAGAGTTAACCGGAGCGCATCATGGTTTTATCCGATGTTTGTATCCGCCGTCCGGTGTTCGCGACGGTGATGTCGCTCATCATCCTGCTGGTCGGGCTGGTGTCCTATAACCGCCTGGCGGTGCGCGAGTATCCGAAGATCGACGAACCGGTCGTCACGGTGGAAACCCGTTATCCGGGCGCCAGCGCGGAAATAGTCGAGTCGCAGGTGACGAAACCGATGGAGGATTCGATCGCCGGCATCGATGGTATCGACGTGCTGACCTCCATTTCGCGTGCCGAGCAGAGCCAGATCACCGTGCGCTTCCGTCTGGAGAAGGATCCCGACTCAGGCGCCAACGATGTGCGCGACCGGGTATCGCGGGTGCGATCCAAGCTGCCGCAGACGATTGAAGAACCTGTGATTGCCAAGGTCGAAGCGGATGCCAGTCCGATCATCTGGCTTTCCTTCTCCAGCGACAACATGTCGCAGCTCGACCTCACGGATATCGCCAACCGCATCGTCAAACCCCGCCTGCAATTGCTCCCGGGCGCGGCCGACGTTCGCATCGGCGGCGAGCGCAAGTACGCAATGCGCATCTGGCTCGATCGCGACAAGCTCGCTGCCTACCGACTGACGCCGGCCGACGTGGAAGATGCATTGCGCCGGCAGAACGTCGAGGTGCCGGCGGGCCGCATTGAATCGCGCCAGCGCGAGTTCTCGGTGGTGTCGCAGACAGACCTGACGACGCCGGTGGAGTTCGAAAACATTATCGTGCGCACCGTGAATGGCTATGCCGTCCGGGTGAAGGACGTCGCACAGGTCGAACTCGGCCCGGCCGCCGAGCGCACCTCGGTCCGCTTCAATGGGCAGAATGCGGTGTCCCTCGGTGTCATCCGTCAGGCGACTGCCAACCCGCTGGAACTGGCTGCGTACGTCAAGAAAGAAGTGCCCAAGCTGAACGAAGAACTCGCGCCGCAGGGCGTGAAGATCGCGATTTCGGTCGACAATACACTGTTCATCGAGCGCTCGATCAAGTCGGTCTACAGCACCATCGGCGAGGCCATCGTGCTGGTTGCGCTGGTGATTTTCGTATTCCTGCGCTCGCTGCGTGCATCGATCATTCCGCTGGTCACCATCCCGGTATCGCTGATCGGTTCGTTTGCCTTGATGTCGCTTGCCGGATTCACCGTCAACACCCTGACGCTGCTGGCGCTGGTGCTTGCCATCGGCCTTGTGGTCGATGATGCGATCGTGGTGCTGGAGAACATTTATCGCCATATTGAAGAGGGAATGAAACCCTTCGAGGCAGCCCTGAAAGGCGCGAAGGAAATCGGCTTCGCGGTGATCGCGATGACGCTCACCCTGGCCGCGGTGTATGCGCCGGTCGCCTTCACCCCGGGCCGCACCGGGAGGCTGTTCGTGGAATTCGCGCTGACGCTGGCCGGCGCCGTGATCGTATCCGGCTTCGTGGCGCTGACGCTGTCGCCCATGATGTGTTCCATCATGCTCAAGCACGACGAGAAACATGGCGTCGTCTACCGGGCGATCGAAAACACCCTCAACGCCATCACCGCCGGCTACCGCCGCATTCTCGAGATGACACTGTCCGCCCGCTGGCTGGTGATTCTTGTATATGTCCTGGTCATCGGCGCGCTCGCCTGGCTGGCGACGGGCATGAAAAAGGAACTCGCCCCGATCGAAGACCGCGGCACCATCTTTACCTCCATTTCCGGCCCAGACGGCGCTTCCCTCGAGTACACCGAGAAATATGCGCGCCGCTTGGAAAAGATTGCCGAAGAGGCCAAGGAAATCGACCGTGTGTTCATCATTTCCGGCAACCCGACCGTGGAGCGTGGCATTGCTTTTTTCCGTACGGTGGACTGGAGCGAGCGCAGCCGCAGTACGCTCGACATCATCAAGGACATGCAGCCGAAGATGGCGGCAGTTCCCGGCGTGCTCGCTTTCCCGAATGCGCCGGCGTCGCTCGGCCAGTCGATCCGTGAACGCCCTGTCAACCTGGTGGTGCTGACCAACGCGTCCTACCAGGAGCTGCAGAACGTCGTGCAGGAGATCGTGACCGAGGCGAGCAAGAATCCTGGCTTGGTCAACATCGACACCGACCTTCGCCTGAACAAACCGCAGGTGAACGTCGAGGTCGACCGCGACAAGGCAGCCGATGCCGGTGTGCAGATCGAGACTGTCGGCCGAACGCTGGAAACCATGCTCGGTGGACGCAACGTGACTCGCTTCAAGAAGGGCGGCGACCAGTACGACGTGGTGGTGCAGATCCGCAATGGCGAACGCGACGCGCCCGACGACATCAACAACATCTTCGTGCGCGCCGCCGGCAAGAACGGCGCGCTGGAGCAGATGCTGCCGCTGTCGAGCCTGCTCAAGGTACGCGAAACCGTTGCCCCGCGTGAGCTGAACCACTTCGGCCAGCGCCGCGCGGCCGTGATCACCGCCAATCTTGCCAACGGCTACACGCAGGGCGAGGCGATCGATTTCATGGAAGACACTGCCAAGCGCATCCTCAAGCCCGGCTACGCGACCGACCTGTCGGGCTCCTCGCGCGAGTACCGCGCGTCCAGCGGCAGCCTGGTGCTGACCTTCGTGCTGGCGCTCGCCTTCATCTACCTCGTGCTGGCGGCGCAGTTCGAAAGCTTCATCGACCCGTTCATCATCATGCTGACGGTGCCGCTGTCGATGGCCGGCGCGCTGGCGGCGTTGAAATGGAGCGGAGGCACGCTCAACGTGTACAGCCAGATCGGCCTGATCACGCTTGTCGGCCTGATCACGAAACACGGAATCCTGATCGTCGAATTCACGAACCAGCTGCGCGAGCAGGGCAAGGCCATACGCGAGGCTGTCGTCGAAGCAGCGATCCTGCGCCTGCGCCCGATCCTCATGACGACCGGCGCCATGGTGCTCGGCGCGGTGCCGCTCGCGCTGGCCACCGGCGCGGGCGCCGAGTCGCGTATCCAGATCGGCTGGGTCATCGTCGGCGGCATGACCTTCGGCACACTGCTGACGCTGTTCGTGGTCCCGACGTTTTATACTTTCCTGGCTCGCAAGAAGGAACACGGCGCAATCCACGCCGTACCCACCCAACATTCAACGGCATCCGCACACCAAGCATGAGACAGATCGTCCTCGATACCGAAACCACCGGCCTGAACCCGCGTTCCGGCGACCGCATCATTGAAGTCGGTTGCGTCGAGATCGTGAACCGCCGGCTGACCGGCAACAACTTGCATCACTACATCAACCCCGAGCGCGATTCGGAAGAGGGCGCGCTTGCGGTCCACGGGCTGACCACCGAATTCCTCAGCGACAAGCCCAAGTTCGCCGAAATCGCGAACGAACTGCGGGACTACGTGCGCGACGCGGAAATCATCATCCACAACGCGCCGTTCGACCTGGCCTTCTTGGATGCGGAGTTCGAGCGTTTGGGTTTCCCGCGCTTCGCCGACCATGTCGCCTGCATCACCGACACGCTGGTCCAGGCCAAGGAAATGCACCCCGGCAAGCGGAATTCGCTGGACGCGCTATGCGACCGCTACGGCATTTCCAATGCTCACCGCGCACTGCACGGCGCATTGCTGGACGCCGAACTCCTGGCCGAGGTTTACCTCGCCATGACTCGGGGCCAGAACAGCCTCACGATCGACCTTGCCGCGCCTGAAGCCGCCGTCACGCAAGACCAGGTGGTCGAAGTGGTGTCGCTGGCCGAAATGGTGATCCTGCAGGCGACCGAGGAAGAACTGGCGGAGCATGAAGCGCTTCTGGACCGCCTCGACAAAGAGGTAAAGGGAAAATGCGTCTGGCGTGTAGAGCCGGAAGCTGCGGCGAATTGATTCTGCGCACGAGTTGTGCCATAATGCGCAGCTTCTCGGACAGTTAGCTCAGGGGTAGAGCACCGCCTTCACACGGCGGGGGTCACTGGTTCAATCCCAGTACTGTCCACCAGGATTTCCTTAAAACCGGCTTTTGGCCAGTTTTTTCGTTTCTGCACTGATCGCTCGTTCGTAAGGCCGGGCCGGGTCAACGGCATACGGCCGCCTTCCCCGCGACCTGTGTCCGCATGCGCACCTCTTGCCTGCGCAATTCCGGCGTCAGGACTTCACTGAAATACTCGGCTTCGAAAAGCGGATTTCGATCTCGAAGCCGGCGATCAACTCCTTGGTCTCGACGAAAAGCCTGTCAATTCGAGTGACGTGCGCACTTGGCGTGCAGGCATCATGAGCTTGGTCAAACAGTGCCTCTGTTTTCAGCCGCCGGCTTGGGAATCAGTTCGTCTTGATTTTTCTCCAACTCCGGCCAACGCATCCGTACGGCCGCTATCGCGTTGCGCACGTTACATTCCTGAGAGCATGTCATGTTTCGCACCTCGAGCGCTTCCGATTCCCCTGTCTTCCTCATTTCCACCAAAGTCCTGTATCTAGCCTTGATCCTGCTCTTCGGGCAGGCACAATCAGCTGGCGTACTGAGCGGTTTCCTCGACAGGCAGGTCGCGGGCGGTTTTACCAGCCCTAGCGCCTTGACTGTGCTCAGCGACGGCAGGGTGCTGGTATTACAGCAGAACGGAGTGGTCCGGATCATCAAGAACGATGCGGTGTTGCCCGCCAATTTTTATGCCGTGGCGAACGTCGATTCGTTTGCCGAACGGGGGTGCCTGGGCATCACGACCGATCCGGATTTTACGGTCAATCACTTCGTGTACCTCTATTGCACTGTGAAGAGCGGGGATCGCAGTTTCAATCGCGTTTTGCGTGTCACTGAGGCAAACGACACGGCGGTGGCTGGCAGCGAGCAGGTAATTTTCGCGCTACCCGATGTGCCTGCCGGCGTGCAATGGCATATGGGTGGCGGGCTGCGTTTCGGCATCGACGGCAAGTTGTATGTCGGTGTCGGCGGGCACGAGGACAACCGGCTTGATCCATCCGTCTCGAATTCGCAAAAATTATCGAACCCGTTTGGAAAAATCCTGCGCATCAATGCGGATGGAAGCATCCCCAACGACAATCCCTATGTCAACACGCCTGGCGCTCTTGCCGCCAATTTCAATCTCGGCTTGCGCAATCCATACACGATCGATATCCAGGCCGGCACCGGTCTTTTGTACATCAACGATGTCGGTGCCGGCAGCTGGGAGGAGATCAACAAGGGGCAGGCCGGGGCCAACTACGGGTGGCCAGCGGTGGAAGGCAATACGGATGACGGCCGCTTCGCGAATCCTGTTTTCGTTTACGCCCACGGCGCCGACTGCGCCATTACCGCTGGCGCTTTCTACAATCCACCCACGAGCCAGTTTCCTGCCACTTACGTTGGCAAGTATTTTTTTGCGGACTTCTGCAGCGGCAGCATACGCTTCATCGACCCTGCCAGTCCGGCACAGGCCAGCAACTTTGCCGCCGACATCGACAACCCGGTCGGCATTGCCGTTGCTCCTGACGGAAGCCTGTACTACCTGGCGCGGAACCAGAGCGCCGGGGCAAGCGCGACCGCTACCGGGACGCTCGGCAAGATCAGCTTCACGAACACGCAACTGCCGCGCATCACGCTGCAGCCGCAGGCGCAAACCGTTTTTCTCGGCGACCCTGCCACGTTCACGGTGAAGGTGGATGGAGCGGAAGCCATGCAGTGGCAGCGCAATGGCGTAGATATTCCGGGTGCGACTTCGTCGAGTTACACCATGGCGCGCACCGAGCAATCCGATCATCAGGCTTCGTTCGCGGTAGTCGTGCGCAACGGCTTCGGCAGCACGATGTCGAGTCCTGCTGTCCTCAGCATCACCACCGACCGCTTGCCGCAAGCTTCAATCAGCAGCCCGGCGGAAGATAGCCGCTCCACATCCGGCGAGACTATCGCCTATGCGGGGGCCGGAATAGACGCCGAGGACGGGCAGTTGCCGCCGGCTGCATTCACATGGCGTGCGGATTTCATGCACGACACGCATTCGCATCCGTTTCTTGCGGCCACGAGCGGAGCGACCAGCGGATCGCTGACGGTGCCGGAGTTCGAAGCCGATGCTGCCAACACCTGGTTTCGCCTGTACCTGACGGTGAAAGACTCGAAAGGCCAGATCGGCACCGTCACGCGCGATGTGTATCCGCGCACCCAGCTCAGCGACCTGACGCCGGCCGGGACGACTGTAAACGGTCTGGGCCCGATAGAGAAAAACAGGAACAACGGCGACGCCGTGCCCGGCGACGGCGGCATCATTGCGCTCGACGGCATCTCGTATGCGAAGGGACTTGGCGTGTTTGCGCCGTCCGATGTCGGCTTTGATCTGGGCGGTGCGTGCAGCGGGCGCTTCGTCACTGATGTCGGCATCGATGATCTCGCGGGGGCGCGCGGTTCGGCCGCGTTCCAGGTCTGGCTCGATGGCGTGAAGGCATTCGACAGCGGCGTCATGAGCGGCGCCGATCCGCGCAAGTCCGTCAATATCAGCGTCGCGGGGAAGAAGAGACTGCGGCTGGTGGTGACGGACGGTGGCGACGGCAATGCGTTCGACTTTGCGAACTGGGCAGGGGCGCGGGTAGCGGGCTGCACGGCTGCGGCAAGTGCTACGGGCGCTCCGGCTGCGCCGGCGGCGTCCGCCGCTGCAGCGGATGCTGGTGCTGCCCCTGCACTGATATCACCGGCGGGTGGCGGTGGGTGTGCCATCGGCGGCGACGGACGCTACGATCCGACCTTATTGATTCTGATTGCTGTCGCCTTCGCGTGGTCAGGACGGCACCGTTCGGGTCGTCGACGGGCGTCAAGGTGGAAATAATGCTTGTTCCTCCGACGCGGTCCGTCCCATTCATGTCGCGGTCCATCTTCACGAGCGCCAGCAATCTCATGCAGTGTACGCCGCTCGCACGCGACGGGCAGTTTTTCCTCGCACTTGCCGCAGCACCGCTGATCCTGTTGTTGATGACGTGGCTGTGGCCGGCCTGGAGTGCCGGCATCAGGCCGGATGTGCGGCTCGCGTTGTCCATGGTGCTGTGGCAGCCACTACTGGAAGAACTGCTCTTTCGCGGGGCGATACAGGGACGGCTCGCAGCGTTGGGGTGGGCGCGGCATCGGCTCGCTGGATTGAGTATTTCCAATTGGCTTGCCACGATATTGTTCGCGCTGGCGCATTTGGTGTATCACGCCCCCTTGTGGGCGACGAGCGTGATACTGCCGTCATTGGTGTTCGGGTATTTCCGTGAGCGGTATGACCGGGTTTATCCCGCGATCCTATTGCATGCGATTTATAACGGATCTTATCTGGCGATAGGCGCGCTTTCGAACACAACCTGAGGCATGTAGCATCCTTCCGGAGTCTTCCCTGGAGCGACGCGCGAAGCGCCCTTTGTTCCCGGCTGTTGTCGCATACTGCGCGGGTGTGACGTTCGACTTGTCAGGTCGGTATGACCGCGACAGATTTAGGAGAAATGCTTTCCTCGGCAAAGACCACGCGATTGCGCCCTCCGTTCTTCGCCAGGTACAAGGCCCTGTCCGCCTGGCTCAATATCGTGGCCACAGGCTTCGCCGAATGCCACGCTGCAAAGCCAACGGAGACGGTGACGCGAAGGCCTGCCGCAATCTGTTCCCAGTCGTGGCTTTCAACCATTTTGCGTACTCGCTCCAGCGCCGTCTCTGCTTCGATCACATCGGCATCGACGAAAAGAATGACGAATTCTTCCCCGCCATAACGCGCAACACGATCGGAGCCGCGTATGTGGGCGCCGAAAATCGCGGAGAGGCGGCGAAGTACCTCGTCTCCAATGCCATGACCGTAGGTGTCATTGACTGCCTTGAAGTGGTCGACATCGAGGACAGCCACGCAAAAACGCGTTCCTGCGCGCTCCGCGCGCTGTGTCTCCGTCTCCAGGCATTCGAATACGTACCGCCTGTTCCACAAGCCCGTCAGTTCGTCACGCGTAGCCAATTCGGACAAGCGTACGGTCATGTCGTGAAGTTCAAGATTTTTTACTCGGAGACGTTCTCGCAACCTGGATATCTGGCCGTTGATCGCAACATGGCGGGCAAGCGCAAGGGTAAAGACGATCAGGAACAGCACCTGCTCCTGTGGCCGTGACAACGCGAGCATGGTACCGGCGTCCGTGGCCAGGAAAGCGGCGCAGATCAGTGTGGATAATGCCAGCCAGGTGATGAAGAAGCCGCGCGCCTGGAAATTCAGGCTCGCATATGCGAGAGGGACGAACAGGTTAATGATGAACACATAAGCAATCTGCGGTGCGATGACCAGCGCGAAGATGTTGATGCTCAATGCTGCCCAAACCTGGGCAAAAGTCATCGAGGGGTCGGCGAACCGCTTCGAGTACTGGGTGGTGATTGCGCTGATAAAGACAACGTTGAGGACAATTGCGATTCCCAATATGGTGATGGGAACGGTATAGGAGATGGTCCCTATCGCCGCAAACGCGAACAGCACCATGACATTCACGCCGTAGTCGGCAGCTGCCAGGACGGTCGTGTGCAGGCGAACAGGCTTGTCGCGGTTGGTCATTTCATACCTTGTCCACTTTCCCGCAAACCAAAACGAAGCGTTACTCCGCCCGTCGGAGGAGTTGAACACCGTTGGGCTCACTTTATTGGTTGATTGGAGTCAATGTCAAGCAAGCCGTTTCCATGATGTCGCCGATTTGGCAATGCCACAGACGCGGCGAAGGATTGCAAGGATATTGTTGGCGGCAATGGAGAGGGTGAGCAGGACGTCAAGGAGGTCTGCCCGGATGCCGGCATGGTTTTTACTTGTAAAAGTGCTGCAAGCAATGCGGCGCGCCAATGGCCGGGTTGCGATGATCGCGATCGCTGGTCTTTAGCGCAGGAGCCTTTGCGTGAACTGTTCGCATCAGGACGAGCCCGTCGCGCAAAGAGCGAGTACGTGCCCCCGTTTCTCGCTCGCTACAGCCGCGAAGCGATTTCCTTCTGCTCCACAAGTACTGCCTTCAAATCCTCGGCGGTCGTCAGCAGATTCGTCAGGACTACGCGCAAGACGGTGGTTTGCCCAGGGTAAGGCGTCGATTCCAGCAAGGTACGCGACACGAAGCTGCGGCCGCGTCGCTTCTGCTCATCCTGCAGGGCGACATTCAGCCGGTTCAGTGCATCGTTCAATTCTGCTGCCTTCTGGCGGGCGCCGTCGCGCAAACCTGCTTTGATCTGTTCCTGGATGGCCCTGGGGGCATAACGGTAGGTAAGGATGAACGTGTCGGAGCAGGTAATCAGCTCGAAGTCCGGATCCTCGACGATAAGATCCCGCATGCTGCGAGCAAGCATCGCGCAGTGATCCAGCAGTGCCTCATAACCTTTAAGGCCGAACAGCTTGAACGAGAACCAAAGCTTCAGCGCATCGAAGCGACGTGAGCCTTCCAGGGATGTACGGCCAAGATCCCCGGAGCTCTTGCGGATGATGTAGTTGGCGCTGTGCATCAGGTGGTTCAGGCTCTTGTCGTTCCGGAACAGCACCATGCCCTGTGCCATCGTGACCCAGAACAGCTTGTGGCCGTCGATGACGATGGAGTCCGCCATTTCTATGCCATGGAACATGTGGTGATGCTTCTCGGACAACAGCAACGCGCCGCCCCAAGCGGCGTCCACATGGAACCAGATGTCCTCGCGCTGTGCGATCCGTCCCAAGTCGGCGAGCGGGTCGATGCTGCCCGTTTCGGTCGTGCCGGCCACACCGATCAGTGCGACGATCTTGATCTTTCGCGCCTTCAAAGCCGCGATCTCTTCCTCCAGCGCATCCAGCCGGATCCGGTTGTTGCCGTCGGTGGGGATGACATGCAGCGCGTCTTCGCCCAAGCCGAGCGTCGCTAGCGCTTTCTTGACGGAGTAGTGCACGCGGGCGGAAGCCAGCACTGCGAAGCCTTCGTAATCCTTTTCCCGCAGGAGGGTGTGGAAGCCTTTCTTGCGCAAGCCGGGCATCTGGCTTTCCAGCGCGACCGACAGAGCCGTCAGGTTGCCCATGGTGCCGCCGTTGACCATGTTGCCCAGCGTGGTCTCGTTGGAGTGGAAACTGTCCCGGTAGTACGCGTCGTCGAAGCGGTAAATCTGCCTGTGCATCCATCCCAGGACCTGCTTTTCGACCAGTGTAGAGCTGTAGGCGGTCTCGATCTTCACCTGGTTCTGGTTCAGCGTGGCGATGAAGGCTTCCGCGAGGACGGAAATCCAAGGCAGGGCTTGCGTCATGTGACCGATGTAGCGGGGATGGTTGACCGGCACCGAATGCGCGAAGACCTGCCTTTCGAGTGCCGACAGCACGGCCGGCATGCCGGCGCCATCGCGCGGCATTTCCGGCTCGATGAACGCATGTTTCAGCGCCTCGAAGTCGGCAGGCGGGTAGGCATGGTCTTTTTCGACGAACAGCCACTCGCGCACCAGTTGCATCACATGCTGCAGCAGTGCGGGATCCTGCTCCAGGCCGTCGGCCGAAAAGTATGTCTTCAGTAGGTCATCCATCGTCAGTCCAGGCCGCGGCGGAGGGCGCTGCATGGCAGGCTTGTTCCATGATTTCAGGTACGCGGGCGCGGTGCGTTGCGCTGGCGTTGGAATGAGGGTGCGGCGGCGGGATTATACAAGGTCGGGGCATTCACTGCCCGTGGGGCGGGACGCGTCGCTCCAGGAATTCAGGAGATATGGCAGTTCTCCAGGTGCTGCTCGCACCTGGAGGAGGTGTTTGAAAGCGCAGCCAGCCCTGGTTCAGAACAGGGATTTGATCGCCCAGTAGATGATGGCAATGCTGACGGCAGCAGACGTTGCCATGCACGCGGCAGCCTGCAGCTTGTTGTAGTTGAATTGCGCTTTGGCGGTGCGGGCTACGGCTCTCTGGTGTGCGTTTTTCATGTCTGCCTCTTGTTGAACTGGCGCAATTCAAGCATTGCTCGGATTCATTTTATAGAAGAGGTGACTGGAATCAATAGTCTATCCGGCAACTTCGTGGAAATTGTTGCTGGCCGAATGGCGGATTTGCCCGCATTTCCTGTGGCTAATTTTGTGGATAAATCAGGAGAAAGAGATCCAATGTGTTGATTTTTCGGGATATTTTCTTGCTGATTAAAATCAAGGCGCCAGATGGAGAAAAAGCGGGAACAGAAAAAAGAAAGCCCGCAGTCCTTTCGGTTTGCGGGCTAAATCCAATTCAAGAAGAGTTGGAGGAGACAGGATCACTATAGTCCAGCGTCACCTTCTCGTCTGCTTTATTGTTGCAATAACAGATATTCTCAATATTTATATCTCGGTGGGGCGGATTGCCTGGCACTACTTTCGCTTGGTTTTCTGACCTGCAAACGCCATATTTCTGGCGGATTTTCCCGACACGGGTGCTTTGTTGCGCACCGAAACGGCTGCTTTGACGAAGGTGCGAGGGGATGTAGTCGTGCCGCGCGCCGGTTTTGCCGACTCCACGCCGGTTCCCGCCGGCTGGTAGCGCGGTACCAGATGGCGATCGCTATTGCCGATCAGGTCGGAACGACCCATGCGCTGCAGGGCTTCGCGCAGGATCGGCCAGTTTTCGGGATCGTGGTAGCGCAGGAAGGCCTTGTGCAGGCGGCGGATCTTGCCGGTGCGCGGTGTTTCCACAACCTCGGAATCGGCAGATACCTTGTGCAGCGGATTCCGGCGCCCGTGGTACATCGCGGTCGCCATCGCCATCGGGGTCGGCATGAAGTTCTGTACCTGGTCGAGCTGGAAGTTGTTCTGCTTCAGCCACAGCGCCAGGTTCAGCATGTCCTCGTCCGTCGTGCCCGGGTGGGCGGCGATGAAGTAGGGGATCAGGTATTGCTCCTTGCCCGCCTCGCGTGAGAAGCGCTCGAACATTTCCTTGAACTTGTAGTACGCGCCCATCCCTGGCTTCATCATCTTCGACAGCGGGCCTTCCTCGGAATGTTCAGGCGCGATCTTCAGCAGGCCGCCGACATGATGCGTGACCAGTTCCTTCACGTACTCGGGGGAGCGTACAGCGAGGTCGTAACGAAGGCCGGAACCGATCAGGATCTTCTTGATGCCCGGAATCGCTCGTGCCTTGCGGTAAAGCTGGACCAGCTTGCTGTGGTCGGTGTTCAGGTTGACGCAAATGCTCGGATAGACGCAGGAGAGGCGGCGGCAGGTTTCCTCGATCTTCTTGTCCTTGCAGGCGAGGCGGTACATGTTGGCGGTCGGACCGCCGAGGTCTGAAATCGTGCCGGTAAATCCCTTCGTCTTGTCGCGGATGAGCTCGATCTCGCGCAGGATGGACGGTTCGGAACGGCTCTGGATGATGCGGCCTTCGTGCTCGGTAATCGAACAGAAGGTGCAGCCACCGAAGCAGCCGCGCATGATGTTGACCGAGAAGCGGATCATCTCCCAGGCCGGAATGCGTGCCTTGCCGTAGGCCGGGTGCGGCGCGCGGGCGTAGGGCAGGTCGTAGACGCCGTCCATCTCGTCCATTTCCAGCGGCAGCGGCGGCGGGTTCAGCCAGACATCGCGTTCGCCATGCGCCTGCACCAACGCGCGGGCGTTGCCGGGATTGGATTCGAGGTGGAGGATGCGCGACGTGTGCGCGTACAGAACGGGATCGTCCTTGACGTCTTCATAGGCCGGCAGGCGTACGACGGTCTTGTTGCGCTGTTCCTTCAGTGCCGCCTGGCGTTCTTCGCGCGACAGGATGAGGACAGGCTGTTCCTTCGGCTTCTCCTCGGTCGCGCAGCTGGCCGATTGCTTGTCCTTCATTTCGTACGGATCGGCATGCGGCTCGATGCGGCCCGGGGTGTCGTAGCGGGTCGAGTTCGCCTCGCTCCAGTCCTCGGCCGGCTTCCAGCCGCGCTTGACCATGAAGGCGGTCCCGCGCAGGTCGCGGATCGATTCGATCGGTTCGCCCGCTGCGAGCCGGTGCGTGAGCTCGACCAGTGCGCGCTCGGCATTGCCGAACAAGAGGATGTCCGCTTTCGAATCCGGCAGCACGGAACGCCGCACCTTGTCCGACCAGTAGTCGTAGTGCGCGATGCGGCGCAGGCTTGCCTCGATGCTGCCGATGACGATGTTGGCATCGGGATAGGCTTCGCGGGCACGCTGCGCGTAGACGGTCACCGCGCGGTCGGGACGTTTGTTCGGTTCGCCGTGAGGCGTGTAGGCATCCTCGGATCGACTCTTCCGCTCGGACGTGTACCGGTTGACCATCGAATCCATGTTCCCCGCGGTGACGCCGAAATACAGGTTGGGCTTGCCGAGCGCGCGGAAGGGCTCGGCCGACTGCCAGTCCGGCTGGCTGAGGATGCCTACGCGGAATCCCTGTTTCTCCAGCAGTCTCCCGACCAGCGCCATGCCGAAACTCGGATGGTCGATATAGGCGTCCCCGGTCACCAGGATGACATCGCACGAATCCCAACCGAGTGCATCCATCTCCGCGCGGGACATCGGGAGATAGGGCGCAGGCGTCGTGTAATCGGGACGGTAACGCGGATAGGAAAACAGGTTTTTCGGGGAACTCATGGTGGAGCGGATTGTACAGGAACTACCTTACTTGCAAGGTTTGCCGAAAAGGCATCGAAGGCGCAACAAAATATGACCGCGCAGCATCGCTGAAGTTGCACCGAAACCGCTGCGGGACACAGGAACTAGGTTGTCAAGCAGTTATCAAACGATTCCCTTGAGTGCGAGGGAAAACGCAAAGGAGGCATGACATGATGCAAGCAAACGAATTGCAGCAACGCCTGGTACATGTGGAAAGCACAATCCATGAAGCCGCGCGCCGCTGCCAATCGGCGCAGGCTGTGCCGATGGACATCAAGAACTGCATGCAGGAGCTGGACCAGAGGATCGGTCAGGCGCGCAACATGATCCAGTCGGCGCAGGACGAGCAACAGGTCCGGCAGTGCGTCGACGACTTGGAAGAACTGGGCGATCGCGCAAAGGATGCATGCGAACATTCTCAGGGCAATATCGATGACGAACTGAAGAATGCCATCATGCAGGCGCACCGCGAACTGTCAGACCTGAAACACCAGCTTCACTAACGCGGTAAATCCTTCGAAGGCGTCCTGCCTTCGAAGGAAAAGAACAACATCACTTGCCGGGCATGACGTCCGGTAGCACCACATTCACGTCCAGCACTTCCAGGTTGCCCTGGCGATCGAGCGAAATCTTGATGTCCTCGGCATTCACCTTGGCGTACTTCGAAATCACCTCGATCAATTCCTTGTGCAGGGCCGGCAGGAAATCCGGGCCGTCCCGGCCGTTGCGCTCGCGCGCGATGATGACCTGGAGGCGCTCCTTGGCTGCGCTGGCGCTTTTCGGTTTGTTATTGAACAGGAAGGAGAGTAGCGCCATGGTTTACTTTCCCTTAAAGAGACGCTGGAACAGGCCCGGCTTTTCGTAGGCGGTAAAGCGCAGCGGGACTTCATGGCCGAGGAAGCGGGCGACGACGTCCTGGTAGGCTTCCGACACGTCGGAGCCGGTCATGTGGATGGCCGGGTTGCCCTGGTTGGACGCGTGCAGCACGGCCTCGGATTCGGGAATGATGCCGATCAGCGGAATGCGCAGGATTTCCTGCACGTCGGTATAGGACAGCATCTCGCCGGCATCGACGCGCTTGGGCACGTAGCGGGTGATCAGCAGGTGCTCCTTGACCGGCTCCTGGCCATTCAGCGCGCGGCGCGACTTGGCCTGGATGATGCCGAGGATGCGGTCGGAGTCGCGCACCGAGGACACTTCCGGGTTGGTGACGACGATCGCTTCGTCGGCGAAGGTCAAGGCCATCACTGCGCCGTGTTCGATGCCTGCGGGCGAGTCGCACACGATGTACTCGAAGCCCATCTTGGCCAGCTCGTTGAGCACGCGCTCGACACCTGCCTCGGTCAGCGCATCCTTGTCACGGGTCTGCGAGGCGGGCAGCACGAACAGATTTTCGCAGTGCTTGTCCTTGATCAGGGCCTGGTTCAGGGTCGCTTCATTGTTGATGACGTTGATGAGGTCATATACCACGCGGCGCTCGCAGCCCATGATCAGGTCGAGGTTGCGCAGGCCGACGTCGAAATCGATCACAGCGGTCTTGTGCCCGCGCAGGGCCAGGCCGGAGGCGAAGCTGGCGCTGGAGGTGGTTTTGCCGACACCTCCTTTGCCGGACGTTACAACAATGATTTTGGCCACGAACAAACTCCTTTTTTCTCAGAACTTTAAAAACTAGACGCGAATGGACAGGACATCTATCCGGTCGCCAGCAAGACGGACCTGCGCCGGTTTTTTCGCCAGATCCTGGGGTAGACCGCTCTCGAAAGTGCGGTAGGTGCCGGCAATGGAAACCAGTTCGGCTTCCATGCTCAGCGTGAAAATGCGTGCTTCATTGTTGCCGCTTGCACCCGCAAGTGCTCGGCCGCGCAGCGGGGCATAGACGTGGATGCTGCCGTCGGCGATCAGTTCTGCGCCGGGATTGACGATGGCATTCACCACGAGGTCGGCGCCGCGCGCATAGATGCGCTGGCCCGCGCGAACCGGCGTGTCGATGATCATCGCTAAGGGGGCAACTGCCGGCGCTGCCTGGACAACCGGTGCTGGAGCAGGGGCAGGTGCCGGTTCGGGCACGACAACCGCCGGGGCTTCCTCCTCGACCGGCTTGCGCGGCTGTACCAGCGTGTCGATGGAAAGGCCGCTGGCCAGGATCGATTCTTCCATTTCCGCCGGGGCGCCGCGTACGGCCACCGGGTTCAGGCTGTAGGACTTGAACAGGGAAATCAGTGCGGGCCACTCGATCGCGGTGGGCAGGGACTCGCAGGACGTGACGTCGAGGATCGCGAATTCGTTGTCGAAATAGTCGGAGGCTCCACCGGTCATCGCCTGCATCGCCGCGTCCAGTGCGGAGAGGTCGGACGTGCGGAGAATGACGGAAACGGCAACGACTGTCGAAATCTTGATTTCTATCGGTTTGCTGCTTGGATTCTTGGACATAAAACGCTATCGATATATGCGGCCGCACTATGAGCAAAAGACCATGTTCCGCCAGCCAAATGAAACGGGCCGCATTGAAAGCGGCCCGAACATTAGGGGGAACATTGGCATCGTTACAGCGTATTGAACAATTGCTCACCGCTCGCTCTGTGCTTCGCCGGTAATTATACCTGTTGCCGTCGCGCTATCCCCCTGATTATTCACTCGAATTATTCACTCGAATCCAGTCCTGTTGCGGAAACATCGTCCTTAGAGTGCCGTACGCAGGGCAAACAGCTCGGGGAAGAGCACTACCTCCAGCATTTTCCTGAGGTAGCTGGCCCCGGCCGTGCCGCCCGTCCCGGTCTTGAAGCCGATGATGCGCTCCACCGTCGTAACATGCCTGAAGCGCCAGAATCGGAAGGCGGTTTCCAGGTCGACCAGTTTTTCCGCCAGCTCATAGAGCTCCCAGTGCTTTTCCGGCGCCTGGTACACCTCCAGCCAGGCTGCTTTCACCGATTCGTCGGCGACAGTCGGCATCGTCCAGTCGGCGTTCATGCGGCTTTCGGCGATCTTGAAACCCCGCCTCGCCATGAGAAGGATCGCCTCATCGTAGATCGACGGCGCACGCAGGGCTAGGTCCAGGCGAGCATGGATTTCTGGCGACGATGCATGGACACTGAGGAGCGCGGCATTTTTGTTGCCGAGAATAAACTCCAGCTCGCGATACTGGTAGGACTGGAAACCGGACGACTGGCCGAGGTAGGGGCGGATTGCGGTGTACTCCGGCGGCGTCATCGTCGCCAGCACATCCCAGGCATGCACCAGCTGGTCCATGATGCGTGCGACCCGTGACAGCATCTTGAACGCCGGCGGTAGATCGTCCTTGTGCATCTGGCGAAGTGCCGCATGCAATTCATGCAGCATCAGCTTCATCCACAGTTCGCTGGTCTGGTGCTGGACGATGAACAGCATTTCGTCATGGGCGGGCGAGCGCGGATGCTGTGCCGACAGCACCTGGTCCAGGCCCAGGTAATCGCCGTAGCTCATCGCCTGGCTGAAGTCCATCTTCGCACCATGCCAGTTGCTTGTCTTTTCGGAACTCATTCTTTCCTCTCTCAGGTCACTGCGTCGCGATGGGAGTCGACGTCGTACTTGTTGCCATCCAGGACGTCCGCCAGTACATCGACCGCATCCCACACGTCGACGAATCGCGTATAGAGCGGCGTGAAGCCGAAGCGCATGATTTCCGGTTCGCGGTAGTCGCCGATCACGCCGCGTGCAATCAGTGCCTGCATGACGGGGTAACCATGCGGGTGTGCGATGCTGACCTGGCTGCCGCGCACGCGGTGGTCACGTGGCGTCGCCAGCGTGAGCGGATGGCGCGCGCATCGGTGCTCGACCAGTTCGATGAACAGGTCGGTGAGGGCGAGCGATTTCTTGCGGATCGCCGTCATGTCCGTTTGTGCGAATACATCGAGGCCGCATTCCACAAGCGCGAGCGAGACGATGGGTTGAGTGCCGCAGAGCGCGCGGCGGATGCCGGCGGCCGGCTGGAACTCCGGCTGCATGGTGAACGGGGTGGCATGGCTCCACCAGCCGGACAGCGGCTGCCGGAAGTGTGCCTGGTGGCGCGGCGCGATCCACACGAAGGCCGGCGCGCCGGGGCCGCCGTTGAGGTATTTGTACGTGCAGCCGACAGCGAAGTCCGCGCCGTCTGCATTGAGGTTGACCGGCACCGCGCCGGCGGAATGCGCGAGGTCCCATACCGCAAGAGCGCCGTTCGCGTGCGCATGGGCGGAGACGGCTTTCATGTCATGCATGTAGCCGGTACGGTAGTTGACATGGGTGAGCATGACGACGGCCGTATCCTGGTCGATGGCGTTCGCCAGCTCATCCGGCGAATCGACCAGCCGCAGCCGGTACCCGCGATCGAGCCAGCTTGTCAGACCGTCTGCCATGTAGACATCGGTAGGGAAATTTGCCCGCTCAGTGACGATTGTCCTGCGTGCGGCGGACGCGCTGTTCCTTGCCTGAATATCCAGGGCGGCAGCCAGGACCTTGAACAGGTTCACCGATGTGGTGTCCGTGACGGCGATTTCCCCCGGCCCGGCACCAACCAGCGGGGCGAGCTTGTCGCCAAGACGCAGGGGCAAGTCGAACCAGCCTGCGGTGTTCCAGCTCCGGATCAGGTCCTTGCCCCATTCCTGCTCCAGCACCTCCTTTGCGCGTTCGACCGCCGCTTTCGGACGTGTGCCGAGCGAATTGCCGTCAAGGTAAATGACCCCGTCAGGAAGCGCGAAGTAGTCGCGCAGACCGGCCAGTTCGTCACGTGCGTCCAATGCGGCGCAATCCATTCTTGTCATCATCATGCTTCTCCCTGGTTCAATTCGCGCAGCACTGCCCGTACCGGGCTGGCGTCCATGCCGGCCAGTTTCAGGGGCAATGCGATCAGTTCATAGTTGCCGGCGGGGACGTCATCGAGCACGACACCCTCCAGGATCGCCATGCCGTGCTTCCGTACGGCGTTGTGCGCGTCCATCGTCTTTGACTCCTGCGGATCGAGCGACGGGGTGTCGATGCCGATCAGGCGCACGCCATGCCGGGCGAGGAGGGCGATGGTGTCCGCGGCCACGCTGGCAAACGCGCTGTCCCAGCGGTCCGTCGGCGCAGCAGCATAGGTCCGCAGGAGTACCCGTGCCGGCAATGCTTCCAGCGCATGGGCGACGTGCTGCGGATCGACCCGCTTCACGCCTGTGCAATCGATGACGCGGCAGGGACCGAGATAAGCGTCCAGCGCGACGGCGTCGATCGACGCGCCCGAGGCGTCGTAATGCGAGGGAGCATCGCAGTGGGCGCCCGTATGGGTGGACATGGTGATGCGGCTTACCTTCACAGGGCAGCCGTCGCCCATTTCCCAGGTCGTGGCTGTGCTGAAGGGCGTGTCGCCCGGCCAGACGGGAAGAGATGGCGAAACGGGCGGGGTGATGTCCCACAGCCGGTTTGGTCTTGTCATTTGTCTCACGTTTTCCTGTAATTGTGAATGTGTGAAGTGTAAGACGAAATCTGCGGAGTTTTATTGCAAACTGAAGCGTGTGATAAGCGAAAAATCGAATAAAATTCGATTTATGAATGACATATTCGCTGGAAATTTCAATGAATCTTGACGCAACCGATCTCAAGATACTTTCGCTCCTGCAGGAAGACGGCCGGATGAGCAACCAGGACATTGCCGAGCGGGTTTTCCTGTCGCCTTCGTCCTGCCTGCGCCGGGTGCGCCTGCTCGAAGAGAACGGCATCATCGCCCGCTACAGCGCAGTCCTCGACACAACGGCACTCGGGCTGGAAGTAGATGCTTTCGTGCAGGTGACGATGCGGCGCGACGTCGACCGCTGGCATGAAAACTTCTCGGCTGCCCTGCAGGTATGGCCGGAAGTGGTCGGCTCGTACATCATCACCGGCGAGGCGAACTACCTGTTGCGCATCCGGGCGCGCAGCCTCAAGCATTTTTCCGCATTCATCCTCGAGAAGCTGTACAAGACCGACGGCGTTCTCGACATACGCTCCAACATCGTGCTGCAGACGATCAAGGACACGCAAGCCATCGCTCCCGAACTGCTGCCCGACCTTTCTGGTTGACAACGACTTTTCGTACGATAATGAATTATCCCCGGCAACGGCCGGGCGACCAGGGAGGGCCATGAGACACGATCGCGAGGCCGGACATCCACCACGCACTGCCGGGCAGCGGGACGCACCTGTTTCGACCGCGTGCAACGACGCGGCAAGGCATGTGGAAGCGGCTTTGCCGGCATCCTTCGACGGCAGTCCGGTTGCCGCCTTCGCGATCGACATCACCCACACCGTCACCCACTGGAACAAGGCATGCGAGAGCATGACCGGCATCCCGGCCGAGAAGATGGCCGGCACCTGCAACCATTGGCAACCGTACTACGTGCAGCCGCAAAAGGTGCTGGCCGACCATGTGCTGTCGAGCCCGGCGAGCGATGTCGCCGAAGCCTACCCGGGGACGAGGTTCCGCTCGGTGCCGCTGGTGCCGGGTGCCTACGAGGTCGAGGATTTCTTTCCTCACCTGGGTGAAAGCGGGCGTTGGATTGCCTTCTCGGCCTCTCCGTTACGCGACGCGCAAGGCGTCGTCGTCGGTGCGGTGCAGACGATGCAGGACATCACCGACATGCGCCTGGCCGAAGAAGCCCTGCATGAAGCGCAAGTCAAGATCGAGCGGATTGCCACTCGTCGTGCCGAAATGCTTGCGCAGGCCAGCGGCGTGGGCGGAAACGAACAGGATAAAGACCATGTGTCGCACGCACAGGGCGACAATGATCCCGCGGTATTCATTCGCGGTTCCGGAGACGTGCCGGAGGCGTCCTTCCTCATGGTTGAAGGGCGGGAAGCCGGCGCATCAGGGGGCGGGATAGCCGGCGAGCGTCCGATGGCCCCTGCCTTGTCCGCCTTCTTCGATGGCAGCCCCGTTCCGGCATTCGCGATCGATGCGAACCACATCGTCACGCACTGGAACAAGGCCTGCGAACGCACCATCGGCGTAGCGGCATCGAAGATGATAGGCAGCCGCAACCAGTGGGCGCCGTTCTACGCGCAGGAGCGCCCGGTACTGGCCGATCTCATTGTGTCGGGAGCGGCGGAGACGATGGTGGAGAGCTATTACCACAACAAGTTCAGGCGTTCTCCGATCATCCCCGGCGCATACGAGGCGGAAGATTTTTTTCCGCACATGGGCGAAAGCGGGCGTTGGTTGTTCTTCTCCGCTGCACCGCTGCGCGACGATCAGGGCCGCATCGTCGGCGCAATCGAAACCCTGCAGGATGTCACCAAGCGCAAGCTGGCGGAGCGGAACCTGCACAAGGTCCAGGTCGACCTTGAGCACCTGGTCGCCAGGCGCACGACCCAACTCGCGCAGGCCAACAGCCATCTCGAGGAAGACATCCGCAAGCGCGAAGAGGCGGAAGCCGAGCTCTTGCGGCGCAACGCGGAATTGACCGAGCTGAATGCCAGGCTGTCGATGGCGCAGGAGCAGCTGATGCAATCCGAGAAGCTCGCTTCCATCGGTCAGCTCGCCGCTGGCGTCGCGCACGAGATCAACAATCCCGTCGGGTATATCGTGTCCAATTTTGCCGCGCTGGAGAATTACCTCAACGGCCTGATGGAAATGCTCGCCATGTATGAAGAATTTGAGGTTGGCTTCACGGACCAGGACGCGCTTGCCCGCCTGAAGGCACTGCGCGAACGGATTGAGCTCGATTACCTGAAGGGGGATCTGCCCTACCTGATGGAGGAGTCGCGCGAGGGATTGGATCGCGTCAGCAAGATTGTGCAGGACCTGAAGGATTTTTCGCGCGTCGACTCGCATCTCCGGTGGGAGTGGGCCGACATCCGGCAGGGTATCGATTCGACGCTGAACATCGTCAACAACGAGATCAAGTACAAGGCGGACGTGATCAAGGAATACGGTGATATTCCGGAAATTGAATGCCTGCCCTCGCAAATCAACCAGGTTGTCATGAACATGGTTGTGAATGCGGCGCATGCCATCACGGCGGAGCGCGGGCGGATCGTGATCCGCACAGGCGGCGACGGCGCCACCATATGGTTCGAAGTCGAGGACAACGGATGCGGCATGACAAAGGAGGTGATGTCGCGCATCTTCGATCCCTTCTTCACCACCAAGCCTGTCGGCAAGGGAACGGGCCTGGGATTGTCGCTTTCCTATGGCATTGTGCAAAAGCATCGCGGTCATATCGATGTCCGCAGCGAAGTTGGGAAGGGCACACGCTTCCGCGTGGTATTGCCGGTCAGGCATTCGGCAACATGATGGATACCGTGCGAATGTCGGATATGGTATAGCGCGCTGGGCCGCTCTCGGTTAGGATGGCGCCCGGCGCATGATTGCGCGCCTTGCACGCTATTTCCGACATGACTAACCTGACGCAACCAAGCACGAACGACTTCAACCGCACTGATCACGAGGTGCATGTCCGCGATCCCCTGCATCTTCCCTGGGTACCATGGGCAATGCCGGACGCCCACTTCAAGCTCCTGAGCGGCGATCCCGAGAGTGGTCGTTTCACATTGATGATCCGCCTGGGCAAGAACTGTAACGCCCCCCTTCACCGCCACGTCGGTGCGGTCGAAGGACTGGTCCTCGAAGGAGGATTCCATTATGAAGAAAATCCGGAGCAGCGCTATACCGCCGGCATGTATCTCCTCGAGCCCGCGGGCTGCATACACCAGCCTGTCAGTCCTGAAGGCGCTCTCATGTTCGCGGTGTTCCACGGTCCAATCGAGGGACTGGACAACAAAGGCAATGTGACCGGCCGTGTCGGCTGCGAGTGGCATATCGCGACATGGAATGCCGCGCTGGCTCATCACACTCTCTAAACTGTCTGAGTTCAGGCAGTCTGCACCTTCTCATTGAGCCGCCAGTACTTGCGCAGGTACTGGACAACATTCATGTCCATGCCCGGCGAGGCGTGGATCCATTCTGAGCCGAACTTCTTCAACCGGTGCAAGCGGCGCCACTTGATGTTCGCCTCATGCACCGGCAATCCCTGCACCTGATAGGCGGCGCATTCCGTGTCGATGCCGGTGTCGTTCCCGAAGAACAGCCACTCTTCCACGAACAATGATTGCTGGCGCTCCAGCTCGTGACGCACAGCCTCGCTTAACGGACAGCGGATGCTGTTTTTCGTCGGCGGATGGTCGATGGTCCATGCGCTGTACACGTCATCCTCCATGCTGCGATAGAGACGCGGTTCTCTCTGGCCATAGAAGTTCTCGACCATGAAAAACGCCGCCGAGAAGTAGCGGTCTCTCGTCTCGAGGTGCCAGCCGTAGACATCGTTGCCCGACTCGAAATAGAACAGCGCAAAGACCGAGCCTGCTTTAACCGGCGAATATGAGATGTAAAGCTTGGGCTGCATTCACTCATAGCCTGATCGGAAAGGAGGCCGGCTCACAGCCGGCATTGGATATGCGCGATACCATCGACGCGCATGCAAGTGTTTCACGCCTATAGACAGCGGTGGCATGTGCGGGTTCGACCTGCATCGCTCGAACTCACCGCTCCGAGTGTAATGTCTGCGTTTCAGA
The DNA here is from genome assembly GCA_035627275.1 of Noviherbaspirillum sp. Classification (GTDB taxonomy): domain Bacteria; phylum Pseudomonadota; class Gammaproteobacteria; order Burkholderiales; family Burkholderiaceae_D; genus Noviherbaspirillum. The sequence continues at coordinate 167,907 of DASPMC010000007.1, forward strand.
TACGGACAGTTCCCCCTTTCGCCGGCCGCAGAACTTATCACCCTTGCACGCATCGAACGTGTCTGGTGCTCGCGCCAGGCGTTTTCTCGCCCGTAGAGGACGCATCCTGCAACGGCAGACATCTTCAACATAACGCAAGGGGTACAACATGGACGAAGCGAAGGTGGCATTAGTGACAGGCGGCATGGGAGGACTCGGCGATGCAATTTGCACGAGGCTGTTTCGTGCAGGTTATCGAGTAGCGACAACGTATTCCCCGAATAACCGTTCCGCCGGTGAATGGGTGGAGATGCACAAGAGGGAGGGTGTCGACGTCATGGCGTACAAAGTCGATGTGGCGGACTACGCATCGTGCGAGGAGGCCGTCAGGAATATTCTCGGCGACCTGGGTCGGATCGACATACTCGTCAACAATGCCGGTATTACCCGTGATGCGACGCTCAAGAAAATGGCGCAGGAGGATTGGCAGCTTGTGCTTCGAACCAACCTAGACAGCGTATTCAACATGACCAAGCAGGTGCTTCACGGCATGCTGGAAATGCAGTGGGGACGCATCATCAACATATCTTCGGTCAACGGGCAGAAGGGGGCTTTTGGCCAGGCAAACTATGCCGCTGCGAAGGCGGGCATGCACGGCTTTACCAAGGCCCTGGCGCTCGAAGTCGCCAGCAAGGGCATCACCGTCAACACGGTGTCTCCCGGATATATGCGCACGAAAATGGTGATGAAGGTGCCCAAGGACATCCTCGAGTCGAAGATCATTCCCGAGATCCCAGTCGGGCGTCTTGGAGAGCCGGAGGAAGTGGCCGCGCTGATCGCCTATCTGTGCTCGGATGATGCCGGTTACCTGACGGGCGCCAATATCGCGATCAACGGCGGCCAGCACATGCAATAGATGGTTCCCCATTTCCATTTGCCCGGCATGCCGGGCGCGGACGTTCGCGAGAGAATGTGCCGCTTGATGTGCCTCAAGCGCAGGGCCGGGCGAGTGGAAGTGAGGGTTGAATGCGAACAGAATATACGAAGCCCGAGTACCGCCCCGGCAGAGCCTTCATGCACCGGCATTTGCGCGCATCGATTGCCGCCATGCTGTGCCGATTTCCTTTGATGGCCAGGTCTACAGAGGCGGGTTCCAGTCGAATTCCAAGCTTTCTCTTCCTTCATTTCCCAGGAGAGTCACCATGCAGAATGCAACCAATCCACTGCTGACGATGTACAACACGCAAATTGAAGCATCCCGCAGGTTCGCCGAAGCCGTTTTCTCGGGAACGGAGAAAATTGACCGCGTCATGCGGGGAGCGACCCAGCGTGTCTTCAATGAGCAACTGAACCTGGCGCAGGCGATCACCAGCGCCCGCGATCCGCGTCTGGTCGGGTCGACTTTGCAGTCGAGTTTGTTCAGCCGCAACCCGGATGATGCGATGAGCTACCAGAAGGAAATTGTGCGCATTGTTGCCGAGATGCAGAACGAGTTGACACGGTCGATGCAGGATTACATGGAACAGATCCGGACGAATGCCACGACCAGCACGACCCGCCCTCTCCAGGCAGCACAGACGCAGGCGAACGATACCGTCTTCAATCCGATGACCAGCATGTTTTCGGTTTGGGAATCGGCATTCAAGGAAGTCGCGGAACTGGCGAAGAAGAATATGGTGGCAGCACGCGGCGCCGTTGAACAGGCCGCCGGCCGGTCCGCGCAGCAAATGGCCTCCTATGTAGAAACCGCTACAGGAAATGCGCAGGAGGCTGCGAGCAGCGGGATAGACCAGGCGGCGATGGTGGCAACGCAAATGTCGCGCGCGGCTGCCGCGGCGGCGGCCGAAGCGGACGCTTCGGCAACAGAAGACAAGCGGGGCGGCCAGCCGTCGGGCGGAGGCAGGAAGAAGTAAGCCGGCGGGCGCTGGGCTCGACGTCCGGCAAGTGGCGAATCCTCAAGAAAAAAGCCCTGTCTGTGTTGGACAGGGCTTGGTTTTTGGGGCTGGAAACGCACGCAGCGGCGGGAAAGGCGGCGCCTCCAGCAGAGGAATTAGGCGGTGGCCAGCCCGCCCCAATCGTTGTCCGGCTGGTCCGTTTCCTTGGCAGCAGCCTTCGATTTCTTTGCGGCAACCTGCTTTGCGCGGGCGCTCGACGGCGGCAGGCGGCGCAAGGTTTTCAAAGCGTCGAGATCCTTGATCCCGATGGAGCGTTGGTCGACGGAGATCAGGCCGATTTCGTTGAAGGCCGACAGCGTACGGCTGACGGTTTCCAGTGTGAGGCCGAGGTAGCTGCCGATTTCATGGCGCGTCATGCGCAGGTTGAACAGCTTGCTCGAATACCCCATGTCGGCATAGCGCTCCGACAGGTTGACGAGAAAGCGGGCGACACGTGCTTCGGCGCTCAGCGCACCGAGCATGCTGACCATCGCCTGTTCACGCACCAGTTCGCGGCTCATCACGCTGTACATCGCATGCTCGAACTCCGGATGGGCGCGGCCGAGGGCGGTGAGTTTCTTGAACGGCAGGAGGATCAGGTCGCAATTGGACAGTGCCACGGCTTCCGATGCATAACGCTTGGTATGGATGCCGTCCACGCCGAACAGGTCGCCCTTCATCGGGAAACTCAGAACCTGCTCATTGCCGAACTCGTCGATGAGCACAGTCTTGAGAAAGCCGGAATGGACGATGTAGAGCGTATCGAAAGGCTGGCCGATGGTATGAATACGTTGCCCGGTCTTGAACTGGACATGCTGGAACAGGAGCTCTTCATCCGTATGCACGGCGGCCGAAGGAATGCGAAGCACGTCGCAAAGCTCCTTCAAGTTGGACCAGAGCTTGCCTTGGCGCTGCCAGCCAGCTTCCACGGAAGACGAGTGCAGCGCGGGGGGCGTTGCCTCGGAGCGGGGATCAGTCATTTGCGTGGACAACATGGGCATCTCCTAATTCAGGGTAATTCGGATTGTTCATTCGGCGCCAGGAAGAGCGATACGCGACTTAAGGTCGTCGTGGCGGTCGCGCCGAGCAACTGTTGCCCGGTCCTTGATGCGCAGGGGCAAGAGTGCGTTGTTTGCTTGGCATGTTCGCTTCGTGTCCAGTATCGCAATCGCAACTGGCAATTGCTATCGGTGTGGTCTGAATTGAAATGTAGGTAGGCAGGGAGGTTTGTAGGAATTTCCCTACAAGGAGCCGAGATATTTTCCTATAGGACTTTCTCGGGCGTGAGGCGCGACGGGACAGGGGCAGGCGGTTAAGTGAGCACGGGAAACAGAACCGTGTATCCAGGCGTGCCGATCTCGCCTGAAACAGGCTCGCAGGGAGCGTGGTATTTGCCTGATTGCTTAGTTCTTCAAGGGACCGAGCAGGCGGTGCTGTACGGCATACTGAACCATCTCGGCCAGGGAGTTCATGTTCATCTTGGTCAGGATACGGGTCTTGTGCGTGCTGACCGTCTTGGCGCTGAGGTGGAGGAGGTCTGCGATCTCGGTGATCGACTTGCCGCTGACCAGCAGCGTGAACACCTCGAACTCGCGGTTGGAAAGCTGCTTGTGAGGCAGGTCCTCGTTGGATGGCATCACATCCATCGCGAGCTGCTCGGCCACTTCCAGGCTGATGTAGGGACGTCCGGATGCGACCTTGCGGATGGCGCTGACCAGCTGCGTTCCCGCACTTTCCTTGGTCAGGTAGCCACGCGCGCCGGCACGAATGGCGCGAACGGCGTATTGCTCTTCCTCGTGCATGGTCAGGATGAGGATAGGCAGCTTGGGGACTTCATCCTTGATCTGGCGGATCAATTCGACGCCGCTGCGGCCGGGCATGGACAGGTCCAGCATCAGCAGGTCGAAACCGCCTTTGCGGACGTGTGCAAGCGCTTCAAAACCGTCGACGGCCTCGCCCACGACCTCGATGTCGTCGGCTCCATCAAGAATGCGCTTCAAGCCTTCGCGCATGATAGTGTGGTCGTCGGCGATAACAATGCGGATCATGGATGTGTCGTCGGCGGGTGAGAATTCTGGTCTGTGGTGAAAATGGGCTCAATCGGGATTGAAGCGTGGATCGCCACACCGTGGGGCGTCACGTTTTCGATGCTGATTGTACCTCCCAAAACAAAAATGCGTTCCTGCATGGCAATCAACCCGTAGCAGCCGGGCTGGTACTCGCTGCCCGCAGGCATGCCAATGCCGTCATCCTGAATCATAACATCGAGTTGGTTCTCGTTACGTTCGAATATGATTCTTGCATTACTCGCATGGGAGTGTTTTTCGATATTCGACAGGCCTTCCTGCACCACCCGGAACACTGCCGACTCGATCGGGTCGTCCAATTTGCCCGTGATGCCGCTGCTTTCCACCGTGACCGAGATAGCAGTTCTCTTGCGGAAATTCTCCGCCATCCATTCCACTGCCGGGAGCAGTCCGAAATCGTCGAGCAGCGGGGGCCGCAGGGCGGAAGCCATGCTCTTCGTCATGGTAATGACATTGTCGAGCAAACCTTGCATCTGGGCCAAGCGCGCGGGCAACCCGTCGTCCGTCTCCGGCAGGCTGTTTTCCAGCCAGTCCAGGTCAAGTTTCAGCACGCTGAGGCGCTGTCCGATATCGTCGTACAGCTTGCGGGAAAAGCGTTTTTTCTCGATTTCGGTCGCCTGCTGCGACGAGACTGCCCATCGTCGCAGGTCGTGCGTCCGGATCAAGCGATGCTTCGATTCCGGCTCGCTCTGATGGCTGCCGGGCTCGTGCAAAATCAGCGCAAGGAACAGTTCGCCATGCACCGTGACTCGCGAGATGCTGGCGTTGAACGTGAGCGGTTTTCCATCCGCACGCAGCCCCTTGAGCTCAAGCTTGCTCCTGCGGCCGGAAAGGCGCGCCACGGAGAGCCGGTCCATATG